>NZ_JAMYJV010000003.1:0-553379 GCF_024135845.1 Anaerofustis sp. NSJ-163
ATGCACATCTACATTTGTTATGATTTTCTTTTCGTATAACTTATAATCAAGAACTTCAACTGCTTCTTTTATAATTTCTGCAACATTTAATTTTTCAAGAGGCATTTCATTTTCATCTAGATCTTCAAGGCTGGATAACTTAAGTATTTCTTCTACCATTGTATCCATCCTTATGGCTTCTCTTTTTATTGTCGTGCTGTATTCAATTATCTTATCTTTATCATTTATAAGCCCGGAAGAAATAAGCTCTGCAAATCCTCTTATTGAAGTAATGGGAGTTTTAAGCTCATGAGAGGCATTTGCAAAAAATTCTTTTTTATATATATCAACGGCACTTCCAAAAGGTTTTATGGAGTCGTTCGCAAACTTCCTCGCTGCAACCCAAGATATAATAAAAGAAATTACTATAGCTAAAATAAATATAATAATTTTTGTAGCCAAATTACTGTAAATTGTACCCATAGAAACCATGACTCTCAAAATGTTACCATTCTTTAACACAATAGCCCCATACATAACTTTTTTATCAAGAGTTGAAGAACTTCTTATGGAATAACCTTCTCCTTCTTTAAGTGCCTGTTTAACTTCTTCTCTATTTTTATGATTTTCGGTAAGTTCTTTGTGTGTTGAATCAGCCAAAACAGTGCCATTAGGAGAAATAATTGTTACTCTGTAATTATCGGTTGAAATTGCTTCTAAATATTCTGCGTCTTTTTCATAATCAGTACTAAATTCGTAGGTTTCTTTAACGGTATGAAGGAAAGATTCTATTGTAGTATGATAGCCATTATCTTGATTTTTGGATAATACGAAAAAGAAGGACAAACTAAGTATTAAAGTACAAATAAGACCTACAAGAAAACTTCTTACAAATACGAATTTTCTCATTATCCTAATTTATAACCTATTCCTCTAACGGTTTTTATATACTTATACTTATCGTCTTCGCTTCCGATTTTATTTCTTAAAGTTTTCATATGCATATCAAGAGTACGACTTTCACCTTCAAAATCATATCCCCATACTTCGTTCAAAAGTTCTTCTCTGGTTACTACCCTTCCTTCGTTTTCAAACATATAAAGAAGTATTTTATATTCTTTCTTCGTAAGAACCACTTCTTCTCCGGAATGTGTAACCAAATAATTTTCTTTATCTATGGTTATGTCTTTATAACTCAATATATTATTTTCCTCTTTATAACTTCTTCTAAGCACGCTTTTAATTCTTGAAGAAAGCTCTAAAACAGAGAAAGGTTTAGTAACATAATCGTCGGCACCAAGCTCTAAAGCATTTACTTTGTCTATTTCACTGCTTTTTGCACTTAGAATAATTATGGGAATTTCTTTATATTTTTTACTGTTTTTAAGTAGTTTTAATGCATCTATGCCGCTCATTCCTGGAAGCATAATATCAAGAAGCATTAATTTAGGTTTTTCCTCTTTTAATGCAACCATCATGTCTTCACAATTTTCGTATACTTTTACGTAAAAATTAAATGCTTCCAATGAACATTTCAATAATTCGCTTATATTGTTATCATCCTCAACTACATAAATATAATTTCCCATAATTTTCACTATCCTTTATTACAATAATTTTTTGTTTTTATGTTCTCCCGTCAAATAGAAGATTACCCATTCACAAATATTTGTCGCATGGTCTCCTATTCTTTCAAGATACTTAATAAGCATTAACGTATCCATTGCAAGTCCCGGAGAGATTTCATCATTTTTAAGCCCTTTTATTATATCATCTCTGACTTCATAAAACAACTCGTCAACTTCGGCATCCGTTTTAATGGTAGTTTTTGCAAGTTCCAAATTGTCGTTGACAAAAGCAGAAATGCTCGAAGCAACCATTTCCAAATCTATGTTTGACATTTGTATAATCTTTTCATCTACAATTTTAAATTTTTCTTGATTTTTTTCTCTTTCGTCAGGTATGCAGATTGATGCTATATCAGCAGCATGGTCACCTATTCTTTCCATATCGGTAATCATCTTCATAGCCGTTGATATAAGTCTTAAATCGGAAGCAACGGGCTGTTGTCTTAAAATTAATTTAAGGCATCTTGCTTCGATTTTTCTTTCCATTTCATTTATTGCTTTATCATTTTCAATAATATCTCTTGCAATATCTTCATCATCACTTTCAATTGCTTCAAATGAAGACTTTATTGCCTTTTCAATCATAGAACCCATTTCAATAAGCTCATTATGTAATAAACCAAGTTCTTCATCAAATCTTCTTCTTGCACTCATTTATATATTTCTCCTTCCTGTTTGATAAGTTATAGTTAAGTATCAACCAAATCTTCCTGTTATGTATTCTTCTGTTTTTGGATGCTTTGGATTAGCAAACAAAGAAGAAGTTTTATTGTATTCAATTAATTCTCCAAGCAAGAAAAATGCTGTTTTATCAGAAATTCTTGCAGCCTGTTGCATATTATGAGTTACAATTACAACAGTATATTTCTTTTTAAGGTCAAATACCAATTCCTCTATCTTCATTGTAGAAATAGGGTCTAAAGCTGAAGTCGGTTCATCCATAAGAAGAATTTCAGGTTCAACTGCCAATGCTCTGGCAATACAAAGTCTTTGTTGTTGACCACCTGATAAACCAAAAGCAGATTTTTTAAGTCTGTCTTTTACTTCATCAAATAAAGCAGCACCTCTTAAACTTCTTTCTACAATTTCATCAAGTTCGCTTTTATTTTTTATTCCGTGAACTCTCGGACCATAAGCAATGTTATCATATATGCTCATTGGGAATGGGTTTGGTTTTTGGAATACCATACCTACTTTTTTTCTAAGCAATGTTACATCAATATCATTATCATATATATTTTCATTATCAATTAATATTTCCCCGGTAATTTTTACTCCATCTACCAAATCATTCATTCTATTTAAACTTTTTAAATATGTAGACTTACCGCATCCACTTGGACCTATTAATGATACTACTTCATTTTCTAAAATATCCATGTTTATATTTTTTAAAGCATGGTTTTCTGAATAATAAAGATTCATATCTTTAGTAATAATCTTTTTTCTCTTTTCCATTTTTCCTCCTACTTAGCCTCCAATTTCTTTGAAAGCAATCTCGCTGATACATTTATTATTAAAACAATAACTATAAGTATACTTGCAAGGGCAAAACATACTGATAAGTTTTCTCCACGTGATGCATATAAATAAAGTTGAACGGTAAGTGTTGCACCGCTTTTAAATATATGACTTATTACTCCGTCTGTTAACATATATCCCATACCTGATGTAAATATCAAAGCTGCACTTTCTCCTACGACTTTACCTATACTTAAAATTACAGCTGTTACGATACCAGGCATTGAACATGGAAGTAAAATAGTTCTTATTAAATGAATTTTTCTTGCTCCCATACCAAGAGCACCTTCTCTGTACATATCAGGCACACTGCTTAAAGCTTCTTGTGTAGTTCTTATTAAAGTAGGAAGAACCATAATCGCAAGAGTTAAAGCTCCTGATAAAATTGAAACACCAAAACCACAGAATATAGAAAAGAACATATATCCAAACAAACCGTAAATAATTGAAGGTATACCCGCAAGAGTTTGTGTTGTGAATTCAACAAGTCTTACGATTTTGCTGTCTTTCTTTGCATATTCATTAAGGTATATTGCACTTCCGATTCCTATTGGAACAGATACGATAAGTGTAAGTACTATCATATAAAGAGTATTTACAATCATTGGAAGAACCCCGACTGTTCCTTTAAGTTCGCTCGGAGATGTTGTAAGCATTTCCCAGTTTATGCTGCCTACGCCTTTAAATAAAACATATAGAACCAAAGACAAGGCAAGTAATGCTGTAAATCCTGCACATAAAATAACTAAGAGTCTTAGTATAGTATCACTAATTCTTAACTTTTTATTTTTCATATTACCCTCCTGTCCTTAATCGTATTTTTTATCTGCTTTATTTAAAATCATATTTAAAACAAAGTTTATTATCATAATGAAAATGAACAATACAAGACCTATTGCAAATAATGCATCTCTATGAGTTCCAACGGCATATGACATTTCAGATACGATACCGCTTGTCATCAGTCTAACTGAACCGAATAATTTTGGTAAGTTAACGCTGTTTCCCGTTACCATGATTACTGCCATTGTTTCCCCGATCGCTCTACCAATACCTAGAACAACCCCTGTTGTAATACCGCTTCTTGCAGCAGGAATTAATATTTTAAAAATTGTTTGCATTTTTGTTGCGCCAAGACCTAAAGAAGCTTCTTTATATTCATTTGGAAGAGCTCTTAAACTATCTTCACTTATTGTTACAATTGTAGGAAGTATCATTATCGCAAGTACAAGCATACCTGTAAACAAACATGCTCCGTATGATAAATTAAATACATTAGCAATAAAAGGTACAACCAATATTAATCCTACAAACCCGTAAATTACAGAAGGTATACCAGCAAGAATTTCAATAAATGGTCTTATAATATTAGCAACTTTTTTGTTTGCTACTTCACTTAAGAATACTGCTGTTAATACTCCCACGGGAACTCCTATTATTATTGCACCAAGAGTAGCACATATACTTGAAAGTATCATCGGTAAAATACCAAAGCTTGGGTTACTTCCTGTTGGATTCCATTCTGTCCCAAACAAGAAATGAAAAAGCCCTACATCTTTTATTGCAGGGAATCCTGAAATAATCATGTATAAACTTATTACTACTACACTAATAATAGAAACTACTGCGCAAACAAAAAATATTTTTTCAAATATACTTGATATTTTATCTTGTTTATATGTATTTTTTAGTTTCATTTATTTTCCTCTTCAATAAGCATTAATGCACCATATGGTGCATTAATGTTTTAATTATTTAATTTATGTAATTTATTATTTTACTTTTACAAAGTGGCTGCTTTCAACGATAGCTTGACCTTCTTCACTTAACATATATTCAACATATGCTTTTACTTCTTCAGAAGCATCTGTTTTTGTTACTACGATGAATGGTCTTTGAACCTTGTAGCTTCCGTCTGATACTGTTGCTTCTGTTGGAGCAACACCGTCAACTTTTACAGCTTTAACTTCATCATCAACATATCCTAAAGACATATATCCGATAGCGCCTTTTGTTGAAGCAACTGTTGATTTAACTTGACCTGTTTCGTTAAGTTCAGCTTTGTATTTACATTTTTCTTCAACACCAAGAATGCTTTCAAAACCATCTCTTGTACCACTACCAGCTTCTCTACCAACAACTACGATTTCTTCGTCAGCTCCGCCAACTTCTTTCCAGTTTGTGATTTTTCCTGTGTAAATATCAGCAATTTGAGCAGATGTTAAATCTTCAACACCATTTTCAGGATTTACTACGATTGCAATACCATCGATTGCTACTTGAGTAATTTGTAAATCATCTGATTTTTCTTCATCTTTAACATCTCTACTTAACATACCAACTTGAGCGCTTCCATCAACAACACTTGTTACACCTGCTGATGAACCTCCGCCTTGAACTGAGATTGTTACTCCGTTTTTAGCAAGGTAATCTTCACCCCATGCTTTTGCTACGCTTTCCATTGATGTAGAACCTGCCATTGTTATTGATCCAGTTCCTTCAGAGTTTGAACCGCATCCGGCAAATCCCATTAAGCATAATGCTGCTAAACCTACAGCTAATAATTTCTTTTTCATATTCTTCATTTCCTCTCTTTATTTAATATGGTGCTATGATATACCAATATTTAAACTTTGGAAATCATACTTAAGTAAAAGGAATGTAAAATAAAAGTAAAGCTGTAAATTTTTTATATATAAAAAAACACTTAAACTCTATATAAAGTTTAAGTGTTTTTTACTAATCAGGTATGACTTCATTTAAACAATTAAAGGCATTTAACGTTCTTGGAAAGCCTATATATGGCAGACACTGGGTTATAACCGCAATAAGTATTTCTTTTGTATTTCCTACATTAATATTTCCTTGAATATGAGATTTAACTTGACTTTCACATCCTCCAAGAGATATTAAACAACTTAAAGTAATTATTTCTCTTTGTTTCAAATCCAGGCATTTTCTTGTATAAAAGTCTCCAAAGCACATCGCAGATAAATAATTTTGTATATGTTTTTGATTTTTTGGTGCATTTTCATGTAACTGATCGATAACTTCTCCAAAAATTTCTTTTTGAACTTCCAACCCTTTTTCAAATCTATTATCTTCACTTGTTGTACTTTGGCTTTTTACAGAATACTCAATATTGTTTTCTTTAAAAACTTCTTTCATAACCTTCATAGCTTCATTAGTTTTGATAAATCCAACATAAGGAGAACATTGCAATATTGTTTCATTTATTTCTACACTGCTTATATTTAAATTTAGGGCATATTCAATATGTTCTTTAAGAGATGAAAATAAACCGCTTGCGGTTAAAACGCTTATTGTAATAAGCTCCCTAAATTTCTTATCTATTAAATCACTACTTTCAAATACTTCACCATAAATAAAATAATTCATTATTTGATTAAATTCTGAATCTAATATATTTTCAACATTTCCGTTTGAAACAAGGTTTCTTAAATTTTCTTTTGCTAAATTAATTCTGTCATCTTTCATTTTTATTCACCTCTGAGTTCCTTTTCTTTTTTAAGACATTTTTCATATCTTTCAATTTTTTTATTTAATCTTTCAAGAGTTTCCTGCATTGAATTAATTCTTTCAATTAACTTTTCTCTTTCTTCAAATAATATATCTTTTCTTGCTCTCGCAGTTTTGTCACCTTCTTCAAATAATTTTACATACTCTATTAAACTTTCAATTGAAAGCCCTGCTCCTCTCATACATTTAATAAATTCTACCCATCCAATATCTTTTTCAGTATAATCTCTTATCCCTGAAGAATTTCTTTTTACCGGCGGAATAAGTCCAATACGCTCATAATATCTAAGTGTATCTTGAGATAAATTCATTTTTTTACTAACTTCGGCTATTTTCATTTTTCTTACCTCTATATTTTAAATATATAATTTATAGCTATTTTTATTTTCTATATATAATTTACACCTTGGAGTTAACTCTAAGTCAATACTTTTATAAAAAAAGAACTGACAAAGCAGTTCTTTTTATTTTTTAATTATAGATTTATAAGTTTTAATCTTATTGTTTTCTTTTAAATCAGCCATAAACATATTAAATGGCTCATCTATTTCTGTTCTTAAAATATCATATTTATGTTCTTTTTTAATTTCTTCATCTAACTTAGAAGCAGCTTCTGCCTTTCTGTCGGCATCAAGTGCAACTAGAATTTGATCCATAGAATCTTCAAACTTAGGTTCTACGATATTTTTATCATAAACATAAACTACATGATAACCATATTCTGTTTTAACAGGTCCTATAACTTCACCTTTTTCAGCATCAAATACAGCTTCAGAAAACTCTTCAACCATATCTGAATACTTAAAAGCGCCAAGATCAGATGCCTGTTCAACACTTTCATCATTTTGATATTTGCTCATTAAATCATCAAAATTTGCCCCTTCTTTTTTTGCTTGTTCATAAATTTCTTTTGCCAAATCTTTATCTTGTGTCAAAATATGTTTTGCGCTTACTGTTGAAGTATCATATTGTTTTGTATTTTTTTCAAATTCTTTCTTTGCATCATCTTCTGTAGGTTTTTCATATGAAACTTCATCATGAAGTTTATTTTTGTAAGCATCGGCAGTTGCTACCCATGTAGCAGCTTCATCATATTGTTTTTTAGTTATTCCATATGCATTATATACAGATTCCATTGTTTCTGAACCATACATTGAATCATATGTTGAATTTTGTTTCTTTATATTATTTATTGTTTCATCTGTAACTTCAAGTTTCTTTGCTGTTCCTTCGGCATAAAAAGCAGCTTTTTCTTTTATTGTTTCTTCTGTGTCTTCTTTTATTTCTTCAGGAGTTTTCGATTCCGTAGTTGAAGAATCCCCGCTTGAATAATAAGAATTCATATAGCTGTTATATTCTTCTTCTATTGTTTTTTGAATATATATATAATAATAAACATATGCTGGAACTTCGATATCATCTACAGTCATATATGTTGAAGTCGCATAACCTTTACCCTGAACTTCATTTCTGAATTTATCCATGAAACCATTAGTATAAGTCATTGCTTCTGAATATGTCGTTGCAGCTTCTTTAAAGCTTTTTTCATCTTTAAAACCATATTTTTGTAAAACTTCCAAATAATCATCACCTGACATATACTGACTTTCTTCAATTCCGGCAAGTAAATTGTCTACTCCGTCTTCAACTTCTTTTTCATTAACTTTATAATCGTATTTATCAGCTACTGTTTTAAGAAGTTCTCTTTCAACCATATCATTAACAATATCTTCTTTCATAGTTTTAAAAGAGTCTTCATCTTCAGTTATATCTTGTCCTGTTGTAGCATAATAATATACAGCTGTAAAATTAACAATTTCATCCATTTGTGATTTTAAAATTTCCGTATCATTAACTTTTGCAACAGCACTTGAAGCAAGTTTTTCTTCATTTACTGTACATCCGCATACAGATAATACAAAAAGTAGTGATACAGCAATACCAACAACTTTATTTATAATAATTTTCATAACATTTCCTTTCTGTTACATAAACTTTTATATTAATAATGATTAATCTTATAAATTATACACAATATATCATAGATTATCAATTATTTTATCTATAAGCTTCATGATATTTACATGAACATTTCTGGTCTTTTTATAAGGGAAACATATTCTAATAAATTTTGTATTCTTTATAAATTTACCCTTAAACATTTCATATAGTTTATTCACTATATCTATATTAATTTCAATGTCTTTATCAAAATCAAAATATATTTCTCTATTTTGTTCATTTACGTTAATGCTTAATACATCTTTCATAGATGCCTTATTTCTAAGAAGGGATATATTAATTAGGTTCATTGTTGCAGACGGAATATCTCCATATACATCTATTAAATGATCTATAAGGTCTTCTTTGTCAGATTCTGTTTCAACACCCGCTATTTCTTTATAAGTAAGGATTCTTTGCATTTCATCTTCAATATAATTCTTTCCTATATAAGCATCTACTTTCATGTTTATACTTGTTTCTACTTCTTTTTTTAGCTTTTCTCCTTTGCTTTCTTTTAAAGCCTCTGAAAGCATTTTTGTATAAAGTTCATATCCAACCGAAGAAAAATGCCCGCTTTGATTTGCTCCTAAAAGATTACCTGCACCTCTTATCTGCAAATCTCTTATGGCAATTTGAAATCCCGAACCAAATTTTGTAAATTCATTTATTGCTTTAAGTCTTTTTACGGCAGTTTCGTTTAAAGCTCTGTTTTTTTCATAGGTTATATAGCAATAAGCATTTTTATTGCTTCTTCCAACTCTTCCTCTAAGCTGGTATAACTGAGAAAGTCCAAGATTATTACCGTCTTTTATTATCATGGTATTTGCATTTAATATGTTAAGCCCATTTTCAACTATCGCCGTACATACAAGCACATCAAATTCCTTATTTAAAAAGCTAAACATTGTTTTTTCAAGCTCTCTTTCAGGCATCTGCCCATTTGCAAATTCAACTTTTAACCCCGGAATTAATTTTCTTAAATATGAACATGTATTTTCTGCATTTTTTACTGAATTGTAAACAAAAAATACTTGTCCATCTCTTCTAAGCTCTCTGTTTATAGCTTCCTTAATTATATAATCATCGTACTCAAGTACATATGTTTCTGTTTCTTCTCTTTCTTTTGGAGGTTTTTCTATTGTGGATAAATCCCTTATACCTATTAAAGACATATTTAAAGTCCTTGGAATAGGTGTTGCCGATAAAGTAAGAGTATCTACATTTTCTTTTAAAAGTTTAAGCTTATCCTTATGCGCAACTCCAAACCTCTGTTCTTCGTCTACAACAAGAAGTCCTAAATCTTTAAACTGAATACTATCGGAAAGCAGTTTATGCGTTCCTATTACAATATCCACTTTTCCTCTTTTTAATTTATCTATTATCTTATCTTGCTCTTTTTTCGTCTTGAATCTGGATAGCATTTCTATACTTACGGGAAAATCTTTAAACCTTTCAACGAAAGTATCGTAATGCTGCATAGCAAGAATTGTCGTTGGTACCAAAACTGCACATTGCTTTGAATCCATACAGGCTTTAAATACAGCTCGCATGGCAACTTCTGTTTTCCCAAAACCTACATCCCCACATACAAGCCTGTCCATAGGATAAGGTTTTTCCATGTCTTCCTTTACTTCTCTTACACATCTTTCCTGATCCTCAGTAAGCTCATATCCAAAACTATCTTCAAATTCTTTTTGCCAAGGAGTATCGGAAGAGAAAGCATATCCTTTTATTTCTCTTCTTTTTGCATAAAGGGTTATATATTCTTTGGCAAGCTCTTTTACAGCCTTTTTTGTTCTGGCTTTTGTATTTTCCCAAACCTGAGAACCTAACTTGTTAAGCTTTGGAGGTGCATCATCACTTCCTATATATTTACTTACAAGATGCATCTTATTTGCAATTACATAAAGTTTGTCACTTCCCGCAAACTCTATCTCCAAATAGTCGTTATATAATCCTCCGGCTTCCATGTTTACCATACCAAGATATCTACCTATACCATATGTTTCATGAACTACATAGTCCCCTTTTGATATCTCGCTGAAAAATGCTTTCTCTTTCTTTTTATCAGATTTTTTTACTGTTTTTTTTGTTTCTTTCTTCTTTAAAATATCATTATAAGAAAGAATAAACATTTTTTCACTTAATATATTTACACCGTACTTTATATTTTCCTTTACAAAAGCAATTCTTCCTTTTGCAATATTTTCGCTGTAAGTTAATTTGTAATTATCCAAAAACTCGCTTAAGTTCTTTTTTTCTTTTTCATTTCTATATGTTATTAAAACTTTATAATCATCTTTTAGAAAAGAAACTATACTGTCTATTAAAAAATGAATATTTTTTACATAATTGATATTGTCTGCGGATTTTATTTCTATTATATCTTTGCAGAAAAGATTATTTGAGGTCATAGACAAATCAAAATAAATCATGGAATTATTCCTTATAAATATTTCCTCTACATGTGAAAAAGTAAAATGATTGTTTACCTGATTATTAAGAATTTTTCCATGTTCATAAAGGTCTTTTAATTCTTCTTTGTTTTTTTTGTAAAAAGAATTGTAGCTTTTCTTTAATAGACTATAATCATCAAAAATAATTATAGGATCTGTAAATAAATCTAAAACAGACTTTAATTCTTTTAATGCATAGAAAACATATTTGGTTGTAGAATTTGTATTATCTTTTATTTTTTCATAAAGTTCTCTGTAATTTTTGTCTATTTCTTCGTCCGTATTCTTTGCAATATTTTTTTCTAATTTTCCTCTTGCTTTTTTATTAAGTTCCTTTAATTTCTCAAAATTTAAAATACTTGTTTTTGCGGGAACTAAAGTAAAACTTTCAAGCATATCAATACTTTTACCTGTTACAGTATCAAATGTTCTTATTGAATCTATTTCATCATCAAAAAACTCTATTCTTACAGGTTTTTCTTCCCCCATAACGAATACATCGACAATCCCGCCTTTTACGCTGTATACACCTTGCCCACTTACTTCATATTCTCTTTCATAGCCGAAGTACTCAAGAGTTTTTATAAAATCATCTATATCCCATATATCTTCTACTTTTTTTGTAATAATATCTTCTTTAGTAAAAAATACACCCTTTTCACATATTGCATTTATAGATGTTACAATAATCTTTTTCTCATCCATTAATGCATTTTTTATTACACTTACTCTTTTATTTGTAAGCTCCATTGAATGTGCATCTATAAACTCATGAGTTATAGGCTTTTGTGGATAATATAAAATATCGTCTTCACCTTTAATATCTATAAGTTCTTTATATACTTCCTTTGCCGCCAAATCATCTTTTAAAATATATATTATAGGATTGTTTTCTTTTTCATAAGTATACAAACTAAGCATATTTTTTAAATTCGCACTTACGCCATGAACAAATATGCTTCCTTTTTTATCATCAAATTTTATTCTTTCACCTAATTTTGTTTCGTTAAATATCCTACCAAACATAAATACCCTCTTAATGTTTTATTAAACGCATAAATTATATATTATTATAACATAATTAAAAAATTGCATTTTAAAATATATCATATTTCCAAATAATAAACATATCAAATTAATTGTATTTTTTAAATATTTTTATTCTTTTTTAACTTACTTCTCATACATATTAAAAAAAACTTTATATCATTATTATTTATAAAACCAAAGCATTATAGTATTATAATACAAAGGATGGTAAAAAAATGAGAAAATTTAACACAAAAGAAATATATGATAATATTGACTACCTAAATTTGTTTTCTAAACAGTATCAAAACCCTTCTCATGTAAGAGCAAGAATAATAGAGCTAAACTCTTCTCTTAATCTTCCAAAGGGAACGGAACACTTCATTACCGATATACACGGAGAAAACGAAGCATTTGAACATGTACTTAGGAACTGTTCAGGAAGTATAAAAAGAAAAGTTAAAGAAACCATAGGAAGTATAGCCAGCGAAGATGAAATAAGAACAATTACAACTCTTATTTATTACCCGCATAAAAAATTAAAACTTCTTCACGAAGAAAACAAGACCCATAAAATCTGGTATAAACAAACTTTAAAATATCTTATTGAAATTCTTTCTACCGTATCGGCAAAAGCAACAAAAGAACAAATAAGAAATGTTTTAGATAAAAATTATGTAAATATCATAGAAGAACTTTTGTATGTAAACAATAAAGACGAAAAGAGAACATTATACTTTGAAAATATTTTAGACACAATAATAGATACAAAAGCAAGCGATGACTTCATAATAAAAATATGCAGAGCCATAAGAAAAATAAACCTTGACCATCTTCATATTATAGGAGATATATATGACAGAGGTAAAGGTGCACATAAGGCGATGGATATTATAACAAATCACCACAGCGTTGATATTCAGTGGGGCAACCATGATATAGTATGGATGGGTGCAAATTACGGAGATGAAGCCTGCATAGCAAACGTAATAAGAATATGTTTAAGATACGGAAACATCGAAACCTTAAGGGATGGTTATGGAATAGGCATTTTAATGTTATCTCTATTCGCTCAAGAAACTTATAAAAACTCAACAAAAGAAGATTTAAAAAACTTTCTTCCAAGGCTAAGCGATGAAAATCCCGATATAGATGAAATAATTCTTGCAAAAATGCAAAAGGCAATAGCCGTTATACAATTCAAACTCGAAAGCCAAGTAATAAAAAATCACCCTGAATATAATATGGATAACAGGGATTTACTTTCAAAATGTGATTTTGAAAAAGGAACAATCCTAATAGACGAAAAGGAATATGAACTTAACACAAAAGATTTTCCTACAATAGATAAAAATAACCCTGCAAAACTTACGGAAGAAGAAGAAAAAATAATAAAATCTTTAAAACAAAGTTTTATATCAAGTGAAAAACTAAGTGAACATGTAGATACTTTATTTACAAAGGGAAGCATTTATCTTGTTTATAATAATAATCTTCTTTTCCACGGATGCATACCTCTAAACGAAGACGGAACTTTTAAAGAAGTAAAAGTTTGTGAAGAATATTATAAAGGAAAAGAACTGTTAGATAAAATGGAACTTCATTTAAGAAGTATTGCAAATAGCGAGCAAAGCGACAAATCATACTTCTGGTATTTATGGTGCTCTCCAAACTCTCCTCTTTTTGGGAAAAGCAAAATGGCAACCTTTGAAAGGTATTTTATAGATGATAAGGAAACTCACAAAGAAAAATATCTTGCATATTTTACAAAAGCAGCAAATAAAGAAGTTGCAAGAGAAATACTTGCAGAGTTTTCCCTTAATGATGAAAATGCAAAAATAATAAACGGTCATGTTCCTATTAAATTAAAAGATGGTCAAAGCCCTATAAAAGCAGACGGGAAACTTCTTTTAATTGATGGAGGATACTCAAAAGCATATAGAAGCGTAACGGGTATTGCAGGTTTTACATTAACTTACAATTCATACGGAATGAATTTAATAGCCCATCACCCTTTTGAAAATATTGATTATGCGGTAAAAAATGAAATAGATATAAAAAGTGAACAAAGGTTTTTATATGACAACAATAAAAGAATTCTTGTAAAAGATACGGATAAAGCAAAGGAAATAAACAAAGAAATATATTATCTTGAAATGCTTCTAAGTGCATATTTAAAGGGTATAATAAAATCACAATAAAACAGTTGTTTTTACAACTGTTTTATTTATTATGAGCAAAATCATTGTTATAAAAATATTTTACTACTCCAAGAGCTATATAATTAGAAAGCTGCTTTTGATATTCTTCATCATTAAGAAGCTTTTCTTCGTTTGCTTCACTCATAAATCCACATTCTATAAGTACACTTGGTATATTATCGTTTTTTAATATATATAAATCATCATGAGGCTCTATATTTCTTTCTTTTGAATATTTTGATGTATTATCCAATTGTTCTTTTATTCTTTTTGCAAGAAGTTCACTTTTTTCATGGTCTTTTAAGTATAAAACTCCCGCACCTCTGCTGTTATCAGTATGAGAGTTCATATGTATGCTTATTAATATATCGCAGTTTGATTCTTTTATTATTTCTCTTCTTATTTTCATATCATCTTTTTTTCTCCAAACAAGACTTCCGTCTTCATAAAGCCCGTTTTCACTATCTCTGGTTAAAACAACATTTGCTCCCATACTCATAAGAATATCTTTTAATTTTAAAGTTACGTCAAGATTAAGGTCATCTTCATTTTTTATATTTCCCACTTTCCCCGGGTCTTTTCCCCCATGCCCTGCATCTATACAAATGGTTTTACCTTCCAATATATAAAGTGAATTATCAACATAAGAAGCCGTAACAAGAAGGTAGCAGCATATTCCAAACATAAAAGCTATTAATATAACAGCAAAAAGAGCAATATATACATATTTTTTCATAAACTTCCTCCTTAGTCATATATATTTATTCTTTATTTTTAATATGAATACATAAATAATTTTTGTTCAAAATAATTTTTTAGTTTAATAAAAAAATTCTTTTAATTTTATAATAAAAATATTTTATTTTGTTGACAGCAAAAAAAGGCTATGATATACTAAATAAGCATGTATCCGCACTGAAAAAGGTAAAAAGAAGTTGATTTTCACACCTTAGACGGCGAGACAGGATAGTGGAGGTAGAAAGATATGTATGCAATTATTAAAACTGGCGGTAAACAATACCGTGTTCAAAAAGGTGACGTTATAAACGTTGAAAAAATTGTTCCAAAAAGAAAAAATCAAAAGAAAGTAACTTTTGATGAAGTATTAATGGTAAATGAAGATTCAAATATTCTTGTTGGAACTCCTGTAGTAGAAGGCTACAAAGTAGAAGGAAAAATCCTTGAACAAGGAAAAAGCGAAAAAGTTATTGTATATAAATACAAAGCTAAAAAAGACTACAGAAGAAAACAAGGACATCGTCAACCATACACAAAAGTTGAAATTACAGGTTTAGTAAAAGCTGAAGAAAAAGCTGAATAATGATTAATATCGACATTAATATTAAATCGAATTTTATAAAACAAATTGAACTTAAGGGACATGCAGGAAGCGGTGAAAAAGGTTATGACTTGATTTGTTGCAGTGTATCAACCTTGTTAATAGCTTTAATAAACGGATTAAGCGAATATATAAAAGCTGATATTGATGTTAAAGTTAAAGAAGGTTATTCTCTTGTTAAAATAAATGAAACAAATCAAGAAAAGAAAATAAAAACTGATGTTTTGACAAAGACATTTTTACTATCTGTAGAAAGTCTTAGCGAAGAAAACCCTGAGTTTGTAAAAGTAAATATCATGGAGGAATAAAATGATTAAATTTAATTTAGATAACTTACAACTATTCGCTCACAAAAAAGGGATGGGTAGTACAAAGAATGGTAGAGATAGTGAATCAAAAAGACTTGGAACAAAAAAAGGCGACGGCCAATATGTATTAGCAGGTAACATTTTAGTAAGACAAAGAGGAACTAGAATTTATCCTGGAGTAAACGTTGGAATCGGCGGAGACGATACATTATTTGCTAAAGCTGACGGAGTTGTTAAATTCGAAAGAAAAGGCAAAACAAGAAAACAAGTTAGTGTTTATCCAAAAGCTCAATAGAATAATTTAATTAATAAACTCCATACTAAAAGGTGTGGAGTTTAATTTTTTTATAGAGGAATAAATTATGTTTGTAGATAAAGTAAAAATTAATGTTAAAAGCGGAAAAGGCGGAGACGGTGCTGTAGCTTTCAGAAGAGAAAAATACGTTCCAAACGGCGGTCCTTCAGGCGGAGACGGAGGAAAAGGCGGAGACGTTATTTTTGTTGCTAATAATGCCTTAAATACACTTGAAGCATTTAGATACAAAAGAAAGTTCGCAGCTCAAGCAGGTGAAAACGGAAGCAGAAGCAACATGAGCGGTAAAGACGGCAGCGACATTAGAATTGAAGTTCCCGTAGGTACAGTTATTTTTGACAGTGAAACCGGTCAGCTTATTTGTGATATGGTAGAAAACCACCAAGAAGTTACGGTTTTAAAAGGAGGCAGAGGAGGAAGAGGTAATCAGCATTTTGCAACTTCAACCAGACAATCTCCTAAATTTGCAAAACCGGGAGACGAAGCAGAAGAAAAAGAGCTTATATTAGAGCTTAAAACAATTGCCGATGTTGGTTTAATAGGTTTCCCTAATGTAGGAAAATCTACAATACTTTCAATGGTAACAAATGCAACTCCCAAAATTGCAAATTATCACTTTACAACTCTTTCACCAAATCTTGGAATAGTAAAATATAAAAACAGCGAAGAATTCGTTCTTGCTGATATTCCGGGACTTATCGAAGGAGCAAGTGATGGACAAGGACTTGGTCACCAATTCTTAAGACACGTTGAAAGAACAAGACTTCTTGTTCATGTTCTTGACGCATCATCAATAGAAGGAAGAGACCCTAAAAAAGATTTTGATATAATTAACAACGAACTTTCCCTATACTCTGAGAAATTAAAGGAAAGACCTCAAATTGTAGTTCTTAACAAAACAGATTTAATTAATCCTGACGAAAAAGAAGAAAAAATAAATGAACTTACAAAATACTTTGAAGATAAAGGATATAAGGTATTTAATTCCAGTGCGGCAATGAATGACGGTCTTGATAAAATAATGGATTGTATAGTTGAATTACTGCCTGAAACACCAAAAACACCTTTATTCTTTACAACCGAAGAAAAAGTAATCTACGCACCAAAAGCAGAAAAAGAATACGAAATTGAAGTTGAAGATAACGTATATTATGTTGAAGGAAAAATGATGAGACGTCTTATAAAATCCGTAAACCTTGAAGATTATGAATCAAGTATGTATTTCCAAAGAGTTCTTAAAAACAAAGGAATCTTTGAAGAAATGGAAAAAATGGGTATTAAAGACGGCGATATAGTAAACATAGAAGGTTTTGAATTTGAATATTATAAATAGGAAGTAAAAAATGAACAGCAAAGAAAGAAGTTATTTAAGAAAAGAAGCCAGTAAAATGCAGCCTATAATTCACATAGGCAAAGACGGAATGAGCGACAATATAGTAACTCAAGTAAAAGACGCATTAAAAGCCAGAGAACTTATAAAGGGAAAAATCCAACAAAATTCACTTGAAGATGTAAGAGAAGTAGCTAATTATTTAGCAGATAAAACAAACAGTCAAGTTGTTACAACAATAGGAAATACTTTTATACTTTATAAAAGAAATCCTGACAAAAATAAATATGAGGTATTATAATTAATGAAAGTCGGGTTTTTAGGAGGAAGCTTTAACCCGATACATAACGGGCA
The DNA here is from genome assembly GCF_024135845.1 of Anaerofustis sp. NSJ-163. Classification (NCBI taxonomy): domain Bacteria; kingdom Bacillati; phylum Bacillota; class Clostridia; order Eubacteriales; family Eubacteriaceae; genus Anaerofustis; species Anaerofustis sp. NSJ-163. The sequence goes on from NZ_JAMYJV010000003.1 coordinate 18,003, forward strand.
TATAAAGCTCGCTCTATCGGCAAAGAAAGAATTTTCTCTTGATAAAGTATTATTTATACCAACAAACATCAATCCAATAAAAGAAAATAAAAGCAAAGTTTCAACAATGCAAAGACTTAAAATGGTTGAACTTGCAATAGAAGAATACCCTTTTTTTGAAATAGATACTTATGAAATAGACAAAAAAGGGGTAAGTTACACAATTGATACGGTATCTTATTTAAAAGATAAATACAATGACTTATTTTTTATAGGCGGAGCTGATTTAGTGTTTGAAATACACAAATGGAAAGATTATGAAACTCTTTTAAAAGAAGTAAATTTCATAATAGCCAACAGACCACCTTATAAAAAAGAAGAGCTTAAAGAAAAAACAGATCTTTTAAATAAAGAATACAATGCAAAAATAACCCTTTTAGAAAACTTTAACCTTATAGATTTATCTTCCAGTGAAATAAGAAAGAATATTTTAAAAAATAACTCTTTAAAAATTCCTAAAAAAGTGGCACAATATATAATAGAGAATAATTTATATTATAACGATTAGAGGAAGAGTAACATGAAAGAATACACAAACATCAAACACGAATTAAAGAAAATGCTAAAAGAAGACAGATATATTCACACCCTTGCAACACAAAGAGAAGCAGTAAAACTTGCTAAAAACTATGGATATGATACAGAAAAGGCTTCCCTTGCGGCTCTTCTTCATGACTGTGCGAAAAATATGGATCCTGATGCAATGATTGATATCTTAAAAAAACAATATTTTAAAATAGATGAAATCGAAAGAGTAAATACCGCATTGTTACATGGAAAAGCAGGAAGAATAGTTGCAAAATTCAAGTTTAACATAACGGATGAAGATGTATTAAGTGCCATAGAATATCATACAACGGGAAAAGAAAACATGACTATGCTTCAAAAAATAGTTTTTCTTGCCGATGTTATAGAAGAAACAAGAACATATGAAGGCGTTGAAGAAGTAAGAGAAATGGCATATCAAAATATTGACAAAGCCATTGTAATGAGCCTTAACAGAACAATTCTTTCAATTCTAAAAAGCGGGAAATTACTTCATCCAAATACAGTAAATGCAAGAAATTATCTTGTAATGGAAAAAGAAATAAAAAATAAATAAAATTACCTTTTTTAAAGGTAATTTTTTTATTTCTACATAAAGTATAGTGTATAATATACATAAATAAAAACAGAGGGTAAAAAATGAACAAAGAAGTAATAAATGAATTTGTGTATGATGAAAATGCAATAAACGAAGTAATGGCTTTTTGGTGTAAAAAAGAATTTAAGAAACTTTATATTTCATCTTTTATTTTACTTATTATAGGCACAGCATATTTTATTGCCTTTAAAAATTCACTTGGCGTTGTTGCAGTACTACTATCTATAGTAAGTTTTCTTTCAGGTAAATTTGCCATGAGAAAAAATATTAAAGCAGAAAAAGAAAGGGCTTTACTTTTAAATAAAGAAGAGTACCCTATATTTAACATCACCATAAACGATAAAATAACTATGAAATCTGACAAAACAGAAAGATCTGTTCCATTTGAAAGCGTTAAAGGCTTTGATGAAACAGATAACTTTATTGTTGTATTTTTACAAGGTAAAATGACAATACCTTTAAAAAAGGATAGCTTTATAAAGGGAAGTGCAGATGAATGCATTGAAATTCTAAATTCAAATATAATAAAAAAATAAAGCCGTAAAAGGCTTTATTTTTTTAACTCAACCATAATGTCAGTCAATAGATCTATGTTTTCTTTTTTAAATACTATATCTTTATTTGTGTGTATTTTATCAAGATAATATCCAAGTATTTTATTCTTCTTAAGCCCTGCAATACCAATAGCATTTTTAAACACCATTTGATCTGAAGGATAAAATGTATTTTTGCTGTTTTCTAAAAGTATTTCTTTATTATATTTATGCTTTACTCTTTCTATGATATTCTGCATTTTTTTATAAATATCACTATGCATAGTCAATTCCTTTGTAACAAAAAGCATATTATCTCCATCACTTACACAATCAAAATTTATAATAACTTTATTATCTATAATATCTTTATGTTTATTTTTAAATTTGAATGCACCTACGAGTCCTATTTCTTCGTTATCGAAAAACACAAAAGCAGACTTATTTATTTCTTCACTGCTAAGTTTATCCATTATATTAAGTAAAGTTACAACTCCTGAAGTATTGTCATTTACAGTATGTTTGTTTTTAAAACCGAACATCATTAAATATAAATCTAATATAATAATTAAAATATAACCTATATTCCCGATAATCTCACTTTTAGTAAATAATATTAAAGTAAATTTTACCGCTAAAGCAGGCAATACAAGAAAAAATCCTAAAAGGATTGAATAAATAGCATATATAAATAGATTCTTCGGAGTAATAAAATTAGGGAAAATCATTCTTGCACACGTATCATAATGAGCGGTAAATACTGTATCCGCTTCATTTATATCACCCACTACAATATTTCTTGTCTTAAAGAAATCATTATATTCTTCAATATCATATTTAATATTGTTATTATTAAAATATTCAGTTAATAATTCTATAAATCTGCTTTTATCTTTATATGATTTTCTTACTTGATATTTATCCAGTATAGTTTTTATTAAACTGTTCATAATTGCCTCTTTAATTTAATATTTATTTTAATATACCATAATTTTCAAATAAAATATATAAATTAATTAAGGAGGATAAATGGAATTTTTTAACGAATATGTACCTTACAGTAAAGATATACTTAACAAAAATGAAAAAGAGAAAGAAAATGTATCCCTTAAGCCTAATGAAAAAACCATAGAAGATGTGAGCATGGTTGCAATAATGGCTATAACATCAATGACAAATATGGTGCAAATGGTATCAAAAGCGATTATTGATAAAATAAATGAATAAAATCTTATTGAAATTTAAAAATAAATGATATAATAAATAAGCTATTTTATACTTAAGGAGAAAGAAATGTACTTAATAGTGGGACTTGGCAATATAGGAAACGAATATAATCTTACAAGACACAATATAGGATTTGAAACAATAGATTATTTAAGTGAAGAATACGATATAAAAATAAACAAAACAAAATTCAAGGCAGATTTTGGCAAAGGTAAAATTGCAGGAGAAGATGTATTTTTGGTAAAACCGAGAACTTATATGAATTTAAGCGGTGAAAGCGTAAAACTGTTTAAAGATTATTTTAAAATTCCTGAAGAAAATATTTTTATAATTTATGATGATATAGAACTTCCAAAAGGAAAACTTAGAATAAGAAAAAACGGCGGAGCAGGAACCCATAACGGAATGAAATCAATAATAAAAGAAATTGCTACAAAAAACTTCCCAAGATTTCGCCTTGGAGTTGGAAGCCCTGAACATGGTGATCTTGTAAATTATGTTCTTGGAAGATTTAGCGAAGAAGAACTTCCTATAATAAGAGAACTTGTAAAAACTACGTCAAAAGCAATCTATACTGCCCTTGACAAAGATCTTGACAAAGCAATGAATATGTATAACAAAAAGTAAAAGAGGAATATATCTTCTTTTACTTTTTTTATAAATTATTAAATTTATATAAATAAAATGACATGATTATATTTAATCCTATCTTTTGTGATATAATGTTTATATAAATCGGCTTAATTCAATTTTAAAATTTACACAGAGGTAATTTAAAAATGAAAGAACAATTATTTTCAATTAATTCATCTGATGAGAAACTTCAACTTTCATGTTATATAAAAGCACCAGAAGAAAATGCAAAAGCAGTTATTCAAATTGCTCATGGTATGGCAGAACATAAAGAAAGATATTATCCTTTTATGGAATATCTTGCAAATAACGGTATTGCATGCATAATAAATGACCACAGAGGACACGGTGAAAGTGTTGAAACAAAAGAGGATCTGGGGTATTTTTATGATGAAACAGGTGAAATGATAGTCGAAGATATGTATGCCGTAACAAAAAAAATGAAAGAAGAATATCCGAACATCCCATATTTTATTTTTGCTCACAGTATGGGTACTTTGGCTGCAAGAAATTATATACAAAAATACGATGATGAAATTGACGGGCTTATTTTATGCGGAGCTCCTTTTGAAAATAAAGCCGCAGGTCTTGGAATAAAGATAGTTGATTATCTTGAAAAATTAAAAGGAAAACATCATAGAAGCAACTTACTAAATATGGTTGTTTTTGGCTCATTTAACGATAAATTTGAAGAAAATATAAAAAACAAATGGTTAAACAGCGATGTTAAAGAAGTTCAAAAATACAATAAGGACCCTCTTTGCGGATATGTTTTTACATTAAACGGATTTAGAAATTTGTTTAAATTAATCGAAAATGCCTTTAAAAAAGAAAAATATGAAGTAAAAAACAAAAATCTGCCAATTTTATTTATTGCAGGCGAAGACGACCCAGTTATAGGTGAGGAAGATGATTTCCATAACAGCATGGATTTTTTAAAGGAAGCAGGATATAAAGATATAAAACATATTTTATATTTTGGTATGCGTCATGAAATTTTAAACGAAAAAAACAAACAGGAAGTGTACAAAGATATTTTAGAATTTATTGAAAAAAATATGGTAAAATAAATTTACAAATATATTAAATCATGATATTATATGAACTGTTAGTGCTACTATGGCTCAGGAGGTAGAGCACTTCCTTGGTAAGGAAGAGGTCACGGGTTCAAGTCCCGTTAGTAGCTCCACCTTTAAAATTTAAGTGCATTAAAATGCACTTTTTTTATTTCTCTTTTATTATGTCTATGTCATATATATTATCAAATAAAATTCTATCATTTGTTATATATAAACATCTTGAAACAGTATCTATTTTACTTACCTTTCCCGTTTTTTCGATATATTCTCCTTTAAAATAATATATAATCTTAACAATATCATTTCTTTTTAACTGTCTTAATTTGTAATCAAGCACTTCTTCATATTCTCTTGAAAATTCCTTTTTTTCCACTTTAACTTTTTCTTTTATTCTAAGTGCCTCATCATATCCTTTTAATGCTTTAAAAGGCATAAACTGCTTTGCTCTATCTTCTCTTTTCATCTTTATTCTATTTTGACTCTCCACTTCTATGCCCTCCGATTTGCATATTTCTCTCCCTTGCCGTAGCACCTTCTTTTAAGCTCATTCCTTTTAAAAGAGAGTTTTTTCCATATTTATCTTTTATATTTATAATTGTTTTTTGAAGAACTTCTTCCTTTTTATTTTCTTCTATATTATCAAACAAATTATACTGATAAATATCATTATTGGTAACATTGTTAAATGTTATATAAAACCTATGAATTAACGCATCTTTTAAGACAATTTCATCATATAACTTTGATACATAAGAACTTATTGTTTTTGAAGAGTTGGTTAAAGTGGGTATGGTTATTGTTCCATGTGAATATTTTTTAAAGTATTTTTTGTTATATCTAACATGAAGAGTAATACAGCTGCAAACAAGATTTTTTCTTGTAAGGTCAAGACATAAAGAATCCACCATTTCCATTACTATAATTTTTCCTGTTTTAACATCGCAGTCTTTTCCAAGGACTTGTCCGTTTCCTACTGATGTAGCTTTAGGTTTATATTTCTTTATATCTTGCATTGTAACGCTTTCTCTTCCCCATGCATGATCAATCAAAAGCTCTGCATCTATACCAAATATTTTATAAAGCATATTTTCATCTGTCTTAGCCAAATCTTTCATGGTTTTAACCCCTATTTTTTCAAGTCTGTTTGCAATACCTCTTCCAACTCTCCAAAAATCCGTTATTGGCCTATGCTCCCATAACATTCTTCTATACATTTTTTCGTTTAAAACGCCTATGTTATCATCTGTTCTTTTAGCCATAATATCAAGAGCTACTTTAGCTAAATATAAATTACTTCCAATCCCGCAGGCAGAACTTATACCGGTAGTATCATAAATATCTTTCATAATTTCTTTTGCAAGCTCTTTTGCATTCATTTTATACATATATAAATAATCACTTACATCCATAAAAACTTCATCAATACTATAAACATGTATATCATCTTTTGAAATATACTTTAAATATATTCCGTAAATATCCGCAGAAACGTCTATATACAATTTCATTTGCGGAGGAGCTATTATATAATTTATGTGTTTTGGTATTTCAAATAATCTGCATCTTCCGGGAACGCCCAGCTTTTTCATTGCCGGAGATACCGCAAGACAAATTGTTTTTTGACTTCTCTTAGGGTCTGCAACCACTAAATTTGTAGTCATTGGATCAAGCCCCCGCTGTCTGCATTCCACCGATGCATAGAAGGATTTTAAATCTATGCACATATATATTCTGTTACTTTTCATAACATCACCTATCAAACATTTATTTGAAACATATGTTCTAATAAATTATATTACTTTTTTATATTTTATTCAATACGAAAATTTTTCCATTAATTATATTTTTTTATTTAAAAAGAATTTAATTTGTGATAATATTTGCTATACAAAATATATAAGGAGAAAACAATGAAAACTATTATCGTTATATTACTTATTGCTCTTTTATTATTTATAAGTTTTAAATTTCTTACTACAAAAGAAGAACCTACATCAAACTATAATAAAATTACTGTAGATGAAGCAAAAGAAATGATGGAAAAAGAAGATGTAATCATAATTGACGTAAGAACAGAAGATGAATATAATACATCTCATATTAAAAACGCTGTATTAATTCCAAACGAAACCATAGGAAATGAAAAATTAAAAGAGGTTAGTAACTTAAATCAAAAAATAATCGTATACTGTAGAAGTGCTGCAAGAAGTAAAAAAGCCGCAATGAAACTTATAAACATAGGATACAAAAACGTATATGATATGGGCGGAATTATGAACTGGACATATGAAACAGTGACAGAATAAATAAAAAGAGGAATAATTATGGAAACAGGAAACACAACGACTATTGTTAAAAAAACCGTAAAGTCAGGTATTTCATTCGGAAGTGCCCTTGCAATGGTTATAAGTTATACAACTTGGCATTCTATATTCTGGGCGATAATACATGGACTTTTAGGATGGATATATGTAATTTATTTTATAATAGTGCATTAAAAAAACACCACTTAAGCGGTGTTTTATCTTGCAAGTGAAATAAGTTTTTTTGCCGTATTTACATCTGTAATAAGGGAATCAATATAATTACACCTTATTGCCGTATATATACTGTCGGCTTTTTCAACTCCTCCGGCAACGGCAACAACTTCTTTTATCTTTTTTATTTCATTCAAGTCTAATGACATTAAATGATCATGCCATTTGCAATCTATTTTTTCTCCTCTTTTATTGTATATGTTATAGGATATATCCCCTACAATTGCTTCGTCTAATTCTTGAAGACTTTTATATTGTTTATACATATAATTTTCAACCCAAGTACGATATCTATCTTGCCCCCCTATTCCCACAACTGCCAAATCTGCATTTTTTGCTTTATCAAAAACTTCTTTTATAAAGTTTTGACTTATTAACATTTTCTTAGCTTCATGAGAATCTACAACAAGAGGAGCATGTAGCTCCATATAATTACCGCCGCTTCTATGGGCAAGCATTTCGCATATTGCACTTGCCTGCATATATCTGTACTTATCTCCAAGTCCACCGGATATTGGAACAAAAGTTACATCATCAAAAGGAAGAGAACACACAAAACCTGATGCTATCTGATAACAGGTTCTGCCCCCTGCCATTGCTATAACTTTATTGTTACTCATTTTTCTTGCCAGATATTTGCTTGCGGCAGAACTTAATCTATCAATAAGCAAGTCTTTATATTCAACATTTACACAAATTACATCTTTTAAAAACAATGCTTCTTTAAGCTCATTTTCAAGTTCTCTGTAAGGATGAACGCCTTCATCATGAATAACAACTTCAACTATACCAAGAAGTCTGGCTTTTGTTATCATTTTTGAAATAGAAGAACGGCTTATGTTATACTTTCTTGCGATTTGTGCCTGAGTTAGATTTTTATCGTAATATAGATGAGCAATTTCGATTAGTAAACGATTTTCATCATAATTTTCCATATTTTATCCTCATTAAAATTCTATGATATCCCCTTGTTTTATATCGGGAACTACGCAAGGAGAAACAAGTATGCTTCCCGGCATTAAATCTAAATCGGGACTAAAATTAATAGTCATATGCCCTAAATTATATAAATTTTCATTTGCTGCATCACCGCCGATTTTTTCAACGGTATATTCATTTCCACCAATAAGTATTTTACCGCCTACTTTAATCATTTCAGCATTGGGATTGTCAATATACTCATGTACTATACAAATATCTTTTAACTCATCAGGACAGTCTTTACCGAATATTACAAGTAAAGGATATCCTTCAAAATATGCCTCTTTTCCTATGCTTACTACTTTTGTCTTTACCATTTTAATACCTACTTTCTTTGTTGTCTTTGCATAATAAATATTTGCTATATTATAATAACATAAATTAAAATAAATTATAAATATAGACTAACAGTCAAATATAGACATTGCTCGTTTTACGTCTTCTTCCATTTTATCCGTTGCATAAAGACTCATTTTATCAAATGCCATATTATTCGGATTTTTCTTTATATACTCATGTATCCCCTCTCCACCGGCACAGTTCATATATGTATAATAATTAATTTTGCTTATACCATTTTTGATTGATTTTATATAATCTTCTTCACTTACTCCTGAACCTCCATGCATAACAAGAGGAATTCCTATTTTTTCTTTTATTGTTTTTACTCTTTCAATATCAAGTTTAGGTTTTGTTAAATATACGCCATGAGTAGTTCCAAAAGATATTGCAAGAAAGTCTACTCCTGTTCTTTGAACAAATTCATATGCGCTTTCCGGATTTGTATATATACCTTCATCATCTTTACCGCCGCCTTCATCAGATGAAGCAAAACTTCCAACATGACCAAGCTCTGCTTCTACAGATACCCCTGCTGCATGAGCAATTTCAGTAATATATTTTGTTTCTTCTATATTTGTTTCAAAATCCTTTGCTGATGCATCGTACATAATAGAGCTTACACCCATTCTTATTGCCATAATACATTTTTCAAAAGTACTGCCATGGTCTAAGTGAACACTAACAGGAACACTTGCTCTTTTTGCATAGTACATATATATAGGTAACATCTCTTCCATTTCCATTATCGGATCATGCGACTGAGCATGCTGTAAAATAATCGGACAGTTTAAGCTTTCCCCTGCTTTTATTGTAGCTCTTATTGCTTCAAGAGAAGGGCAGTTAAATGCGCCTACAGCTTTTTTGTTTTTTTGTGCATTTACTAATAATTCTTTTGTGTTTACTAACATATTTTATCTCCTATTCATTAAGTGAAATATTATAATAGTCTAATAATACTTTTTCTGCATCTTTATTCCAGCATCCATCATATTTTTTACACTCTTCATATAACCTTTTAAATAATTCATTATCTTCGCCAAGTTTTTCAAAATCATCTATTGCTGTAAGTGGCATATCAATTTGAGTATATATCATCTTTTTACCCCCTGGAATATCAGGAACATTTTGAGTTGCATAAATTGCACTGTCAAGTCCACCAATATGAGTTACCATGATAGTAGGGCTTAATCTTCCTTCTTCCATTAAAGATAAAGCATCAAGAACATCTTGGTTTGTGCTTCCTGTAAAACCGGTAATATGTGTGTAGTTATAATGAACATTATACATATTTATATTTGCACTTAATGTTTTATCAATAGGACCTGCAAAGAAATTTAAACACCCATCTTTACCAAGTATACTATCAGCTTGTTCTATTAACGGAGTAATAGGTGCATATACAAATACGTCGTCATAACCTTCATTATCACTTAGTTCCATTAATTTTCTTGTAGAATCTTCATATGCATTTGAATTTACAAATACTATTTTTGTATCTTTTTGAGCTTTTTTAGATAAAAGTTTTTCTGCTCTTTTTAGTCTGTCTTCTGACACATCAACTGCAACAACAAGACTTGGAGCATTCTCAAGCTGAAGTGCATAATCTATACATTCTAGTCCCATAGGGCCGCAAGCACCTAAAATTGCTATCTTTCCATTTTTCTTAACGCCCATTGCATGAATATGGTTTTCATCATTTGTATGATACATTCTGTTATATCCGGCAATTATACAAGAAACAGGTTCTGATAAAGAAGCTTCAAAGAAAGAATCTCCGTTAAAAGGAATTAAACAATCATTTTCCATTACTTCATTTGGAATAATACTATATGTACTATCTCCGCCGTAATACTGATAATAATACCCTACTGTTTTTACTTTTCCATCTACACTAACTGCAGGTTGTACTGTAAACTTTTGACCTTTTTTATATTTATCTTTCCACTTATCTCCTACTTCTATTATTATACCGGATAACTCATGACCTATTACTGCAGGATTTTCTTTTAAATTATCAGGAGTTCTTTTATGTTTTTCTCCTTGTTTTGATAATTTATAAGTAGACATACATACGCTATCTGTAATAATCTTTGCTAATATTTCATCATCTTTCATTTTTGGTAGTTCATACTCTTCAAGTCTTAAATCATTTTCTCCATATAGCCTTATTGCCTTTGTTTTCATTATATACCTTCTTTCTGCTTATCATTAAAGCTAAATCTTGTAAACATAATAATGTTACAAGTAACACAAGTCAATTATTTGTTCCCATAAAGAACAAATGTTACACATATGTTCCTTGAACAAATATATATCTCGTCAATTTTGTGGAATATGTTCCACTTATGCATATCGCATTGACATTTTTTCTCCCCAAAATTAATATCAAATCAAGAATAAAGGAAAGGCGGTATAAAAAATGTGGGTTATGGTTATGGTACTGTTTCTTCTTGTTATATTTGTCCAAACCATATTTTCTTACTTGCAGCTTAGAAATATTTATACAAAAATAGCACAGCTAAAGAGTAAGTATAAAGATGAATATTATTTGGTTACAGGTACAAGCAAAAGAAAACTGTCATTTGGAAAAGGATTTTTGATAGTTACCGTTATTGATAATAATGATAATATTATCGAATTTTTAGAAATGAGTGGCTATACGGTTTTTTCAAGACTAAAAAACAAAGAAGACTATACAAATCTTTCTATTGACTCTCTACATGAAAAAGTATCTAACAAAAAATTGAAATTAGCTTTGGAAAATGCAAAAGAATTATTACAAAACAAAAAACTGGAATGCTTAGAACAATAATAAAACGGAGGTAAAAACATGGAACTAGTAGTAAAAATTGCAGAAGGTTTTAACGGCATGATAAGTAAAGGGGGAGAAAATTTAGTTGGATTAATAACAAGCATACTTCCCAACTTAATCATTTTATTAACATTAATTAATGCCATTATCGCATTAATAGGTGAAGAAAGGGTTATGAACTTTGCAAAGAAAATAACCAAATACAGAATATTAAGATATACTTTATTACCTTTTATGGCTTTATTCTTTTTAACAAATCCTATGTGTTATACAATGGCTCGTTTCGTTGAAGAAAAAGACAAAGCAGCTTGTATAGACGGTATGTTTACATTTGCACATCCTATGCTTGGACTTTTCCCACATGCAAACCCAGGAGAATTGTTCGTATGGTCAGGTATAGCAGCCGGCATAACTACCCTTGGTGCATCAATCACACCTTTAGCAGTTAGAGCAATCCTCGTTGCTTTTATCGTTGCTTTTATCAGAGGGAACTTAACAGAATTTATCACAGTAAAACTACTTAAGAAAGGAAAGGCACAATAAGATGAAAAAATTAACGGTTACAAAAGGAAAAGGCGGTTGGGGCGGTCCTCTAACAGTATATGAAACAGATACAAAAAAAGTTGTTGCATCAATAACAGGGGGAGGAATTCATCCTCTAGCAGCAAAAATAGCCGAACTTTTAGATGTTCCAGCAGTAGACGGATTCAACAATAAAGTAGAACCTGAAACAATCATTATAGCAGTTGTTGACTGTGGCGGTACTTTAAGATGTGGTGTTTATCCCAAAATGGGTGTACCTACAATAGATATTCATCCAATTTCACCATCAGGGCCTTTAGCAAGTTATATGAATGAAAACAATTTTGTATCAGGCGTAAAAGAAGACAACCTATCTCTTATGGAAGATGATAAAGAAATTGAATTTGAAAAAAGCGAAGAAAGCGAAACAACAGCTGTAAACGAAACAATAGAAGCTGAAAATGCTGATGAAGGAAATAAATTCTTAAATATAATAGCATCTGTAGGTAAAGTAATAGGTAAATTCGTTAATGTATTCTATCAAGCAGGTAGAGATTCAATAGATATCATAATAAAAAATATTCTACCTTTCATGGCATTTGTAAGTGTACTTGTTGGTATAATCCTATTCTCAGGTCTTGGTGATATTATAGCAAATGCAATAAAACCTTTGGCAGGAACTTTACCGGGATTACTTATCTTATCAGTAATATGTGCCCTACCATTCTTATCTCCTATTCTTGGTCCTGGAGCCGTAATCGCTCAAGTTGTCGGTGTACTTCTTGGGGTTGAAATCGGAAAAGGAACAATACCTATTTCTTATTCATTACCTGCACTTTTTGCAATAAATTCTCAAGTTGGTTGCGACTTCGTTCCGGTTGCTTTAACAATGGCAGAAGCAGAAGATGAAACAGTTAAAGCAGGCGTACCGGCTATGCTTTTCTCCAGACTTGTAACAGGTCCAATAGCCGTAGTAATTGCTTACTTATTTAGTATCGGAATGTATTAATATAAAAAACACTTCTTAAATGAAGTGTTTTTTTATTTTCTCTTGACTTGGAGTTAAGTCCATATAGTAAAGTAAAATAAAAAGGAGGTAATCATGAAGAAATTCATCTTTATATTTATTATTTTACTTATATTTATATGTTTAATTTTTATAAATTATAAAAATGATAAATCTTCTGACAAAAAAGAAAACAAGATAATGAGTGGAACAACAGATATAGCAAAAAACACATCAAATACCGAAAATATTCAGTCATTAAGCATAAATATCGACGGTAAAGATTATGTTTTAAATTTAGAAAACAATCAAACGACAAAGGAACTTATAAAAATTCTTCCATTAAATATTACAATGCAGGATTTTAACCAAAATGAAAAGTATTATAATTTATCATCCTCTCTTCCTACGAATGAATATAATGTAGGAAAAATAAAAAAAGGTGATGTTATGCTCTACGGCGCAGATACACTGGTTATATTTTATAAGGATTTTGACACTTCATATCAATATACCAAAATCGGAGTAATAGAAAATCTGGATGAAGACAATTTTACAAATAAAAATGAAGTTCAAGTACATATTAAAGTAAAGGAGTAAAAGTATGAAAAAAAAGAATATTTTAATTATTTCTTCCACAATGAGAAAAGGGGGAAATTCAGAAATATTAGCTGAAAATTTTAAAAAGGGAGCAGAAGAAAAAGGACATATTGTCGAAATTGTATATTTAAGAAATTACAATATAAACTTTTGCAGAGGATGTCTATACTGTCAAAAGGAACATAAATGCGTTATAAATGACGATGCTAAATTACTTTTAGATAAATTTAAAAATGCCGATGCAATTGTGTTTGCAACACCTGTTTATTATTACACAATGTGTGGACAGTTAAAAAATTTCCTAGATAGAATGAACCCAGTATTTGCAATGAAATATAATTTCAAAGAAATATATCTACTTGCCTCATGTGCCGATGAAGAAGAAAGTGCAATAAATATAATATTAAAAGAAATTGAAGGCTGGATATCATGTTTTGAAGGTGTAAAACTTATGGGACATTTATGTGCAACAAACGTAACAAACGTAAAAGATATTTTAAGTAATGAAAATATAATAAATAAAGCAATTACAATGGGAAAAAATGCATAAAAAAATACCGACTATTCGGTACTTATAAAAATGGTGGGGGAGAATGGATTCGAACCATTGTAGGCTGAGCCAACGGATTTACAGTCCGCCCCCTTTAGCCACTCGGGCACTCCCCCGTGAATATGCTATAATATTTTAATATATTATACCCCATTTGTCAATAGATTATAATTATATTAATAAAATAACAAAACTATTATCAATAATTTTCATGTTTACCAAAAAAAAGAGCAGGTTGTCCTGCTCTTTTTTTATTCTTCCCATGGTTTTAAAATTACTTTTATAGCTTCCCCTGTTCTTGTCATTTCAATGCCATGTTTTATTTCTTTTAAAGGAATTGCGTGTGTTATAAATTTTCCTGCATCAATTTTTCCTTCTACTATTAAATCAAGAGCCGCTTTAAATGAAACAGGGTCAAAACTATAACCTCCGCAAAGCTGAAGTTCTTTATAATGAATTAAGTTACTGTCAAAATTTACACGGCAGTTATCATGTGGAAGTCCGCCAAATAATAAAAGTTTTCCTCTTGGACGGAGATAATGAGTGGCCTCTTCCTGCGCAGAACCTACAGGACAGGCTGTAATTGCAACATCTACCCCATCTCCGTTTGTTTCTCTCATAACGACTTCTTCCAAGCTTTCTTTTGTTGGGTTTACGAACACATCTATATAATCAAATCTCTTTGCTTTATCAAGTCTAGGCTGGTTTACTTCTGATAATATAACTTTTTTAGCTCCTCTTAATTTTGCCATTGCACTATGTAAATTTCCAAGAGGTCCTGCCCCTATTACAAGAACCGTATCCCCTTTTGTTACATTGATAAAATCATGTGTAGAATATACGCTTGCCAATGTTTCCGATAACGGAGCAAGGTCTAAATTAAAGTCATCAGGTAAAATATGTAAAAATTCAGGAGTTGAACCAACTGCAGGTACTGCCATATACTGAGCATAACCGCCATAAAAATTCATTCCAGGCACTATTAAATTTTTACATTGATTCTTAATATTTTTATCCGATGTACAATAACTGCACTTTCCACAAGTTATACCCGGATTTAACATAACTTTTTGACCTTCTTTGTAATATTCACTGTCACTTTTTTCAATAATACCTGCAACCTCATGCCCTATTACAAAAGGAGGTTTTACCTTTTTATGTCCCGAAGTAAAAGTTCTTATATCAGAACCGCAAAGTCCAACTGATATAACTTTTATAAGTACACCATTTTCAGGACACTCGGGTGTTTCAATATCCCCATAATAAAAATCATTCGGTCCGTTAAAAATTAATGCTTTCATATTCTATTCTCCTTAATCTTTTCTTAATTACAGTTTAATGGAGAATGAAATATATTACAATACTGAAAAAATTTGCAAAGGGAATTTTTATTTTATTAAAATTTATAAATGTTTAATAAGTAATTAAAAAGACTTGTACATAATGTACAAGTCTTTTTATTATTCTTCTTCTGGTTCTTGTAGAGCATCAAAGCCTTCTTCACCTGTTCTGATTTTAACAACATTGTCAAGTCCGTAAACAAAGATTTTACCATCTCCGATATTACCTGTATATAAAGCTTTTTTCGCTTCTTCGATTACTGTTCTTACAGGAACTGCCGCAACTACGATTTCTACCTTTAATTTAGGAAGTAAAATAGATTCTACTTCACTACCACGATAGAAATGTTTTCTTCCTTTTTGAACACCACATCCAAGAACGTTTGTTACTGTCATACCCGTAACTCCGATTTTTTGCATTGAGGCTTTTAAAGCTCCAAATTTATCTTTATTAATCACTATAGTAACTTTACTTATACCGCTGTCAAGTCTTGTAACTTTAATATCATCTTCAACCGGAGTTGTTTGAGTAGTAGGTACAACTTCTTTTATTTCTTCTTTAGCTGTTGTAGGTTGTGTTTCAATTCCAAGGACTTCACTTTCATCATCCAATGAATAATAGAAATCTCCTGCAGGAGCAAAGTCTGCATATGCACTTACAAGTCCGTGTTCCGTTATGTCAAGACCTAAGATTTCTTCCTCTTCACTAGCTCTTAAACCAACTGTTTTATCAATTATTTTAAATACAATAAACATTGCGATAAATACATAAACGGCTACACTCGCAACACCTAAAAGTTGAGTTAGGAACATATGAATTCCACCACCATAGAACAAACCGCCGTCAACTGCAAATAAACCTGTTAAAAGTGTTCCTGTCGCACCACAGCATCCATGAACTGCGATTGCACCAACAGGGTCATCAATTTTTAATTTATGATCAATAAATTCAACTGCAAATAAAACAAGCACACCTGCGATTGCACCAATAAAGAAAGCACCTGTAGTAGAAACCATATCACAACCTGCCGTAATAGCAACAAGTCCTGCTAAAGCTCCGTTTAGAGTCATTGAAACATCAGGTTTACCGTATCTAACCCAAGTAACAATTAAACTCATTAATGCAGCAGCTGCTGCTGCCATGTTTGTTGTTACGAAAATTGTTGACGCAGAAACCATATCTGCATCTGTTGACATTGCAACTGTTGAACAACCGTTAAATCCAAACCAACCCATCCATAAGATGAATACACCAAGAGCGCCTAAAGCAATGTTATGTCCGGGAATAGCTTTACTCTTTCCATTTTTATCATACTTACCAAGTCTTGCTCCTAAAATCTTTGCACCTACCAAAGCAGATATTCCTCCTACCATATGCACCGCAGTTGAACCGGCAAAATCATGGAATCCTAGTTGGCTTAACCAACCACCACCCCAAATCCAGTGACCTGAAATTGGATAAATAACTGCACTGATTACAGCCGAGTAAATTAAATATGCAATAAACTTTGTTCTTTCTGCCATTGCACCGGATACAATTGTAGCAGCCGTTGCGCAAAATACAGTTTGGAAAATAATAAAGGCCATTGTAGGGAAAGTACTATCATAGTTTCCTCTAATAAAGAAATCCACTTTACCTATAATTCCACCAATATCATCACCCATCATTATGCCAAAACCAAGTACCCAGAAAATAATGGTACCAAGAACAAAATCCATTAAGTTTTTCATAATAATGTTACCTGCATTTTTTGCTCTGGTAAAACCTCCCTCTACTATTGCAAACCCCGCTTGCATCCAAAATACTAATATTGCTCCAAGTAATACCCAAATAGTATCAAGAGCAGAAAATGTTGTTCCTATTTTTCTTTTCCTCCTAAAATATATAAAATAAAAAGGCGTGTATGTAAATATAAAGATTACATACACGCCTTTGTGCCTTGATTTATTTAATTTATATTCTTATTGAACACTAAATAAGATGTCACCATATGCAGGATATGGCCAGTATTTTTTGTCAACAATTGTTTCGAGTTCGTCTGCATATTTTCTTACTTCTTCCATATTATCAAATACTTTTTCCTTAAATGCCATTGCTCTTTGTTCTGCATCTTCAACTTTATCGGCTTCATTTAAACCTTCTTCTAATACGTTAATTGAATTATATAGTTTAGCATTTAAATCACTTATTCTTACAACTGTTTTTTCTTCAACATCACTGTTTGCTAAAGGACAAACTGCCTTTTTAACTTGTAATGTTTCTGCAACTTCTTTTACATAAGCTATACAAGCAGGAAGGATTGAACCTTTTGCCATTTCAAGGGTAGCTTTTGCTTCAATTGAAAGTACATTTGCATATTCTTCAAGTAAAACTTCTGTTCTGCTTTCAAGTTCATCTTTAGAAAGAACTTTATGTTTTTCAAATAATTTTACATTGTTTTCCTTTCTGTAATAAGGAATTGCTTCTGCACTTGTTTTTAAATTTAAAAGATTTCTCTTAGCAGCTTCTTCAACCCATTCATCAGAATATCCGTCTCCGTTGAAAATAATTCTTTGATGAGCAGTAAATGTTTCTTTAATTAAAGCTTTGATTGCTTCTTCTGAATTATCTTTTTCTAATTTATCTGCAAATTCACTAAATGCATCTGCAACAATTGTATTTAAAATCATGTTAGGACAAGCAACAGAGTCTTTTGAGCCAACCATTCTAAATTCAAATTTGTTACCTGTAAATGCGAAAGGTGATGTTCTGTTTCTGTCTGTTGTATCTTTTGTTAAATCAGGAATTACAGTAGCACCTAATGAGAATTTTGTTTTTCCTTCGCTCTTATAATCATTATCTGAAATAATTGCATCAACTACACCTTTTAAGTCATCTCCAAGGAATATAGAGATAATTGCAGGGGGAGCTTCGTTTGCACCAAGTCTATGGTCATTACCTGCACTTGCTACAGAAATTCTAAGTAAATCTTGATGTTCGTCAACTGCTTTTACAACTGCTGCAAGAACTAATAAGAACTGCATGTTTTGTTTAGGGTCGTTTCCCGGAGATAATAAATTTTCTCCTTCTTTTGTTGTGATAGACCAGTTATTATGTTTACCGCTTCCGTTTATGCCTTCAAATGGTTTTTCATGAAGAAGACATACAAGCCCGTGTTTTCTTGCAATTTTTTTCATCATTTCCATCATAACTTGGTTTTGGTCTGTTGCTGCATTTGTTGATGAATATACAGGTGCAAGCTCATGTTGCGCAGGGGCAACTTCGTTATGTCTTGTCTTTGCGGTAATACCAAATTCCCAAAGGCTTTTATCCAAATCTTCCATATATTCTAAAATTTGTGCTTTTATTGAACCAAAGTAATGGTCATCAAGTTCTTGACCTTTTGGAGAAGGTGAACCGAATAATGTTCTTCCTGTATAGATAAGGTCAGGTCTTTTCTTATACATTTCTTCTGAAATAATAAAGTATTCTTGTTCTGCCCCAACTGATGTATTAGCACCGCTGCATTCTTTTCCAAGAAGTTTTAATAATCTTTTTGTTTGATTACTGATTGCTTCAATAGATTTAAGTAGTGGAGCTTTTTTATCAAGAACTTCACCATTGTAAGAACAGAAAATTGCAGGAATGCATAAAGTATTATCTTTAATAAAAGCATAACTTGTAGGATCCCAAACAGTATATCCTCTTGCTTCGTTTGTTGCTCTAAGTCCGCCTGATGGGAAAGATGAAGCATCAGGTTCTGCTTGTAGTAAATCTTTACCTGACAAACGTAAAACAACATTATCTCCGTCAGGTTCGATAAATGCATCATGTTTTTCAGCTGTTAAACTTGTCATTGGTTGGAACCAATGAGTATAATGTGTACAACCATTTTCAAGTGCCCATTCTTTCATTGCGTGTGCAACCTCATTCGCAATGCTTATATCAAGTCTTTTTCCCTGTTCTATTGTTTCTTTTAATTTTTTATATGTATCCTTCGGTAATTTTTCTTGCATAGTTTTGTCATTAAAAACCTTGCTGCCAAATAATTCGGGTATTCCGCTCATAATTTTTACATCCTTTCATGTTTAATTTTGTATCTACCTTAATAAGTTTTGCATATAAAATAATTATACAATTTTTTCTTTTAGGTTTCTACTATAAATTTAATAATTATTTCATCTAACAAGAGCCTTATTAAAAACAAAAAGGCACCGTAAGCATTTTGCTTACAGCGCCTTTGCTGTGTATGAATGGATTTTACTACGAGGATTTATTTTTGTCAAGTTATTTTTTTTAATTTTTTAAATTTTTAGAAAATTCAAAAAAAATACAAATTTCTCTTGCATTTTTATAATTTTATGTTTATACTTATAACACTAACTAAATATTAAGGACAACGGCGTCCAATAAGTACTTTATTTTTATGTGCTTATTGGGCGCTTTATTTTTTGGGGGTGTAAAAATGATATTTGACGAAAGATACAAAGAAGGAAATGTAAGAATACCTTCAGGATGTGCCATAAGCGGTATTTTTCACAAAGACGGGAAAAGAACCGACGGAAGAGACATAATAACATCAATTGAAGTAATGCACGAAAGAAGCAACGGGCTTGGCGGAGGTTTTGCTGCTTACGGAATATATCCGGAATATAAAAATTATTATGCTTTTCATGTTTTTTATGATGACAATATTGTAAGAAAAGAATGTGAAGCTTTTTTAGATACTCATTTTGATATTATCGAACAAGGAATCATTCCAACCAGAAAAATCGATAAAATCACAAACGAACCTTTAATATATAGATATTTTGTATTACCAAAAGAATCTAAACTAAAATCTTCTCAATTAGACGAAAAAGAATTTGTAGTTGAATGCGTTATGAATATAAATACAAATATGCAAGGCTGCTATGTATTCTCATGCGGCAAAAACATGGGTTCTTTTAAAGCAGTAGGTTATCCGGAAGATGTAGGCGAATTTTATAAACTAGATGAATACAAAGCGTATTCATGGACAGCACACGGCAGATACCCTACCAACACTCCCGGCTGGTGGGGTGGTGCCCATCCTTTTAGTCTTCTTGACTACTCAATAGTTCATAACGGTGAAATATCTTCTTATGATGCAAACAGAAGATATATTGAAATGTTTGGATATAAATGTAATCTTCTAACAGATACAGAAGTAATTACATATATGATGGATTATTTGCTTAGAAAAAATAAACTTACATTAAAAGAAGCAGCTGAAGTTGTTGCTGCTCCTTTCTGGGAAACAATAAAAACAAAAGACGAAAAAGAAAAAGAAAGACTTTCATATTTAAGAACTATGTTTTCAAGTCTACTTATTACAGGTCCTTTCTCTATTATCTTAGGCTTTAACGGAGGACTTATGGCTCTTAACGACAGATTAAAACTTCGTTCAATGGTTGTTGCCGAAAAAGGAGAAAGTGTATATATGGCAAGTGAAGAAAGTGCAATAAAAATAATACAAAAACAAGTAGATAAAATTTACTCACCTGCCGGTGGTGAACCTGTAATAGTTACATTAAACAAGGGGGTAGAATAAGATGGGAATTAATTTTATACATCCACAGTTTGAAGTGGTAAGAAATCAAGACAGATGTATACAGTGCAGAGTATGCGAAAGACAATGTGCAAATGAAGTACATTTTTATGACGAAGACAGCAAACTTATGTTAAGTGACGAAACAAACTGCGTTGCATGTCATAGATGTGTATCTCTATGCCCTACAAAAGCTTTAAAAATCGTTGAAAGCGATCATACTTTTAAACCTCATGCAAGTTGGAAAGCTGAACATATAGAAAACATTTACCGTCAAGCTGACAGCGGTGGAGTGCTTCTTGCATCAATGGGAAACCCTAAAGAATACCCTATTTACTTTGATAAGATGCTTATAAACGCATCTCAAGTAACAAACCCATCTATTGACCCCCTAAGAGAACCAATGGAAACAAAGGTAAGTTTAGGAAAGAAAAATGTAAAAATTGAAAGAGATGATAAAGGAAATATTATTCCAAACACTCCTCCTCAAATCAAACTAAACGTTCCTATAATGTTCTCTGCAATGTCTTATGGTTCAATAAGTTACAATGCTCATGAAAGTTTAGCAAGAGCAGCAAGTGAACTTGGAATAATGTATAACACCGGTGAAGGTGGTCTTCACGAAGATTTTTATAAATATGGAAAAAATACAATAGTTCAAGTTGCATCAGGTAGATTTGGTGTACATAAAGATTATCTTGATACATCAGCGGCTATTGAAATAAAAATGGGACAAGGTGCTAAACCTGGTATTGGAGGACATTTACCGGGAGAAAAAATCGGACCTGATATTTCAAAAACAAGAATGATTCCTGAAGGAAGCGACGCAATAAGCCCCGCTCCTCATCATGATATTTACTCAATTGAAGATTTAAGACAGCTTGTTCTTTCTTTAAAAGAAGCAACCGGATATAAAAAACCAGTTATCGTAAAAATTGCCGCAGTTCATAATGTTGCTGCAATAGCAAGCGGTATCGCAAGAAGCGGTGCAGATATAATTGCAATTGATGGTTTTAGAGGAGGAACGGGAGCAGCGCCTACAAGAATCAGGGATAACGTAGGTATTCCGATTGAACTTGCCCTTGCAAGTGTTGATTCAAGACTTAGAAGTGAAGGAATAAGAAATAATGTTTCTCTTGTTGTTGGAGGAAGTATAAGAAGCAGTGCAGATGTAGTAAAAGCAATTGCCCTTGGTGCCGACTGTGTTTATATCGCAACTTCAGCATTAATGGCTCTTGGCTGCCACTTATGCAGAAACTGCCACAGCGGAAAATGCAACTGGGGTATTGCAACTCAAAGACCAGACCTTGTAAAAAGATTAAATCCTGATATTGGATATAAAAGAGTAGTAAACCTTGTAACCGCTTGGGAACATGAAATAAAAGAAATGATGGGCGGTATGGGAATAAACTCAATAGAAGCCCTAAAAGGAAACAGATTAATGTTAAGAGGTGTAGGTCTTAACGAAAAAGAACTTGAAATACTTGGAATAAAACATGCAGGAGAATAAAATATGAAAAGAATTTACGTCAACGAAAAGTGGTGCCTTGGATGTCACCTATGTGAATATAACTGTGCGTTTGCAAACAGTAAAGAAGACAATATGATAAAAGCTCTTAAAGGAAAGAAAATCTATCCTAATATAAGAGTTGAAGATAAAGATCAAATTCACTTTGCTGTATCTTGCAGACACTGCGAAGAACCAATATGCGTAAAAAGCTGTATAAGTGGTGCTTTATCAATAAAAGACGGACTTATCAGTGTAGATAAAGAAAAATGTATTGGATGTTTGACTTGTGTTTTAGTTTGTCCTTACGGTGCAATTCATCCCGATGAAGAAAACAGTGTTGTAAACAAATGTGAATTTTGTACAAACAATTCTTTTGGAGAACCAAACTGTGTTAAAGGATGTCCAAATAATGCCATTGTTTTCGAGGAAAGGGGTTAATTATGAGTAAATATGTAATTATTGGCGGTTCTATTGCCGCCATTGGAACAATAGAAGGAATAAGAAGTGTTGATAAAACAGGTGATATAACTTTAGTTACGGATGAAAATCATTTTATCTATTCAAGACCTTTGATATCTTATCTTGTTGAAGGAAAGACAACTTTGGAAAAAATGAGATATAGAGAAGATGATTTTTATATAAAAAACAATGTGGAAGTGATAAAAGGGGTTAAGGCGGAAAAAATCGATTATGAAAATAAATGTATCGTCCTTAATAATAAAAGAAACATCCCTTTCAAAAAACTAATGATTGCAACCGGCTCTTCCCCTTTTACACCTCACATTGAAGGAGAAGAAAAGGTAGAAAACAAATTTACTTTTATGTCTTTGGATGATGCGTTAAATCTTAAAAAAGCAATTACAAAAGATAGTAAAGTATTAATTTTAGGTGCAGGACTTATCGGTCTTAAATGTGCGGAAGCAATTAACAATAAAGTTAAAAATGTTACCGTTGTTGACCTTGCCGATAGAATTTTACCAAGTATTCTTGATGAAAAAGGATGCAAACTGGTCCAAAAACATATTGAAAACCAAGGTGTTAAATTTATCCTTGGTAACAGTATTGATAAAATTGATGAAAAACAAGCTACCCTAAAAGATGGTTCAAAGCTTGATTATGATATATTCGTAGTTGCGGTAGGTGTAAGACCAAACGTAAACTTAGCAAAGGAAATAGGATGTGAAGTAAACAGAGGTATTATAACCGATGAACATGGGTTGACGACAATTAAAGATGTTTATGCTGCAGGAGACTGTACTGAAAGTTATGATATTACAAGAGATCAAAATATCATCCTTGCACTTCTTCCAAATGCTTACTTTAAAGGCGAAACAGCAGGAGTAAACATGGCAGGAGGAGAAAAATCCTATAAAAATGCAATGCCGATGAATTCTCTTGGATTATTTGGTCTTCATATGGTAACAGCAGGAAACTACGACGGTGAAGAATATATAGTAGAAAATGAAAATGAATATAAGAAACTTGTATATAAAAATAATCTTCTTAAAGGTTTCATTATCATAGGAGATGTAGATAAAGCCGGAATATATACTTATTTAATAAGAGAAAAAATTAATCTAAATGACATAGATTTTGATTTAGTTAAAGATAATCCGGGACTTATGGCATTTTCAAGAGATTACAGAGACTCTAAGCTTGGAGGTAAAAAGTTATGAGATTTGGGGCAAAAGGACTTGAACACAGACAAATAAACGAACAGATTAAAGCTTGTGCTTTAAAAGATTTAGACATAACTATTGATGATGTAATGGGACAAAGATTTATAGGTGCAGGTATGTCTAAAGTTAATCTTACAATAAACGGAGTACCTGGAAATGCAGTAGGCGCATATCTTGACGGTGCACAAATCACCATAAATGAAAATGCACAAGATGCGACAGGTGATACAATGAATGACGGTGAAATTGTAATCCACGGTTCAAGCGGAGATGCAACGGGATATGCAATGCGTGGTGGCACAATATATGTTGAGGGTGATGTAGGATACAGAGCAGGTATCCATATGAAAGCCTATAAAGATAAAAAACCTGCAATAATCGTTGGAGGCAAAACCGGCTCATTCCTTGGAGAATATCAAGCAGGAGGAAATATCGTTGTATTAGGATTGGGATATGAAGATAAAGAAATTCCAATGGGTAATTTCTGTGCAACGGGAATGCATGGGGGTAAAATTTATCTTAGAACAAATAACCCACCTGTATTTGAAGGTGATAAACTTATCGTTAAAGAAGCAGAAAAAGAAGATTTAGAGGAAATAAAAGATAATATAAAAAAATATTGTAATTATTTTAATAAAGATTATGATAATATTATAGAAAGTAAATTTTATATTATAATTCCAAACACAAAAAGTCCATACAAACAATTATATACTAATCATTAGGAGGGTATATGAATAATATTACAAAGGAAGTCATCAATTTCGTTAAAGAAAATGACATTAAATTTATAAGACTTGCATTTTGTGATGTATTCGGCATTCAAAAAAATATAGCTATAATGTCAGATGAACTGCAAAATGCTTTTGAAAACGGAATAGCCTTTGACGGATTTGCCATAGACGGATTTTCAAACGAAAAAAACAATACTTTACTTTTATTTCCGGATCCGACTACTTTATCAATTCTTCCTTGGAGACCATCGGAAGGAAGGGTTGCAAGATTCTTTTGTGATGTAAAGTATCCAAATGGAGAAAATTTTGAAAATGACTCAAGAAGAATTCTTACAAAAGCAGTTAACAAAGCAAAGGAAATGGGATATACAATAAAAGTAGGTACTGAATGCGAATTTTATATTTTCAAAACAGACGACGAAGGACAGCCTACTTTAATGCCTTATGATGAAGCAGGATATTTTGATATCTCCCCTGTTGACAAGGGAGAAAATATCAGAAGAGAAATTTGCCTTACTCTTGAAGAAATGGGAATAACTCCTATAAGTTCTCATCATGAAAGAGGCCCCGGACAAAACAGAATAATATTTAGAAACTCCGAAGCCTTGCTTGCTGCAGATGATTTTGTTACATTCAAATGGATTGTAAAAGCAATTGCAAATAAAAACGGCGGATATGCTACTTTCATGCCTAAACCTCTAAAAGAATTATCAGGCAGCGGGCTTCATCTTAATCTTCTTGTATTTAAAGACAATGAAAATATTTTATCAAAAGGACTTGAAGATTCTAAAGATGCAAAATATTTTATTGCAGGAATCATGAACAGAATAAAAGAAATAACCGCAATTTTAAATCCAACAAGAAACTCATATAAAAGATTTGGGGAATTTTATGCGCCAAAATCAATTACTTGGTCAAAGAAGAACCCTAATACTCTTATTAAAATAACAGACTATATTGAAAAAAGAAGCAAGATTACATTAAGAAGTCTTGACCCTACGGCTAATCCTTACTTGGCTTTTGCTCTTGTAATCAATGCAGGATTAGAGGGTATTAAGAAAAAAGAAGAATTAAACGAAAATGCTAATTTGAAATATTTTACCCAAGATACAAAAATAGAAAATTTTGATAATCTTGCAGATAATTTTAGTTTAGCACTTGGCGTTTTTGAAAACAGTATATTCGTAAAAGAATGTCTTGGAGAAAATCTTGTATATAACTTTGTCAATAAAAGAAAAAAAGATTTACAAATAGACGAAGACATTCAAGAACTTAAATATTTTTTAACTGAGTAAAAAAAGTATATATCATTGGGAGGTGATTATTTGGATAAAGTATTGATAGTTTCATATAGCGAAAAAGCAAAAGATACTTTATGTCAACTATTAAAAGAATATCATAATGTTCAAATAATCACGACATCCTCTGCTTCAAAGGCAAGAAGATATGTAACAAACAACGAAGTAGCTGTTGCAATTATAAATACTCCTTTAAAAGAAGAAACAGGAACTCAACTTAGCCTGGATTTTGCAAGGCTCAATATAGGAACAATTTTAATGGTAAAAAGCGAAATTGTTGAACAAATAAGCGCTGATGTTGAATTTGCAGGGGTTTTTGTACTTCAAAAACCAATTATTAAACCTATGTTTTATCAAGCTTTTAAAATGCAAATGGCACTTAAGAACAGACTCTTAAATCTAAAAAAAGAAAATGAAAAGCTAAGAAACAAAATAGAAGAAATTAAAATTGTAGACAGAGCAAAACTTATTTTAATGGAAAATGAAAAGCTTAATGAAGAACAGGCACATAAATATATAGAAAAACAGGCAATGAATGAAAGAGTAAGCAGATACTTGGTAGCTAAAGATATTTTAATAAAATATAATATAATGTAGTTATCTATCATTTTTACTTTAATATATAATTTTACCCAAAAGAAGAGTCATATATATGACTCTTCTTTTTATTACCCAGGAAATAATCATATTTCTTTAACACTTGAAGTTTTATTGCTACTGTTCTATACTATAAAACATAACATGTTTTGAGGTAAGAATATGAATAAAGAAAAAAATAATTCAAAATACCTTTTTTGTGAATCGAAACTGGTATATTTGCTTTTGATGTGCAGTGCAGGAATGATGGGAGCATATACTTTTAATCTAAGAGGCGGTGTGTTTTGTAATGCACAAACAGCAAACTTTGTAATGATGGCAATCGCATTTGGAAAAGGAAACATATCACACGGTTTTTATTTTTTAATTCCAATAACTGCTTACTTTCTCGGAGCTTTCATATCAGAATCTCTCCCCTCTCCAATAAAAAAACTGGGATTTTTACGATGGGATACGTATCTTATCGCTTTTGAAATAATTGTTCTTTTTATCATGGGGCTTATTCCTCTTACACTTCCAAATCAAATAGTACAGGTATCCATTAATTTTATTGCTTCAATGCAGTATAATACATTCAGACAAGCTGAAGGCATTCCAATGTCCACAACTTTTTGCACTAATCATTTAAGACAAATAGGAATAGCGATGTCAAGAATCATAAGGAAAAAAGACTATACATTGTTAAATAAATGCTTAACTCATTTATGTATGTTATTCTTCTTTGTAATAGGTGGATTTATATTAACATTTGCTTGTAGTTTTCTTGTTGAAAAATCAATATGGCTTGCTATTATTCCTCTTTTAATAACTTTAGCTATATTTATATACGGGGATACATATAAAGAACATGATCTACTTTATAGAAAACCTGCGGGACATTAAAAAAGAACGGTAGTACCGTTCTTTTTATGCTTTTGCTATTTGTTCAAGGGTTATATTTACTGCTTTTTCCAAATCATCATCAAGAGAAAATAATCCTCTGTTTCCTACTATATAAATATCAACTCCCGCATCTTTATATTCTCTAAAATGATCTTTATTTACTACTCCATCAACTTCAATCAAAAAGTTTAATTTCTTTTCTTCTCTAATTTTAACAAGTTCTTTTATTGTATCAAGACTTCCAGAAATAAACTCTCCTCCGGCAAACCCAGGTTCTTCGCTCATTACAGTAACTTTATCTACCTTTTCAATATATTTTTCCAAATCACTTGCTTTTGCTTCGGGGCTTAACACTACCCCAAAATCTTTATTTCTATCATGAAGAAATTTTGCTGTTCTAAATGCTTCGTTTATAAGTTTCTCGCTGTGAATACTTACACAGTCTGCCCCGCTTTCAACCATTTCTTCTAAATAATAAAATGGATCTATTAACATTACATGTGCATCTAACTTTTTATCTGTAATAGTTCGTATAGCCTTCATAAAAGGGGGTGTAAAAGAAAAATTCTTGAAGTATACTCCGTCTATTATGTCAACATGATATGAATATACATATTTATTTAGTATTTTTATTTGCTTTTCGATATTAAGTAAATCCATACACATAAGAGATGGGCTGATTTTATATTCCATTTGCTTTCTTCCTTTTTTTATTTTATTATACAAAAAAACCGACTATTTTGTCGATTTTATTTTAAAATTATTTCTTTTATTTCTTCTACGGCTTTTTCAAGATTATCATTTACTACAACATAATCGTATTTATCTTTATATGATATCTCTTTTTTTGCCGTGCCTATTCTAAGTTTAAGCTGTTCTTCACTTTCAGTGTTTCTTCCTGTAAGTCTGTTTATAAGCTCTTCTTCGCTTGGAGGCATTATAAAGATTAACTTTGCTTCACTATTTTGTTCTTTTATCTGCATTGCTCCTTGAACATCAATTTCAAGTATTACATGATATCCTTCATCGAGCATTTCATCAACTTTTGCTTTTAAAGTACCGTAGTAATTATTAAATACATTGGCATATTCGTAAAAAGCATTTTCCTTTATCTTTTTTTCAAATTCTTCTTTTGTAAGAAAGAAATAATTTACTCCGTCAACTTCACCTGTTCTTTTATCTCTTGTTGTTGCTGAAATTGATATCTTTATTTTATCTTCTTTTTCAAGAAGTGAACATATTGTACTTTTGCCACTTCCTGAAGGACCTGATATTACAAATAAGTTTCCTCTCATTTTCTTCTCCTACTATTCTATATTTTGAACTTGTTCTCTTATTTTTTCTAACTCGCTTTTTATTTCAACAACTGCAGTACTTATTTCAAAGCTGTTTGATTTTGATGCAATTGTGTTTGCTTCTCTGTTAATTTCCTGTAAAAGAAAATCAAGCTTTCTTCCAATAGGTTCTTTTTTTTCTATTATTGAAAGGAAAGATTTTAAATGGTTTGAAAGTCTTACAAGTTCTTCTGTTATGTTTACTCTTTCTGCATAAAGTGCAATTTCAGTTGCTATCCTATCAGAATCAATAACGCCTATTTTATATTTTTCTATATGGTCATTTAATTCTTTTGCATAATTTTCTGGGATTTCGTGAGCAAGTTTTGATATTGTTTCTTTTTGTTCATCGATAATATTAATTCTTTTTACGAAATCTTTCTTTAATGCTTCACCTTCTGCACTTCTGCTTTCAACAAGTGTATCTACTGCTTCTTTTATGGCACTTTCAAAGTATTTCCATTGTTCCTCAAGGTCAATTTCTGCTTCTTCTGCTTTTATTACATCAGGATATCTTGCAATGTTTATGATTGATATATCATCATTTACCCCAGGGAAATCATTTTTTATTTGATTTAATATTTGATAATATTCCCCTGCAAGCTCTTTATCATAATGAAGAGATACATCTTCACTTCCAAATTTTTCAGTCTTTATAAATACATCTATTCTTCCTCTGTTTACTTTTTCACTTATAAGGTTTCTGATTTTTTCTTCAAAGGCTGAATATCTTCTTGGAAGTCTTATATTAAAATCTCTGTAACGATGATTGATTGTTTTTATTTCAACATCAATTACAAGTTTTTCACTTCTATATTCACCTCTTCCAAAGCCCGTCATGCTTTTCATATTTTTATTCTCCTTCTTTTAATATATCGTCTATTCTGTCAAATACTTCATATACTTGTTCTTGTTCAAAAATGTTATTTATGCTGTTTCGTATTTTGGCACTGTTTTTTATTCCTTTTATATACCAATATAAATATTTTCTAAATTCCACAACACTTTTCTTTGCAGTTGAATATTTCATGTGAATTTCAAAATGTTTTCTTGCAGCATTTATTTTATCTTGATTATTATATACGCTAACTTCCTTACCTTCAATAAGTTCGTTAAACTGAGAAAAAATAAACGGATCATAATTTGCCCCTCTTCCTATCATTACGGCATCTGTTTTTGTATAATCCATTTTTTCCTTTGCTTTAAGATAGTTATCCAAATCACCGTTTACTACTATAGGAACATCTGCATTCTCTTTTGCTTTTTTAATTTCATCATAATCAACTTCTCCGGTGAATACCTGCTCCCTTGTTCTTCCGTGTACGGTAATCATATCTGCTCCGCCGTCTTCTACAGCTTTTATAATATCAAGTATATATTTTTCATTAAAGCCAAGTCTTACTTTTACGCTTAAGGGTTTAGTTGAGTTTTTCTTAACAGCCTCAGTAACCTCTCTTGCTTTTACAAGATCTTTTAAAAGCGCAGAACCGTCCCCGTTATTTACTATTTTCTTCATAGGACAGCCCATATTTATATCTATAAAGTCAAACTCTGTATCATTCAAGTGTTCATCTGTTATCTTACCCATAATTTCAGGGTCGCTTCCGAATATTTGAATTCCACAGGCACAATCCCTATGCTCGATTTCATTTGTTTCCATTAAAGGAAATGTGTTTTTACTTCCGTAAAATATTCCTTTAGCGCTTACCATTTCGCTTACAAATATTCTACAGCCCATTTCCTTCATAAAAATACGATAAGGCAGGTTTGTTACACCTGCCATTGGAGCTAATATTCCTTTGTTTTGTTTAAAAAGTTTGCTAAAATAATTATTTTTTGTTTTTGTCATATATAATCTTTAATCCTTTTAATGTAAGTAATGGGTCAAAATCGTCTATAACATTTGTTTCAGGATAAATTATTTTTCCATATCCTCCACATGCTACGACTTTTATTCCCTCTTCGTTTAATTCTTCTTTCATTTTTCTTATAACATATTCAACTTGTCCGATATATCCGTATACAAGACCTGCCTGCATACTTGTTATAGTATTGCTTGCAAGTATACTATCTGGTTTTTTTATTTCTATCTTAGGAAGTTTTGCAGCTTGTTTCCAAAGTGCATCGGCTGATATTTGAATACCAGGAGATGTTACCGCATAAGAAAATACTCCATCTTTATTTACATAATCATATCTTGTTGCAGTTCCAAAGTTTACCACTATAACAGGACATTTATATATATTATAAGCTGCCGCTGCATCTACGATTCTGTCTGCACCTACTTCTTTTGGGTTATCTGTTCTTACGTTAATACCTGTTTTAATTCCGCTACCAACAATCATAGGAGTAACACATAAATATTTTTTTATTGCATTAACTAAATGATAATTTACATCAGGAACAACACTTGAAATAATTGCTCCTTGAAAATCTTTTATATTAATACCAAAATGAGAAAAGAATGTTATTATAAGAGTCCCTATTTCATCACTTGTTCTATCTTGTTTTGTAATATATCTAAACTCATGTATTAACTTATCATTTTTAAAAATACCAAGTTGTGTAGTGGTATTGCCTACATCAATAACTAAAATCATTTTTCTCTCCTATTTTTCTACTTTTATATTTGGATTTTTCTTTATATATACCATCATTATTGCAACAGTAAATATTCCCATTACAAATGCTTCCAACAACATGGAAGATGTAATAATACCAATCAAAAGAACTTTGAAACTAGTTCCTACTGCTTTGGCAATTTCTGTACCATAAATTAAATATAACATTGGCATAACAAGTGCTGTATTTATTATTGCCCCAAAGGCACCAGAAAAGAAAAAGCTTAAAGCTTTTGACTTTGTTAACATTTTTACAATCTTATATATAAAATACGGAACAATACCTATAAAAATTCTAGGAAGAACTGATACAAGAGGATTTATAAAATATGGGTCAAGTATTCCTGCAGGAGCGATAATTGCTCTTGAAAGAGTAACAAGACCAGCAAGCGCCCCCATAAATGCACCAGCTTTTATTCCATAAATAAGAGATGTAAGAACAGTAGGAATAAAACAAAGTATTGCAACAGATGCCATACCTGCAGGAATCATTCCTGCAGTATAAGTAAAAAATATTGTTATTCCAAACATTATGCTCATAAATGTAAACTGTTTAGTATCTTTAAATAAACTACCCATTATATTATCCTTCTTCCTTTTTATAATTACATATAAATGTTATATATTCTTTTTTATATTTGCCGCAATAGTATTTTTCTTCATAAGATAAATTTTTAAAACAGCAAAAGTTGCAATACCCATTATAATGGCTTCTATTACTGAAGAAGAAGTAATAATGCCAAGTAAAACAGCTTTAAAAGCTTTTCCCGTAACCGCTATTATATCTTTTGCATAAACAAGATAAAGCATAGTCATTGCAAAAGCTGTATTTGTAACAGCACCCATCATTCCTGATATAAAGGCTACTATATCTTTTTGTTTTATTATTTTATCCAGAAGTCTGTATACATAATAAGGTATAATTCCTATAAACATTCTTGGGAAAACTGACACAAGAGGATTTATAAAATAAGGAGAAAGTAATCCTGATGGCATTATGATATTTTTTGACATAGCAACAATTCCAGCTAAAATCCCCATAAATGCACCCGTCTTAGGACCATATATAAGTGAAGTTAAAACTGTTGGGAAAAATGCAAGAACTGCCATCGAAGCCATCCCCGTAGGAATCATTCCGACCGTATAAGTGAAAAAAATAGTTAAAGCAAGCATTATGCTTAAAAATGTAAAAGATTTTGTGTCTTTAAATAATTTATTATTCATATTTACCTCCGTTCTCACTCCTTCTTTTAGGTTATTACCAAGGATGCAAGACGTTTTAACAAAATCATTATATCACCGCATATACCTTTGTCAAGAAAAAAATATATATGATACATTTGAAGGATTATTTGAAAATTATATTTTTGGTAGTATAATATAAAAAAATATTATAAGCAGGTGATAAAGTGCAGAATTTAAAATCATATATAACGGAAAAGCATAGAATAAAGTTTTCAAACGTTGATAATTTTAACAGACTAAAACCTATGGAAGCTGCAAGGTGGTTTCAAGATATATTTTTAAAACAAGATGAAACACTTGGCATAGACAGAACAAGTGACCTTACTTGGATACTTTTAAATTATGATATGAACATATACCACTTTGGTAAAATAGGCGATTATATAACTGTTGAAACATATCCTTATTCATTTAATAAATTCTATGGTAACAGAATATTTTTGTTAAAAGATGAAAATGGAAAAATTCTAATAGAAGCAAAAACAAGATGGCTGTTCGTTGAAAAAGATACTTTTAAAATAAGAAAAGTAACAAAAGAAATAGCAAATGTTTATGATATTGAAGATATAGAAAAAGGAAGAGGTTTTGATGTTGATAAAATTGATGACGAACTATTTAATAATGTAGAATATAAACCTCTTCAAATAAGACACTGCGATTTAGATACTAACAATCACGTAAACAATTCTTTATATTTTTCATATTTCTTAGACTATGTAGATGAAGATGTTTTAAGTAATTATCTACCTTATAAAATCCAAGTTACATATAAAAAACAAATTACTATAAATGACGAACCGATTGTCTATTCAAAAGATACTGTTGAAGAAGGTCAAAAATATACAAACATAAAAATATGCAGTAAAGAAAATGAAATTTATACATTAATAAAAATACTTTGGAAGAAAAAAGATGAATATTAATATAATATGTGTAGGTAAATTAAAAGAAAAATATTGGGTTATGGCTGAGAATGAATATTCAAAAAGACTTTCAAGATTTGTAAAGTTAAATTTAATTCAACTTCCGGATGAGAAGCTAACCGGTAATGACTCTCTCGATAATATTGCAAAAGAAAAAGAAGGCGAAAAAATTATTTCAAAAATTCCTAAAAACTCTTTTGTTATTGCAATGGATATTAAAGGAAAACAATTATCATCAGAAGAATTTTCAAAGCAAATAGAAAATTTATCAATAACAGGTAAAAGCAACATAACCTTTATTATCGGCGGTAGCCTTGGAATAAGCGACAGCGTACTTAAAAAGGCAGATAAAAAAATCTCCTTTTCCAAAATGACTTTCCCCCATCAGCTATTTAGAATAATGTTACTTGAACAAATATATAGAAGTTTTAAAATAATAAACAATGAAACCTATCACAAATAAACTAAGGAAGACAATAAAATGACAGAAAAGAAACAAATGTCCGAAACCTATAGGCTGGGAATGATTTTGGCAATTGTTGGAGGTTTCCTAGATGCATATACTTATATTTCAAGAGGAGGTGTTTTTGCAAACGCCCAAACAGGAAATATAGTTTTGCTTGGAATAAATGTATCAAAAGGAAATCTTCAAATGGTTGGATTCTATTTCCTTCCTATATTCGCGTTTTTTATCGGAATACTTGCAGCAGAAATGATAAAGAAAAGACATAAATACAACGACAACATACATTGGAGACAAATAATTATTTTAATTGAAATTATAACTCTTTTAATTGTAGGATTTATTCCTTCCGGAAATTTAGACACTTTATGTAACATATTAATATCCTTTGTATGCTCTTTGCAGGTAGAGGGCTTTAGAAAAGTAAACGGCAATGCATATGCAACAACAATGTGCACAGGAAATTTAAGAAGTGCAACAGAAAATTTATACAAATACAAACAAACCAAAAACAAACAGTTATTAAGAAATAGCATTCAATATTATGGAATAATATGTTTCTTTATTTTAGGTGCTATTATTGGAAGTCTTTTAACAAAGATATTTTTCACAAAAGCAGTATTATTTTCAGTAATAGGACTTATTATAGTATTTACTCTAATGTTTATTGAAGAAGTTGAAAAACGTTACTAATACAAATTACATATATCCTTATTTATTCTTAAATATTGTATATATTAATTATTTGTATTAAAATATATATATAATAGACGTTTAGGAGGGATTTATATGTCAAACCAGGTTATTGAAAATATTCTTTCAAGAAGAAGCGTAAGAAGTTATAAGGATACACAAATAAGTGACAAAGCACTTAAGCTTATTTTAAAATCAGGTGAATATGCACCTTCTGGAATGGGCAAACAATCTCCTGTTATCGTGGCCGTACAAAACAAAGATACTTTAACAAAACTTGCAAAAATGAATGCAGAGATTATGGGAAGTGATTCAAATCCTTATTATGATGCTCCAACAGTAATAATAGTTTTAGCTGACAAAAATGCAAGAACGCATGTTCAAGACGGTACTTGTGCACTTGAAAATATGATGCTTGCTGCTCATTCTTTGGGACTTTCAACTTGCTGGATAAACAGAGAATACGAAATGTTTAATACAGATGAAGGAAAAGCTCTTTTAAAAGAATGGAATTTAAGTGATGATTTAGTTGGGATAGGAGCTTTATCTCTTGGTTACTCAAAGGGCGAAATAAAAGAAGCAAAACCAAGAAAAGAAAATTACAGTATAATAATCAAATAAAAAAGAGATACAATATTGTATCTCTTTTTTTTATTATACCTTAATATATTTTGTAATATTACATAACAGTGCTTTATTACTATTTCAAAATACTTATAACATTTAAAGTAATAATTTTCCCCTTAAAAAATAATATATTAATTACTTTAAATATTATTTAATCACTAAATATGTATCATTGTTTAATTTGAAAACAAATACATAATAAAAATGTTCTTGAAGAAAAAAATAATGTGTTAAAATTTTCTTTGAGGTGTTATTATGAACAGTTTGATTTTCAGTTTAAACGCGACAATACCTATTTTCCTTATTATGATTGTGGGTATGTTTTTAAAAAAGATAAATATAATAAATGAAGAATTTAATAAGGGCTTAAATAAAATAGTATTTTCTATTGCTCTTCCAATACTTTTATTTGAAGATGTAAGCAGTGTTGATTTTATTGAACTTTGGGATACAAAATTTGTTTTATTCTGCTTTATAGCTACTTTTATTTCA
Source organism: Anaerofustis sp. NSJ-163 (assembly GCF_024135845.1). Classification (NCBI taxonomy): domain Bacteria; kingdom Bacillati; phylum Bacillota; class Clostridia; order Eubacteriales; family Eubacteriaceae; genus Anaerofustis; species Anaerofustis sp. NSJ-163. The sequence continues at coordinate 53,995 of NZ_JAMYJV010000003.1, forward strand.
ATTTTGATATCCTATGTTATATCTTTATTCTTAAAAAACAAAAATATACAGGGAGAATTTATTCAAGGTTCATACAGAAGCTCTGCATCAATTATCGGAATAGCATTCGTACAAAACATTTACGGAAACATAGGAGCCTCCCCTTTAATGATTATAGGCGCAGTTCCTCTCTATAACATTGCCGCTGTTATAATACTTTCAATATTCAAACCAAATAAAGAAAAACTTGATGGAAAAGTTATAAAGTCTACCTTTATAGATATACTAAAAAATCCTATAATTTTAGGTATTGTATTTGGAATCTTATGGTCTTTATCAGGACTTTCAAAGACCGTAATAATGGATACTACATTAGAAAACTTGGCAAACCTTGCAACTCCGCTTGGTCTTATATCCATAGGTGCAAGTTTTAATTTTAAAAAGGCAGTTGGAGAAATAAAACCTACAATCATATGTGCTGTTCTTAAGTTAATAGTATTTTGTGCTTTATTTTTACCCCTCGGCGTTTATATGGGATACAGAAATGATTATCTTGTTACAATACTTGTTATGCTTGGAAGTGCTACAACAGTCAGCTCATTTATTATGGCAAAGAATATGGGGCATGAAGGCATTTTATCATCTTCAACCGTTATGATAACAACACTATTAAGCTCGTTCACTTTGACTATGTGGCTTTTTATATTAAAAACACTAAACTTAATATAAAAATGTTTCACGTGAAACATTTCTTTAATAATATTATAAATAAAGGTTTCCCTTGAAAATACATAGTTAATAATATATACTATATATAAGTTGTTGTAAAAATAATTATAAAATAAAAAAGGAGAAACTAATGAAAAAACAAAGCAAAAAAATTATATCTGTTTTTGCGATTATTGCTATCATATGTTCTTTATTTTCAAATGTATTCGCAGCAACAGATGCAGTAACACTCCAAATTGGAGACAGCAAAAAAAATTATGATACTGTGGCAGAAGCGGTGGCAGCTGTTCCAAAGGACAATACTAATGCAGTTATTACATTTAACGACAATTTTACAGGTTCCGGTGTAAAAGTAAATGAAAATCAAAACATAACATTCGATTTAAATAATTTTACATGGGATATTACAGACACTGTAGGTTCAACAGGTACTGAAACAAATGGTCTTCAATTATTAAAAGGCTCAACAGTTAAAATTCAAAACGGTGCTATAACATCACAAACAGCAAAACTATTAATTCAAAATTATTGCGACTTAACTATTGATAATGTTAAATTATCAGGAACTGACAATTTAACACAATATATCGTTTCAAATAACAATGGTTCAACTACAATAACAGGCGGAAGCGAAATAACTGCAGCAGCAGGAGGAATGGCATTTGATTCTGACAAATGGGGCGGTTATGACGGTGGAAACGTAATTCTTGAAAGCGGAACAATAAACGGTAATATTAATGCTACAAACGGCGGTAAAATGGCTCTAAACGGAGGAACAATAAACGGTGAAGTTTTAGCATCAAATTATACAAGTGCAGGATATGATTCTCAATCACCTGTAATTACAATTAATGGTACTGATATTAACGGTAACGTATCTAGTACAGAAGAAGGTAAAGTTATCATTCAAAAAGGAACTATAAATGGTACTGTTGATTCAACAGGAACAAATAAAATTGAAATAACAGGTGGAACTTTCCTTAAGGAACTTGGTGATAATGTTAATGTAAACAGCGAATATAGTGCGAAAATTGGTAATAAAACTGTAGTTGGAGAAGAAGATTTTAATGAAGCAATTAAAAATTTAAAATCAGGCGATGAAATTGAACTTCTAGCTATTCCTGAAAACACAAAACTTTCTATACCAGAAAATGTTACAGTAATTAATAATTCAGGAAATAACGTTATTATAAATGAAGAAGATCTAAATACTGGTGGTAATATCACAATACCTTCAACAGATAAAGATGATTCTTCTTCAGAAAGTACAGGTTCTACATCAACAGATAATAACAAAAATGATAATGCAGAAACTGTTTCACCACAAACAAGTGACAATTCAAATATGACATTATTTGTAATTACATTTATGATTTCAATTATTGGTATTACAACTGCAATTACATTAAAGAAAAAACAACAACACTAAAATAAAAAGGATATCAATCGATATCCTTTTATTTTTTGTTCTTTACACTTTTATTAAATTTATTTCTTTGAATTGTAATTATTCTTCCGCATCCCATGCATTCAAGCTTGACATCAAGCCCTATTCTTATTATTTTCCATTCATTTACACCGCATGGATGACCTTTTTTCATAACCACAATATCATCCGCATAATATTTTTCTTCCATAATAACCTCTTAAAACAATATATATCCTATATAAAAATAACTTGCAAACATCGAATCTCTCAGTGCAACATTAAGAGATGAATCTTTTAAGAATATCGCTATGACAAATATAATACTTATTAGTATTAAGTTTATTATAAGCCCTTTAACAATTCCAAACAATGCTCCACCGAGTTTATTAAATGTTCTTATAACAGGAAGTTTTGTTGCAAGATTTAAAATTTCAACTATCAAAGATAACACTACGTAAGCCAAAATTAAAATACCTACAAAAGATATAAATGAAACAATTGATGCGGTAAGCGCATCTACTGCCATATTACCTCCCGAGCTTACAGTGTTTGAACCACTATTCCATAGATTTTCAAAAAAATGAATTATCGATGATGGAATATCTCCTATGTTCAAACCCGCAAACCAATCTGTTACATTAGCACTTCCCTGCTCTACACTATTTGACACACTTTCCGGAATAACATTATTTACTCTTAAAAAAGTATGAATTGTATCTTCTATTCTTGTATTATTAATAAGCCAAATGCTTAATGTTCCTGCAAAAACTTTTGCTACAATAAAACTGCATATAATTGTTATTATGGAAAATATACTTTTAACAAGCCCTCTAAATGTCCCCCATATCATACATACCAATATAATACCGACAATTAAAATATCTATCCATGTAAGCATAATCTATTTTGTTAAATAGCAAAGATTATTCATTTTCTTTATTTTGTTTTGCTCTTTGCTCTTTTAAATTCTCCTTTAAAATATTATTTACAATTTCCTCTGCCAATCTGTCTTCTTTTTCTTCAATTTCAGGAGTAATTTTTTCTGTTAATACATTTACGTTTGTTTCTTCTTCAACAACTTCGTTTTTTTCTTTTAATTCTTCAGCGCTTTTATTTTCGTTTTCTGTATTGACATATTCTTTTTCTGTATCTAAAGAGTCTTTAGCTTCTTCTTCATTATCATCTTCTTCAATAGATAATTCTTTATTTTTCTTTTGTTCTTTCTTTAATTGTTTCTTTTCTTTTCTGCTTAACTTTTTTTCTTTAACTTTTGGTGTTTTTTCTTTTTTGCTTGCCTTAGCACTTTTTTTATTATTCATCATTCTTTTACCGCCATTAATTACAAAACCGAAAAATTCACCGATAAAGTAACAAACAGTAATAATGACATAATTTGCCGCAAATAATAAATAACCATGACCTCTAAAAATACTCATTAAAAGAGTAACTGGTTTATTATAGAATATTAATGGACCGCCAAGGAAGAAAAACTCTGTCCAACCTTGAGACTGAGTAGGCACAAGTTTACTTACTCCATAAGCAATGGAAGTATAAACCAAGATAGGAACTATTGCAATAAAAGCACCTACAAACAACTTCCAGAATTTATCCATTTTACCGCTTACCGCAAGTTTAAATCCACATACAAGCCATATAATCATTTCCGCTATAAGCATAACTCCCGCAATGATTACATTATTTACTCCGATTATCAGACTTACAAGATAAATTATAAAACATAATAATAACTGAAGTCCGTTTACTAACATAGCTGTTGCAAAATATTTTGTTTCTTTATTATTCATAGTTTATTTTTCCTCTATTTTAAAAAGTTCTAAAAGTCTTGATAAATCATCATTTGAATAATAATCTATCACAATACTGCCTTTATTATTTCCATTATCTTTTAATTTTACTTTTGTTCCAAATGTAAAAGACAATCTGTTTTCCAAATCTTTAATATAAGGATTTTCCTTCTTTTCTTTTTTTATAGGTTTTTCTTTTTCTTTACCTTTAAATTCTTTAGCCAATTTTTCACTTTCCCTAACAGAAAGCTTTTTACTTATAATAAGTTCCAAAAACTCTTCTCTGTATTCTTCTTCCACAGAAAGAATCGCTCTTGCATGCCCCGCAGAAATAAGATTATTTCTTATTGCATCTTTTACTATTTCGCTTAAAGATAAAAGTCTTAATGTATTTGCAATTGAAGCCCTGCTTGTTCCAAGTCTTTTTGCGATATCTTCTTGAGTCATATTAAAACTTTCTTTAAGCTCATTATAAGCCACAGCTTTTTCAATTTCATTTAAATCCTCTCTTTGAAGATTTTCAATCAAAGCAACTTCGCTTATTTCTTTTTCGCTGTATTCTTTAACGATAACAGGAATTTCTTTAAGACCTGCAACAATGGCAGCTCTGTATCTTCTTTCCCCTGCAACGATTATATAATCATCATCTTTTTTAACAACCAGTAAAGGTTGAATAATTCCATGTTCTTTAATAGAGCTTGCAAGCTCGTTTATTTTTTCTTTATCAAATTGTTTTCTAGGCTGATTTGTATTAGCTCTTATTAAATTTATGTCAATATGTTTTATGTCTCGTTCTTCATTTTCAGAAAAAACTCCATCCACATCTTCCTGCGGAATCAACGCCGAAAGTCCTCTTCCAAGCCCTCCTGACTTTTTCTTTGCCATATTATTTATTCCCCTTTCTTAATAAGCTCATCTGCAAGCTGCATATAAGCTTTATATCCTTTTGAAGATGGATCATAATCAACAATAGTTTGTCCATAACTTGGTGCTTCCGCAAGTCTTATATTTCTTGGAATAATAGTTTCATAAACTTTTTTTCCAAAAAATCTTTTAACTTCTTCCACAACCTGCATTGAAAGATTAGTTCTATTATCAAACATAGTAAGTAATACCCCTTCAACCTTTAATTTAGGATTGATACCTTTTTTTACAAGGTTGATTGTATTCATAAGTTGGCTTACCCCTTCAAGTGCATAATATTCACATTGAATTGGGATAAGAACACTATTTGAAGCGCAAAGTGCATTTACAGGTAAAAGTCCAAGAGAAGGTGCACAGTCTATTATTACATAATCATAATTATTTACTATGCTTTTTATCCCTCTTTTTAATATTGTTTCTCTTTTAGGTCTTCCCGCAATTTCTATTTCTGCACTTGCAAGATCTATGCTTGAAGGAATTAAATCCAAATTTTCAACTTCTGTTTTTATTACAACATCAGCTGCATCCATTTCATTTACTATAATATCATATGTACTGTTTTCCAATGTTGTTCTATCGATATCAAGTCCGCTTGTAAAATTACTTTGAGGGTCAAGGTCTATTCCCAAAACTTTTTTACCCATTTTTGTAAGACAAGCGGATAAATTTACGGCAGTTGTAGTTTTCCCTACCCCGCCTTTTTGATTAAATAATGATATAATTTTAGTCATAAACATTCTTCTTCCTATATTTTTTTACTAACACATTGTAACATAGAAAAACTACCCCTTCAATAAATTTAATATTAAAAATTGTTTCACGTGAAACATAATATTACTAAATTTCAAAGGAGTAAATTTAAACTGTTCATATTAAATATCACATTAATGTTTTATATATTATAAGAAATAAACATAAATATTATATGAAATTAAAATGAAAAAATGATTATATTTTTTTCTAATATAAAATAATTAATAAGAAAGTATATATATTATAGATTAAATATATAAATGTATAATTAAAATTAAAAAAATTTAGTTAATAATTAGCTGTATATCATACGATGAAGCTATATAAGACACAAAGTAATATTAAAATATAACTTAATTTATAAATATTTTATAACCATGATTTATTATATATGAATAGCAAAAATAAAAAATATATACTATATAATAATAAGATAAATAAAAGCAGTAAATGTTTCACGTGAAACATTTGGAAAAACTGAAAATATTTTCTTATTTTTTGTTAAAATTACTGTTTACAAAAATCAATTTTTGCATTAATATATATATAAATTAAATATAGTTTACATTTTAGAAGATAGGCAAAACATATCTTCGATTTTTTTATATTTTAAAGGAGGCTATCATGGGAAAAATTTTAAAAGAAGGATTAACATTTGACGATGTATTATTAATACCAAGAAAAAGCGATGTTATCCCTTCACAAGTAGACACATCAACATATTTAACAAAGAAAATTAAACTTAACGTTCCACTAATAAGTGCCGGAATGGATACAGTTACAGAATCAAAACTTGCTATTGCTATGGCAAGACAAGGCGGTATCGGTATAATTCATAAAAACATGACAATAGAGCAACAAGCAGCCGAAGTAGATAAAGTAAAAAGAAGTGAACATGGTGTTATAATAGATCCTTTCTTCCTATCACCTGAACACGTAATCGAAGATGCAAATGAAATAATGGCAAGATATAAAATATCAGGTGTTCCAATTACAGACGAAAGCGGAACATTGGTTGGTATAATCACAAATAGAGATTTAAGATTTGAAAGAGATCCTAAAAAGAAAATTAAAGATGCAATGACTAAAGATAATTTAATCACTGCACCTGAAGGAACAACTCTTGAAGAAGCAGAAAAAATCTTAAAGAAAAATAGAATAGAAAAACTTCCTATAGTAGATGAAAATTATAAACTTAAAGGTTTAATTACAATTAAAGATATTGAAAAGAAAATCCAATATCCAAATGCGGCAAAAGACGAACAAGGAAGACTTCTTGCAGGCGCAGCCGTAGGTACTGCTGCTGACACAATGGAAAGAGTTGCAGCTTTAGTTAAAGCTAAAGTTGATGTTCTTGTTCTTGATACAGCTCACGGACATTCTACAAACGTATCAAACTGGTTAAAGAAAATTAAAGACGCTTATCCTGATTTACAAGTTATCGCAGGTAACGTTGCAACAGGAGAAGCAACAGAAGATTTAATTAAAGCAGGGGCAGATGCAGTAAAAGTAGGTATGGGTCCTGGTTCAATTTGTACAACAAGAATCGTTGCAGGTATCGGGGTGCCTCAAATCACAGCTGTTATGGACTGTGCAGAAGTTGGAGATAAATACGGCGTTCCTGTAATCGCAGACGGTGGTATTAAATTCTCAGGTGATATTTCAAAAGCAATCGCAGCAGGTGCAAGCACTGTAATGCTTGGAAGCATGTTCGCAGGAACAGAAGAAGCACCTGGAGAACTTATCATATATCAAGGAAGACAATTTAAAGCATACAGAGGAATGGGTTCTGTTGCAGCAATGTCACAAGCAAATAACTCTTCAGACAGATACTTCCAAAGCGGAGCTAAAAAACTTGTTCCTGAAGGAGTTGAAGGAAGAGTTGCTTATAAAGGAAGCATAGCAGATAATGTATTTCAACTTATCGGTGGTCTTCGTGCCGGTATGGGATACTGCGGATGTGCAACAATTGATGAATTAAGACATGATGCAAACTTCGTTAAAATAACAGCAGCATCACTTCAAGAATCACATCCTCATGATATTTCAATAACAAAAGAAGCACCAAACTATACAAGAGAATTTTAAGGAAAATAAAATATGAGTAACAAAAATGAATTAGTAGTAGTATTGGACTTTGGAGGGCAATATAACCAACTAATCGCAAGAAGAGTTAGAGAGTGTAATGTGTACTGTGAAATAAAACCTTATACAATTTCCCTTGATGATTTAAAAGCCTTAAATCCTAAAGGTATCATTTTCACAGGCGGACCTAACAGTGTATACAAAGAAGATTCTGCATCATATACAAAAGAAATCTTCGATTTAAACATTCCAATCCTTGGAATATGTTATGGTTCACAATTAATGGCTCATAAACTTGACGGCGAAGTTGCCACAGCTCCTGTAAGTGAATATGGTCACACAAACGTTAAGCTTGATACTTCTTCCCTATTATTTGAAGGAATCGATGAAGAAAATGTTTGCTGGATGAGCCATACAGATTATATTAAAAAACAACCTGAAGGTTTTAAAATAACAGGTCATACACCTGTATGTCCCGTTGCGGCAATGGAAAACAAAGAAAGAAATCTTTATGCTGTACAATTCCACCCAGAAGTAATGCATACAAAAAACGGAACAAAGATGATTCATAACTTCCTATACAATGTATGTAAATGTAAGGGTGATTGGAAAATGGATTCTTTCGTTGAAGAAACCATTGAAGCAATTAGAAAAAAAGTAGGAAACGGAAAAGTACTTTGTGCCCTATCAGGCGGAGTTGACTCTTCTGTTGCAGCAGTACTTCTTGCAAAAGCAGTAGGAAAACAACTTACTTGCGTTTTCGTAGATCACGGTTTACTTCGTAAAAACGAAGGAGATGAAGTAGAAGCAGTATTTGGTCCGGACGGTCCTTATGACTTAAACTTTGTAAGAGCAAATGTACAACAAAGATTCTACGACAAACTTGCAGGAGTAACAGATCCTGAAACAAAAAGAAAAATCATCGGTGAAGAATTCATAAGAGTATTTGAAGAAGAAGCCAAAAAAATCGGTGCGGTTGATTTCCTTGTTCAAGGAACAATCTATCCTGACGTTGTAGAAAGCGGACTTGATAAAAGTGCGGTTATAAAATCTCACCACAACGTTGGAGGACTACCTGATCATGTAGACTTCAAAGAAATTATCGAACCACTTAGAGATTTATTTAAAGATGAAGTAAGAAAAGCAGGAAAGGAACTTGGAATACCTGAGTATTTGGTAATGCGTCAACCATTCCCTGGTCCTGGACTTGCAATTAGAATAATCGGTGAAGTTACCGAAGAAAAAGTAAAAATAGTTCAAGATGCCGATGCAATATATCGTGAAGAAGTTGCAAAAGCAGGAGTAGACAAAGACCTTGGACAATATTTTGCAGCACTAACAAATATGCGTTCAGTAGGTGTTATGGGAGACTTCAGAACATACGACTACGCAATAGCACTAAGAGCAGTTATGACATCTGACTTCATGACAGCAAGTGCCGCACAACTTCCATGGGAAGTTCTACAAAAAGTAACAACAAGAATCGTAAACGAAGTGGACCATGTCAACAGAGTACTGTATGACTGCACAAGCAAACCACCTGGAACGATTGAGTGGGAATAAGTTCGCACCCGTGAAAAAGCCCGCGAATAAAGGCTTTTCGCCGTTTGAAAGCCCTCTGTGGCAACAAAATGGCAACATTATTTGAATTATTGTAAAAGTAAAGAGCTATCAGATTTTTTGAAAGTCTGATAGCTCTTTTTGTATGCTGTAAAATTTGAATTCACCGATTATGTAAGTCTTCTTTGTTAGTGTTTTCAACCCAGCTATACTTTTCACTTTTATAAAGGTTATAGAATTCATCTCTATCATTATAATGATGTCCAAACAAATTTGGGCGAACTTCATCTCTTACAGAGAGAATCAACTCTTTCGGTGCGTTGTTATCAACCAGAGATATCATAGATAGAGCGTATCCAGCATATAAGCCATCAATATATCCATCCTGATGCATATTGTCAATCAAAAGATTATCGGGCAATCCCGCATATTCTTTGGGAAGAAGACCTTTATCTTCAAGTGTGGAAGACCAAAGAGAAACAATTTTCTCTTTATCTTTTTTGCTAAAAAGTTTTTCAAAGTCAATGTCTTGGACTTTTCCCTCTAAATACTCGAATAAACGCTCAAAAAGCAGATTGCAAATGCCTAATGCTCCTTGATTAACTTTGCTTTTTACGCCATCAGAAATGCCTTCACCTAGTCGGACTTTGCTTTCTTTTTCTGACATTATCATTTCCCCCTATCATTTATTTCAGTTTATCTTTATATGTTTCAAGAAGTGTATCACTGAGTGCCTGTGACGGGACTTTTACATAGCTAGAAGTTTCATCATACTTCGGGTAATTGTAACGCCACTTGTCGTAGTCCTCACGGCTGATGTCACCGTTATGGTAATTTTCAGCTTGTTCTGCCCACGCATTTATCATTTCGGAAAGCTCAGCAGCGTCTTTGCCCTTGCGGGGATCAACACGCAGAGAAACGCCGTTTTCCGTCTTTTCAACTGTCAATCCATAGCGATCCTCTAATGTAAACAGTGTGTGCATTAAACCAAGATAGCTGTCAATGTCGGGTACAGATAGAGCCAGCGGCGAAACTCCAAGCACGCCGGCAAGGTTTTCGGTTAAATCAGATTTCGGTGTTCTTGAGCCTGATTCATATTGCGCCATACGGATGTCAGCGGTCTTTTCGGGAAAGCCGACTACCGTTCCTAAATACTTTTGTGTCATTCCCCGCAGATTGCGGAAGAAACGAATTCTTTCACCGATTGCCATAGCAATTACGCTCCTTGTTTATGTAATGTGCAATAAGTATAGCATATATATTTAAGCGATGTCAAGATAACAATAGCAAAAAAGTTAAATATTTTTTCATAAACCACTTGACTTTACGGAATATGCTTAGTATAATATGAAATGTGGACTTAAACAAATAAGTTATAGTTCAAAATTAAATAACTGTCGCACATCACAGTAATGGTGTGTCCGCTCGGGCAAATCGGAATGCGGTCAGAAAGTTCTCCGACACTAAATAATTGAATTATCAAAAATCAGTAAGGGGGTGATTATATGGAAAGTACAAGCTTTATGAAAGTTGATGAAGTAGCTCAGGAATTGGGTGTTTCCAAATCCTATGCTTATAAAATCGTCCAAAAGCTAAATGCCGAGTTAAAAGAAAAAGGCTTTATGACAATTTCAGGGCGAATAAACAAACAGTATTTTATGGAACGCACCTGCTATGGTGCAGCTAAGAAAGAGAGGGATTAAACAATGGCAGTATATAAAGAAGAAAAAACTAACACTTGGCGTGTAATTTACCGTTACACTGACTGGAAAGGTGAGCGAAAGCAATCTCAGAAACGAGGGTTCAAAACAAAGCGTGAAGCACAGGCTTGGGAGCGAGAACAGCTTAACAAGCTGGGCGGTGATTTAGATATGAGCTTTAAGAGCTTTGTGCAGCATTATACAGAAGATATGCAGACTCGTATTAAGGAAAACACTTGGGCAACAAAAGAGCATATCATCCAGAAAAAGCTAATTCCTTATTTCGGTAAGCTGAAGATGTGCAACATAACCGCACAACAAATAATCACTTGGCAAAACAAGCTTATCAATTATAAGGACGATAAAGGCAAGCCGTATTCTCCCGTATATTTGAAAACAATTCACAATCAGCTGTCTGCGATATTTAACCACGCTGTCAGGTACTACAAACTGAAAGAAAATCCTTGTCAAAAAGCCGGCAGTATGGGGAAAAAGAAAAATCGTGAAATGCTTTTCTGGACGAAAGAGGAATATTTGAAGTTTGCCGATGCGATGATGGATAAGCCGTTATCATATTATGCGTTTGAAGTACTTTACTGGACGGGTATTCGAGAGGGAGAATTATTAGCTCTTACCCCTGCTGATTTCGATTTTGAAAAGCGAACGGTCACAATCAATAAATCGTTTCAGCACTTAAACGGCAGAGATATTATTACTTCCCCGAAAACAGAAAAAAGCAACCGCACAATTCAGATGCCGAAGTTCCTTTGTGATGAAATGCAGAACTATCTGAAAATGCTTTACGATGTAGGCTTGGAGGACAGAATGTTTCCTGTTACAAAAAGCTATCTGCACAGAGAAATGGACAGAGGCGCAAAAGAAGCTGGCGTAAAGAGAATCCGTATTCACGATATCCGTCACAGCCACGTTAGTTTGCTGATTGATATGGGATTTTCAGCAACGGCTATTGCAGACCGTGTGGGACATGAAAGCATTGATATAACTTACAACTATGCGCACTTGTTCCCGTCAAAGCAAGCTGAAATGGCAGATAAATTAGATATGGAAAGGGGCGAGTAAAATGTCACTGAAAAACAGAGATGAGCATAACCGCTGGCGTAACAAAACCGTAGCGTTTCGTGTATCGCCGGAGGAAGATAAGCAAATTGAAACTTATGTACGGCTTTCAGGACTAACTAAACAGGATTATATCACAAGGCGACTCACGCACAGAGATATAGTCGTGCAAGGTAATCCGAGAGTGTTCAAAGCCTTGCGAAATCAGCTTGCCGAGGTGCTTGCAGAATTGCAGCGTATTGAGTCGGGAAGCGAAGTTGATGATGAGTTGCTGAATGTAATTGAAATGATAGCCGATATTCTCGGCGGATTAAAGGAGGAATCAGAATTATAGATAAAAAAGAAATGACCGCTCTGAATGTATCTGTTGGCGCAGATACGGAGCAGTCAGCAAATGTATGTACAGATAGTATAACCGATTTGGAACAAGATTTCAAGGAAATTGAAGAAATGCAAAGAGAAATGTTTCGTCAAATGCAACCGTCATATTTGAAAACGGTTTCAATGACTGATTTGTATGAAACGGATTTTGAGGCACAAAGCGCACTGATAGATAATTTGCTTTATCGAGGAACATATTTATTTGTCGGTTCTCCGAAAGTGGGTAAAAGTTTTATGATGGCGCAGCTTGCGTATCACATCAGCACAGGCAAGCCTCTTTGGAATTACAAAGTGAAACAGGCAACCGTACTCTATTTTGCACTTGAAGATGATTACCCACGCTTACAGCGAAGATTATTCAAAATGTTCGGTGCTGACGGAACGGAAAATCTATACTTTGCAACGCAATGTAAAACGTTAGACGGAGGTTTGGACGAACAGATAAGAGGGTTTATTCGGGAACACCCGGATACAGGACTTATAATAATCGACACATTAAAGCGAGTGCGTGAGGTGGGTGGAGCCGATTACAGTTACGCAAGCGATTATGATGTGGTTGCGAAGCTGAAAGCATTAGCTGACAGTTGCAAGGTTGCAATGCTGATAGTTCACCATACCCGAAAGCAACAAGCCGGTGATAAGTTTGATACTATTTCCGGTACAAACGGTTTGCTCGGTGCAGCCGATGGTGCGTTTGTGCTAAGCAAAGAAAAACGAACTTCAAATAATGCTACGCTCGACATTACCGGCAGAGATCAACCCGACCAAAGAATACAGCTTGTGAAAGACCCGGAAACATTGGTATGGAATTTTGAAAAAGCGGAAACAGAGCTTTGGATTGAACCACCGGATCCATTGCTTGAAAAAATTTCAAATACTCTTTTTGCGGAAAGTAATTCTTGGAGCGGAACGGCTTCTCAACTGTGTGAAATAATCGGCGACGATATTAAGCCGAATGTTTTGTCTTTGAAGTTGAGCATAAATGTAAACAGACTTCTAAAAGATTATGACATTCATTACAAAGCAAGCCGAACGCACAGCGGTCGCAAGTTATCTCTATGGAAAGACAGCGTGTCAATGTGTGACGACCGTGACAAACATTTTGAGAGCTGTGGCACTGTATAAAACATTGTCACCACCGTCACGGTTTGTCACGCAATAAAGTTTTTGCAGGGTGCAGGTGGCTTTTTTCAAAAAGCCGTTCCTGCCCCTCGGAGAGCGCAAAACCTGCTTGCAGGTTGCATTTTTGATAGGCTCGCCTGTCAAAAGTGCTTTTGCGTTACTCTTGGCAAGAGTAACAGAACCTGAGTTAGAGATAATTCAGTGAGATAACCATATTATTATACAGATTTGAGGTAGATAAATGAAGAGAACGATCAGCGCAATGGTGGGTAAAGGCTCCGTCACGCACAACAGCCGCAGCTTCACAGCGGAGAATGTGGACAGCGAGCGCACCCACCTCAATATAGATTACTGTAACGAGCCAATCAAGAAAGTGTATCACGAAATGTTTGATGAAGCTCTGAAACAGTACAATGATAAGCAGAAACGTAAGGACAGAAAAATTCCCGATTATTACAAGCACATCGAGTCCGGAAAGCAGGAAAAGCTGTTCCATGAGATCATCTTCCAAATCGGCAACAAGGACGATATGTCAGCGACAGGAGAGCACGCCGAGCTTGCGAGGACAGTCCTCGACGAATACTATCAGGGCTTCCAAGAGCGTAATCCCTACCTGAGAGCGTTCTCAGCTCACCTTCATATGGACGAAGCGACGCCGCATATCCATATCGACTTTGTGCCGTTCACCACCGGGAGCAAGCGAGGTTTGGAAACACGAGTTTCGCTGAAACAGGCTTTGCTCCATATGGGCTTCAAAGGCGAGGGCAAAAGCGACAATGAGCTGAATCACTGGATACTTTCCGAAAAGAAAGTCCTCGCTCAGATTATGGAGCGGCACGGAATCGAGTGGGAGCAGAAGGGTACCCACGAGCAACACCTGTCCGTCCTTGATTACAAAAAGCAAGAGCGAGCCAAAGAGGTTGCCGAGCTTGACAGGGAGATTGAGGAAAAACAATTAGAGGTCAAAGGACTGAAAGCTACAGTTGAGAAAATCAAGGAAACAAAGGAGCTTCTCGGCGACGTCGAAAAACAGCTTGACGAAGATCTACAGCTGCAACTCCCTGAGCCGCAGGGGCTGATGACGGCAAAGAGCTACAAGAAAAAGTTTGTAGAGCCGCTAATCAAGCGCCTGAAAAATCTTGTCCGAACCGTCCTCGCCAAGAGCTATCAGGGCTGGGAAAACTACCACCGTATCAATAATCTGAACGGCAGACTGCACCGTGAGAACGAACATCTGAAATATGAAAACTCCAAGCTCAAAGAGGTCAACGGTATGCTCCGTGAACAAAATAAAGCCTATCGCCTGTTGGAAAAGGTTTTCGGAAAGCACAAGCTCAATGAGATTATCGAGCAGGCGAGAGGATTTAAAAAGTCAAAACAGCGTGACACACGCTAATATATTTTGAAAGGTTGATGTATAATGGAAAAGAGAATTTACGACAAGAAAACAGGTATTCACTACGAGCTGCAAGGAGATTACTATCTGCCGTGTTTAGAACTCCCCAAACAACCGAAGGTTGAAATCGGGATATGGGGCAAGCGGCATTTGAGGTACATCAAGCAGCACCACAAAATCCGCTATACCAATCTGATGACAAGCTGTAAGCTCACCGCCTACCTCGCCGACATCGACGAGCAGGCAGAGGATATGTTCTTCCGGTTAGTAAAACAACTCTCCGAAAAAGAAGACGTAACCGAACAGCTCAAAGCGGAAAACCAAATGATGTGGGTTGCGAGAATGAACAATATCCGTAATCGTGCGGAAGAGATTGTAAATGCAGAGTTGATTTACACCTAATCAGCATAGCTGCCAAGTGGGACACTCTCCTGCTTGGCGGCGTGTTTTTTGTTTTTTTGATGCTCATCTTATCTATATGTTGGTTTGTCAATGATGTGTTACACAAATTCAAGAAAAGGTGACCTCGCCAGTATTGAGGAAATGGTAAAGGAACTCGCGAGGAGATTTCCAACCGAGAGGACGCATAGGAAAGTTGTTGTATTTTCTGCTTTGAACAGCTAATTGCTTTTTGAAATCGTCAAATGAATAGAAAATATGTGAAGCGTAGAAGTATTCATTATCCTTACGATGAGAACGCTCCACTTTTCCATTATGTCTGGGCGTGTAAGGTTTAATAAGCTTGTGTATGATACCTAACTCTTTCAGCTTTTCCTCAAACAGAGTCAGATCATTTTCCTTCTGTAATCGCTTAGTGAATTCACAGCCATTGTCAGTCTGGACACAATCGACCTTGAACGGAAAGGCTTTGAGCATATGTTCAAGAAAGATCATGGATGAGTAGCTGTTATGCTCTTGAAAAGCCTCAATTTATCTAAAGCGTGAGTATTCATCGATAGCAGTATACTGAAAGAAACTCTCATCTTTAACCGCATGCAGCAGGAACATATTTAACGTCGATTTGAACTCGTTGACGGGATAGCACATCTTTTCATAAGGTTTAGGGATGTATTTTGGGTTCGGCAAAGTCTTTCTCGGCTCTCCAAGTTTACGCAGAATCCTGTAAAGAGAAGTAACGCTCCTTGTGTAGCCTCTTTGCCTTAGCTTCACCCAAAAGACAACCAAGCCGGCGTGTGGATTACGGCGGCGCATATCCCTTATTAACTTCAATTCATCCTCGGTATGTTGATTGGGGTGTGAATGGGGGCGATGGGACTGATCCGCCAAGGATTGCAGCGTTCCGTCATATCTGTTCTTCCAACGATAGACATACTGGCGGCTGACGTTGTGCTTGATAAATAACCTTGAACCCATTGGATTCAAAGTTCCCCAAAAACAAAACGCTGGCATGATCGCCAGCGTTTGTTATCATCTGGTCAATGCAGAAAGTGTTCAAAAGTGGTCTTTTTTAATCTTTGCACTTGACATATCATACAGAATGTGATATAATGATATAATCTATTATTGTAGATGTTGCTTGCCGGACATTATATTCGTTAATTTTTTGTAACGTGAATTTGATATCTTCCTTTCATCGGAAATGGAGGGCGAAATCATGGTAGTCATTATAGTTCTAGTAAATAAAGAAGTTGTCTTCTTTGACATGACTGAGTCCTGCCCCAGTGACTGCTGGGAATAAGAACATGAATGTTATAATTCCCGCTAGTATGCAGCCTAGGTAGAAATTAATCTGCTTGGGTTGCTTTGATTTTTATACAATATTTATTATTTTGGAGTGAATGAATTGAGTGGAGTTTTATATGTTGTTGCAACACCAATCGGCAACATGGAGGATATAACTGATCGTGCGAAGCGAATCCTTGGCGAAGTGGATATTATAGCCGCTGAAGACACGCGCAATACCATAGGATTGTTACGCCGTTTAGGGATTAATAATAATTTAGTTGCTAATCATAAGTTTAATGAGAGACATCAATGTGATTATTTGATTTCACAGCTTTTGGAGGGAAAAAATATTGCAGTAGTATCTGACGCTGGAACACCTTGTATATCTGATCCTGGCTCTATAATTGTCGATGCGGCTGTAAAGAATAACATTCAGGTCATTGGTGTATGCGGTGCAAGTGCTGTTATAACAGGTATTTCAATTTCCGGTTTTAGTGCTTTGACCTTTGCTTTTTATGGGTTCTTCCCGAAAACGAATCATGAAATTCGTGAGAAGATTGAACAGGTTAAGGAAAATGGAATTCCTGTATCCGTTTTCTATGAGTCTCCTTTACGGATCAAAAAAACTATAAATTTATTGTGTGAATTGTTGTCTGATTCCGAAATGTGTTTATGCAATGATATGACAAAAATGTACGAGCGAGTGTATAGAGGAAGCCCACAATCAATACTTGAAGAACTAAAAAAGAACCCCTCATCAGAAAAGGGAGAATATACACTCATAATTAAAACAAATGTTGTACGCAAGATCGTTGCTAAACCAGTTTCAACCACCTCACTCGAATCACAGATAGTTGATTATATGATTACTCATAATGCTACTGCCAAGCAAGCAGTGAAAGAGTTGTCTAAGAAGAATGGAATGACAAAGAATGAGTTGTATGCGGCTTCCTTGCATTTAAAAGAAATGTTTACAAAAGGTCCTAATAAAAGCGATAGCGAGGATGACATAAATGAGTGATTTATTACATCTTAGACATGGTAATATCAAGCTTCCAGCATTTTTCCCTGATGGAACTTACGGAGTAGTTCGATGCATTGATGTAGGTGATTTAATTGATTGTCAAATTCCTGGGCTCGTTATGAATAGTTATCATTTATTATCGAAACCAGGGGTAAATATTCTAAAATCATTTGGAGGATTAAATACGTTTACTGGTTGGGAGCGCCCAATCTTGACGGATTCTGGTGGCTTTCAGGTTTTCTCAATGATTAGAGAAAACTCAAAATATGGAGAAATAAGAAAGAATGAGATTATATTCAGACCAGATGGTGATAAAAAAAGAATAATACTTACCCCTGAAAAAAGCATTCAATCCCAATTCGTTTATGGTTCAGATATTATGATGTGTTTAGATTATTGCACTCATCCAGATGATTCGATGGAAATTAACGAGTTTTCTGTAGAAGTAACAATCGAATGGGCTAAGAGATGTAAAATTGAATATGAAAAGCAATTAAAGTCAAGGCATATCGACAAAGATAAACGACCTTTGCTGTTTGCTATTATTCAAGGTGGCAATTTTCCTGAATTAAGAAAATATTGTGCCTCAGAATTAATAAAAATCGGCTTTGACGGTTTCGGTTTCGGAGGATTCCCCGTTGACTCAAAAGGGAATTTGGTTGATGATATTTTAGAGCTCACAGCTCAATTGATGCCAGATGATAAGCCGAAATATGCAATGGGTTTGGGAAAACCAGACGGAATAATAAAATGTGTCAAGTGGGGATATAACCTTTTTGATTGCGTTATACCAACACGAGAAGCTCGTCATAATCGTCTATATGTATTTGATGATGAATCATCACTAAAGTATCATTGCTATTATATTCTGGACGAAAAACATATCCGAGAAAAAAAACCTATTTCAGATGTGTGTGATTGTTATACTTGTAGGCACTATTCCAGATCATATCTTCAGCATTTATATAAAGTTGGCGACTCATTGGCGTACCGACTTGCAACAATTCATAATTTAAGGTTTTATAGTATGCTGATGGAAAGAATAAATGATAATAAGACTAATATTAATGGAGATCAGTAAATGAATGATGTTTTTGAAGAAGTAATAAAGAGTAGAAAATACTCAAACATAGATAGATCTATTGTAATGCGCATTTGTGAAGAAGCGCTACATAAATACCCCAAAAAGAAAGAGGCAATAAAAGCCGCTAAGAATCAGCTCCATATAATACATGAGTCATTTTTAATGGCGGATTGCTATAAGGTCGCATATTCAATTCTGGATGATGAAAAAGATTCCATTATTCTTAATGGATTGAATAAAGATACAAGTATAAGAATAATGGGATTACACGCTTCAACCAAAGAACGAATTGCGAATATTGAAGAAACTTACAGCTGGCTTTCAGAATATATAGATATCGAAAGCACTTTGATTGATGTTGGGTGTGGTTTTAATCCCTTTGCAATTCCGTTCATAATTAACAGGCCTAAAAGATATTATGCATATGATATCAGCAATGAATCAGCAGAACTTTTGAACTACTTTTTTTCTATGGCAAAATTAACTGATTATAAGGCGATGATTTTAGATGCAACTGTGAATACTCCCTCTGAGAGTGCAGACGTATTATTAGCCTTCAAATTACTCCCTTTGCTACAACAACAAAAAAAGGGACGTGCGTTTTCATTTTTAGAAGAAGCCTTATTTCATAAAGCAATCATTTCCTTTCCAATTAAGAGCTTATCCGGAAAAGAGAAAGGAATGCTCGACTTTTATACTCGTTTTTTTGAGGAAGGACTTCCACAAGGCATTGACATCATTGAAAGAAAAGTTATAAACAACGAACTGTTTTATGTTATCTCCAAATAGAGGGAAGTGCAATAATAATGGATGTAATTAACATTACGATTGAAGATGCAAATTATAATTATTTAGTATTTGAAAACAATTCGCAAATATCCTCCAAGATTACTGAAATGGGTATACATTGTGCGCTAGGAATAATCAAAATAATCGGTGATTCATGTCAAATTATTTTTCAAAACGGAACAACAATTAGTGCCAGTCCAACAGAAGCAGATTATATAGACTTCGGTGAAGGTGCAAAAGAATACTGGGGAACTTCACATTATAAACTTATAAAAGATTACTATACCAACGATAATCCAATGAATTGGAATAAAGAAAAACATCCTGGATATCTTCAAACACAATTGCTAATAAACTCTATATATGATTCATCAAAACGATCCTCACCTATTATACTTGACGACAATTGTCAAGTTAGAACACATGACAAAACATATGATATTGACAATGCGTAGGATTATATTCATTATATATCGTAGGGATAGCCAGCATGGCCGTCCATATGTTATATGATTTCTGTATCACAACAATCTCGAACTTCACCTCGAAGTTCACTTGAATAAACGTAACCGCCAACCCCACCAGCTGTTTTAACCAATTCGAACTAACAAATATCTGCTTACACCTGGTGAATAATCAATTATTAGTAACTAGATTAAATTCAAGGTTAAAGCGGAAGTTCTGATCTGAACTTCCGCTTTTGGTTTTATATTACGTTTATCCCTGTCAGCTGGCCATACGATAATGCCTCCCAATGAGCAAGTGTGTTTCGCACATCACGCATTTTTTCAGCATTTCAAACTCCGGCAAGTCAATGATTTTTTGCGAACGGCAGATAAAGTACAGCTGTCCGATTTCCAAATCAGTAGCCTTGTCAACAATATCATTGTTTGAACTCTTGATTGGGAGAAATCGTGAGATCTTGCTTTCGTACTTCCTGATGAGGTCAGCTCTGAAATTCTCGATCTTTGGAAATACAAGTTTTATCTAAGCTTCCCATACAGCCATCCTCACTCGTTCTTTAAGATTAGTGACCTTGACTTCGTTTTCTTCAAAGACCTTTGCTGAAACTTTGTAAGGATCCTGTATCAGGTCTGTTCTTCTTGATGCGAGCAGTGCCGCAAGCTCCACATTGTTGTGTGCTATGTTGCTTGCGGCTTCGCATAAGTACATCTTTTCGGCTCTGCTGCATTTAAGGTCGGAAACCAATGTCAGACAAAGCATCATGCAGTCGTAGTCCGTTACATAATCGTTATACCTGAAAGCTGTCAGATGTTTTGAAACCGGTACGTTGACACCCTCCAAGATGATAGTGAACACACCATGTTCATGTACATCTTCACAATTATCCAGGTACTCGGCAAGAGAAGATGTCCATTTAGAAGCATCGTCCGGCTTTATGCCCGTAAGACAAACATAACGTTTGTTCAGCGGTGTTATCTTATTCTGTCCAAGAAACCTTTCAGGACTGCCGTGTGTTGTTGGCCAATACTTCTTTTGCTCCTATAGGTGTTTTTGCTCATGCAAATGCCGGTAAAACTACTGTTACCGAGAATATTTTAAGAGATACTGGAGTTATAAATACTGTCGGAAGAGTTGATAGTGGCAATACGATTACAGATAATATGGGCGTAGAAAGAGAAAGAGGAATTACAATAAAGTCGTCATATGTTACTTTTTAAATAGACGATACAACATTTCAGCTTCTCGATACACCTGGTCATGTTGATTTTTCTGCTGAAGTTGTACGTGCCATGAGTATATTGGATGCGGCAATATTTGTAATTTCGGGTGTTGAGGGAATTGAAGCTCAAACAACGGTCATTTGGAATATGTTGCAAAAAATGAATGTCCCTACCATTCTATTTATCAACAAACTTGATCGAATGGGGGCTGATTATAATCGTGTGTTAACCGAATTGCGAGAGTCTTTATCAAACAGAATGATAACACTTCAGAATATAACAAACAACCATGAATTGGCCATTACAAGTTGTTCGCCAGCTGAGATCCTTGAACAGTTAGCTGAGTTTGATGATATTTCATTAGAAAAGTTCCTTGATAATGAAAGTGTTGATGCCAAATGGATTGATCGAAGAATAGGTGAATTGTATTGTGAGAAAAAGGTCTTCTGTGTTTTAGGAGGAAGTGCGCTTTCTGAACTTGGTGTTAGTGATCTTATACAGGCCGTTCATAAATACATTCCAACATTTAAAAAAATAAATGATTGTACTGATTTTTCGGCTGAAACATATATGGTTAAACGAAACGATGGAGTTAAGGAAATATATGTAAAAATACTTTCTGGTGAACTTATGAACAGAGATATCGTTTCCGTATATGAAGATAACCAAAAAGTTAAAACTCTGACAGGAATAGAAGGCAACAAGAGAATTGCTCTTGATAGCGCTAATGAGGGGCAACTTGTCATACTTACTGGCATTGACTGTTCAGCTGGTGATGTATTAGGTATCAATTATGAGCAAACACACAAAAGAATATCTGTTTCTCCAATGTTCACCGCAGTTTTATCTATAACTGGTGAAGAAGAAAAAATTAGACTTTGGAATGCTGCCAAAGAGCTTAACGAGGAGGACTCGTTTTTAAATGTTCGTCTTAATCCAGATACTAATGATATACAGATAGATTTGATGGGAAAACTTCAGGGCGAAACTGTAGTATAAATTTTGGCGGAAAGGTATGATATTCACGCTTTGTTAAGCGAACCAACAATAATTTATAAGGAAGCTCCTGTTGATACCGCAATCGGGAAAGCAAGTTACACTAAAACCTCAAATGTTGCAATTAAAATTGAACCGACTAAACGTGGAGCCGGGGTTATATATCATTCGTTGCTTGCAACAGATTACCTATTTACAAAATATCAAAAGCAAGTAGAACGGTTAATGCATCAATATATAAAGTATGGAAATTATGGATGGGAACTGACAGATATAGATATCAGTCTGATTGGCGGAAAATGTGATAATGTTGGTTCAGATCCATTGGATTATGCTATTGCGGCTCCAATTGCATTAGCACGAGCTATATCTGAAGCGGGAACAAAATTATTGGAACCTGTTGTTGCATATACACTTTCTATTCCATCGGTTTATTATTCAGAAGTTATTGGAAGGTTAATGGGAATGAGAAAAGGCTTACCGTCTTTACAAGGCACTTTGGTGATATCCGAAAGCAGCTTTGTTACAGGTTTTTCCGCAGTAAAATCACGCTTAATTATGTTTTCGGCTTCCTGCTCTTCGTCAGTCGCTTTTGTAATTCCGTGAGGAATTCTGCGTTTATGCAGTAATCCACCCTCGTTCATAGTTCGGTAAACAGTTCTGAGGCTGACTTTTTTACCTCTTTGTTCCAACGCTGTTTGTATGCGGTTTATGCCGTAATTTCGGTTTTCCGGTGCTTCACCGATTAGGTTTTTTATTTCGACCAGAAGAAGCTCTCTCTTTGCAGGCTTTGCTGTGTTTCTGAGCCAACGGTAAAAGCCGGACTCGGTTACGCCAAGAACCTTGCACATTTATTTTACCGTATATTTGTCACGAAATTTTACAATGAACAGATGTCTTTCGCTTGTTTTTACTTCTTCCGGTCTTTTGCGAAAAAACCGAGTGCATCTTTTAAGATTTCGTTTGCAGTCTTTAGCTCTGCGTTTTCCTTTTCAAGTTCACGAATGCGTTTCTCGGCTTCTGTTTCGGGAAGCCTTGGACGCTTCATTTCTTCTTTACGTTTGTTTCGCCAATCCGACAATGTGTAATACGGCAGTCCGAGTTGAGCGGCTGCTTTCTTTACACTTACTTCGTCTGATAGCTTTAATGCCTCTTCTTTAAAATCTTTACTGTACTTCATTCTAAACACACCTTTCTGATTCTGTTATATCAGATTTTAGTGAGTTTGTCGACTGTACTTAAAGGATAACACTTCATTTACATATTGCATTCCGAAGAATCAATAACATACAAAAGTTATCCAAATTCAATAGTACCATTCGAATTGTCTATGATGTAGTATAAGGAAAGTATGATTCTCTTTCAATATATTAGAAAATATTATTTAATTTTTCGCTTTAAAGAGTTGATTCGAGGGATTGTTTGTATTATAATAATCTTGTATCGTGGCAACAAAATGGCAACAGAGTTTTTGATAGCCTGTATTTTATTTACAATACAAATAATAGAAATACTCCGTGCTAAAATACTTAAACAAATACTGTTAAGATTGTTTTGTAGGGAGCGAGTTCGAGTAGTAAACAGAGAGCCGGGAAGCCGCATAAACACTGGGTTTCCCGGCTTATCATATGCTCCGTGGTACTA
The DNA here is from genome assembly GCF_024135845.1 of Anaerofustis sp. NSJ-163. Lineage (NCBI taxonomy): Bacteria > Bacillati > Bacillota > Clostridia > Eubacteriales > Eubacteriaceae > Anaerofustis > Anaerofustis sp. NSJ-163. The sequence goes on from NZ_JAMYJV010000003.1 coordinate 77,843, forward strand.
TTTTGGAACTAAAATTGCAATGAGTAAAAATGAATAAAGAGATAGAAATGTGCAGAAAGCCGTTTGTTCTTTTAACTGAGAGCAGGCGGCTTTTTGGCGTTCTATAAATATATGGCTGCCTGCCAAAAGAGAAAGAGAGGAATTATTTATGAAAAAAATGAGAAAATCCGCTAGTAATGTGAACAATGCTGTTAATCTGATCTCCGGAGCCTATACCTTGCCCCTGATCGACAAACTGTTTTCCAACAGCCAGAGGATTGAGAATATGGATGATGTTTATTTCGCCATAACTGCATTGGTGGATACAGACAGAATCAGCGAGGCGTTCCATATGATAAGAGGATTGTTTGGAATTTCCGGTATGGAATATCCGCAGGAGATTGCACAGTTGGAAAAATCGGAAGAACTGCAGGAATCTTTTGTGTCGGAATTTATTTTTGATTTTTATGATGTGATAGAGGATAAGAGGATAGAAACAGAAGAACAGGAAATTCCCGTTTAAAATGCGGGAATATTACATAGCCGGAAGGTTTTCAATTTGCGAAAATCATCCGGTTTTTTCATGCCTATTTTTATACATAGTCATTTCCCTACACGGGAAGATGGCTATTAAATTTTCAGGAAAGGAGGGAACCGTTATGGCGAATTGCAAAGTAATTGCGATTGCCAACCAGAAAGGCGGAACGGGGAAAACCACCACGACTGTCAACTTAGGGATCGGACTTGCCAGAGAAGGGAAAAAGGTCCTTCTGGTAGACGCTGATCCACAGGGCGATCTGACCACTTCATTAGGGTGGCCGGAGCAGGATAATCTTTCTGTGACGCTTGCCACACAGTTAGAGGGCATTGTGGCTGACCGGGAAATGGATAGCCACGCCGGGATTTTACACCATGAGGAAGGCGTTGATCTGATCCCGTCTAACATTGAACTTGCAGGACTGGAAGTTATGCTTGTCAATGCCATGAGCCGGGAACTGACGCTGAAAAACTATCTGAATGAAGTGAAAAACGGATATGATTATGTGTTGATTGACTGTATGCCGAGTTTGGGTATGCTGACAATCAATGCACTGGCGGCGTCAGATAGTGTAATTGTTCCGGTACATGCTCAGTATCTTCCGGCAAAGGGAATGACACAGCTTATGAAAACAATCGGGAAGGTACAAAGGCAGATCAATCCGGCGCTGAAGGTAGACGGAGTGCTTTTAACACTTGCGGATATGAGGACAAATCTGGCCCGTGTGACCGCAGAAAGTATCCGGCAGAATTATGGGAGGATGGTCAAGGTTTACCAGACGGTCATTCCGGTTGGCGTGAAAGCAGCGGAAACGAGTGCCGCAGGACAAAGCATTTACAGCTATGACAAAAACAGTACAGTCGCTAAAGCCTATGCGTCATTTACAAGGGAGGTGGTACGGGATGGCGAAAGGCAGAGAAATAAAATTGCCCCTTCCCGCAGCCGATGATCTGTTCAGCACGCAGGAGGAACGTGATGAGGCTAAGCGGGAGTATGTGGCAGATATTCCTCTGATAGAAATCAGCGACTTTCCCAATCATCCGTATAAAGTAAAGCAGGATGAAAGTATGCTGGAACTGGCGGCGAGTATCCGGGAGAAAGGCGTGGTCAATCCTGCTCTGGTGCGTCCGAAACCGGAAGGCGGTTATGAAATGGTAGCAGGACACCGGAGAAAATTCGCCAGTGAACTTGCCGGGAAAGCAGTCATGCCCTGTATCGTGCGAAATCTGACAGATGATGAGGCTACGATTATCATGGTTGACTCTAACCTGCAAAGGGAGAAAGTCTTACCCTCAGAGAAAGCCTTTGCTTATAAGATGAAACTGGACGCAATGAAACGGCAGGGGAAGCGCAGTGATTTAACTTCTGTGCCACTGGCACAGAAGTTACAAGGAAAGACATCAAGACAGCTTTTAGGAGAGCAAGTGGGAGAAAGCCAAGACCAAATCCGCCGCTATATCCGTCTTACCGAACTTATCACACCTATTCTGGATATGGTGGATGAGGGAAAGATTGCCATGCGCCCGGCAGTAGAACTGTCTTACCTGCCGAAAGAGCAACAGCAGGTGCTTTTGGACACAATGGAGCAGGAAGACTGTACTCCAAGCCATGCACAGGCGATTAAAATGCGGAAATTTGCGGAGGCGGGAAAGCTGAATGAGGACGTGATCCTGTCGATCATGACCGAAGAGAAACCGAACCAGGTGGAGCAGTTTAAAATCCCGAAAAAGAGGATTGACAAATATTTTTCTCCGGGAACCACGCCAAAGCAGATGGAGGACACGATCATTAAGGCATTGGAGCTGTACCGCAGACGGGAACGAGGACGGGAAAGGTAAGAGGACGCCTGGGGGAAAGTGGGTTCCTTTGGTGCTTCCCTTTTTCCGGGGTTTCCGGAGTCTCCGCTCCGGTCAGTGCTAAACGTGTGTCACCGGCACACAGCACCCCCTCCCCACACCCTACCCCTTCCGGATTACCAGCAGTTTACCAGCCGAAAAGAAGAATAAGGAGCCGGTGGCTATCCACATTCCACCGGATCAGTACCCAGCCCTGCCAGCAAGCAGGGATTTTTTTATGTGGGCCGAAAGGCTCGGAAATGGAGGAGAATGAAGTGAAGAAAATCAAACAGTTATTCAGGAAAGGAGTCGCATTGGCACTGGCGGCGGTCACGACACTGTCCGTCCTGCCGGCGGCCACGGTATCGGCTGCGTCCCAGCGGGCAACGATCACATTCGCTTACTGCTATGACGGGAACGGGAATACCATCCGTTATCAGCAGACGGCGTCTCATAACGGAATTACGTTCAGCCATGCGGGGGAGGCCAGAACCCGGATCTATGCAGACGGGGATAATGCCTACTGTATCGAGCCGGGAATCTCCCTGCATACCGGGAACACGCTGGAGAAGTACGCTTCTGTTGTGTGGAACAACTTAGGAAAGGCAAAACAGGACGCTGTGAATTTGGCGCTTCTGTATGGCGCACAGGGAAGTATGGGCAGCATGTCCGGTACAGAGGATGAAAAAGTCCTTGCCACACAGATGGTCATCTGGGAGATTGTGACCGGGTGCAGGAATGCGTCTGCGCCTTATGCCCAGACAGACGCCAAATTTTATAACAGCCTTTGCGTAGGCGGGGTGAACAGCGGGATAGCGGCGGCCTATTAGCAGATTATTTCCGGCATGGTCAGCCACGGGACTATCCCCAGCTTTGCGTCCGGAAGTACAGACAGCACTCCCCAGGAACTGAAATGGGACGGCAAACAGTATGTATTGAAACTGACAGACAGCAACGGCGTTCTGTCAAAATTCAATTTCACATCATCCAACAGTGATGTGAAAGTCAGCAAATCCGGAAATACACTGACCATCACGTCCAGCAAAGCGATTGCCGGGAACGTGCAGTTATCCGCAACCAAGAAGATCCCTACCGTGAGCAGCAGCGCCAAGCTGATTGCTTACGGAGATCCGTCTTTGCAGGATATTGTCACAGGTGTGGAGAATACCGCAGCCGTGAAAGCATATCTGAATGTGAAAATCCCTTATGGGCACATCCAGATCGTGAAAACTTCCGAGGACGGCGTGGTGGCCGGATTGAAATTCCAGATCACTGGCAACGGGATTGACCAGACTGTTACCACCGGGGAGGATGGAACGATCAAGGTGGAGAACCTTCAGCCGGGAACCTACACGGTAACGGAGCTGACGGAGAACCGGTATGAACCGCAGAAAGCGCAGACGGTGGAGGTCAAAGGCGGGGAAATCGCTGCGGTGGATTTTTCCAATATCCTCAAGCGTGGAGATTTGAAAGTGACCAAAACTTCCGAGGACGGTCTGGTGGAAGGCATGAAGTTCCATCTCTACGGAACTTCTCTTTCCGGTATTCCGGTGGATGAATATGCGGTTACGGACAGTACAGGTGTTGCCACGTTTTCTGATATTCTGATCTCCGGCGATACGCCTTATACGTTGGAAGAAGTGGAGACCGCAGACCGCTATGTGGTCCCGGCGGCCCAGAGCGTGACCATCAACTGGAACGAAGTGACCAATGCCACGGTTCATAACGTACTGAAGAAATTCCGGGTAACCGTCACAAAGACAGACCGGGAGACAGGAATCCCGCAGGGAGACGCTACGCTGGCAGGAGCAGTGTATGGGATCTATGACGGGGAAACTCTGATCGATACCTATACCACGGACAGCAACGGCAGCTTTACCACGAAATATTATGTATGTGGAGACAACTGGACAATCCGGGAGATCAGCCCGTCCGAAGGGTATCTGTTGGACGATACTTCCTACCATGTGGGAGCGGAGGCTGTTCTGTATACGGTAGAACTGAACGATACTTCCAATGATGTGACGGAACAGGTCATCAAGGGAAGAATCTCTATCATCAAGCATACCGATGACGGAAGTACGCAGATTGAGACACCGGAGGAAGGCGCAGAGTTCCAGGTGTATTTAAAGAGCGCAGGCAGCTATGACAGCGCAGAGAACAGGATACACCGCAGTCCGGACTACGGAGGTTACTGCCAGAGCTGCAGGCCAGGGAGCAAGAGCAGCGGTTCTGACTACCCAGAGGACCGCTCTGGCTGCGAGGCAGGCAGCGATTACCGCAGCGCAGGCCGCAAAAGCGGCCGCGAAAGCTGTGGCTGCTGCAGTAAAAGCAGTCATTGCGTCAACGAAGGCTCTTGTTTCTGCTATTCTTGCAGGCGGTTGGATCGTGGTGCTGATCCTGCTGATCGTCATCCTGTTTGGCGCATTGTTCAGTATGGTAGGAGGAAGTAATTCCAGTACCGTGACACCTGTCAGTGCTGAGGTAGAGGCATATGAGCCGCTGATCCGGCAGTATGCCAGACAGTATGGGATTGAGGAATATGTGGAGCTGATCAAAGCGGTCATGATGCAGGAAAGCGGAGGACAGGGAACAGATCCCATGCAGGCATCCGAGTGCGGTTATAATACCAGATACCCGAATACGCCAAACGGGATCACTGATCCGGAGTATTCCATTGATGTTGGTATCCAGAACCTTGCAGTTTGTCTGCGTGAGGCAGGTGTGGAAAGCCCGGTAGACATGAACAACATTAAACTGGCATTACAGGGATACAACTATGGAAATGGGTATATCTCATGGGCGAAAGAGAATTATGGAGGATACACCTATGCCAATGCAGTGGAGTTTTCCACGATGATGGCAGAGCAGAACGGATGGAGCGGTTACGGAGATACCGAGTATGTATCTCATGTACTGCGATACTACGTGTTTGGCCGTATCCCTACAGGAACCGGAAGTCAGGCGATTGTGCAGGTGGCGTTGACGCAGGAAGGAAATGGAGGCGATACCTACTGGAGCTGGTACGGATTTACAAAACGGGAGGAATGGTGTGCCTGTTTTGTAAGCTGGTGTGCTGACCAGTGTGGATACATTGAGGCGGGAGTTATCCCTAAATTTTCTCTGTGTTCTGCAGGCATGGAATGGTTTGAGAGCCGTGGTCAGTTCATGGACGGCAGCTATGTTCCCACATCTGGAGATCTTGTTTTCTTTGACTGGGGAAATGACGGGAGTGTTGATCACGTAGGGATTGTGGAGAGTGTGGTAGACGGAACCGTTTATACAATAGAAGGAAACAGCGGGGATAAAGTGGCCAGACGGAGTTATCCGATAGGATATGCGAAGATCGTGGGATATGGAGTGCCGGCATATTGATTGAACGGCAAAAGAAAAGTGGGAGATTTTCTGCTATTTCTTTTGCCATACATAATGGCTTTAAGATGTGTCTACATATTATTTATATTGAATGTTGATCATTCTTTCATTATTTGGATATTTTAGAATTTTTTTAATTTGAAAAATTAGAGAAGAAAGAACAGCAGCCTGAGTGGATCAGACTGCTGACTCTTATTTCTCTGCTTGTATTTCAAAGCAATATCCGACTTCCCGGACGGATCGGATGGTAAAAGGGGCATTGGGAGTTGCCTCATACAGCTTCTCCCGTAGATTGCAGATGTGAAAGCCGATGGTGTTGTTTTCACTACCAGACGGGTAATTTCCCCAAACTTTCTCATAAATCTGATTGTAAGTAAGCACATACCCCTTATGAGTTACGAGTAGCAACAGGATTTCATACTCTTTTGTCGTGAGCTGAATTTCCTGGCGGTCACGAAAAACCTTCCGCTTGCTCGGATAAATCTCCAGACCTGGGAGGGATAGTATCGGCTCCTTGGCTAGCTCGAATTTTTCTATTTCCGGATGGCATTGGAGAATGGAAACGATCTCCTCAAATGCTTTAGAGTCTTGCTCTTGCAACTCCAAAATGATCATTCTCCCAATAATATCACCACCTTATTTAATGTTTTTTTCTAAAAGACTTATTACCCCAGGCTATTCCAATGTTTCAATGTATTCCTCTAAACAAATATTTTGAGAAAAGATTTCAAATGCAGCATCATTTCCGACATACCGATAATGCCAAGGTTCGTAAATTGTATGGGTAATATCCGTTTTATTCTCCGGGTATCGTTGTATAAATCCATACTTATACGCATTTTTGGAGAGCCACTCATAAACTTCTTCACTGGTACTTTGAGATTTATCTGCATTGATGTCAACAGCCAGTCCTAATTGATGTTCACTCGTTCCGGGAACAGCAACCCATTCCTTGGCTTTCTTCTCAGCTTCTTCGCTAGAATAACCTTCGTTTTTGTATGCCTCTATTTTTCCTTCCAAAATCTGCTGTTGTGTTTCTGCGGTACGATAACCATCAGCTACAAAAAGTCCAAGACCTTCTGCTCTGGCAGCATCGAACATCTCTTGGAGAGAAGGATAGATTCTGGAATCAACTTTCTGGCCATTTGACAATTCTGTCAGTTCCACTGTATAGTCATCTGGGATGTAATTATCTCTATTGACCAGAATTAAGTTCCAACCATATTCTCCGCTGGCAACATGATGATACTGAAAAACATCTCCCAAATTGGGTAATATGTTTCTAAATCCAACGATGCCGAGCAGTAGCAGTGAAAGTAATACAATAAGACGTTTTGTTCGTTTTTTCCTTCGTACTCTCATTTATTTAATTTGTGTCCTCCGATATACAATAAATAGAATCGGAAAGATTAGGCAGAACAAAATCAGGTACAAAGGAATAATGACAGATACGCTACCAAGTATATTTCCGCCAATATGATATAGACTGAAATCCTCCAGATTTTTATTGATGGACAATAACTGATCTGGGAACAAAGTCATAACACGCGCAAATGCCTCAAGCCGTCCCACAAAAGGCGGGATACAAGTGATTATAAACGGAATCGTAATTGCAAATACCGTAGAATGCGTTTTAGCGGAAGACCCGCAGGTGCTGGTGTTGACTACTTGTTCTTCGGAGTTTACCGACGCAAGAACTGTGATCCTGGCTTTCATGGAACCGAGTACAGTAAGGGAAGATGTGAGGAATATAAAATGAAGAAGAAACGATTCGGAGTCATCGGAATCGCACTGGCTATACTGTTTCTATTGGGAGCAGCCCCGTCGGTTTTAGCTGCCGGCCTGCCATCTGTTGCCATACCGGTCAAGGTGGAGGTGGAAGGAGCGGCGCCATCGGTTCCGGAGGAATTTGTGGTTCAAATGGAGGCGGAGGATCCTTCCTATCCAATGCCGGAGGGAAGTGTGGATGGAATCTTTGAAATGGTAATTTCGGGAAATTCTTTTATGTCTTTTCCCTCCATGTCCTACACGGAGCCGGGCATTTATACTTATACCATAGAGCAGATAGCGGGTTTGAATCCATTATGCGCCTATGACCCATCGGTTTATCATCTGAAAGTATCGGTGACAAATGCGCAGGACGGTTCAGGACTGACGGCGATGGTTGCGCTCCGTTCGGAGGATGCGGACGAAAAACTGGCGGAGGCAATGTTTACAAACCGATACGGCACATCGCCCGTTCCACGCGATTCCAACCCGCCCAAGACTGGTGATGAATCCAATATATTGCTGTATGGGTATTTGGCGCTTGTAAGTATCGCCGGCCTTGTGGTGAGCGTCGTCATACAGAAAAGGGGAAAACGGCGCTCAAGCTGATATTGGGCGCGTTGGCGCAGGAAGGTATACGGCGTGATACTTGCGCTGTTTGCCCGAAAACTGGATTATGCTATGGAACAGCGCCTTGTGATGCTTATTACAGGGCGCTGTTTTGTATGGGCGGCGATGCGTATGCATACCTCAATACAAGGAAAAGAGAAGACGTGAGACATAGGGTTATGGGAGAGTTACTATGGAGTTCAAAGACGTTCTAAACCGATATATGGAGCGGACCGGATGCTCCGCCAGGGATCTGGCGGAACGCTCCGGCCTGTCCACAGCTACAATTAGCCGATATCGCTCTGGAGACCGTGTGCCGGAAGCAGATTCCAGGCAATTGGAGAATTTAGCCAAGGGGATTGCGGCGATAGCAGCCGAAAAGAAAATTCGGGAGATGGAAGAGGAAGCGGTTCGGCAGGCGCTCTCCGAGCAGGCACAGGGGCCTGGTATCGAGATAGAAAAACTCAGATTGAATTTTGATACCCTGCTGAAGACATTGTCCGTCAGCGTATCCGATCTTGCGCGTTTTTTGAGCTACGATCCTTCGTACCTGTCCCGTATCCGAAAGGGGCAGCGCAAGCTGTCCGATCCTCAAAAATTTACGGCGGATGCCTTTTTAAAGCTTGATGCAAAAACAGAAGGTACAAGGCGGTCAATCCTGTCATCCCTGCCGCTCTACACGGCCGACGATGAGCTTGTCTTTCAGGTTTTGAGGGACAATCGTGTTTCGGAGAAAAACCAGATCAGGATCATGGAACATATTGCTTTTCAAAGGGAATTGACGGAAGAAATTCTATCCCACGACTCCATCTTTGAAGCGTATCCCAACTTTTCAAAAGATGAGTTTGCCCAATACCCCATGACGCTATCCTTGGCTGGCGCTTTTTATGAAGAGGATATCGTCTACACCTATGAGCAATATCGGGAACATCTGGAGATGATGAAGCGCTTTTCTCAGATGCATAAAAACTACCATATTGAGGAAAACAAATCTCCTGCGTTCCGCCATATCCAAATTCTTATCCATGAGGGAAGCTGGGCGATCGTGTCCAAGGAAAAAACGCCGGCGATTCATTTTGTTATCCGGCACCCCAAAATGCGAGAAGCCATGGAAAACATCACAATGCCCATTGTGGAAGGGGAAGAGTATAAATGAGGCTAAATCCGAGTCCCTTGCGTTTGAAAAATGGGTATAAATAAACCAGGCATTCCCTGCTTGCACAGCCTTAGCTGGATACAAGTAAGGAATGCCTGGTTTTGCGATGTGCCTTTTTTACTCCATCGCTTCCCTGTACTCTGGATATGTTTCTTGGATTTTCCGCGCCAGATCCCAAATCTCCTCGTCGCCGGAAAGCACATAGGATGTTCCGCCGGCGCCATGGAACCGGTTTTCATCAAACCAGAAGAGGCAGGTATCCCCATCCGCTGTCTCAAACTCCAGGATCCGGCTGTCTGTAGAGCCGCTGAAAGCTTTGGATACAATGGTCGTTTCCCGTAATGCCTGCAGGATTTCGGAGATGATTTCTTCATCCGTCGTTTCGTAGCGTCCTAGGATGTTATCGTTGTGATGATAGGTAAGCGCGACCGGCAGCTCTTCCAGCGACTGATCCAGAAATTCCTGCTGGCTTTCGGTGCAATAGGCCCGAAGCGATGTGTCTTTTGGGGAACACCCCGCCAGTACGCACAATAAAATCAGCAAAACGGTAATTTTAATCCTCTTCATCCGAATCCCTTTCTGACTGTCATAGCCTGCGCTGTTTTTCTATGTAGAGCTGGTACAATCCCAAGCGTGATTTTACACCCGCTTTCTCATAGATCGCCGCGATATGCCGCTGACAGGTTCGCCGGGATATATACAGTCCATCTGCGATCTCCTGAATACTTTCCTCTGAATTGACCAGCTTGTCAAATACTTCGGTTTCCTTGGGCGTAAGGATAAACAGCTCCGACAAAAGACGGAACGCTTCCTGAGGGTCCAGGTCTGTCGTGATATCCTTGGGGGTGCCGGATGAAACCGGCATCCAGGCTGTATAAAGATAGATGACTACGCTGACGGCCACAAACAGGACCAGTGCCAGAATGATGGATGCCATGCCATTGCTGTCAGAAACAAGCAACGCTACAGAGGCGTTGGTAAGCAAAGCGGCGCTCACGTTATTCATGGCGCGCCCCATACCGGCCCACAGCGCTGGCGTGGGCATATGGCGGGCAAAATCCAGAAAGCTGGTGGTGAAGAATACCACAAAAAATCCAGCCGAAAGATAAAATACGATCAGGCCGATCAAAAACGGGCCGCCCAGCTTGAGTACTACCAAACAGATGACGGACATCAGCATGACGCAGTACATCATCATGGACATAAATTTCCGCTTTCGGATATCAAAAAGAAAGCCGGCAGAAAGGCCGCTTACCGCCAGCAAAAGCCGCGGCCATTGCCCGATGTCAGTGCCTGCTGCATGATGCATGGTGACCGCGTTGTCCAGCGTACTGAAGATACATGCCATCAGGATGACAAGCAGTGCAAGGAGTCCGCCGGCGGCGATCTTCTTTCGGGTTCCCTTCCCATCATCCTCTATGGCGGGGGACTGGAGTTCTTCCGCTTCTGCGTTTTCCTGGCGGCAAAGCCTTTCTGCCTTCAGCAACAGCGCTAACGCTACAAGGGCAAAGAGTGAAAGTATCAAGGCTTCCGCAGTTTCCAGATCCACAAGATTGTTATTTAGAAACTGCAGGAAGATCCCAAGGGCATAGGAGACACCAACCATACGCGCCAGATGGGTGCGATCCCTCGCCAGTTTGAAAAACAGGTAGTGGGCCGCGCTTCCCAATATCCCCAGAAACAGGAACAATGTCATTCCGGAGAGCAGAGTGGACGAATAAGAAACATGTTTTTGAACCAAAAAATTGCATACTGCCGCTGCTAGTGCAAGGATAAAAAGTCCAACGATTTGTACCCGCCTTTTCAAAAAGCGATGAAACAGCGGATAGAGCAAAAAACCGACAGCGCTTATTCCTAACGCGTAGTTTTGCGCAATCACCGGTTTTTCATCCCCTGCCGTAAGCGAGATCATATTCACATATAGGTACTCGGCGCCAAGAAATAGAAAAGTAAAAATACCAAGCAGCAGAATCGCATAAATGGATTTTGGATTTGTGAAGCTTTTCTTTATTATTATCATACGTCCCATTCCACCCCCTTTCTCCGCAATGGTACAATTATAGATTATTATACTATAAACGTCATGGATTTTCAACGATTTCGGTCGGTTAGAGACTTTTTTTCGCTGACGTTTTTGCGGAATATACAATCCTTCCTGTTTGACCTAAACCAGGGATTCTCCTGGATAAAACCGTATATTTTTGGAGCTACGTTCCGCATCCGGGAACTACCGGTTTTTTGCGCCCGCACATGCCATTTTACCGCAGCCACACGGTGCAGCCGCGGTAAACAAGGAAATATCCTGAATGAGAGAAGCTGTCTAGTAGGTGATATTGTGGACGTAAAAATAAATCAGCAGGGCACCCAGCCCAGCGCCGCTTATCAGGCTTGCCCACGTCCAGAATAAAGACAGCAGAAGCCCCAGGAAAATAAACACGCAGAACACCACGACAAAAGCGTCTCTCTGGAAGAGCATGATGAATTTGATACAGGCGATCACAACCCCTGCCATCATAACGAGAGCCCCAAGAAGAGCCAGAACAAAAACGTACACCCCCGCCATCTGGAGAATTGAGATCAAGATATTAAAGCCAAGACCTATCCCCGCGATCAGGCTGCCTACTTTGATGAGGCTGTCACGGGTAGCGCTGAACGCGCCAAAGAAATAGGTTGCGATTAACCCGTTGGAGCCAATGAGCAGCATGTTTACAATAATGACCCATTCTGCGCTTATGTAGTACGATGTGGAAACTGCCAAGCTAATAATGGCGGTGAGGGCAGTGAGGAACCCACCGATGGCGCCAATGAGATGGTACGGCCTGAACCTTGCATACATACGATATATCCTCTTTCTGATCCTGCGTTCCGAAAAGGCCAGCTGAAGCTTTTTAGACATTCTGTGTCCTGGCCGGTCTTCCATCATGTGAACTTTTAGTTTTTTATCATAGCAGGAAGCTGGTGTTTCTAACAGGCCGCTTTAGCGCCAAACTAAAAAAACACTGTGGCGCACCTGCGCCATTTTGAGAAACGAAGCTTTGAGCGGAAAATTGAGGCCATCCACCCTGTACAGAGTATAATACCTCTTAAGTTTACAGGACGTAGCAGGCCGCCTGTCATGATCGGCAATCCCTTTTGCACAATCAAGGTGTTTTGGAATTTTCACACAAAAAATAGATTGGCGCAGGTGCGCCATGCGTTTTTTGATAAATTGGCGCGAAAGCAGCCTGCACAGATCCTTAAAAAACGATACAGTAAAACCATAAAAGGACAAAAAAAGAGTTTGGATCGACTTTGGCGTTACAGTCCGAGCAGCAAAGCGATTCATGAGACCAGGACAGAAGAAAGGAGGCACGAATGAAAAAAAAGAGGGGCAGCGGCACTTCTGGCAGCCATCTGTTTGCTGGCGGGGTGTGCAGCATCAGATCCTGCGCTTCCAGCAGAGACTCCGACCCCGACAGAGACTTCGTCCCCGGCATACCAAGGGGACTCCCTTTTTGCTTACTGCACCGAAAAGCAGCGGGAGCTTTTGGAGCTGCCCCATGAGGAACTGCCGGTGGAACTGATCTTTCACCATTGGACAGAGACGGCGGCGGACTACGAGACAAGGGACGAAACGATGATCGCCGGGGTCTTGCAGGCACTGCGGGATGTGTCGGTGGAATCCGAGTCACCCATCGTCCCTACAGATACCCGGGGGCTTACATTTGTGACGGCGCAAGGGGATACCTACAGTTTCTGGTTTGATAAACGCCGGTTCGAAGGGGTGGATGGCAGGTGCTATGTCCTTTCCGGAGATGAAAAGCTTTGGGAACTGGTGTGGGGGATTCGGGCGACAGACCCAGACTATCAGGATCTAATGAGATAAGCGGTATTTCCCCATGATTTCCACGAAAAATGCGGATTGGCGCAGGTGCGCCACATAATTTTTGGGAAATTGGCGCTAAAGCGACCTGCACAAATCCCGAAAAAGGCGCTACAGTAAGTATTATTTGACAAGGAGGAGAAACCAAATGCAAGCAAAAAAGAAAAAGAAACTGACGGCGTTGCTGCTTTCCCTGTGCATGGTGTTGGGAATGCTGCCCATGACCGTGTTTGCGGCGGGAGGCACCACAACCAGTGGTCTGACCTATGAAGACAACGGCGACAGTGTGACCATAACGGGCTCCGCATGGGGGAGCGCAAATCGCACAATCGGGTTCAAAATAAACGGCAAGCCGGTCACTGCTATCGGTAAGAGGGCGTTCTCTCATAATAATACCTTGACGAGCGTAGCGATTCTAGACAGCGTAACCTCTATCGGAGAATTTGCCTTCTACAATTGCAAAAGCCTGAGCAGCGTGACCTTTACGGGTAATACGGCCCCCGAGCTGGAGGCAGATAACGTATTCGACGAGTGCGCCGCCCTCACCGCCATTCATGTGCCTTGCGGAGCTGACGGCTACACGGCGGCAAACGGCTGGCCTGAGGATAAGGTGCAATACGAGCATGTCTGGGCGGAAGACTGGACCAGCGACGGCACACATCACTGGAAAGCCTGCACGGCAGAGGGCTGCGCCGAAAAAGACCAGTACGGAGTGCATCAGATAGCAAACGGGGTTTGTACGGTGTGCAAGGCTGAAGTAGAAACATCCGGGGTACAGACGTATGCGGTAAAGGTGAACGGCATCACCGTCACCAGCGCCAACGCCAGCGACATTCTGGGTGATGCCGACGGTGACGGCGCCACGGCGTACTATGATCCGGCGGCCAACACCTTGACACTGGATAACGCCCAGCTGACATCCAGCGGCTTCGGCGCTGTATGGGCGCAGGAAGAGAACTTTACCCTTGTGCTGAAAGGTGAGAATCAGATTACCGGAGAAGGGGACTTCCCTCACTCCGCGGTTTATTCCCACGGGGCTATGACGGTCAAAGGAAACGGAAGCCTGACCACCAGCGGCACCTATTTCGGTCTGTTTGGCAACAATACCATTACCATTGAAGACGGGGCGTCTGTAGATCTTACCGTTGACTTTTCCAGCGACGAGCAGGATCAGCCATATGCCGCAGTCAGAGCAATCGGCGGACTGACGGTGGACGGCGCGACGCTGAATGCGAAGAACAATGCAACTCAGGATGCCAGTTTCGGCACTCCGGGCATTAATACTGACCTTACGGCGATTAACGGAGCGAAGGTGAATATTTCTTCCGTAAACGATCACGGCATCTGCGGTGATGTCATCGTCAGCGGAGCCGGAACCGTAGTAAATGCCTCTTCTGCAAGCGGCGAGCACTATGGTATCTTTGCTGGCCAGGAAGATATCTTTGGTGCATTGGGCGGCGATCAGAAGGGGATCTTCACCATCTCCGACGGAGCGGTTGTCACTGCCAGCGGCGGAAAGGGCGCCATGCGCTGGAAACCTGACTTATCTGGCTACACCGATCCTGTTGTAGCGGCCGGTGATTCTGCTGCGGCTGAGGAAATTATTGGCGATCCTGCCGGCACAGAGTATCAGAACGAAAAATATGTGCAGGTTCGTTCCTCTTTGGAGCCGGTTGAACCCACTGAGCCAACGGATCCTACTGACCCGACCACTCCTACCGACCCGACTGAGCCAACCGATCCAGCCAAGCCAGAACAGCAGGGCAAGCCTTCTGGGCAAACAGAAAGCCCACAGACCGGGGACAGCAGCGATATGGCGCTGTGGATCGGCCTGATGCTGGCTTCCTGCGGCGGCGTGCTGGGAATGCTGTTCTACAGGCGGAAAAAGGCGGCGGCCGAGAAATAAGACTGAGAGATAAAACAAAACCGGCAAAAGCGCCTGCGGGCGGGCTTCGTGCAAAAACCACAGCCCGCCCCGGCGCAGCCGGTATCTTTTTCAAGAAGGGATATCCCTTCTATCCTTTGGTATGCACCAAAGGATAAGTGACTCTGTTTGACAAGAAGGTATTCACCGGCTGGTACAGGGATAAAGCCTGCACCGCCGGCCCGGTAACAGGGCTTAAAATCCTTGAAGAGCTGAAAGAGCGCCCTGTCAGGGAAGCGCCCTATGCGCCGATGGATCTCTACGCCAAATGGGAGACGCAGGAAAGCTGAAAACGCAGAAGGGATATCCCTCCTTTATGCTTTGGTGAATACCAAAGCATAAAGAACTTTAACTGCGGCAAAGAAGGTTATTCGTTCCGCCCTGGCTGCCTGAACCGACGCACCGGGGAACGGATGGCATAGAAATATAGAGAAAAAGGCGGTGATACCCTAAAGAGAATCATCAAACCGTTTATTCACATGAATTTTATCTTGAAAGGAGAAAAATCAATCATGAAACTAAAGCGCAAACTTCTTGCAGGACTGCTGACGCTTTGTATGGCTGTTGGAATGGCTGTGCCGGCGTTTGCGGCGAACGGCCCCTCGTCCGGGGACTACAGTTCTGCATACCTCAGGCTCGGTAATTCGGAGGATGGGTATCAGACGCTCTTTGCCAACAGCGGCCAGATTGACGATGTATCAGGTGCTGTTTATGATAAGGCGAGCAACACCGTTACTCTGACCAACTACAACAACCCGACCAATATCCTTGTCGCCAACGAGATGGGCGACGATTTGAAGCTTAATCTGGTGGGAGACAACCATATCTCCGAACTGGTTGTATACGGCTTCGGCTGGGGCGGCAATCTGGAAATTACCGGAGACGGCTCCCTGACCATCAATGAAAACAAAACATCTCAGACTGCGGCGATCCGCTTTATGGCTGAGGGAACACAGGGTCTGCTCAAGGTCGGCTCAAACGCTTCTGTGACAGCGTATAAGAGCGCAGGTGAAAACACTTATTCTGCGGCCTTTTTATCTACTACCTCCTCAACCCTTCCCTTCCAAGGCAATCTGGAAGCAGCCCTTACCATGACCCCTGACTCCGGCGTGGAAGGCGAATATGCAGTGGGTGCAACTGTTATTTATGAAGATGAAGAAAGTTATGCTAACAGAACATGGCAGCTTGCCACAAAGGACAATGACGGCAAACTCTACGGCATTTACTTCTTCGAGGCTAATGAGTATTCAGAGGGTCAAACTGATGTGTTTGAGCTTGTAAAGGTTGACGGACTTGCCAGTGGAAATGAATATCTCGCGGTAGCTGTCAGCAAAACCGCCGGCGTAGCATGGCCCGAGGGCTATACTAAGGACCCCGAGGGAAAAACCGTTGACGCAAAAATTTCAAATACAATGAACATGACCTTACTTCAAAAAGACGGCGAAACCTTCTATTGGGGTCCGGATAAGATTGAATATCCTCCTGAAGGCGGAGTAGGAACATCTTGGTATTCCGTTTACAAGGGACTTACCGACAAGATGGAGATTGTGGATCATTGGGGCGATAAAAAAGAAGCTGTAATTGCAGCTCCTGTTGAGGGTATGAGAAATCTTACCACGGATCATAAGGCAATCCCCGAGGGCTACAGCCAGGTTATGAAAAAAACAGGTACATTCGATTACTTCTGCACCAACGATGTAATCAAGTCAGTGCCCGTTAAAGACCCGGTAGAGCCGACTCCGACGCCCGGTGATGAAGGAAAAATTAAGGATCTGACCAATTCCGATACCGGGGTTTCCATCTCCCTGACCAACGGCGTACCCGAGGGTGCTAAACTTTATGCCGACACTATGGCAACAGAAAGCGTTTTGGAAAGCAACCCCGAATTAAAAGAGGAGCTTCCCGGCTTACTTACTGTTTACCAAATCACCGTTAAAGATGCCGACGGCAAGACCGTTGAGGTTAAGAATAACCCTATGACGGTTAAAATCCCGATGACTGAACAGCTTAAGGGCTACAAATACTATCAGGCGGTATATCTGGGAGACCCGCTGGAACGCTTTGATGCAGTGGTGGAAGGTGACTTCCTGGTATTTGAGACTACCCATCTGAGCCAGTATGCTATCCTTGGCTCCAACACACCGTTTGAAACCAGCGAAAAGCCCACCGACCCCACTACTCCTACAGACCCTACAGACCCGACTGACCCAGCCAAGCCCGAACAGCCTGGCAAGCCTTCTGAGAAAACAGAAAGACCCCAGACCGGCGATAACAGCAATATGTTCCTGTGGGTCGCTCTGCTGTTTGCCAGCGGTGGTGTTCTGACCGTGTTGGGTGTTACAGACAAGAGAAAAAAGAAAGGGATCACTAAATAACATTGACAAACCCGAAATAGCATTATGATAAGCGGGCAGTGACCGAAAGACTGTCACTGCCCGTTTTCAAAAAACTCGATGTGAATATATGCTGGAAGTGAACATTTCTCGCTTTCGCAAAAAGCAGTCACGCAAACTGATTGAAAATTGAAAGGTTAAAGATAAAGGTCGGTGACGGTAAATATGTCTCCTGAAAAAAGAATAGACAACCGGAGTCACTCTCCAGCATGATTTTAAGACGCTCAGCAAGAAATTACTTGCTGAGCGTTTTTCTTTACTCTCTCGACAAAATGCCGTTCCTTTCAGCGCGAAAACAGGCAGTTCGCCAAAAAATTTACTTAAAGGCATTAGAAATCCGAAAATGCCGTCGTTCTTATTTTATAGAAAACCATCTTGAACAGGAGGTGAACCCGATGTACCTTGCGTCGTTGCTTGAAAACATAAAATATGGGATTTTGCCGTAAGAAACGGCGTTTCCGCCGTCCTTCGGTGACAAGGTAGGAAATGAGAAATAACACAGGAAAGATACAGGTGTTGAAATAGCAAAGACTGTCTTTGCGCAGACACACAGACACCTATATTTTTTTGACCTTCCCGGTCGACAGAATTCAAAACAATATCCGAGAAGCGCCAATAAAAGCACCGAAAAAACGGGAATTTTACTTGGCTTGACTTTTTGCGGCCTTTACGCCTTAAAACAGCGGCAATCCGGCAGCTCTGTCGGCTGCCGCAGCCCTCCGTATCAATCGTTTTTGAAACCAACCAAAAACGATTGAACGGAGGCACATAACCTTGAAAAAACAACCCAAAGCGGTTTATATCATAGAAAACGGCGGGTACACGGAATTGACCTATGAGGAATTCTGTCGCCGTGAGCAAATCTGCCCGTTATATGCGGACAAGCTGTTCCTGCCTCTCTACGGCAGGCTTATGGAGGTATCCAAAGAGGATTACGCAGAATTCTACCGAGCAAAGCGTCGACAGAAATATCTGGACGAACGCTCTGCGGACAACGGCGACTTCTCTTACGATATGCTGACCACCGATGAATTCAGCGGCGAGGACATCCTCATCGCCGAGCAGCCGGATGTATGCGACGCCGTAGTGGAAAGCATTATGACGGACAAGCTCAGGAAAGCCATCCTCAAGCTGACCGATTAGGAACAGCTCCTCATCTACCGCCATTATTACGCCGATATTTCAGGCACCGACCTTGCCGAAATTTACGGCGTATCACAACAGGCAATCAGCAAGCGGATCGCAAAAATCAGAGCAAAGCTCAAAAATCTTTTAGAAAATTAAAAAACTTGGTTGTAGCCCCCTCAACTTTTCGGCATGGAAAGTGAGGGGGCTTTCTCTATAGCCTCCGCCCGTTCTTTGAAAACCGAATAGTACAGCGCATCCTTTACCTTCCTTCTGCCGTCGGCGAAGCCGATAAGCCACACGACCTTTTGAGTCGGACGGTGCGGCGCATCCGCACCGAAGGCCATGAAAAGCAGAAGCAATAATGATACTTGCGTCCAGTCACAGGCCGAGCGTTGAAGCGGTATGAACAAAATGCCGTGAGCCGTCGCAGCCAATGAGGGCGCCTCGCAGAGATCCTGGGAGTGGTGGGATTCCAATGAGGTCAAATGCATGACCGGAGGATGTGTTCCCTTGTTCGGGGCGTCGTGGACGAATACGGACAGAACCAAGAACGATTGATACAAAACACAAGGCGGTCGTTTGCCCAAAAGCACTCGGCCGCCTTTTACTTAAACGGAGGCTAACTATGAAAGAGATTAAACGAGGCGAAATCTATTCCGCCGACTTCGGCGTAGGCTTCGGCAGTGAGCAAGGCGGCGTTCGTCCGGTTTTGATTTTGCAGAATAATACTGGCAACAAGCACAGCCCCACCACCATCGTGGCGGCGATCACAGGCAGAAAGACAAAAGCGGCTCTGCCCACCCATGTAGCGATAATAACAAGCGGTCTCAAGACCGAATCCACCGTCCTGCTCGAACAGATCCGAACGATAGACAAAGCGAGGCTCGGCGAGTATATCGGCAGGCTCGACAGCAAGACCCTCGCCACCGTTGACCGTGCCATTGTAGTGAGCCTCGGTATTAAATATTTGGAGGGGCTGCTCAATGGATAAAAGAACCGACATCAACACTGCATCATTCGCTTACAGCGTGAGCCTTTTACGAATAAGAATCAGCGGCTACCCGCCAGGAGCAGGAACAAAAAGACAGTCTATACATACCGCAGTCCTCCATGGGATTGCGGTATTTTTTTGTTCGACATTTTTTACCACTTTTCATCATTACTTTATTTCGTATGACGATTTTTGTCATGCGTGTGCATCTGCTTTCATGCAGGTGCTTTTTTTATTTGTCGGAAAATGTCGTGTTGTAATATACACCAGTTTGATTGAGCCTTCCTGCAGAAGCCCTCCATTCTTCTGAATTTTCTTAAAAGTTCAGAAGAATGGAGGCAGACAGCTTGAAAGCTGATAACAAGAAAATATGGATTCGTGGTCAATTTGTAGAAGTCACGGATGAGGTATATGCAGCCTATATGAAAGGCGATAGAAAAATAAGATATTTTGAAAATGATTTGAAAACAGGACGGACGGTTAAAGATAAGGATGGAAATATAAAACAAACCCTTCCAAGCCGAGAAGATTCTTTGGACAGGCTTATGGAAGATAACGCACAGCAGTTTCTTGATAGCCATGAGAGCGTGGAGGATATTGTAATTCAAAAAATTTCTGCTGAAAAATTACATATGGCGCTCTTAAGGTTGCCAAAGAAGGATCAGGAATTGATTTATGCGTTGTTCTATGAAGAAAAAACGGAACGAGTATATGCAGAGCAAATAGGCGTTTCTCCAAGCACTGTTCATAGAAGAAGAGAAAAGATTATAAAAAAATTGAAAAACTATTTGAAATAGCGGAGCAGACCTCTCACTTAACGGCAAATAAAGTGAGAGGTCTTTTTATGGTCGCTTAGGACCTTGAAAAGTTCATACCCATTCATCAAGTACGTTCCTGTTGCTATCGTGATGAGCGTAAGCCACGTTAGCGGGTACGCCATGATCCGGACGGGTAAAGGCAGCGAAATCCCACATATTTAGAAGAATCGGTTTGCGGCTGTTTTATCTGTCCGGGGAGCGGAAAATACCCGGCTATAACTATCAGATTGCTACTGATAAGGCGATAACAGGCAACAGGTATCATGATACTCCTGTCCGGTCATAAAGTCGAGCATATAGGGGCCCCCGGAAAGAAGGATTCTTTTCGGGGAAGACGAGGAGCTATGCAGCGATGGAGCCTTGCCGCCTGCGGCGAGGCGAGCATAGCGGAATCAGCTCTGAGGATGTCGCAACAAGTGAGGGCAGCTTTGGGAGAACCTCAGAGGGGCATAGGCCCGTGGAGCTGATTCGCAATCAGCCGCTTGATGATTTCCCCGCATGAAATACATGCGATAACAGCCGGGGCGTCGAGGACAAATAGGCTGAAACAGGCAATTATGGTAGCCGGATACAAAGAAATGTTTTGCGTCCGGCTGATACATACCCACTGTGAATAATGGTTTCAAAAGAGCGGAGGGAGAGCCATACGGAACAAAGAAAGTTCTAAGGCGTACAGAGGAAGGAGATATGATTGTGGAAGAACAAGAAGTGCGGCGTGGAGAGATTTATCACGCAGATCTGAATCCTGTTTTCGGGAGTGAGCAGGGCGGATACCGTCCTGTGCTGATCATCCAGAACAACCGGGGAAATCGGCATAGTCCAACGGTCATTGTTGCAGCTATCACGAGCAGACCAAAGACAAAACTGCCGACACATGTACCGATTAATGGAATCAAAGGACTTGAGAAAGAGTCTTTTGTCCTATTGGAGCAGATCCGGACACTGGATAAAGGACGTCTGGATGATTTTGTTGGCAGGCTGAACCGGGAGCAGATGATAAAAGTGGATAAGGCACTGCGTACCAGCATGGAGATCAAAAAACTGGATAAACCGATTTTAATGTGCTTATGCCCGGTGTGTGCAAAGCCATTTTACAATTCAAAGGAACACTTTATCATTCGGGCAGATCAGGAACAGACAATAAAGGAAACATGTATGTTCTGTAATGTACGACAGGGATACGATTATTTAATAAGGAAGAAATATTATTGAATGAAGCTGATTTGATGAACATGGATCAGTTTTATTTGGGTGTGTCAAGTCTGCGATAGAAAATATCGCACATTTCACTTATTCATTGATGTGCGATATAGTAGGCGCAGGACGTCTGGAAAGAAGGAATGATCATGGAAAATACATTATTTGTAACTGCAGAAATCGTGGCAAAGGATCTAGGAGTGTCAAAACCCTTTGCTTACAAATTAGTTCGTCAGATGAATGATGAGTTGAATGCGAAAGGATACCTTACTGTGGCCGGCCGGGTGAGTAGGAAGTATTATGAAGAGCGATTTTATGGATTGAAAGAAGGTTAAGTGATGGCAGCATACAAAGATACGGAGAGAAATACATGGTATGTGGCATTTTATTACCGGGACTGGCAAGGTAATAATAAGAAAAAGAAGAAAAGAGGATTTAAGACCAAAAGGGAGGCTCTGGACTGGGAAAAAACATTCCGGCAGAAACAAGAAGCTTCTCTGGATATGCTATTTAAAGATTTTGTGGAAGTCTATGCGGAGGATATGAAACCCCGGTTAAAGTATAACACATGGCTTACCAAAGAGCATATCATCAAGACAAAATTACTGCCTTATTTCGGTAATAAGAAAATGAATGAAATCAAAGCGGCAGACGTGGTGCGGTGGCAGAATGAAATGATGTCATTCCGTGATGAAGATGGAAATGGATATTCAAAAGTATATCTGAAAACCTTACAGTCACAGTTGAGCGCTATATTCAATCACGGGATCAGGCTATATGAACTGAAAGAAAACCCGGTCAGAAAGGCTGGAAGTATGGGTGGAGAGAGGAGAAAAGAAATGTTGGTTTGGACGAAGGAAGAATATAAGAAATTTTCAGAGGCAATTATTGATAAACCGCAGGCATATTACGCATTTGAAGTTCTGTTCTGGACTGGCTTGAGAGTGGGAGAACTTCTTGCTTTGACACCTGCAGATATAGATTTTTCTGCTAAAACTATTTCTGTTACGAAATCTTATCAGAGAATAAAGGGAGAAGATTATATTACTGATCCTAAGACAGAGAAAAGTAACCGTACCGTATCCATTCCGGATTTTCTTTGTGAGGAACTTCAAGAATATCTGGCTATGCTGTATGGATTTAAAGATGATGACCGGATGTTCCAGATCACATAAAGTTTTCTTCATCATGAGATGATTCGGGGATCAGAAAAGGCGGGAGTAAAGAGAATCAGAATCCATGATATTCGGCATTCCCATGTTTCTATGCTGATTGATATGGGATTTTCAGCGGTGGATATTGCCGGGAGAATGGGGCATGAAAGTATTGATATTACATTGCACTATGCTCATATGTTCCCGTCCGCACAGAAGGATATGGCTGAAAAACTGAATATGGAAAGGGTAGGGTGAAGAGTATGTATAAAAGACCAAGGCAAAAAGCACAGCCAAAGAAAAAGAAAGATGAACATAATCGGAAAAGAGATATAATCGTTAATTTTCGTATGTCTCCAGAGGAACGGGCAGAATTGGAACAGAGAATTTTAATAAGTGGGAAGAAAAAACAGGATTACATGATCCAGAGCAGTCTGGAACAAAAACTGGAGATCGTGGCCAATAGGAAGATGTTAATGGATATTCAGCATAGAATGGATGAGATTGAGACAGAACTGAAAAGAGTTGTATCCGCAGACGCAGTGGATATGGAAAAGCTGGCCGGACTGAAATCGCTAATTGAGTTGTTCCGGGCGGTAGAGGAATAAGAGAGTGACCGTATTGTGCAGAGGCATGGTACGGTCATTCTTTGGTGTGAAGGATACATAGAACAGTTATAAAAGGCTGTTGTAATGTGGATTTAGTATGTTATACTGAATGAAAGGTGCAGGCTCACTCGCTGAGGAAATTGTAATGGTCGGTTCGGGCATTCTATCTTAAAAATAATCATGAATCATTACCTTTAGTGAGAAATTTGCAAGAGGATTTTTTCTCGAATTGGCTTACGCTTTGTAAGCCAATATCAGAAATAATACACAGTGCGTAATGGCTTGAATGAGATATGAAAAATGAATTAGAAAAGCAAATAATTTCATCCTAAAAATGAGTAGATAAATAATAAGGGAGATTCTTTATATTATGAAAATAACAGAGTTGTTAGGAGAAGCAACAGAATATGATAAAAAGCAAGCAGTTGAAACTAAAAAACCTAAAAGCTGGCTGAAGACAGTCAGCGCATTTGCAAATGGCTCAGGAGGTATATTGGTTTTCGGCGTAGCAGATAATGATGACATTATTGGCCTTACGGATATAAAAAGCGCATCAGAGTTTGTCAGCCAGAAAATAAAAGAGAGAATTGATCCCTTGCCAGAAATTTTTATGGAATTGCATAAGGTAGATGGGGATAAGGATATATTAACAGTAAAGGTCATGGAAGGAGAAGAGACGCCTTATTATTACAAGGGAGACGGAACTATGGAGGCTTTCGTCCGGATAGGGAATGAAACCGTTACTGCAAATGCGGCTGAATTAAAAAGACTTGTACTCAGGGGAAGAAATTCATCTTACGATTCACTTATTTCATCATATAATTTCAAGGACTATTCTTTCTCTAAATTACGGGAACGTTACTATGAATGGAATAGCAGTAGCATGGAGGAGAAAAATTTTGAATCGTTTGGTATTGTCGACGGTAATGGAAAATTGACAAATGCTGGAGCTCTTTTGGCTGATAACTGTCCAATTCGCCATTCAAGGCTATTTTGTACCAGATGGAATGGGCTGGATAAAAGTGGAGGGCGGATTGACGCTTTGGACAGTGCGGAGTTTACTGGAAGTCTGATTATACTTCTGAATGAAGGATTTAGCTTCGTAAAAAGGAATATGAAAACAGCGTGGAAAAAGACAGCTAACTCAAGGATTGAATTGCCGGACTATTGTGAGAGAAGTGTTTTTGAAAGTATTGTCAATGCCCTTATTCATCGAGATTACCTGATCAATGGAAGTGAAGTTCATATAGATATATTTGATGATCGGCTTGTAGTATATTCTCCGGGTGGAATGCCGGACGGTACGAAAATCCAGGAACGGAATATTGATACTGTTCCATCACAAGGCGTAATCCGGTATTGGCAGATATATTTAGCCGACTGGGATATATGGAAAGACAGGGCAGTGGGTTGAATAAAATAAGAAATGCTTATCGGAGTGCAGAGAACTACACACCAGATAAGGAGCTGGTGTTCTATTCTGACCGGGTGGAGTTTACTGTTACATTGAAAAATCTGAATTTTTCAGCCTCAGAAAATGAAGCTAAAAGTGAGGCAAAAAATGAAGCTGAAAATTACAGACTGACAGAATTAGAAGAAAGGCTGTGTAACCTGCTTTTAGAGTATCCTGAACTGACGCAGTCGGAGATTAGAGAAAGATTGGATTTATCAAGAAGTAAGGTCCAAAGAATGATGAGGAAATTAACAGAAGATGGTATAATTATACGAGAAGGATCACGGAGAAAAGGATATTGGACGATCCATCTTTAAAGCTGATTGCTTTATAATAACGAAAGTTAAAGTTGTAGGAGGAGATCAGTATGGCCTATACTGTTAAATCTTCTGAACGTTTGCGACCATCGGCAGCGGACACGGAAACTAAAGCACTACTATATCTTATGAATTTCAGGGACGATAGCGATGAAATATTCTTCTTTGTTGTGGACTTTTTTAATGATCTGACTGGAATGAATAAGATGGGTGATAAACTATGGGATTTGCAATCTAAGAGAGATAAACAGCCATCACCGTATATTATAGGAACGGAGTTAGTGACTTTATATAAAAATTTTGTAAGCGAATTTGAGTTTGCATATTACATAATTTTTTTGGGTGGCGTTAGTAGTTCGTTAAGAATAGATGATACACTTACACGCTTTGGAATTGATAATATAAAATCAACAGCAAAACCAAAACTAATAAATGGACTCAGAGATGAATGTAAGAAAAAGACATATATAGACGATAATGATATAGATGATACGAAGATTGATCAATTTCTCAAAAAGGTTTATTTTGTTATTGATGATCAGAGCAAAAGCGAATATGTAAAGAAGATTATAAAACTGAATCCAACCATTATTCCATCAGAAGATACATTAGTCGCTATTTTTAATGAAATTCGAGATGCTCAGTCGGGAAAGAAAAATGCAAGTGTTGTTGAGGGCGTGACATTAGTTGCACCTGATGAGGCATTAAATTATGGTAGGCACCTAACTACTACAGAAATCCGGTTATTGGTTTTGAATCGAATTTTAAACCAGGACGTTATAGGCGCTAAAGTGCCTCATTCTTTTATAGATATTTATGTTCAATTTCCAGAGGAAAAAAGAAAAAACTTATTGGAAGACTGCCAGCTAGATTTATCAAGGGCGCTTTTTAATACAAACTGCCAAGAAGATTTTTGGAAATTATTTGAAAATATATATCAAACGATTTTAGAAAATCCTACGGATAAAGTTGAAGAACTGTATAGGAAATTAGATAAGCTAATCATTGGGCGTTGCTTAGATTTTGATGTACTATCACTTAAATATTTTGTTTCAGTTATAAAGGATGGTATTAGTCTATGATTATAAGAGCTGTATACATTGGGAATTCTGAAGAAGCATATATAAATAAGGAATTTAAAGAAGGCTTGAACATTATTTCTAGTGATGACAATAATAAAGGAAAAACTATAGTTATTCAGGCAATTATGTATTGCTTGGGAAACATTCCAGCTTTCCCGTCAGCTTTTGATTATGAAAATTATTATTTCATTCTCTACATAGAACAAGATGATAAGCTAATTAAAATCTGTAGAAAGAATAAGAATTTTGTCATAAGAAAAGATGAAGAGTATACTGTCTTCGATAATACTGCTGAGTTTAAACGGTATTGGAATAAAAACATACAGAAATTACCTATTATAAAAAAAGAAAATATTTATAAAATTGTTGATCCTGAGCTGTTAGTACAAATATTTTTTGTGGGACAAGATAAAAAAGTAACATATGATATCGTAAATAAAGGATTTTATAAAAAAGAAGATTTTTATAAATTAATTTATTCGATGGCAGGTATTAATGGGGATGCAGCACCTATAGAAGATATAGAAAAGGCAAAGAAAAAAATAAAAGAACTTAAAAATGAAAGAGATATTTTATTGAAGGAAAATAAAATTTTAAAAAAGAATTTAGCACTTGAGTTTTTAAGCTCTACAAATGATAGGACTGCATTGGAGGGAATGCTAAAGGAAGTTGAAAGAATTAAGAATAAGCTGGTCAATTTGAAAAAAGAAAGAAGTAATGCAGTTTCACGAAGAACAAAAAATGAAATAGCATTGAAAGAGTTACGCTCTTTAAACAGAACAATGAAGACGGGACAAATTTCATGTATGGATTGTGGATCGACACATATAGCATATGAGAGTGCTGACTCAGAATTTTCATTTGATATTTCAACTTCAAAAATGCGTACTCAAATATTGAATTCCGTACAAGAAAAAATAGATATTTATAATGAAGAAATTACACGATTAACTAATGAAATTTCATTATGCCAAAAAGAATTGGACGCTTGTATGGAAACCGAAGATATTCCAATCGAGGCTTTATTAGTAATTAGACAGGAAATGGAAGGCGCAAGAAATGCAGATGATCGCATAAAAGAGATTGACACGGAAGTACAAGAACTTTCAGGACAGTTAGAAATGAAAAGTGCTATATCAGAAGATATAGAGAAAAAGATAAAAAATCTTTTAAATGGTATAATAAATACTATGAATGGATTTTATTCCAAAGTTGATTCGGCAGGTACAGAACCATATGCTGATATTTTTACAACGAAAGATAAAATTTATTCTGGAAGTGAAGCAACAGAATTTCATTTGGCGAGAATGTATGCATTTGGAAAAATTTTAAAACATGATTATCCCATAATTGTGGATTCTTTTAGAGCAGAAGATTTATCAACGGAACGAGAAAACAAGGTACTTAATGAATTTAAAGAATTAGATAATCAGATTATTTTTACTACAACACTAAAGGCTGAAGAAGGAGAAAAATATGCTTTTGATAGTTCTTTGAACAACATTAGCTTTAGCGGTCATGTGACTAATAAAATGCTGTCAAATGCTTATGTTGATGAATTTAGGAAAGTGGCTGAGGAGATGTTAATAACAATCAATAGTTAATATTAAAAGGAATTGTGGAACTATTATGGTACTAAAACCTGTGGGTACTCAAAATACCCCTAAAAAACAGTATAATATGGATACGAGAATTGCAAAAAATCCGTCAGAAATACCACAATCGCACAATGACTTTGGGGAGTTCGAATAAAAATACAAAGCCTAAAATCTAACAAATAGATTTAGGCTTTTTTATATGTAAAATATGAAACTTATAAACATAATAGAAAATATTTAATTATAAAATAGAATTTTAAATAAATTTTTATAAATAAAATAATTAATTATTAATATCCCATAAATATTTCAACATATTAAATATGATAAATACAAAAATTTAAGCTATTATATAAATATAAAACGTATACAGAAAAAAGTAAACGTTTGAAATATAAAATATTAATTTTACTTATAATTATAATAAAATTCAAACAATAAAAAAAGAAATGGAAAGTTACAGAATATTCTAAATTTTCTGTTGACAAATAAAATTTTTGGTATATAATAGGTTTTAATTTAAAAGAACAAATGCAATGAACAGGACAAAACTTCCTTGACATAATATGTTTTCAGAGAGTTTCCGGTAGATGCGAGGAAACAACATAGTTGGAAAGTTATCACCTGGGAGCAGTTATGGTGAAAGATATTTATATATGTAAATCCATTAGCCAAAACCGGTATTCCCCCGTTAAAAGGAAAGCTGTTGAACTAAAAAAATTTATAAATTTAGTCAAACAGAATTGAGAGACCGAATATATTCGGTAATAGAAGTGGTAACACGGAGATAGAAAAACTTCGTCTTCTAACAGAGTAATCTGTTAGGAGATTTTTTTATTTCTGCAAAACCAACAAAAAATTTTTAGGAGAAAATATCTTTAAAATATGATGTTTTCTAATTGCATAAAATATTTTTAAAGGAGATGTAAGTATGAATACTTTATTAATTGTATTAATTGCAGCTATATGTCTAATTGCAGCATATACTTTGTATGGACGTTGGCTAGCAAAGAAATGGGGAATTGACCCAAAAGCAAAAACACCTGCCGTTGTTCACAATGACGGTCAGGATTATGTACCAACAGACGGATGGACAGTATTTGCCCATCAATTTTCATCTATCGCAGGAGCAGGCCCTGTTACAGGAGCAATTCAAGCAGCTGCATTTGGATGGTTACCGGTATTTTTATGGATTGTAGTGGGAGGTATCTTCTTTGGTGCCGTTACAGACTTCGGAGCATTATATGCCAGTGTTAAAAATGATGGTAAATCAATGGGGCTTCTAATTGAAAAATATATCGGTAAAGCAGGACGTAAGTTATTCCTTGGATTCTGCTGGTTATTCTGTTTAATCGTTATAGCAGCGTTTGCAGATATGGTAGCAGGAACATTTAACGCATATGAAGTAAACAATGGTGTACAAACACTTGCAAAAACTGCAACAGTAAATGGTGCAGCAGGAAGTATTTCATTATTCTTTATTCTTTTTGCCGTTATCTTTGGTGTTGTACAACATAAGGTAAAACTTACCGGTTGGAAAGAAGTAGTACTTGGTTTACTATGCACAGTACTTGCCTTTGTATTTGGTATGAATTTCCCTATACTTTTAGGAAAAGAAATGTGGGTATACATAGCATTTATTTATATCTTCGTTGCAGCAGTATTACCAATGTGGTTTGTAATGCAACCAAGAGACTATATGTCAACATTCATGTTTATTGGAATGATTGCAGGAGCAGTGCTTGGTCTTCTATTTGCACATCCAACAATGAATCTTCCGGCATTTACAGGATTTAAAAATGCAGAACTTGGAACACTATTCCCTATCCTATTTGTAACAGTTGCATGTGGTGCTGTATCAGGATTCCACAGTCTTGTTTCTTCAGGTACTTCATCTAAGACTGTATCAAATGAAAAAGATATGTTAAAAGTTGGATATGGTGCAATGGTTCTTGAAAGTCTTCTTGCAGTTATCGCCTTATGTGTAGCCGGTGCTGCTGCCGGAGCTGACGGAACAGCTGCTGTTGGAACACCTTTCCAAGTTTTCTCATCAGGGGTTGCAGGATTCCTTGAAATGTTTGGTATTCCAATTTATGTAGCACAAAGTTTCATGACAATGTGTGTATCTGCCCTAGCATTTACAACACTAGACTCTGTTGCACGTATCGGACGTATGTCATTCCAAGAATTATTCAGTGTAGATGATATGGAACATGCAGAAGGTTGGAGAAAACTTCTTTGCAATAAATACTTTGCAACAATTATTACATTAGTATTAGGATATGTATTAACACAAGTAGGATACTCTAATATATGGCCATTATTCGGTAGCGCTAACCAATTACTAAGTGCTCTTGTTTTAATAACATTATGTGTATTCTTAAAGATTACAGGAAGAAAATTAAAAACTTTAGTTCCTCCATTTGTAATTATGTTAATTGTAACATTCACAGCACTTGTACAAAGATTAATCGCCCTAGTAAAAGCTTTCTCAGCAGGAACAGGTGTATTCATGGTTGATGGTCTTCAATTAATAGTTGCTATCCTTCTAATGATTCTTGGTGTAACTATTGTTGTTACCTCAGGTAAAGAACTTATTAAAAGAAAAGCTACTGAATAATTTCAAATAGCAATAAATATTTTGGAAATGAATAATTAAATATAATATTAATAGACATCAGACAGTCAAAGATTGTCTGATGTTTTTTTAGTAATTTATAATAAACCACCTCTAATAAAATTTAATATTGTAAAGTAACATATTTTTTGATAAAATACAAATAGAACATATGTTTTATTTATAGATGTAAAATAAAACAAGAAAGGTCGAAAATATGAATATAGATAGACATACTCCAGTAGTTTTTATTAGCTCTACTTGCTATGACTTAAAACAAATTCGAGAAGATTTAAAATATTTCTTTGAAAATAATTACGGTTTTCAAGCTATGATGTCAGAATTTGATTCATTTCCTATAGATCCGTGCATTGGAACTTTTGAAAACTGCTTAAATAATGTTGACAAATCAGCGGATATTTTTATTCTCATTATTGGAAATAGATATGGAAATGTAACAAATAATGGCAAATCTATTACAAATTTAGAATATTTACATGCAAAAGCTAAGGGAATCCCCGTATTTGTGTTTATAGATAAACAGTTAAATAGTCAAATAAAAATATGGGAATCAAATAAAAATGGAAACTTTTCAAATATTATCGATAACCCTAAACTGTTTGAATTTATTTCAAAAATTTACAAAGAATCAAGACAATGGATTTACACATATGAATCTGTAAAAGATATAACAACCACAATGAAACATCAATTAAGCTTGATATTTTCCGATGGATTAATATATAAAAAAATATCACAAACTACAGGATCAAGTATTTTAGATAGTAATATTTCAACTAAAGCATTGCGTGTTTTAATTGAAAAACCATATGCATGGGAATATAAATTTTTCGCATATGTTATTAAATATGAATTTGATAAATTACAAAAAAATAGATGGGATTTTAAATATGGTTTATTTACGACAAATATTATTAAAATAAGCCCTGATGAAATGCTAGAAACTATTTCTATAAAAATAACAGAAATTATAAAATTAAGTAATATTATGGAAACTCTTTTAAATTCTACAATTCAAGATGCCATAGGAGAGGAGGGGGAATCAAGTGATCTAGGTATGATAATATATGTTTCAAAGCAATTTGCCTCACTTTATGAAAGGTTTATTGCTTGGGCATTATATTTTAAAACAATACATGCAGATGAAACGTTTAAAAATTTACTAAAATTGTTATATGAACTTCCAAAATCAATACTTAACGATATGGATAATTTTATAGAAGAATTATACATTAAGATTACTAATTTACCAGATGTTGATGATAATATCCAACATGATATTAAACTATCATGTAAATTGAAAGAAATAAATATAGAACCCATTAACAAAGAAATTAAAAAAATTTATAGTATTATATCTTAAAGCTAAAACGCCAACTATATGTTAACCTCCATTGCTTGAAGCAATGTCAAAGTTCTTATACAATAATTGTAACAAAACATAAGGAGGTTCTCTAAATGCTAAGTAATAATATTAAAGAAATAAGAAAAGCAAAAGGACTTTCTCAGGAAGAACTTGCAATAAAATTAAATGTTGTTAGGCAGACAATATCAAAATGGGAAAACGGATTGTCGGTTCCCGATAGTGAAATGTTAATATCAATATCAAAAGTTCTTGAAACACCTGTAAGCACTCTGCTTGGAGAAGATATTAAACCATTAGAAGTTGATGATTTAAAAGCGATATCTAAAAAACTTGAAATTATAAACGAACAATTAGCACATAAGAAGTTATCAAAACAAAAATTCTTAACGTGGTTGCTTGTATCAATATGTATAGTAATAATTGTAATTTCTTTAGTATTAATAGCCTTAAACAGTCCTTATCTAAATTGGGATTATAGTAATCCAGAAACAGCAGTAATGGGAGTAGGATTGCACGCATTTGAATGGATATTTATTAGATTAGCGCCTATTTTATTTATAGGATCAATAACTGGAATATTTTTTATAAAAAAACAAAAATAAAAATTCAACCACTATAATTATTAACAATAACTTAACTTAAATAAAACATATTGCACTCCACTACCCTAAATCATATAATTAGAAAAAAGGAGAAAAACCATGATCTGTCCGTTTTGTAATAAAGAAATGATAAAAGGTAAAGTGTGCAGTAATGATGCACTATGGTGGACGGAAGGAACAGTAAAAAAACGCCTTAACGATGAAGGCGGAATTATTGGAAGATTAAATGGCGACAGGATAAGTGCATATAGATGTGATAAGTGCAAAAAAATAATTATTAACGAAAAATAAAGAATTAAAAAACAGAACCTCTAAAGGTTCTGTTTTTTATTAGATTTTTCTTTGTCTTCTAATGTTTCTTATGCTTAGTCCTATACCGATAACAGAAATAGTCATTAGGAAGATTAAACCTGAAATATCGTTATTATCCCCCGTTGCTGCACTGCTACTGTTTGTAGACCAGTGCGTCTTAAATTCAAGATTAGATGTTACTTTAATTTTTTGACCTGAACTGTATTTGTTATTAGAACCTTCAAAGTATTCAAAAGTTGCACCATTTTTCTTAGGAGCATCAGGTATTGTAATTGTACTTCCATATTCGGCAGTTATTACTTTCTTACCTTTTGAACCGTCAGCCCAGGTTCCTCCGTTAGGGTCAAAGGTTATAGTAAGAGTTATTGGTTCCCAGTTTGCAGTGTATTTCAAATCTCCGCTTGAACCTTTCTTAACCGTAACATCCTTTTCAGGAGTATCTCCGTTAGAACCGGTCCAGCCTATGAAGTTATATCCTATTTTAACAGGATTATTAAGTTTGAAAGAATCTGTTTCATATGTATAAGTAACTGGATTTGCCTTTGAAAGGGTACCTCCGCCTAAATCATATTCTATGTTATAGTCCGTTAATTTCCACTGTGCATATAATGTAATAGTAGAATTTTTTTCTCCATTATTAGAAATAAATTCCGCTTCATCAGCATATGAAGTTCCGCTTCCGTCGGCTTTTGTATTCCAACCGACAAAGTCATAATATTCTCTTGTAAATTCACATGGAATAAGTTTAGTGTTATTTTCATAATAAGTGGTCTGATCAAGCATTGAACCGTCACCGCCGTTAGCATCAAATTTAATAAATGTTTGAACAGGATTCCACTGTGCGTATAATTTAACATTACCGCCATTTTCAGATGTTAAGTTCTTAACACTTTCCATATCGGCATATAATTTTTCTTCACCGCTCCATTTTTCTCCCTCTGTCCATCCTGCAAATTCATATCCATATCTTACGAATTGATTTGCAAATAAATTTTGAGGTTCATCATATACCATATCTTGAGTTATTGTAGGACCTCCATTTTCAAAGTTAGGAATAAACTGGATTGTATATAAATTTGCCAAAGGATGAGCATCAATTTGAACTTCACCTGTAACGGTTATAGTTTGATTAGCCTTTGTAGGATCATCCTTTTCAAATCCTGGAGTACTTCCAACAGCTGTATAACTTTCAAAGGTATACCCTTCATCTACCTCTGTTCCTATTTCAAGCTGTGTTCCAACTAAAACTTTTTCTTTAGTTGTATTTCCTTTAGATTCTATCCATGAGGTTGCATGATCGTCTGAAGATATGCTTACAGTACAATAATTAAAGTTATATGCTCCACCGGGAGTATCAACTTCTATTGTTCTATCATCTGTATCATATCCTTCCAATGCACCGCTGAATCTAACTTTGTAGGTTCCCTCAGGTATAGCAGCAGTATCAGATATTGCATAAACTCCGCTTTCCATATGTTCAAATACACCGTTAAACTCTTCACCTGTATTATAATTTATTAAAGTAATATCATTTTCTGGATTATTTGTATCCACTGATTTTCCATTATCTGTAATTAATATTACAGCACTATCCGCTTCAACCCAATTCGGATAAAGTGTTATACCCTCAGGATCTCCGTTACTATCTAGATTACATAAATTTACTACAGAAGATTCATCTAAATACTTGCTTCCAAAAGCAAGAGTTGACCAATATGTAAATATATTATCTGTTTTTGTAAAAGTGCAAGGTTCTAATTTTTCGGCAGTATCAAATACCATTTCTTGAGTTTTTGTATGTCCTTCTTCATCATCAAAGGTTACCGTATAAGTCTTTGGCTCCCACTGTGCATATAACGTAATATTTTTAACAGACGCTCCATATAAATTGTTTACTTCCTGCTTATCAGTAAAGCTGTCTCCGCTTCCGTCTGCTTTTGTATTCCAGCCTTTAAAGCTCCATCCTGGAAGTGAATAAGCATTTGCACTTAGACTTGTACTTTCATTGTATTTTAAAGTCATGTCTGACATACTTCCTGACATTTCAGTTGAAGCATTTTTTGGTTTGTTGGAATCAAATTTAACATTATA
The DNA here is from genome assembly GCF_024135845.1 of Anaerofustis sp. NSJ-163. Taxonomy (NCBI): domain Bacteria; kingdom Bacillati; phylum Bacillota; class Clostridia; order Eubacteriales; family Eubacteriaceae; genus Anaerofustis; species Anaerofustis sp. NSJ-163. The sequence continues at coordinate 112,636 of NZ_JAMYJV010000003.1, forward strand.
TGAATCATATGCCCATACAGCATAAAGCCTTATATCATTCGTAGCCTCTATTTTATCTCCCGGTTTATATACTACGTTTTTTGAACTTTCATTAGTATCCCATCCAAGGAAAACATGCCCGTCTTTTGTAGGAATATTATCAGGAATTACCGTAGAAGTACTTTCCGGATATGTATAAACATTACTTGGCATATTACTTGCTTTTCCCTCTTGATTCAAGTCATGGAAAGAAACGGTATTATAACTCATATCAATCTCAATTTCTAATTCAGAATTATATAAATCCCCGTTTTCTTCATCAAACCCTAGTTCAACAAAACTAGCAACCGAAGAAAAATGATGGTTTAAATTACTTTTATATAAATCCGCAGTAATATCAAAAGTCCCTTCAGGAACATATATAACAGCATAACCTTCGGCGTCTGTCTTTCCTTCTTTTAAAGATTCAAACTGCGTATCATCATTAGGATATGAAACATCTACATCGGATAAACTCTTTCCATTTTGATCTACAACATGAACTTTAAGCTTATATCCTTTATGAGGACACTCCGTTCGACCTGATGTTTTGTATGTACCGGAGTAATATAAATTACATATCAATTGAGGCGGAAGAATATTTCCCGCAAGCCCTCTGCTAAACATGAGTACATTAATGGAAAAGCTATACCCTAAAAGTTTTAAACTAACTTCTCCGTCAATACATTCAAAATCTTTACATGCATGATATATTTTTTCTTCTTCAAAGTAGTGTCCTGAATTTAAAGTTCCAGAAATATCAAAGCCGGATTCAACATCTGCACTTAATGAAATAAGTTTTACTATTTCAAAGGAAACACCAAAAGCCAGTCCTGTAAATATACTTCCTGTAAGACTAAAACCTTGAAACTTAGTATCACTTCCCTTAGACTTATTGTTTACAAATGGTCTTCCTTTATTTGTAAGTCCAAGTTCATATCCAGAGTTCAAATCATAATCGAACCTTACACCGCCTGATGCACTTCCGGAAACTCTGGCACTAACACCAACATCAAATTCAATTAAACCAGGTAAACCTATTGGAACTTGAAGAATGGGAACATCAAAAAATATCGAAGGAGAATCTATGTCAATTTCAGTATCTTTGCAATGCAAGTCATTTTCATAGGAGATTGCACATATATTACTTTTACCAAAATCAATACATAATTCAAAGGTTATTTTTCCTTGTGGTTTTGCACTTATTGTTCCATAAGAAGCAAGAGGTAAAGAAAAGGAAGTTGAATACTCTTTTTCAGTATGTCCTTTATAAGCTTCAAATATAGTTTGTAAATTAGAATATTCGACTTCTCCCTCATCTGTGTTTGCATTCAAATGTTCCCCATAAATAATTGCACCGTTTGCATCATCCATTTGCGCACTATTTATGTTAAGCATATAAAAATTAGTTTTTACACCAGAAGATTCAGATGATTTATCAATTACAAAAACAGGAGTTTTTCCCTCTATATTATTTAACTCATCAGCAAGTTTAGAATCAACATTTCCAAGGGAAAACATAAGAGAGTTTTCATCATTTGTAGGAACAATATTAACCTGTAAACTATCAGTTCCTTCTTCAGAAGCACTTTCTTCTTTTATTAAAATAACATCATCCTTAAGAACCATAAAAGTATCATTATCTTTTAGTTCTTCATCATCGCTTGCAACCTTATCAACATCAATTAAACGATCTCCCTCGTCTTTATAATTCTCTGCGGTCATGTTCCTAAGTTCATAAATATCTTTTGTATATGAATTAGAAAGAAAATCATAAGAAGCAACGTTCCCTTTTTCATCAAGCATATAAATTTTTAATATAAAATACATAGGAATAGAACTGTCATTTTCATATGAAACATTAGTCTTTACAATCTCTGTCGCAGAAGATGTAACATCTTGTGTCTTCCTTGAAATCAAACGAGAAGCCGCATCATTTTCACCGTCAAATTCTTCATCATAAAACTCAATAACAACTTTACTTGCCTGACCATACCACTCTATGATCATGGTTTTATTAGAAATATCAACCTCTACATTCGTTATTTCAGAAGAATATTTTGTATCAGAATAAGAATTAATATCTACATTAGAAGAATTATCAGAATTCTTTGTAATAGATATATTACCATTATTAGATGTTTGATTATTATTTTGTATATCTGTTTCTGTCTTTGTATCCTCACTTGATGAAGCGAACACAATAGAATTATTAAAGTTCGCCATCATGGATACTACCAAAGAAAATGTAACCAATAATGCAATTAATCTATTAGTAAATTTCTTCATATAAATACCCTCCCTATAACTATTTAACATGATAAACATTTTTTTCAAATATTATTTATTAAAATATTTATTTAAATCATAGTGTTAAAGAAAAATACAATGTATACCATTACATAAATTATACCCAAAAAAAAAGTATTTTCATATCCTACATTTTCGCATGAAAATGGGTAATATAGCCATATTTTTAATAAAAGTAACATTATAAAAAATTAATAAAAAAGGATGAAAAAACAAAAAATATTAATTACATTAAACATACAAAAATTTATGTAAATGAAAATGATATTAATAATTAAATAAAATTAAAATCAAAGTAAAACAAATAATAGCTAATAATAAAATAATATAAGCAAGCCATAAAAATATAAAGAAAAAGTATATTTATAAATAATAAAAAATAATCTTTTTTATCCCCCATTTTTGTTTAAAAACGGAGGATGTGTAAAGTTTTCATTTAAGATATAATATTATCAACATAAAATCATCATTTTCAATTAAAGGAGAAACATACATGAAAAACAGCTTAATAAAAAAAATATTATCTTTTTCCCTTGCTTTCTTCCTTGTAATTTCATTTATACCTAATGAAATAAAAGCGGCAGGCGAAAAGAACTACCTTGCACTTGGAGACAGCATATCAACAGGATACGGTTTGTCACAAAACGGCTTCGTTGATCAGATTACAGACAAATACGGATACAACTTAACAAACAAGGCAGACAATGGCGAAACAAGCCAAAGCCTACTTGATAAACTAAACAGTAATTCATTAAAATCAGATATCGAAGATGCCGATGTAATAACACTTACAATAGGCGGAAATGACTTAATGAATGCCTTGTATGATTTTTTGGCAGAAGAATATAACTCTGAAAATGCAACTTCATATAACGGAGATTATATAAAAGAAGAACTTAATAATGGAAATTTAACTATAATTTTATTTGCAGCAGGAAAAATTAGTACGTTCATGGATTCACCACAAGCAAAAACCGCCCTTTCTAATTTTAAAGATAACTTAAATGATATAATCTCTTATATTGAAACAAATAATCCTGATGCATGGATAATTATTACAACACAGTATAATCCATATAAATTCCTTCCTCAACAAGGACAAGAAACTTCCATGGCAACCACATTGGAATTAATAAATACAACTTTTGAACAAGGAGTACAACAATTAAATCAAGTTATTAAGAAAGTAAATACAAGCTCTTCAACATTTGCGGTTGCAGATGTATATGAAAGATTTAATGATGCTAATGAAAATCCATGCAATGCAAGCTTCGAAGCTCCATTAAATTTAAACCTTGATTTCCATCCAAATGCATATGGACATGAGTTAATAACCGATATGATTGCGGGAAAAATTGATGAATTACAATTCGTTAAAGACCAAGACGAAGCTCTTAATTTATTAAATCCTACATTAATGAAAATTATGGAAATGGATGAATTAAAAACGACATCAATATCAGAAGTTAAAACAAAACAACAAGCAAAAACATGGGTGGAAAACCAAATAAAACCTGTTTTACCTAATGGGATGAAAGTAAACGTAACAATATTAGACTTTACTTCTGCAAAAGAAGGAACAAAAGATAATGTTAAAGGAACTAAAGGAAGCTTCAATCTCACAGTACAACTTGAATATAACGGATTTTACTCAGAAATAATACCAATAGATACTGTTATTGAAACAACAGCATATACAAATACAAGTGATAACAACAATACTAAAGAAGAAAAAGATAAAAATATCAATACTCCAAATACATCTGATGAAAACAATGTTATGCCTTATGTATTATTAATGATTGTAAGCGGTTTTTCAATAACAGTTCTAACAACCGCAATTAAAAAGAAATATCAATAATCAAACCTCTCCTTTTAAAAAGAGATAACAAAAGTTATCTCTTTTTTTTTTGCATTTTTTACACCTTTATAAAAAATAATTTAAACTATCACGCGAATTTTACAATTCATTTTATGGACAAACTTTCTCGCGAATTTTACAAACCCTTTTATGAACAAACTTTCCTCGCGAATTTTACAAGCTCTTTTATGCATAAACTTTCCTCGCGAATTTTACAAGCTCTTTTATGAACAAATATTAATTACAACCGTAATTAGGGTATTGCTATGACGAAAACGTCATACAGTATGCTAGGGATACGGGGAAAGGAGAACTTTAATGAAAAAAATAAAAGAAGTAAGTAAAATTGCGGGAGTAAGTATTCGGACATTACAGTACTATGATAATGAAGGCTTAACAAATCTTCATAGAACAAAAGATAATCACCGTTTATATCAAAAAAAAGATTTAGAGCAAATATGGAAAATATTAATATTAAAAGAAATGAATTTTGAAATTAAAGAAATAAAGGAAATACTAATCCTCACCCCAAATAAGCAAAATGCTTACCTCAAAAAAAGAAAGGAGGAAATGAAAAAAGAAATAAAAGAATTAAAAAAGGAAATAAAATTTATAGAATGGATAAACTCAAATAACTTTCCAATTCTTCCCAATATTCCCCTTCCCATATCATATAAGGAATATATTTTAAATCTAAAAGATACAATGATAAAAGAAGTAAAGGAGAAATAATTATGAAAAAGGTAAAATATATTGTATACATACTAATATTATTATTAATATTAACATTAACGGGCTGTAATACTCAAATATCTAACACTACAAATTCAAGCAATTTAAATTGGGTTGAAAAAATAGATACCTCTGAAGAACTAAAAGAAAAAGTGAATAATGATATTAACGATACTATTACAAAGCTAAACAACGACTTTGAGACTTTAAAGAATGAAATAAATACATATGGAAAATACAGTAAAAACAGAGAAAAAGTACAAGAATTTTACATAAACATATCTAACACACAAAAACAATTAAATATAAGACTTAGAGAATACAGCCTTTCTTACACTCAAAGTATCGTCAATTCAAATTTATCAAGTGATGAAAAATACGAAAAACTTGAACAGTTATATGAAATTATATATGAAGATGCAGCTGATGACGTATATGAAGAAATTGATAATGGAGTTTTAAAAAATATGTATGATACATATTATGATGGAGTGTTAGAAAATGCCTATGACAAAGTATCATATGAAAAATGGTATCATATGGCATCAAAAGAATATGATATGTGGTCAGATACAAGTTCAGATATATATGATGAATGGTTAGATTTAAAAAGTGATATAGATAATCTTTATATAGATATAGGTAATGAAATATGGGAAGAAGATATGGAAAGAGCAAATGAAAAGTTACAAAGTTTTAAAGAAGATATAGAAAATCTAAAAAACGAAAATGAAACAAATTAAAAAAATAGGATATGGTTTAAACCATATCCTATAAAATTACATAAGCTATTCCTTGTCAATTTATGTAAAAAAATATAACTTTTATTGTATAATGTTTATAGAAATTAACACGGAGAATTTTTATTTATGGAAAAGAATAATAAAAAAGAAAAGAAAAATAATAAACTTTTAAAAATATTAAAAAATCCATTAATGCAAAAAATTATAATACTAATTATCGTTGCTATTGCATCCGGCTTTATAGCAATAGGAATAAAAGATACTTTTATTACAGATAGCAAAACAACAAAAATAGGATTTGAAAATATTGGAGAATTTGCAACACAATCTGCATATTGCACACAAATAAACGTAACAGATTCCTCAAGAGAATTATTTGGAAATAAAATTCCTTTTACTCAAAGTAAATATATATACAGCTACAACATTACCATAAAAGCAGGATACGACTTTGGAAAGATACAATGGGATATTAAAGATGATACAATAGAAGTAAAGTTACCCGAGGTTAAAATTTTATCCAGCGAAATAGATTTAGACTCATTTAAAGTCTACCATGAAGAAGAAAGTATATTTAATAAAATTACCTTAAGCGAAAATAACCAAGCACTGAAAAAATTACAAAGTGAAGCACAAACACAAGCAATACAAAACGGTCTATATGATAACGCAAGAAAAAATGCAGAAACTATGCTAAAAAGTTTTTTTGGAAATGTATATGACTTAAATAAATATAAAATAGTTTTTATTGACAAATAAGGGAGTAAATATGAAAAATAAAATAAAATTAATAATTAAAGGAATTGTTCTAGTAATAGTTATATTCTACTTTATATTATTTCTTACAAGATAAAAAAACTAATTAATAAAGGAAATAAAAAATATAACATAAACTTTAGATTCTTATATTGACAATAATAATATACATTATTATTTAAATTAAAACAAAGCCTCAAAACTTTGTTTTTTTATTGCATAAAATAATATAAATACCAAATTTTTACAATTTTTTTAAGCAAAATTATTATTTTTATGTAATAATAGTATATATAAAAATTCATCGTTATAAAAATATGTATCTAAAAAACGTAATATAAGAAAGAAAGGAGCAACTTTATGAACACAAAATACAAAAAAATAATAACATTTATGGGTATATTTGTATCATTAACAATAGTTTTAACATTAAACTTCACAACAACAGCATTTGCATCAAACATTGATAAATTTACCGATAATAATTTTAGAAATTATGTTTTAAATAATTTCGATTTAGATGGTGATAATGAAATTTCTACAGAAGAAGCAGAACAAGTAAAAAAAATAGATATTCACGGTATGTCTATAGAAAATGTTAACGGAATAGAAATTTTTATTAATTTAGAAGTATTTTCATGTAGAGATAATAATATAACATCACTGGATTTATCGCAAAATACAAAACTTAAAACCCTGCTATGCCTACATAATAAAATTACAAACTTAAATATTTCGAATAATAAAGAATTAACAAGACTCGATTGTTTTGATAATAAGCTTAACAGTTTAAATTTAGAAAATAACGTTAAATTAGAAGACTTAACATGCGGAGCAAATAATTTTAATACATTGGACGTATCAAATAACATAAACCTAAAAAACTTTACGTATTTGATAGGAGAAATGACAGAAATTGATTTTTCCAATAACGAACAATTAGAATATGTTTGGATATCTACAACACCAATTAAAAAATTAGATTTGTCAAATAATCCAAATTTAAAGCAATTGCTATGCTATGGGACAGATATTATAACCATTGATTTGTCAAACAAACCATATTTAACAGGAGATAATGTAAACATAACAAGCAATAAAATGATATCATTACATAGTAATTTAACTAATAATAAAGATATTAATACACAAAACCAAAGAGCTGTTACAGTTGATGTAAATACCGCTGATACATACGATTTACGAAACTTGGATACAAATATTAATCCTGACAATATTACTAACATAAAAGGCGGCACAATAAATAACGGGATCATTCAAAACATCACAGACGGTATGACAATAACATATACATATAAAGAAAATGGAGCAGAACTTAACGCAACGATAATATTTAAAAAGAAAGATATTGATGATAATAACAATAATAATTCAGGTGAAGGAGAAAACAATCAAGAAAATAATAATAAACCAAATAATGGTATATCAAATAATGACAATAACAAAATCACTTCCTCCCCTAACACCTCTGATTTATCAAATATAAAAAGCTGGATTAGTGTATCGATAATATCTATTTCTATGTTATTAATATTAACAATTATAAAAAAGAATTTTACAAAAAATAAAATCTAATTTATTTAAATAAAAATACACCTATAAAGATTTTCATAGGTGTATTTTTTTACAAATAATGAATAAATAGGACTTTTAATTTTGCCATAAAAAAAACAAATTTTTCATATATAATTAAATTGTATAAATATAAGGAGAAAAAATATGAATAAATTATTAATAGTCGATGACAACAAACAAATAACATCAATTCTTGAAGACTATGCAAAAAATGAAGGTTATAAAACTATTATCGCCCTTGACGGAGAAGATGCCCTCGTAAAGTTTGAAGAAGAAAAACCGGATATAATTCTTCTTGACGTAATGATGCCTAAAAAAGACGGATTTTCTGTTTGCAGGGAAATAAGAAAAACATCAAATGTTCCTATAATGATGATTACAGCAAGAGGTGAAGACTTTGAAAAAATAATGGGGCCTGAAATAGTAGCAGATGATTACATCGTAAAACCATTTTCTCTTGGAGAAGTAATGGCAAGAATAAAGGCAATAATGAGAAGAGTGGAAAACAAGGAAAATAAAAAACAATGTTTGACCTTTGATAATTTACAAATAGATATGGACACATACAGTGCATATATAAATAATGAAAAATTACCCCTTACAAAAAAAGAAATAGAAATACTTTGGACATTATGTAAAGCACAAAACAAAGTATTTTCAAGAGAACAGCTTTTAAATATGATATGGGGATATGATTATTTTGGAGACAACAGAACAGCAGATTCTCATATAAAAAGGTTAAGAGCAAAAATAGATAAATTTGAACATATTTCCTGGGACATAACAACCATATGGGGTGTAGGGTATAAATTTGAGGTAAAAGAAAATGAAAAAAAGTAAAATAGCAATAAAGTTAACACTGAATTTTACCATTGCCCTTTTAATTTTTTCAATAATAATAGCAGGCATATTCTTATGCCTTTTTAAAAATTATGCTATAAATATGCATAAAGAACAAATGGAAGAATATGCTACCGCTTTAAGTGATGTATTATCAGGCGAAGAAAGTATCGGAAACGGAAGAGGAATGGGAGGATATGGTGCATATATAAAATTTATAGATAAAGTATCAAAATCAAGCATATGGGTAGTAGATACAAACGGTAATTTAATCAATAAAAATATGGGACATTCAAGCGATAACTACAATACCTCTACCCTACCAAGTAATGCAGAGGCTATACTTGATAAAGTACTAAACGGAGAAAACACAAGTATAGAACAATGTAACGACAACCATTCTCAAACAAATATAACGGTTGGAGTACCAATTCAAAAAGAAAACGAAATAACAGGAGCTGTATTTATTTCATCAAATATAGATGAAATACCAAGAGATGTAAAACAGGCCCTTACCATTTTAGCATTTAGTATTATCATATCTCTTATTATTGTAATAATTTTATCTTTTATTCTTTCTCGACTATTTACAAAACCTCTATCAAAAATGAAAGAAGTTGCATCAAATTTATCAAACCACGATTATACGGCAAGATGCAATATTAAACAAAATGATGAAATAGGAGAACTGGGAGAAATTCTCGACATACTTGCAAAAAGACTTGAAGAAGCAGACAAACAAAGTGAAAAACTGGATAAAATGCAAAAAGATTTTATAGCAAATATATCACATGAACTTAGAACCCCTATAACCGTAATGAGAGGTTCCTTAGAGGTACTACAAGAAAATGTAATTACTGATAAAGATAAAATACAAGAATACTACAAACAAATGCTTCTTGAAGCAAAATTTTTAGAAAGACTTGTGGGAGATTTATTGGACCTTGCAAGACTTCAAAACACCGACTTTAAAATAGAAATAAGCAAACTTAATTTAACAGATGTAATAAATGATGTAGTAAGAAGCGCAATGCAAATTGCAAATAATAAAAACATTACAATAAATAAAGAGATAGAAAATAACATATATGAAATAAATGGAGATTATGAAAGATTAAGACAAATGTTTCTTATTATCTTAGATAATGCAATAAAATTTTCTAAAGAAAATTCCTGTATTGATGTAACATTTAAAAATAATCAAATAATCATAAGAGATTATGGAGAAGGAATAGACGAAGAACACCTGCCTCATATATTTGATAAATTCTATAAAACATATGATAAGAAAAATGAAACAGGAAGCGGACTTGGGCTTGCAATAGCAAATCAAATTGCAAAAAGACATAATATAATATTAGAAGCAAAAAATGCAGACAAAGGTGGAGCAGAATTTATATTTACATTAAAAAAATAATAACTTAAAAAAGAAATAGAAAAGACATAATTTTGCCATTTTTATTTTGTATTATATAGCCATAGAAAAGATATGGAGGATATAAAAATGAAAAAAAGAACAAAAATAATTACAACAACATTATTAACTCTATCTATTTTTGGCTTTTCAACACCGATTTTTGCGTCAAATCAATTTGATGCAAAGGCAGAAGCTATTGCAAAGTTAACAAATAAAACAGTAGAAACAATCATTGAACAAAAAATAAATTTAGATATGACTTTTGGAGAAATTGCAAAAGAAAACGGAGTATTAGATCAATTTAAAAAGGCTAACTTAGAACAAAAAGAAGCAATATTAAATGAAAAAGTTGAGCAAGGTATTTTAACAAAAGAAGAAGCCGAAAATATTTTAAACAAAATAAAAGAAAATCAAGCAACATGTGATGGCAGCGGCAGCAACTCTCAAAATCTTGGTTTAGGTTTGGGACTTGGAAACGGAAATGGCAGCGGAAACGGTAGTGGACGTGGCAATGGTAGTGGTAATGGAGCCGGTAACGGCGGTCAAGGGCAAGGTAAAGGCATAGGCGGAATGAAATTACAAGACGGTTCTTGTTATCAATAAAAAAAACGATGTAACAAACCGTATTGTAAATTTAAAAGATATTAAACTATAAAAAAAGAGGTTTAAAACCTCTTTTTTTTAAAGTATATGACATAAAATTCATAAAATGGGTTACTTAATTAACTTTAAAACAAACAAACAAATATAGGGATAGTTAAACATTAAGTATTACCTGGGAAATACGTCATTCGTACTTTAAAAATATTTTTTTATCCGATAAAGATAAAAATATAGTTAGCTATTATATAGTATTAAATCAATATTCAAGGATTTGATAAGAATGTTAGTTACTGCTAACTTTATATAGATAATATCATGTATAAATTTAATTGTCAATGATATTTTTTATTTTTTATAAAAAAATCAGGTTTAATACCTGATTTTAATTATACATTTCCATTGTTTTTAATATATTTAAAAGTTCTTCAAAATTTTCATAGGAAGTGGGTATTATAACGGTTCTGTTAAAACCCTCTTCTTTTCCCATTCTAAATAATCCTTTAAATTTAACTCTATTTGAATTTATTTTTAAGTTTTTTACAGATACTAATTCTTCACTATAAGGGAACATTTTCCCGCTTTGAATTATTTTTTCTATTATCTTGTTATCATCAATATAATCTATGGTTTTACTATTCTGTAATGTATTTGTAATATAATAGAGGATAGAACGTGACGGACTACCAAAAACAGGTTTTGGTGCATTTGTATTATATCTAAAGTTAGCCATATCATAATCAAACATATATAGTCTTTTATTTACTCTGTCATAAGCAAAGGTAATAAGCATTGATTTTGATCTTATACCTATTATTCTTGCACCTAATGTTAAACATAATGTTATAATTATCACAAATAATAAAGAAAGCCATTTTTTGTATGGTGAATTGATAAGCAAAATACTGCCTGCACAAATTACAACAACAAATACAATTATCATTATAAATACATACAAAAGATTATATTTTTTATATAAAGAAGAAGAATCATCGCTGTATTTCCAAATTGAAAAATCCTTAATATAACTATATTCACCTAAATAACTTTCATCATACCTTTCTTGATTATATGCGTTATTCTTTTTTTCATCATTAATATTAGTATTTTTTAATGTTTTTTCTTTTTTAATATATTTCTTTTTTACAAGAAATATACCAAGTATAAAAAGACCAATAAAAAGTAAAAAACAGAAAAAAAGAAATAACATCATTTTATAAGGCATTAAATAATTAAAATAATAATAATCAAGAACACCATTTAAAACAAGAAGTCCTAAAGTAATTAAACCAAGAACAGAAATGACAATAAGGAATATTCCTAAAACTTTTCTTAAAATATTCATAATAAAAACCCCTCATACAATATATAATTATTATATCATATAAAGGGAATTTATATTTTATAAATTATTATATGTTTTATCATCTACTTCTTCAAGCCATTCGTTTGAAGTACTTTCTCCCGGAACTTCTATGGAAATATGAGAAAACCAAGAATCTTTTTTTGCTCCATGCCAGTGTTTAACATTTGCAGGAATTGTAATAACAACTCCCGGTTTTAATTCGACAGCTTCTTTGCCTTCTTCTTGATACCAGCCATATCCTGCAGTACAAACAAGAATTTGTCCGCCTCCTTTATCTGCATGATGAATATGCCAGTTATTTCTACATCCCGGCTCAAAAGTTACATTTGCCAAAAATAGTCCACAACTTGGATCAGTTAAAGGATTTAAAAAACTTTCTCCCTTAAAATATTTTGCAAAGTTTACATTTGGTTCACCTTTTCCAAATACATTTATTTCATCAAAATTCATTTTATACCTCCAAAAGTCTTTTTATATATTTATACTAAACCCTGGAGTCTACTCAAAGTCAATATAAAAAAAGAAAAAACAATCTTAATGACTGTTTTTTTCTTTATTTGAAATTATATATTTAATATTATTTATAAAATCTTTATAATTATTAGATTTAATTAAAATATTTACATTATCCATATCATTCATAAAGCATTCAATAAATTTGAAAAACTCTCTTATTTGATTCTTTTCTTCCCTTTTTATTGAAAGCATAAAAATCAGCTGAGCTTTTCCTGCTCCCCAAGATATAGGTTCATCCATTATTGCAATTCCAATAACATTCTGTTTCCCGTAAAAATGAATTGGATGAGGTATTGCTATCATATTATTAATAAGAGTTGAAGATAATTCCTCCCTTTCTAGAACTTCTTTAAAATAATCGTTTGTAACAAAATCATTTAAGAGCATTGAGTTTGCCATTAAAGCAAGAACATCTTCCTTTTTTGTTAAATTAAGTTTAGGGAAAAATACTTTTTCACTGAAATTATCCAAAAATTTATTTGGAATACGATTATATATACTGTTCTTCTTTATTTCACTTATTGTCTGAAGAATTTTTATTTGTTCTTCATAAGGAAATTCTATTGAAATCTTTAAAATAGGGACTTGTGTATCTCTTATTTCATTTTTATCCAAATCACAAGTAGTTAATATTAAAATAGGATCTTCTTTTAAAATATCATTTAACTTAAATGTAGGATAAGGCCCTATTATATTATAATCATTTGAACAAAGATTTTTAACCTGACAAGAAAGTAAATCAGAATAGCTTTTTACATAATGAGAAATGATCGCTATATTTTTTTTGTTTGGCGAATTATCAAGTCTAAGTCTTTCAATTGCAGCCGCAAGATGTGCTGCAACATAACTCACTTCACTTTCAGATAATTCAACATTTAAGGTATTCTTAAATATTTTATATATATTTAAAGAAAGCTCAAATATAAAAGGATATTGTTTTTTTATTGTTTCCAAAATTGGATTTTCAGATAATTGATGGTATTTTATTCTATTTATTAATGATCTAATATGGAATATTAACCCCATATATAATTCTTCATCATTTTTCAAGTTTAAATTATAATCATCTTGGATACTTTCTATCAATAAATCAACTATTCTTGTTATTTCTTTTGGTAATTTATTTATCTGTTCAGTATCATTTTCTTCTAAAATATGACAAATATTAAAGAAAGAAAGTTTTACTGCAAGCTGCTTTATCTCCTCTTCTTGTATTTCGTTAGAAAGTTTATCATAATCTATTATTTCATAAAACATTATTTTAGCAATATTTTCAATGTTGTTTTCAACATTAAATTTAGAATCAACCATTCCAACAAAAGTATTATTATTTTGTATCCTTATCTTTGCTGTATATAAATATAAAGTTATATCTGCGATGTTTTGATCATTTAATATTAGTTTATTTTTAAGCAAAATATCCTTTATCTTATTATTTATATCTATATATTCTTCATTACTAAAAATTTCCCCTGAAAATTCAAGTTCATTTTTTTTGCTGTTATAGTTCATCATTAAAATTTCATTTATTAAAAATCTTATTGAAATTTCAAGTCCTGCAATTTGTATATGATTTTTTTCTCTTATAAGCATTACAGGAGGATGAACATTTGAAAGCAAAGCCTTGATTCTTTTTATATCATTTTCAAGAGTACTCCTGCTTATATAAAATAAATCTTCCAAATCATCAAGTAAAATTGATTTTGAATTTAACAACAAATAAAGGAAAATATCATAAAGTCTTTTTTCATTGTTATTTTGAAATGAATCTTTTTTTGAAAGCATACTTATCAATAATTCATTGTCATTACATTCAAGCTTATACCCTTTCCCTCTTTCTGAAATAATATTTGCAGAATAAGGTTCAATATCATAATTTATTATACTTATATCGTTTCTTATTGTTCTATCACTGACACCGAGTTTTTCTGATAATGCTTTTCCCGTAATCCAGTCTTTCTTTTCATTTAAAATTCTCAGTATCGTTAGCTGCCTCGATTCATTGTATTTAACGTTCATTGATACTCTCCTTAATAATTTTAATTAATTTTACATTATATAATATTCATTAACAATTAATTTTTTTCTGCTTCCAAAGGAAAATTTATATTTCTTTTTGTTATCAAATATAAAAATTATTTATTATAATTTATTTTTTTTAAAATAAATACTAATATACTTATTTTATAATATTTTTTTATTTTTCTTTCCGTTAAATTAGGAAAGCTTGTATTTGTAACTTACTTTCTTAAAAAATATAATCCTATTAAATATTATACTTAGGAGGATAAACTATGAATTACGAAAAAATAAGAAAAGAAGTATTGGAGGCATCTTTAAAATCAAATAAACTTGGACTTATTCATGGAACAAGCGGAAATATTTCCGTTAGAGATAAAGAAAACAATGTTTTTGCAATTACACCAAGTGGAAGAGAATACGAAACAATGAAACCTGAAGACATTGCAATATGTGATTTAGACGGAAACTGGATAGAAGGAGAATACAAACCTTCTATAGAAGCAATGATGCACGCAGGAGTATATAAGAATAGAGACGATGTTAATGCAGTTGTGCATACACATTCTAAATTTGCAACTATTATGTCAATGAGAGACGGTAGTCTTCCAAGAGCAACTCTTCCTGCTTGTATGTATTATCCTATTAACATTGCAGCACCATTTTATATGGCAGGCACACAAGAATTAGCTGACTGCGTTGTAGAAACATTGGGAGACAGAAGCGATGTAGTAATAATCAAAAATCACGGTTTACTTGCAACAGGTAAAGATATTGATGCAGCCATGACATGTGCAATATATACGGAAGAAGGAGCAGAAGCTGCTTATTACTGTGTTCTTGCCGGATTTGATGATTATATTCCTGAAGAAGAAGCAATTAACTTAAATAAATCTTGTAAAGGAGAATAAAAAAATGCTAAGAGATTTTAACTTCTTACTTCCTACAGATGTTCGTTTTGGATGTGGAGTAAGAAAAGGTATTTTAGAATGCGTAAATGCTTTAGGTATAAAAAAACCTTGTATCGTAACAGATAGTTTTCTAATATCTTCAAAATATGGTCAAGAGCTAAAAGAAAAATTACCAAATGCAGCAGTATTTAGTGATGTCATAGCTAACCCAAATATAGAAACAATATCAAAATGTACAAAGTTTTGTAAAGATAATGACTGTGACGGTCTCATTGCTTTAGGAGGCGGAAGTTCAATAGATACAGCAAAAGCAACAAGCGTTGTAATTAAAGATAATAATCCAATAGATTTATATCTTGATGGAAAAGGAGAAGATAAACTTGAAATTAAAGAAACTCTTCCAATAATAGCAATTCCTACAACTTTTGGAACCGGTTCGGAAGTTTCTCAATTTGCGGTTATTACAGATGAAAATACAAAAAGAAAAGACTCAATAACATCATCAAAAATTTACCCGGTATATTCATTAATCGACCCTGAAGTATCTTATGAATTACCAAGAAATTTAACAATATCAACAGGACTTGATGTTTTATCTCATGCGATAGAATCCTTAACAGGTAAGCTATATAACTCTCTTACAGAATTAATGGCAAGAGAAGCAATAAGAATTATTTTTGAATATCTTCCAAAATGTTTGGATAACGATAAAAAGCAAGAAATGAAGTAGCATTTGCCTCAATGCTTGCAGGTATTGCAATGAGCCATTGCTGCGGAACACTTCCTCATGGTATGGGATGTCCTTTATCAGGACATTGTAATGTTCCTCATGGACTTGCATGTGGAGTAATTCAAATACCTACAATTGAAATCGTCGGAAAAACATGCCATGAACAACTTGAAATATTAATGAAATATATAGATTCAAACTTTAAAGCAGAAGATGAAAGCTGTGCTTCAAAAGCATTAATCAAAAAAATAAAGACTTTATTTGATGAACTTGGAATAGACGGAACATTAAAAGACTTTAACTTAACAGATGAAAAAATAAAAGCTATGGTTCCCGATGCAAAAATACATGGATGCACAGGACTTACTATGGAAGAAATTGACGAAAACACAATTGAAAAAATTTATCAATCATTAAAATAAAAAACTCCTAATGGAGTTTTTTATTTTATTTCAAAGCCAGCTTTTCTAATAGCTTTGTAAATTTCTTCTTTATCAATTTCCCTATCATAAGAAATTTTTACAAATCCTTCTTCATAATCAGCATGAGAAACCAAGCCATCTATTTTATTTAATTCTATTTGAATACTTTTTTCACAATTCTTGCAGTGCATACCTGAAATTTTTATTGTCTCTGTTCCAATAACAGGATTTTCAAGTTTCTTTTGAGGATTTATAACAGTCTTTGAAGAACCTGTACAACAGGAACTTTCTCCCTTAAAATGTTTTATTGTTCCTTTTACTGCAAAAATCAATAAACAAACAACAAGAATTAATATTATTATATCAATCAAAATATCACCTCTTATTATTATTTACGAACTGCCTATCTTTTTTATCTTGTTTTTTCTTTTTTATAAACATATATAATTGATATAAACTCATACCTACTATATAAATGACTATAACCAAAAGAAAAAACCAAAACATTGAAGCTGTAGAATTACCCATTTAAAACCTCTTTATTTATAAATATTTTCAAAAGAAGAATTAGAACAAGAACTACATCCGCTGCAGCCACTGCAGCTACATACACAACCACCATTTTTTTTCTTTTTAAAGTGGTTATATAAAACAAAAGCACTATATCCAATAATTAAAGCTATTATTATAATATCAATCATTTTTATTTCCTCCTTAATAAAAAGTCAGGCATATATTTATACCTGACTTAAATAAAATATATTATGCTCCTTGTACAGATCTTTTTGCATATACTTTTTGATTTTTGTATGGGTCAGGTCTTAGTAATTGGAATAATATTAAAGCTGCAAGTACAAAAGCTATTAAAGTAAGAACCGTAAAAGGACCACCCAGTATAAATGAACCTATTTGATATACACATAAGCAAACAACATATGCAAATACGTTTTGGAATAAAATAGCAAACCAGAACCATTTTCTTGATTGCATTTGTTGTGCCATTGTTGCTATTGCCGCCAAACATGGAGAGTCAAGCATATTAAACAATAAGAAAGAGAATGCGGCAAGCGTTGATGGGAACCAAGTCTGTACGGCTTGTGCTACGGTAATTGGATCTTCACTTGCACTTTCCGCAACACTTGCAAGCACACCCATTGTAGAAACAATCGCTTCTTTAGCCGTAAAACCTGAAAGTGACGCTGCAACCGGTTGCCATTCACCAAATCCCAATGGAGCAAACAAAGGAGCTATTGCACCTCCGATAACGGCAAGAAGACTGTCCTTACTTTCAACCATCGTAAAACTTCCGTCAACAAATCCAAATCCGCCTAGGAACCACATAACAACACAAGCAAGGAACAAAATTGTTCCGGCTTTTATTATAAATCCTTTTAATCTTTCCCAAACATGAAGTAACACTGTTTTTACTTGCGGAATATGATATTGAGGCAGTTCCATAACAAACGGAGCCGGTTTTCCTGAGAAAGGTTTTGTCTTTTTAAGCATAATTGCAGAAACAAGAACCGCAACTATTCCAAGAAAGTACATCAAAGGAGCAACAAATCCGCCTGCTTCATAACTTCCTGTTGCATAACTTGCCATAACACCGCCCATTAATGCAATAACAGGTAATTTTGCACCGCATGGAATAAATGTAGCAGTCATAATAGTAAGTCTTCTGTCATTATCCTGTTCAATGGTTTTTGAAGCCATAATACCAGGAATACCACATCCTGATGATATTAAAAGTGGAATAAAGCTTTTTCCCGATAAACCAAAATGTCTGAACACTCTGTCCATAACAAAGGCTATACGAACCATGTATCCGCAGTCTTCGAGAATTGATAAAAACAGGAATAATATTGCCATTTGAGGTACGAAACCAAGAACAGCACCTACCCCGCCGATTATCCCATTAACAACAAGACTGTTAATCAAATCAGATGCACCTATATTTGTTAAGAATGTTTCTGCCCATCCTTGAATTGCACCCACAAAAGTATCGTTTGTCCAGTCGGTAACAAAAGTACCTATGGTAGTAACGGATATATAATAAACAACAAACATTACCGCAATAAAAATTGGAATACCTAAAATACGATTAGTAACAATTTTATCTATTTTATCCGACACCGTTAATTTTTCCTTACCCTTTTTAACGGTTGTCTTAACGATTTTTTGAATATATTTATATCTTTCATCCGTTACGATGCTTTCCATATCGTCATCGTGTTTTTCTTCTATGCTTTTTCTTTTTTCTTCCAAAACTTTTTTCCCTTCGGAAGAAATATGTATGTTTTCCATAACTTTACTGTCATTTTCAAGAAGTTTTACACTGTACCATCTTTTCTTATCTTCACTTATAGAATTTGGAATTATGCCTTCAATTTCTTTAATTGCACTTTCCAGTTCTTTTGAGAATATTTCATTTGGTCGTTTAACTTCATTTTTCTGTGCAACTTTTATTGCTTCGTTAACAAGTTTATCAAGTCCTGTTCCTTTAAGAGCAGATGTTTCGATTACAGGGCAGCCCATAAGCATAGATAACCTTTCTGTGTCTATAGACATTCCTCTTTTTTCTATTAAATCTGCCATATTTAAAGCAATTACAACAGGTACACCGGTTTCGATTAACTGTGTCGTCAAATACAAGTTTCTTTCTATATTTGTTGCATCCACAAGATCGATTATTACATCGGGATTTTCCTTTAAAATATAATCACGGCTCACAACTTCCTCTAACGTATAAGGTGAAAGAGAATAGATACCTGGAAGGTCGGTAATTATTATATCTTCCTTCTTTTTTGATTTTAATTTACCTTCTTTTTTTTCCACCGTAACCCCAGGCCAGTTACCAACATATTGATTGGCACCGGTTAAAGAGTTGAACATTGTCGTTTTACCGCAGTTGGGGTTTCCGGCAAGTGCAATTTTGATTGCCATTATTTTACCTCCTAGAAATTGATTGTTTTAGATTGTTTTAAACTACTTTACCTGTACACATTTGGCGTCTTCTTTTCTTACGGAAAGCTCATAACCCCTTACCGTAATTTCAACGGGATCTCCGAGAGGAGCCACTTTTCTGATATAAAGTTCGCTTCCTTTAGTTATTCCCATATCCATGATACGCCTTTTATAAGCACTGTCTCCTTCGATTTTTACAACAGTAACACTACTTCCTACTTTTGCATCTCCTAAAGTCATTTTTATCTCCCTTCATAAGTTTTATATTTAAAACACTAAACCATTATATGTTTGGCCATATCTTTGTTAATTGCAACTCTAGAATCTTTAATATTTACTATTACATTTCCTCCAATCATGGATATAACAGTAATTTCACTTCCGTTAACAAAACCTAAGTTTTCTAAAAATCTCTTGGTTTCTTCATTACCGCTTACCCTTTTAATTGTTTCAACACTTCCTATGTTTACCAAATTTAAAGGCATCATTTACCATCCTCTCTTATTATGAATAAAGTTATTGTAAGTTTTCATTTATATTTTCAATATTGTTAGCTATCGCTTACATCTTACTAAAGTTAGTATATGCTAACTTGAAAAATAAGTCAAGTAAAATTTGGAATTTTTTATTTATAAAACTGCTAAAATAAAGGGAATAAATAACTAATCTTAAAAAACCAATAAAGAAAAACAAATAATATAATGGAAATAATTGTAAAATTTTCATTAATAATAAAAAAGACAGGTATTTCTACCTGTCTAAAATTTTTAATTAAATACTTTCATGGAAAGTTCTCTTGATAACTTCAAGTTGTTGTTCTTTTGATAGTCTGTTGAAGTTAACGGCATATCCTGAAACTCTGATTGTAAGAGTTGGATATTTTTCAGGATGATCCATTGCATCAATAAGAACTTCTCTGTTCATAACATTAACGTTTAAGTGATGTGCTCCTTGATAGAAGTAACCATCTAAAATATTTACAAGATTTTCAATTCTTTGATCTTTTGATTTTCCAAGTGCATCAGGTACAATTGAGAATGTATTTGAGATACCGTCTTGGCATACATTTCTGTATGGAATTTTTGCAACAGAGTTAAGTGAAGCAAGAGCCCCGTTAATATCTCTTCCGTGCATTGGGTTTGCACCAGGAGCTAAAGGTTCACCAACTTTTCTTCCATCAGGTGTACTACCTGTTTTCTTACCATACATAACGTTACTTGTAATAGTAAGAGCAGAAAGAGTATGAATTGCATCTCTGTAGATATGATGTTTTTTAAGTTGTTTGAAGAAGTATGTTACAGCATCTACTGCAAGTAAATCTACTCTGTCATCATCATTTCCGTATTTAGGGAAATCTCCTTCAATTTCGAAATCAACTGCAACTCCGTTTTCGTTTCTGATTGGTTTTACTTTTGCAAATTTAATTGCAGAAAGTGAGTCGGCAGCAACAGAAAGTCCGGCAATACCAAATGCAGTAATTCTTTCAACATCTGTATCATGAAGAGCCATTTGAACTGCTTCATAAGCATATTTATCATGCATATAGTGAATGATGTTTAATGTATCTACATATAGTTCAGCAACATATGAAAGAACTTTTTTGTAGTTTTCCATTACTTTGTCAAAATCAAGAACTTCATCTTTGATAGGTTCAATTCCTGGAACTACTTTAATTCCTTTTAATTCATCAACCCCACCGTTGATTGCATATAAAAGTGATTTTGCAACATTTGCTCTTGCTCCGAAGAATTGCATTTGTTTACCTATTGCCATTGCTGATACACAACATGCAATACCGTAATCATCACCATAAATTGGTCTCATTACATCGTCATTTTCATATTGAATAGAGTCTGTGTCAATACTCATTTTTGCACAGTATTTTTTAAAGTTTTCAGGTAAATGTTCACTCCAAAGTACTGTTAAGTTTGGTTCAGGAGCAGTTCCTAAGTTTGTTAGAGTATGTAAGTAACGGAATGAGTTTTTTGTAACCAATGTTTTTCCGTTAATACCCATACCACCTATTGATTCTGTTACCCATGTAGGGTCTCCGCCGAATAATTCATTATATTCAGGAGTTCTAAGGTGTCTTACAAGTCTTAATTTAATTATGAATTGGTCAATTAATTCTTGAGCTTCTTTTTCTGTTATTACATTGTTTTTTAAATCTCTTTCAATGTAAATATCAAGGAATGTAGAAGTTCTTCCAAGAGAAGTAGCTGCACCGTTATTTTCTTTAATACCGGCAAGGTAACCGAAGTATAAAGCTTGTACGGCTTCTTTTGCATTTGTTGCAGGTTTTGAAATATCTATGCCGTAAGACATAGCCATATTTTTAAGTCTGCCTAAGTTTCTGATTTGTTCGCTTACTTCTTCTCTAAGTCTTATTCTATCTTCACTCATTGGACCATCTAAGTTTTCAAGGTCCATTTGTTTTTCTTCAATAAGCTTGTCCACACCGTAAAGAGCAACTCTTCTGTAGTCCCCTATTATTCTTCCTCTTCCGTATGCATCAGGAAGTCCAGTTAAAAGCCCTGCTGTTCTTGCAAGTCTTGTTCTTTTTGGATAAGCATCAAAAACGCCGTCATTGTGTGTTTTTCTGTATTCTTTAAAATGTTTTTCAATATCTTCGTTTAGTTTATATCCATATTGTTCAAGGGCAGAAGTTGCCATTCTCATTCCACCATAAAGATTTACAATTCTTTTTAATGGAGCATCTGTTTGAAGTCCAACAATAACTTCATTGTCTTTATCTATATAGCCAGGTTTAAAATTTTCAATACCGGATACGGTATCTACTTCAACATCAATTATACCTTTTTTAATTTCCTCAACGATTAAGTCATGAGCTTTTGCCCAAACTTTATCTGTTTTTTCAGTTGTTCCTTCTAAGAAAGAGTCATCTCCTTCATAAGCAGTGTAGTTTCTTTGAATAAAATCTCTTACGTTTATTTCTTTTTCCCAAACACCGCTTTTAAAATCATACCATGGATTAGTCATATAATTCCTCCCTTGACTTAAATTTATTTATTAAAAAATATCTTTTGATATTTTTCAACCACATCTTTTTCCATAGGTTCTGTATCCTCTAGGGGATAATCAATACCCATGACCTTATACTTTTCCCTTCCAAGCTGATGGAAAGGAAGAAGTTCAACTTTTTCAACATTTTTTATTGTATCAATATACCCTTTTAAAGCTTTCATATGTTCTTCACTATCTGTAAGCCCAGGCACAACAACGTGCCTTATCCATATTGGTATATTGTTTTCTTGTACTTTTTTAATAAACTTTAAAGTTTCATCTTGTTTTCTTCTTGTTATTTCATTATATTTTTCATAATCTTCATGTTTTATATCATAAAGAATTAAATCTGTATATTTAAGTATTTCGTCATAATCACCCTTACCATACCCTGCGGTATCAATGCAAGTATGAATATCATTTTCTTTACATTTTTTTAAAAGTTCAAGCAAAAATTCCGGCTGCATTAAAGGTTCCCCTCCGGAAAAAGTAACTCCCCCGTTATTTTTAAAATAAGGTTTAAAACGCTTTATTTTATTTATAACTTCATCTACCGTCATTTCTTCACCTGCACATAAATCCCAAGTATCCGGATTATGACAATATTGGCATCTTAAATTGCAACCTTGTAAAAAAACTACGGTTCTTATACCCGGTCCGTCCACAAGTCCCATAGACTCGATAGAGTGTATTTTTCCCATTTTGCCTCCTTAGAAATTAAGCATTTTTTATTTTTCTTTTATTAATTATTTAACCTTTTATTATCTCCTCCTTATAAGTATTGTTAATCAAACAAATATCTTGTTTAGATTATTATACTATAAAATGTTAGTTATTGCTAACATTTTTTTCTCGAATTGATAAATTTTTAAATTTATTATATAATATAAAAGGTCTACAAATATTGTAACATATGCATAAATAAAAAGATAGAGGAATATCATGGTTAGTTATTTATCAAAGAAATTTATTAAAGATTATAAAAATGTAAAAAATGAAAATGTAAGAAGAGCTTATGGAATGTTATGTAGTATAGTAGGAATATTACTAAACATTTTTTTGTTTGCAATAAAATATTTTGCGGGCATAATAAGCGGCTCAATAGCAATAACGGCAGATGCTTTTAACAACCTTTCTGATGCAGGTTCTTCGGTAATCACTCTTATAGGTTTTAAATTTGCGGGAATGAAACCAGACATTGAACACCCATTTGGACACGGAAGAGTAGAGTATATTTCCGGATTTGCTGTTTCTGTAATGATTATACTGATGGGAGCCGAGCTTTTAAAATCATCAATTGATAAAATTTTTCATCCTGAAAGTATAGATACAACTGTTGTTTCATTTATAATTTTAATAGTTTCAATACTTGTAAAATTATATATGTCTTTATACAACAGTAAAATCGGAGATAAAATAGAATCAGCTGGAATGAAAGCCACAGCAACAGACAGTAAAAGCGACTGTATAGCAACATCGGTTGTTTTAATATCAATGTTAATAGCAAAATTTACGGGAGTAAACATAGACGCATATGCAGGTTTGCTCGTTGCAGGATTTATTCTTTATGCGGGATATGATGCGGCAAAAGAAACATTAAGCCCTCTTCTTGGTCAAATTCCGGAAAAATCTCTTGTTGATTCAATAGAAAAAATTGTTTTAAGCTACGATGAAATTGTAGGAATACATGACCTTGTTGTTCATGACTATGGCCCTGGAAGACTTATGATTTCTCTTCATGCCGAAGTACCTGGAAACGGAGATATTTTTATTCTTCATGATGCAATAGACAGAGCAGAGATAGAACTTAACGAAAAATTAAACTGTGAAGCTGTAATCCATTTAGACCCTATCGACACAGACAATGAAGAAGTAATGGAAATGAAGAGCAAAATTACTAAGCTTATCAAAAAAGAAATAGATGAAATAATTACAATACACGATTTTAGAATAGTAAAAGGAAATACTCATACTAATGTTATTTTTGACGCGGTTATACCGCCAAAGTATAAAATGACAGATAAAGAAGTTGAAACAAAAATAAAAGGTTTGGTAAAAAATAATTTTAAAAATTGCTTTGCAGTTGTCAAAGTAGAAATTACATATGTTTAAAAATATCCCTCTATAATTTTTATAGAGGGTTTTATTTAATAAAAGGAGGTTTATATGAATACTAATTATTTAAAACTTTCTGATGAACTACAAAAACAAATAATAAACGACAGAAAAGAAAACAAAATCAATCCATATGCTTTTAAGGATGAAAATATATTAAGAAGGGACATGAATAAAGATAAAGCAACTATTTGGAGACCTGCATTTGTAAGAGATATAGAAAAGACAATGCATATACCTTACTACAACCGTTATTCAGACAAAACCCAGGTATTTTCATTATATAAAAATGACGATATATCAAGAAGAGCTTTTCATGTTCAGCTTGTTTCAAGAATTGCAAGAAATATAGGAAAAGTACTAAACCTAAACATAGACCTTATAGAAGCAATAGCACTTGCCCACGATATAGGACATACACCTTTCGGACATGGAGGAGAAAGAATATTAAGTGAAATATATCACGAAAATACCGGAAGATATTTTAACCATAACGTGCATAGTGTAAGAGTACTTGATAAACTATCAAACCAGAACATATCTTTACAGGTTCTTGACGGTGTTCTTTGCCATAACGGAGAACTTGAACAGAAAAAATACAAACCCTGCACACTTAATGGATTTAAAGAATTCGATGAAAAAACAAATAAATGCTACATTGATGAAAAATATATATCATCTCTTCTACCATCAACTTTGGAAGGCTGCGTTGTAAGAGTAAGCGATATTATTGCTTATCTTGGAAAAGACAGGCAAGATGCTCAAAGACTTCATATTCTAGAAGATGAAAGAATTTTTAAGAAAAATAAAATGGGAAATACAAATTCTGAAATTATAAATAATTTATCCGTAAACATAATACAAAATAGTTACGGTAAAAACTATCTTCAAATGGATAAAGAAGTTTATGAAGCACTAAAATGGGGTAAAAAAGAAAACTACAAACTAATATATGAAGACAGTAAAGTAACCAAAGATTACGAAAAAAACATAAAACCAATGTTATTTGGTATTTATAATAAATTTTTAAAAGACCTTAAAAATAAAAATACAAATTCACTTATATATAGACATCATATTAAATACGTAGAAAATTTTAGTAAGTTTAAATATAACGACACAGACCCGAACGATATAGTAGTAGATTTTATAGCAAGCATGACGGATGACTATTTTATAGATTTACATGAATATCTTTTCCCGAAAAGCAAATATAAAGTTAAATATATAGATTATTTTGAATAAAAGCAAGAGGATAAAAACTCTTGCTTTTTATATAATATTTAATATAATTGTAAGATTTATAAATATATATATTTGATATAATATTATAAAGAGGGAAAGATATGAAAAGAGCAATAGTAAAAGAATCCAAATTTGTATTAATATTAGGTATTATATCAGGAATATTTTTTTTTATTATTTCTATTATTTCTTTAGTTTCATCAATATTAGATAATGACATTATGACATTTATATTTTGTTTAATTGCTTTGGGAAGTTTTTTATTTCTTTCAATTTACTTAGTAATATCATATTTAAGAAGAAAACTTATCTTATATGATAATTATTTTACCTATACGAAAACATTAGGAAAAACAAAAAAATATGAATATAGTGAAATATCATCTGTTCAAATTCTTAATAAAATGGGAGATAAAAAACTAATAATATATAAAAATGATAAAAAAATCGTATCCATAGAAAATAATATGGCAGGATATAAAGATGTAATAAAGTTTTTTAAAGAAAAGAAAATAAAAATAAGTAAATTTGATTCAAAAAAAGACGGTAATATTTTTCAAAAAATAAAAAACAGTTATGAAGACAATAATAAATTTGAAATAGAATATATTAAAAAAAATTTTAAAATAAACCAAATAAAAAAAGAACAACATTTTGTTAAAGTATTTAATATAGTTATAATAATATGCCTAATAATATCTTTTTTTCTTACATCAAAAATAAATATAATAATATCAATTTTAAGCTTAATTATATACTATATACTTTATTTATACTATTATCCTAAAATGGTTAGTGAAATACCTAAAAAAGCAGAATCGTATACAATTCCTTTTCCTTTTATAGGAGTTCTAATATGTATTTTTATGGTTATGTGGCAAAGCGAAACTATAAATGACAATAGTAATATATTGTTTATACATACATTAATTTACTCCATTATTATTCTTATACCTTTTTTAATAACAACAATATTAAAAAAAATTAAAACAATAATATGGAAAAAAATAACTGTTTTTCTGTTTATAGTTGTAATTTCTTTTTGTACAGTATCACCACTAAATTATATACTTACATTTAGCGAACCTACTTATGAACAAGTAACAGTATTAGAAAAATACATGAGTTCATCATCTTATGATGATAGTTATTATTTTACAGTAATATTAAATGGAAAAACACAAGATGTATCAGTAAATGAAGAAATTTATGAAAATACAAAAATAAACGATAAAATAAATATATGTAACAAAGAAAGTATTTTTGGATATAAATATTTTACGGTACAAAAATAAAAGCAGTACATAATGTACTGCTTATTTATTATCATTTTTTATAAGTTCTCTTATTGCTTCAATAGCAACTTTTATAACTTCATCTGTATCATGAACTTGAATATTGCTAAGTCCCGCTTTTTCTCTTTCTTGATTTGCTATTGCCAAAAAACAGGCTCCGCATCTTACTTTTAAATAACTTGCAACTATAAAAAGAGCCGCACTTTCCATTTCGCTGGCTTTACAACCAAGCTTACACCATGCATTCCATTTTGATAAAAGTTCATCTTTATTAGGAAGAGTTTCCGGTCTATGTTGACCGTAAAAAGAATCTTTACTTTGAACTACGCCGACATGACTGTTTATATCAAGTTTGTCCGATGCATTCTTAAGCGCCGTTATTATTTCAAAATCAGCAACTGCAGGATATTCAATCGGCGCATATTCCTTTGATGTTCCTTCAAATCTTATTGCTCCGCTTGCAATAACCATATCTCCACCTTTTACATCAAGATCCATTCCTCCACATGTTCCAACTCTTATAAAAGTATCCGCTCCACATACCTTTAATTCTTCCATTGCTATTGCCGCAGAAGGACCACCTATACCTGTTGAAGTAACGGAAACTTTTACTCCGTCAATCTCTCCTGTATAAGTAACAAATTCTCTTGAATCGGCAATAAGTTTTGGATTATCAAAATACTTTGCTATTTCCTTACATCTTTTAGGATCTCCTGGAAGAAGAACATATTTTCCTACTTCTCCCTTTTTTACACCTATATGGTATTGTTTTCCGCTACCTTCAGCATAATCAATCATATCCATATCCTCTCTTATTAATAATTTTCCAAATAATTAAACATATCATCTATATTATCAGTTACAAAAAATAAATCAAAAACTTTATCATTCATCATATTTTCACCTGACATTTTTTTCATAAATGAAAACATATCGTCAAAAAAATTATTATAGTTAAAAACAGCGATTGGTTTATTTATAATTCCTTTATTTTTAAGTACAAGAACTTCAAAAAATTCATCAAGAGTTCCTATTCCTCCGGGAAGAATAATAAATCCGTCACAATTACTTTCCATATAAAGTTTTCTAACACTCATATTTTCCTTTGAAATTAATGTAGTGCAATCTTTATATACAAATGTTTCCATGTCAGAATCGTCTAAAATTATTCCTATTGTCTTGCCATTACTATCATTTACTTCCTTTGCAAGTCCACCTAAAAGACCGTTTTTCCCACCGCCGAAAATTAAATCATGTCCTCTTTTTGCAAGAGTTTTTCCTATTTGTTTTGAAACTTCTATCATTTCTTTATCTAAATTTTTTGAATAAGAACCGTAAATACATATATTCATATTACCACCTCAAATTAATTATATAATATATAATAGATTTATTTACGTTTATATTAAGTTTTTAATAAAAATATATAAAAAATATAAATATAAGAATTTAAATGCACAAACTCTTTAACCAAACATATAAAAACAAAGTTTCTTTATAAGTGTTTATTTTTATATTATATGTTATTATATTTATATATTAAATTTTTCGGAGGAAATAAAATGGAAAAAATAGCAAGTTTTATGGTAGACCATAACGTACTTGAACCGGGTATATATTTATCAAGAAAAGACAGGGGAGTTATAACATACGATTTAAGATTTATAAAACCAAATACACCTCCTTTTCTTTCAAATGTAGCACTTCATACAATAGAGCATCTTTGTGCAACATGCTTAAGAAACTCTTCTTACAGCGATAATATTATTTATTTTGGACCTATGGGATGTAGAACAGGATTTTATCTTTTAACTTTAGGCTTAACACATAAACAAGTAGTGGAAATAATAAAAGAAACAGTAAATAATTTATGTGAGTATGAAGGAGAAGTTCCCGGTAAAAGCGCTGTGGAATGCGGAAATTATAAAGAACTTGATCTTAATGAAGCAAAAACAGAATTAAAAAAATATAGAGAAGTTATAAAAGATTTAACTGAAGATGATATTTACTATAAAAACTAAAAAGACACCAAAAGGTGTCTTTTTTATTTGTTTCTTCCACAGCATTTTTTATATTTCTTTTTCGAACCACATGGACAAGGATCATTTCTTCCTATTTTGTTTTTATTTACAACAGGTTTTTTCTTTGCGGGTTTGTCAGGACTGTTTGTAAACATTTCTTTAGGAGCTTCGTTTACTATTTCTTCAACTTTTTTCATATGGAATAAATATTTTACCGTATCTTCCTTAATTACTTCGTTCATTTCTTCAAACATTGCAAAACCTTCTTTTGTATATGCCTGAACCGGGTCGATTTGTCCGTAAGCTCTTAAGTTGATACCTTGTTTTAATTGATCCATATTATCAATATGTTCCATCCAATTTGAATCAACTACTTTTAATAATACAAGTCTTTCAAGCTCTCTTAATTCTTCAGTTGAAAATTCGTTTTCTTCTTTATATTTATATAATGCATAAACGCCGTCACTTATAATATTTTTAAGTTCATCAGTATCCGTTATGCTTTCATCAATATCAATATTTAAATCGAAAGTTGTAAATATATTTTCCTTGATTTTATCAAAATCCCAATTATCATTATAGCTTTCATTTGTTGTATAAGCATCAACAATATTTTCTATAACATAATCTATCATTTCATGAATTGCACTTGAAACATCTTCGCCCTTTAATACTTTCTTTCTTTGAGCATAAATAACTTCTCTTTGTTTGTTCATTACGTCATCATATTGAAGAACATATTTTCTTATACCGAAGTTCTTACCTTCGATTTGTTTTTGAGCATTTTCAATTGTCTTTGTAAGCATTTTACTTTCCAAAGCTTCATCTTCTTCAAGACTTGTTCTGCTTGCAAAGTTTTGTATTCTTTCTCCGCCAAATAATCTCATTAAATCATCTTCAAGAGAAATAAAGAATTGAGAAGAACCGGGGTCTCCTTGTCTACCTGCTCTACCACGAAGCTGATTGTCAATTCTTCTACTTTCATGTCTTTCAGTACCTAATATATGAAGCCCGCCAAGCTCTTTTACACCTTCTCCTAAAACAATATCGGTACCTCTACCTGCCATGTTTGTAGATATTGTTACAGCACCCATTTGTCCTGCATCTGCGATTATTTCTGCTTCCTTTTCATGATACTTGGCATTAAGTACGTTATGCTTAATTCCTTCTTTTTTAAGAAGTTTACTTATTCTTTCACTGTCTTCTATTGCTATCGTACCAACCAACACAGGTTGTCCTTTTTCGTGTCTAGTTTTAATTTCTCTTATAATTGCTTTATCTTTACCCTTCTTTGTAGTAAAGATTGCATCTTTCATATCAACTCTTATAAGAGGTTTATTTGTAGGAACAGGATATACATTCATATTGTATATTTCTTTAAATTCTTCTTCTTCTGTCTTAGCAGTACCTGTCATACCTGCAAGTTTATTAAACATTCTAAAGTAGTTTTGGAATGTTATTGTAGCTAAAGTTACGCTTTCTCTTTCAACTTTAACTCCTTCTTTTGCTTCAATTGCTTGATGTAAACCTTCAGAATATCTTCTTCCTTCCATTATTCTTCCCGTAAATTCATCTACAATTAAAACTTCACCGTCTCTTACAACATAGTCTCTGTCTTTAAACATTAAAGTGTTTGCTCTTAATGCTTGGTTAAGGTGATGTTGTAATTCCATATTATTTATATCAGAAAGGTTTTCTATATTAAAAGCTCTTTCTGCTTTTGCTATACCTGATTCAGTTAAGTTACAAGTTTTATCTTTTTCATCAACCGCATAATCCTCAGGTTTTAATGTTTTGATAAATGAATTAGCATCATAATATCTTCTTGTACTTTCATTTCCGCTTCCTGAAATAATAAGAGGAGTTCTGGCTTCATCTATAAGAATACTGTCGACTTCGTCCACTATAGCATAATTAAGCTCTCTTTGAACAGTATCATCTATTCTTTTAACCATATTGTCTCTCAGATAATCAAACCCGAATTCATTGTTTGTTCCATAAGTTATATCTGCATTGTATGCAGCTTTTTTTTCGTCAAAGTCAAGTCCGTGTACTATCAATCCCACACTCATTCCAAGATAATTAAACATCTTACCGTTCCATTCGCTGTCTCTTTTTGCAAGGTAATCATTTACGGTTACTATATGTACACCTTTACCTTCAAGAGCATTTAAGTATGCGGGAAGAGTAGCCATTAAAGTTTTACCTTCACCTGTTTTCATTTCAGCGATATTTCCTTGATGAAGAATAATACCACCAATTAACTGTACTTTAAAATGTCTAAGTCCCAAAACCCTGTCCGATGCTTCTCTGACTGTGGCAAAAGCTTCAACCAACAAATCGTCCAAAGTTTCTCCGTTTTTTAATCTATCTTTAAATTCATTTGTTTTATTTTGAAGTTCTTCATCACTCAAAGATTTGTATTCATCAGACAAAGCATCTATTTTATCTGCAATTTTTTCAAGTTTTTTTATTTCTTTATTATCCAACGATTTTGCAACCGCTCCAAGTAATCCCATAATCTTCAATTCCTCTCTAATAAAAAGATTTTCGTAAATTATATTGTATCATAATATATCATGAAATATGTAAAATTTAAGTAATTTTTAATAAATTATGTATCTTATTTTAATGAAAACATTAATTATTAAATTATTCATATTGATAAAAAACATTTATATGATATACTGACTTTAAAATATAATTATTATACATTATACATCCTATCGGGAGGAAAACAATGATTTTATCGGGAAAAGAAATAGAAAAAAATATCGGAAAAGATATAATAATAGAACCTTTTGACAAAAATAAATTAAATCCAAACAGCTATAATTTATCTCTTTCAAACGAACTTTTGGTATATGACAATTACGTTCTCGATATGAAAAAAGAAAATAAAGCGCATAAAATAATAATACCAAAAGAAGGATTAATACTTGAACCAAATAAACTTTATCTTGGAAGAACAAATGAATTTACCAAAACCAATAAATTTGTTCCTATGCTTGAAGGACGTTCTTCTACCGGACGATTGGGACTTTTTATTCATGTTACGGCAGGATTTGGTGATGTTGGTTTTTCCGGTTATTGGACTCTTGAAATATTTTGTATCCAACCTATTAAAATATATCCAAATGTTGAAATATGCCAAATATACTACCATGATATTAAAGGAGAATACGAATTATATAAAAGCGGTAAATATCAAAATAATACGGGAATACAACCAAGCCTTATGTTTAAAGATTTTGAAAAGTAAAAAAGGAATACAAAGGTATTCCTTTTTTAATGATAGATTCTTTTATTTTACCTAAAGAGTTATTTTTATTTAAAATTTTCTTACATCTAAAGATATAATATTATTAATTCCCATTTTTTCACATACAGGCTTTAATAAAAAATAAGGACAATCAGAAATTATTACATCATCTTTTTTTCTTTCTTCTAAATAAAATTCTTTTATTTTATAATCTTTTTCATTCCAAAATATTTCAATTAAAAAATCAATATCATCTATATAAGAAAGAAAAGAGAAAAAATATTTTTTCATTGTTTCTTTATTTATTTTTTTTATAAAAAATAAAAACTTATAAAATATAATTTTAAAAAAATAAAATATTAATTCAGGATACATTTTAATACAAAATAAATAAAAATCTAAACAGGTATCACCTTTATATATTACCTTATCAAAATCATAAACTCTCATTTTAATCTCTCTTTATAATTTAAACTTTAATTAAATTATAAAAAATTATATAAAATAGTAATATCTTTAATGGATAAATATTTTGTAAACAATATGTAAATAAAATTATTGACTTTATAAAATTTTTTTTAAATTTTTTTATCCTTTTTTATAAAAAAACACAAAATACATAAAAATATATAAAAATTTTTAATATATATTGTGTTTTTTATGTATTTTTCACCTGTTTATAACTCAAAATTTAATTGTTGATAAATTGTTTTTTTTTGCTATAATAGGTAAAAAGACCACTTATCTACATATATTTTGTAAAGTTATTAACAATTTGTTGGTGTTTTATGGATAAGCCTTATTTTTTTTCTGCATTTTTCCTAAAAATACGCTTTTTTCGTTCGTTTATATGTTGATAACTCATATGTGAATAATTTGTCAAAAAGAATAAAAAAAATTAGATTGATTTATATATCAATATTATTTTGGAGGTTGTAATGTCTTTTGAACAAGAACTATGGAATAACGCACTAGAATATCTGGAAGATGAACTTTCGGATTTTGTATTCAAAGAATACTTTGAATCATCCATTACACCCCTAGCCTTTGAAGATGATACTTTCTATCTTCAAGTACCGGATGAGGGAAATAAAATTTTACTTGAGGGGCAATATGCGGTACTGGTTGAAAACGCATTAAAATACTATACTCAAAGATACATAAAAGTTAAGTTTGTGGTCGCTTCTTCAAACGATATGGTATATACAAAAGAAGAAGCATTAAAAGAAATAGCGGCAACAAAAGAAAATAAAAAAAACGTTGAATATAACATATATAATACTTCATATATTCAGCTTAATCCTAAATATACATTTGATTCCTTTGTTGTAGGTGCAAATAACAGATTTGCTCACGCAGCATCAGTTGCGGTTGCAGATGCTCCGGCTAAGAAATACAATCCGCTTTTTATATATGGAGGAGTTGGACTTGGTAAAACTCACTTAATGCACGCAATAGCACAACATATTTTAAGAAAAGACCCTACAAAAAAAGTAGTGCTACTATCAAGCGAACAATTCTTAAATGAGTTTTTAGATGCAATACAAAATAAAACAAACGTACAATTTAGAAATAAATATAGAAACGCAGATGTACTTTTAATAGACGATATACAATTTATTGCCGGAAAAAACGAAACACAAAATGAATTTTTCCATACATTTAACGCACTTCAAGGTTCAAATAAACAAATAGTGCTTACGTCTGATAAACCACCTAAAGAAATACATAATCTTGAAGACAGACTTCGTTCAAGATTCTCTCTTGGACTTATATGCGACATATCAATGCCTGATTTTGAAACAAGACTTGCAATTTTAAGAAAGAAAGCTAAAGAAGAAAACTATCAGGTAAGTAACGAAATACTTAATTATATAGCAGAAAATATTGAATCCAACATAAGAGAACTTGAAGGCGTACTTTTAAAGGTAATGGCATTAAGCGAATTTTATAATAAACCTTTAACATTAGACCTTGTAAAAAAAGGATTAAAAGATATAATTGATATAAGTGATAAAAAAATATCTCTTGATTTAATAACAAAAGTTGTTTGTGAATATTACAATATAACAAAAGATGATATTTTATCAAAAAGAAGAACAAAAAATATAGCATATCCAAGACAAATATGTATGTACTTATCAAGAGAACTTACTGATAACTCTCTACCTACAATAGGAGAATATTACGGAGGAAGAGATCATTCAACAGTAATACACGGATATGACAAAATAAAAGAAGATTTAAAAACAAACGGCGGACTTCAAGAAGAAATAGATAAGATAACATCAAGCATAAAAAACAGTAAATAACAACTTATTAATAGACTTATCCTATAAATATTTTGATTTATTAACATTAAAAAACAGTCAAAAAATGCTTATTAAAAAGGATAAATGAAGTTATCAACATTATCAACACTACTAATACTATTACTTTTTAATAAAAAATAAATATTATATAGATAGGTCCCACTAAACATGAAAGGATGAAAACATGAATATAAAAGTAGACAGAAATGAATTTCTAAAAGCACTTGTAACAGTAAGTAAAGCAACAACACTTAGAAATGTAGGCTCTTTAGAAGGAATACTTCTTGAAAGTTATGATGATGTACTTTCCCTATATGCTACAAATAAAGAAATACAAATATCTACAATAATAGATGCAAAAGTAATAAGAGAAGGTAAATTACTTATTAATTCAAGAATACTAAGTGATATAGTAAGAAGCTTTGATAATGGAGAAGTTGAAATAGATGCAGATGAAAATAACAATATTAAACTTACTTGTTTAAATTCTAAATTTAATATTTCTGCCATGGATTACAGAACTTTCCCAAATAAAGAAGTTTATAATATAAATGACTTTATAAAAATGGATAACGCTACAATAAGAAACATGATTAAAGAAACATCATTTGCTTGTGCAAGTTCTGATTCTGTTTCACCTATTTTAACAGGTATACTTATAGAAAATAATGATGAAGATATTAAATTCGTTGCAATAGACGGCTTCAGAATGGCTATAAGAAGCGAACAGTCAAAGGAAAGATATATGAATAATATAAAATGTGTCGTTCCTGCAAGTACTTTAAACGAGCTTAATAAAATACTTACAAATTATGAAGATGATGTATTCTTAAATATTAATGATAAAAAATTCATAGCAAGTGTTGGAAGAACACAAATTGTTTCAAGTTTATTACAAGGTCAATTTATTGATTATGTAAATCTTCTTCCAAAAGAAAGCAAAACAATTGTTAAAATGAACAGAATGGAATTATTGTCAGCTTGTGAAAGAGCTTCAATCATTTCAGATGAAGGAAGAGCTCATCTTATAACAATGCATTTTAGCGAAAATAATTTACTTCTTACAAGTAAATCTGCTTTTGGTAATGTAGAAGAAAATATTTCTATTAATTTAAGCGGAGAAGATCTTGATATATCTTTCAACAGCAGATATATAATAGATGCTCTTAAAGTTATTGAAGATGAAAAAGTTATACTTGAATTTAATTCTTCAAACAGTCCTTGTTTGATAAAACCGGTAAATTCAAAGAAATATACTTATCTAATAATGCCTGTAAGACTTTCTTAAAAAGAACCTTTTTGGTTCTTTTTTTGTTAAAAGTATTTGAAAAAATATAAAAATATATATAATAAATAGAAATACATAAGGAGAAAGTTATGAAATACAGTATATATTATAATTCTTTAACTGGTAATACAGAATTTATTGCAAATAAAATAAATGAAATATTAAAAGATAAAATTGTTAAATTTGAAAAATATAATGGTGTTTATGAAGACAATAATGAAGATATTGTTTTTGTGGGATTTTGGACAGATAAAGGAAATGCAACCGATGAAATAAAAGAACTTTTAAGTAAGATAAAAAATAAAAAGATAGTTTTATTTGGTACTGCGGGATTTATGAGTAATAAAGAATATTACGATAAGATAATAGATAATGTAAAAAAATCAATAAATGAAAGCTGTGAATATATTGATTACTTTATATGTCAGGGTAAAATGGGAATGGGAATAAGAAAAAGATATGAGAATATACTTAAAGAAAATCCTGATAATGAAGGAATAAAAGATATGATAAAAAATTTTGATATAGCTCTAAATCATCCAAATGATGAAGATGTTAAAAATTTGGAACAATTTTTAAGTGAATATAAATAAAAAAAGAATAACTAATGTTATTCTTTTTTTATTTGTTATTTTATAGCTTCTGTTTTATATATAAATTTAACGCTTCCATTCATACCGTCACTAAGTCCTGAAAAGTTATCATAACTGTTTGCATTATCTACTACACTATGAATTCTTCCTTTTAAACTATCAAGACTTCCAAGTGTACTTACTAATTTTTCTATTCCTTCTTTATCAAAAGTATCCATTCCTTCTTCTAATTCTTTAGAACCTTTTTCAAGGGATGATATTCCTTCAATTAGTTTATCGCTTCCTTGTTTTAATGTTGTAAGTCCGCTGTCTAAATCTTTGCTTCCTTGAATTAAAGGATTAATACCTTGATTTATAAATTGATCTACTCCTAAAACTATCTGGTCGCTTCCCTCAGTTTTTAATCTATTACTTGATAAATATAATGTATCAAGACCGCTTTCAACACTTGAAGCACCATTTAAAATAGTACCTTCTTCATTACTAGTTAAGCTGTACTGAATTTGTTTTTGTGCATTTATAGTTTGTGATAAAGTAGATTGCATTGTTTTTAAATTTGCAAGTAAAGGACTGTCAGGCTGAGATTTTTCAAGTTGTTCAATTGTAGTATTTAATCCGCTTAATACTTGTTCATTGTAGCTTATTGTTTCACTAAGGCTGTTACCTGCTGTATTTATTCCATCTTTAAGTTTAGTGCTTCCGTTTTTTGTAGCTTCTATACCTGATGATAGTTTTCCTATATTATCAGATAAAAGGCTTGCTCCGTCTTTTAAATCATTAGCACTGACTTTTAGTTGTTCGCTTCCTTTTGCAAGTTGTTTTGCACCGCTGTTTAGTTTATCTATCCCTGTTGTAAGAGTTCCTGATTTATCTATTAAAAGATTAATACCTTCGTTTAATGATTTTGAACCGTTAACAAGTTCTTTTGAAGAACTGCTTAACTTATTTAATGAATTTGTTAAATCCATAATACTGTCAACATCGTCTAAGTTAATGTCTTTATATACTTCATTTGTTACATAACTCATTGTTCCGTCCATTGTAAAATCTTTTGCATCAAAAGTTATTTCTGCATATGAAGGAATATCAAAACCTCTTACTGAAATAGATTCATCAAGTCCCGGAAAAGCATAACACATTACAATCGTATTTTCTCCTTCATCTACACTTTTTCCGTTTGTAACTTTTATATTACTTATTTTATTTGAATCTAAAATCATTCCTGATACTGCCATAAAAGCATTATTCTCAAATGTTACGTTATCATAGTCTATTCTTATTTTTATTTTACCGCTTTTATGTGCAATATCTTTTGCAGATATTTTTTCACCGTTTAAATAATAAGTCATTTTAATATTTACTGGAAGTTTTTTATTTGAAGTTCCTTGATATGTTATATCTTTTCCTTGTGAATTCCATACTACTTCTGAAAATTTTTTATCAAAAGTTTCATTTCCTTTTAAATTTTCAATATCATTTAAGTTTGTTTTATCTTCTATTTTTTCTCCTTTTTTACCGCCTTTTAATGTTACGCTTACGATTTCTTTATTAACATTTCCGTCGGCATCTGATATAACATAAACGCTTTCTTCTTTACTTACGTTTGAATCTTTTGCAAATACGCTTGGAGTACAAATTGATAAAGCAAATAAAGATGATAATATTAAAGATAATACTTTCTTTTTATTTTTCATTTTTTATTCTCCTTCTTTTACGTTAAATTTATAAGTTGTTTTTATTATTAATTTATCGAATATCATAAGTGCACTAGGAAGCATTAGTATTACTACAAACATACTTATTATTGCGCCTCTTGATAAAAGAGTACAAATTGCACTTATCATATCTATTTTTGAATATAAAGAAACTCCCAGAGTTGATAAGAAAAATCCTAAAGCACTTACGATAATTGAGCTTGTTGAAGTTTTTAAAGCTAATAATACCGCATCTTTTTTTGCCATTCCTTTTTCTCTTTCTTCTTTATATCTTGTAGTCATTAATATTGCATAATCAACAGTTGCTCCAAGTTGTATGGTTCCTATTACTATTGATGCAACAAAAGGAATTGTAGTATTGGTGTAGAAGGATAGTCCCATATTTATAAATATTGCAAATTCGATTATTGTTACCAAAATTACCGGTATTGAAATTGATTTGAATACTGTAAGTATTATTAAGAATACTGCGGTTATTGATATATAATTTACAACTTTAAAATCATGGTCTGTAACATCAATAAGGTCTTTTGTACAAGGAGCTTCACCTATAACCATTGAATTTTTATCATATGATTTTGTTAAATTTTGTATTTTTGTTATTTGATTATTTACTTCATCTGATGCTGTTTTATAGTTAGAATTAATAATCATTAGTTTATAGTTATCGCTTTCAATTTGATCTTTTAATTCATTTGGTATTATTTCATCAGGCATTGATGGATCAATTATTGTATCCATTGATAAAACATCTTTTACTCCATCAATATTTTCTATTTTTTTTGTTAATTCATAACTTTCTTTTCTTGAAATATCTTTATCAAGAAGAACCATATGAGTTGAACCTATATTAAATGTTTTTTCTATTTCGTTATTTGCTTTTATACTTTCACATGTTTGAGGTAATGTATCATATAAGTTATAGTAAACTTTTGTATTGTTGTATCCGTATATTGAAGGTATCAATATTACTACGAATAGAATTGCAAATACTTTATAATTTTTTATGACAAAATTACTAAGCTTATCAAAACTTGGCATAAAGTTTTTATGTTTAAATTTATTAATGGATTTTTCAAAAGTAAGTATTAGTGATGGAAGAATAGTTACACAAGATATTATTCCTATTACAACCCCTTTTGCCATTACTATTCCAAGATTAAGTCCTAA
The DNA here is from genome assembly GCF_024135845.1 of Anaerofustis sp. NSJ-163. Taxonomy (NCBI): domain Bacteria; kingdom Bacillati; phylum Bacillota; class Clostridia; order Eubacteriales; family Eubacteriaceae; genus Anaerofustis; species Anaerofustis sp. NSJ-163. The sequence continues at coordinate 152,477 of NZ_JAMYJV010000003.1, forward strand.
AGTAAATGTCATAAAACAAAGGGATAAAAATCCTGCTATTGTAGTTATTGAACTTCCTACTATAGATGTAAAAGTATTTGTTATTGCATGAGCCATAGCTTCGTTTTTATCTTGGTAATTAGCAAGTTCTTCTTGGTATCTGTGATATAAAAATATAGAATAGTCCATCGTAACAGCTAGCTGTAAAACAGCGGCAAGAGCTTTGGTTATAAAAGATATATCATCAAAGAAGAAGTTACTTCCAAGGTTGTATATTATTGAAATACCTATACTAAGTAAGAAAAATACAGGTATCATAAAAGAATCCATTGAAAAACCTAAAATTAATCCAGTAAGTATAGCGGCAATGATTACATATACAACTGTTTCATGGTTGATAAGATTTTTTATATCCGTTACTACAGAAGACATTCCGCTTACAAAACATTCTTCGTTTGAAATATCTCTTATATCTTCAACCGCCTGCATAGTTTCGTCTGAACCCATTGAAGTATCATAGAATATAGCCATTAAAGTTTCATCTTTATTGTTAAAAGTGCTATAAATATTATCCGGCAGTATTTCTTTTGGTACGGATAAATCCAAGATATCGTCATACCATATTACTGAGTCAACATGGTTTACTTTTTCTATTTTTTCTTTTAAATTTTCAACTTGTTTATTATCCATTCCTTTTACTATATACATGGAAAATCCACCTTTACCGAATTCATCCATAAGTACATCTTGACCTTTCATCGTTTCCAAATCTTTTGGAAGATAAGAAAGGATATCATAATTTATTTTTGTGTTTATAAACCCTATAACAGAAGGTATTAACAGTAAAACAGCAATTAATAAAATAAGAATTCTATGTTTTACTATTTTTTGTGATATTTTATTCATTAGCTCTCCTCCTTTTATAATAAAAATGACTATTAGTCATTTTTATTATATGGGATTATAATACAAAAATGACCAATAGTCAATATTATTTATATAAAAAATTGACTATTAGTCATTTTTTATAATTTAATCAATTGACAAAATATTTTTAATGTGCTACTTTTTTATTAAGGGAGAGATTATTATGGGTATTATTGAAGATAAGAAAAGAAAAAAATTGGATAATCTTCTTGATTGTGCTTTTATTTTATTTACCACAAAAGGAATAGAAAATACATCTGTATCCGATATAACAAAAAAGGCAAAGGTTGCAAAAGGGACTTTTTATTTATACTTTAAAAATAAATACGAAATTAAAGATATACTTATATACAATAAATCGAATGAGATTTTTAATATGGCTAAAAAGGCTCTTGATAGGGAAAATATAAATTCTTTTCATGAAAAAGTTTTGTTTTTTGTAGATTATATAGTTAATACGCTAAATAATAATCCTGTAATATTAAGCTTTATATCGAAAAATTTAAGCTGGGGTGTTTTTAAAAAAGTAATAATAGATAATAATGAAGACAGTAAATTTAAAACATATTTTGAAGATATGATAAAGAATTCGGGTTATGAGTTCGATAATTATGAATTTATGTTTTATACGATATTAGAACTCGTTAATTCAACATGTCACAATGTAATTTTATATAATGAACCTGTATACCTTGATGTATTAAAGAAATATTTATATAAAGATATAAAATCTATAATAGATAATCATATAATTAAAAAAGACCTTTAGGGTCTTTTTTATATAGATAAGTTGTTGACTACTTATTTAAAAACATATATAATTTAAAATAAGTTTTTTTATTTGGAATATCAAATAAAAGTAAAGATCAAACGAGGTAATATATGAATAAAAATAAAGATGTAGTTATTAAACTCGAACACATTAATAAGAAATTTGGAGAAAAAGAAGCATTAAAAGACGTTACTTTTAATGTAAAAAAAGGAGAAATTCTCGGTTTTCTCGGACCTTCGGGAGCAGGTAAAACAACTTTAATAAAAATTCTTACAGGACAAATAACATCGGATCTTGGTATAGCCGAAGTTTTTGGAAAAGAATGTATAAAACTTCAAAACGAAGATTATGAAAAAATAGGTATGGTTCTTGATGACAGTGGTGTATACGAAAGACTTACATGTTTTGATAATATACTTCTTTTTGCTGATATTTATGGTATGTCAAGACAAGATGTTCATGATATTTTTGATAAAGTAGATCTTGCTGACGATAAATGGGAAAAAGCGGGAAATTTGTCAAAAGGTATGAGACAAAGACTTGTAATAGCAAGAGCAATTTTACATAGACCGGAATTGCTTTTTTTGGATGAACCTACAAGCGGTCTTGATCCTTTGACTTCTCAAAAAATACATAATTTATTGTTTGAGCTTAGAGAAAAAGGAACGACAATATTTTTAACTACGCATAATATGGAAGAAGCTACGAAATTATGCGATCACGTTGCTCTTCTTAACGAAGGTGTAATTGTAGAATACGGAGTTCCCGATGAACTTTGCAGAAAATATAATGATAGAAACGAAGTTACAATGTTATTAAAATCAGGCGAAGAAGTTATTTATCAAAATAATAGTGAATATGCAGATAAAATAGCTAATCACTTTAGAAATAATGAAGTTGTTTCAATTCATTCATCAGAACCAACTTTGGAAACTGTATTTATTTCACTTACGGGAAGGAAGTTAATATAATGAATAAAACTAAGAGCAAAAATAATTCGTTTAGAAAAATAAAAGCCATATTTATAAAAGAATTTAAGGATGCATTTAAAAGTAATAAAATAGTATTTATGTTTTTACTTTTCCCTGTTTTTACGTATTTTTTGGCATTTGTAATGAAAGGTAATGCAGGATCAAATCCTTTAATATTTTTAATGATGCATATATCTATGGTTCCTGTTATGGTTACGGCTGCATTAATTGCGGAAGAGAAGGATAAAAATACTTTAAAAGTTCTTATTTTATCAAACGTAAGACCTATGCAGTATTTGATTGGTGTGGGAAGCTTTGTTTTTATTATAAATATAATTACTTCTTGTTTATTTTTACCTTTATTACATTTACAACTTGTTTTTATACCTAAATTTTTGATTGTAATTTCAATAGGTATGCTTTGTTCTACCATATTGGGGGCAATTGTTGGTATGATAGTTAAAGGAGGAGCAAATATAGCCGCAGCTACTCTTCCTGTTTCAATTGTATTTGCGATTTTTCCTTTATTAGCATCAGGTTCTGGAAATCCCTTTTTGGCAATGGTGGCAGAATTGTTATACAGCGGCCAGCTTATAACTATAATATTTGACGTAGCAAACAATTTTACTTTTATAAGGTTGTTAATAATGATATTAAATGCAATATTCTTCTTAATTGTATTTACTTTGGTATATAACAATAAAAAATTATCAGATTAAAAAAAGCACTTTAAAGTGCTTTTTTTATACTATATTGTCTATTTTAAAATTAATTATTTTTTTTAAATCTTCTATATTTACTTCTACTTGATATCCAACTTTTCCTGCAGAAAATATTATTGTTTCAAAATCTTTTGCTGTTTCATTTATAACAGTTGTAAAAAACTTTTTCATACCAATAGGAGAACATCCACCGTGTATATACCCTGTTAAAGGCAGAAGTTCTTTTTCTTTAATCATTGATATTGATTTTTCACTAACGCTTTTTGCGGCTTTTTTAAGATTTAATTCTTTATTTACAGGTATTACAAAAACATAATGCTCCTTGCTCTTTCCTACTGTAACAAGTGTTTTAAAGACTTGATTTTCATTTTGGTTTAAAGATTTTGCAACATCGTTTCCGCTTAAACCTTGATTAGGATCATATGAATAACTTTTATAGTTAATTTTCTTTTGAGATAAAATTCTCATTACATTTGTTTTTTCACTCATAATTTACCTCTTTTATATAAATTAATAAGTATATTATAATGAAAATTTTTATATATTAAAGATAAAATTAAATATTTATATGCTTTACAACATTTATATTTTATGTTATAGTGTATATACACGAAAGGGAATTTTTATGAAAAGTAAAGGATGTTATTGTATTAATTTTAGAAGAGCTGCAAATAACATAACAAAATATTATGACGATTATTTAAAGGAAAGCTCTCTTACTTTAAATCAGTTTTCTTTAATAAAAAATATTTTAAAAATACAGCCTGCTTCAATAAGTGATATAGCATCTAAGGTAAGACTTGAAAGAACAACTGTTGTAAGAAATTTAAAAACTTTGTTTAAAGAAGGGCTAATAGAAGATATTTCAAAAGAAAATGAGAGAAATAAACAAGTTATAGTTACAAAAAAAGGAAAAGAAATTTTAGATATTGCCATACCTTTATGGGAGGAAGCTCAAGATAATATTGAAAAAATTTTGGGAATGGATAATTATAATAAATCTCTTGAAATTTTTGAAATAATAGACAATTTATAAATTTTTATATAAAGGAGATAAAAAAATGTTTTACGAAGAAAGACAAATGGAAGAAAAAGCTTTAATGGAAACAGCGGCAAAAATGTGTGCTGCGGCAAGAACGGCTCCAAAAACAAAAGGTGTAGATGATATTATTACCCTTGTTTTGACAGGCAGTGAAAAAGTTAAACTTGCAGATAAAATGGATGAAGTTTATCTTAGAGAATTTGGTGAAACTGAAGGACATTATGTAAGAGATGCTAAAAATTTAAGAGCATCAGGTGCAGTTGTTTTAATAGGTGTAAAAAAATCTTATAAAGGACTTCCTCATTGTTCTTTCTGCGGATTTAAAAACTGTGGAGAAAATAAAGAACATGGCGGAAGATGTGCTTTTAATACAATAGACCTTGGTATTGCTATTGGTTCTGCAGTTTCTGTTGCAGCTGATAACAGAGTTGACAGCAGAGTAATGTTTTCTATAGGTAAAGTATTTGAAGAAATGGACTTCATAAAAGAAAAAGATATATTATGGCAAGGTATTCCAATTAGTATAAGCGGTAAGAGTCCTTACTTTGATAGAGTAAAGAAAAAATAAAAAGACAATGTATATTGTCTTTTTTTATTGTTTCGATTTACTTAACCAATATTGATATGAAAAATCTTTTATTTTATAATATCTTTATTAATGGAAGGTTTATTTATGAAGAAAAAATGTGATGAAAATATAATAAAGGAGTTTAAGGATTGTAAGAATGTTATTTCTGCTTTAGGAGATGAAACAAGGCAGGCTATAATAATTTATATGACGATAAATTGTGACGGTAATGGTTTTAGAGTAGGGGAATTATCTGATAAAGTATCTGTTTCAAGAACATCTATATCACATCATTTGAAAATATTAAAAGAGAATAAAATTGTTGATATGAGAAAAGAAGGAACAAAAAATTATTATTATATAAATAAAGAAAGCAGCAGCTTAAAAACCTTAATTAACTTATTTAAAGATTTGGAAGAATATATAAAATAAGGAGATAAATATGAAAAAAGTAAATAATATATATTTTAGCCCTACATTTTCTACAAAAAAGGTTGTGGAAACAGTTGGAGAAACAATAAGTGATGAAATTTTTAATTTAGATTTATCAAATAAAGATGAAGATTATTCAAAGTATGAATTTAGTGAAAATGAAATTTGTGTAGTTGGAGTTCCATCTTTTGGAGGAAGAGTTCCTTCAACTGCGAGGGATAGAATAAGTAAATTAAAGGCAAATAATACTCCTTGTGTAATAATTGCTACTTATGGTAACAGAGCTTATGAAGATACCTTAATAGAGCTTAAGGATATTTTAAATAATAATGGATTTAATGTTTTTGCCGCAATGGGGGTAGTTTGCGAACATTCTATTATGAATGAATTTGCAAAAGGCAGACCTGATGAAAATGATATAAATGAAATAAAAGATTATGCTGTAAAAATAAAAGAAAAAATTGAAAATAATAATATTGAAGAAATTGAAGTACCCGGTAATAATCCTTATAGAAAATATAGTGCTGTTCCAATGGTTCCAAAAGCAGGTAAAAACTGTATAAAATGCGGTAAGTGTGCAGCTGAATGTCCTGTTGGTGCAATTGATTTTAATGAACCTGATAAAACAGATAAAGATAAATGTATTTCTTGTATGAGATGTATAAAAGTATGCGACTATAATGCAAGAAGTTTAAATAAAGTTATGTTAATGGCTGCAAGAAAAAAACTAAAAAAAGCATGTGAAGGAAGAAAGGAAAACGAACTTTTCATATAATAATGGATAATAAAAAAAGATGTAAGTGGGTAGATTTAAAAAGCGAAATTTATATAGCTTATCATGATAATGAATGGGGTGTTCCTGTTTATGATGATAGAAAACTTTTTGAAATGCTTATTTTGGAATCTTTTCAAGCCGGTCTTTCATGGATAACAATACTAAAGAAAAGAGAAGCATTTAAAAAAGCATATGATAATTTTGATTATAATAAAGTTATAAATTATGATGAAGATAAAATAAATGAACTTTTAGAAAATAAAGATATAATAAGAAACAAAAATAAAATAAAATCATCAATATCAAATGCAAAAATATTTGTAAAAATACAGGAAGAATACGGGAGTTTTTCTAATTATATATGGTCTTTTACAAATGGAGAAATAATAAAAAATAAAGATGATAATTTTAATACAACAAGTCCCCTTTCTGATAAAGTTTCAATGGATTTAAAGAAAAGAGGTATGAAGTATGTTGGAAGCACTATTATTTATTCATATCTTCAAGCTATAGGAATAATAAATGATCATGAGTTGGATTGTTTTAAATATAAAGGTTAAGAAAGTTATTCTTTCTTAACCTTTTTTTCTATACATTCTAAATCATAAATACTTGGAGAATAAATAATATTTCCCATATAATCAAATCTTGAACCGTGACATGGACAGTCCCATGTTTTTTCATCAGGATTCCACGTTAGTTCGCAGTTTAAATGAGGACATTTGCTTGGAACAATATAACAGTTTCCTTCTTCGTCTTTATATACTCCTACTTTTTCTCCTTTATATTCTACTATTCCTCCATGACCTAACGGAAGAGACTTAAGTGTAGTATCCGGAATATTTAAAAATTCTTTTCCTATTCCTTTTATTGAATAAGGACCTTCTTTAAGTATTGATTTTTTTATTCCTTTTGTATCAAACCTTTCGGGAGAAAATATACTGTCTTTATAATCAAATCCCTTAAGTATCATATCACTTATTATATTTGCAGCAACCATTGAAGACGTCATACCCCATTTATTAAAACCTGTAATTACATAAACATCTTTAAATGCTTTTGAAAACAAACCTATATAGGGTACTTTGTCAATAGTCATACAATCTTCACTTGCATAATGTCCTATTTCTTCAAAGCCTGGATATAATTTTTTTATTTCTTCTCTTAGATTTTGATATTTTTCTCCTGTTTTGTTTTCCCCGCTTCTGTGTTTTTCTCCTCCAAACAATAATATATCGTCGTAACCTCTGAAAGAGTATCCTTTTTCATCCACATTTAAATATATATCTTTTAATTTTTTTGTATTTTTTAAAATTAAAAAGTATGAAAGTTCTTGGTGCATTCTTAAAAAATAATATCCCGGAACATTTAAAAAAGGAAAAGAACATGCAAATATTATTTTATTTGCTTTTATTTTATATCCGCTGTCCGTAATAAGAGTTTTTCTTTTGGCTTTTACCTCTTCTATAAAAGTATTTTCGTATATTGTAAGGTCTTTTAATATGTGTTTTATAAATTTAAATGGATTGAATTTTCCTTGATTTTTATATTTTATTGCTCCTTTGAATTTTAAAGGAAGTAAGCTTTCTTCTATATACTCGCAGTCAATATCGCATTTTAAAAGAGCATTATATTCTTTTATTAATTTGTTTTCATCTTCTTTTGTATATAAATAAGCATTGCATTTTTCAAAATCGCATTCTATATTTTCTTCTTTTATTATATTTTCATATTCTTCTATTGCTTTTTTATTTAAATATGCATACTCCATTGCTTTATCAATACCAAAATTACTTATAAGTTCTTCATATATAAGTGAGTGTGCAAGAGTTATTTTTCCCGTTGTATAAGCCGTAGTTTTTTGGCATATTCTGTCTTTTTCAAAAATAACTGCTTTTATACCTTGTTTTTTTAACTTATAAGCAGTAAGAATTCCTGATATTCCTCCCCCTATTATTGCAACATCTACATTTATGTTTTTATTTAATTCTTCATACATCGGTAAGTTAACGGTGTTTTCCCATAATGAATTCATAATAATACCTCTAAGTCTATTTTTTATATATTATTGACAATTATAGGAAATATATAAGGTCGAAAAATAAAAAATAAGAAAAGCTGTTTTACAATTTAAGATTTATAATAAAATAATGAAAAATTTATATATAAAATTTTAATTATATATACAAAAACATATTAAAAATTAATATAATATAATAACCCAATAAATATCGAAAGGATTTAAAATGCAGGAAGAAAAACTTGTTTCATATATGTTGGATTTGGGTGAGATACTGCTTACTTCTGGAGCTGAAGTTAGTAGGGTAGAGGATACTTTAATTAGAATAGGAAAAGCTTATTTATTACAAAAAGTAGATATTTTTACAATAACTTCTACTATTATTCTGACTGTTAAATTTTCAGATAGTAATATAATTACTCAAACAAGAAGAATAAAAAAATATGAAACAAACCTCGAACAAGTTGAATACGTAAACCAGCTATCCAGAGACATATGTGTAAAAACATTAAGCATTAATGAGTTAAAAAAAGAAATAGATAAAATAAGGAATACTAATAAATATGATAAAAAACTTATATTTCTTTCATATGTTTTTGTCTCAGGTGCTTTTTCAATATTTTTTGGCGGAAGTTTAATGGATAGTATTGCTTCCATGATAACCGGAGGGGTAATGTATTTTACGGTTAATTCATTAAACAAATTAAAAATAAACAATTTTGTAACGAGCCTTTTATCTTCTCTAATAACGGCATTATGTGCAGTTATTTTGAATAATATTGGAATAGGAGAAAATATAGATAAGATTATTATAGGAAATATTATGCTTCTTATACCAGGTATTACTCTAACAACATCTTTAAGAGATATGATAAACGGGGATATTATTTCCGGTCTTCTTGGAGTTTTGGAATCAATTTTAAAGGCAATAGCTATTGCAATGGGTTTTGCTTTTATATTAATTCCTATAGGAGGTTAAAATGTTACAAGGTATTATACAGATAATTATGGCGGTTATAGGTTCTCTTGGTTTTGCGATTTTATTTAACATAAAAAGAGATAAACTTTCTATTATAGGTATTGGTTCTGCCATAGGCTGGATTTGTTATTTATTTTTCTTTAGTTTTAACGCAAATAAAGTTATAACTCTTTTTATAACAACAACCATACTCTCTTTATTTTCGGAAATTTTAGCAAGAAAAATAAAAACTCCCGTTATTGTTCTTTTAGTTCCAATACTTATACCTTTAATTCCCGGAGGAGATTTATACTATACAATGTATAATCTAGTAACAGGCAATATGGATAAATTTATATATTATTTTTCTCTTGTAATGAAAGAAGCTGCGGCTATATCTTTTGGAATAATCATTATTACGTCAATAATGCAGATATTTACAAAATTTCAACGATATAAATTAAAATAAAAAATCATGCTTATGCATGATTTTTTTATATTTGTCTTGGTATTTTTTTCGTTTTAAATATTAAAATCAACGTTATAATAAAAGTCGTTATTTCAGCAAAAGGAACAGCCATCCACATTCCGTTTAAATCAAAGAATAAAGGAAGAATTTTTAAAAACAGTATTAAAAGTATAAAGGATCTAAGAGATGTTATAACCGCTGAGTATTGACCTTTTGCATAGGAAGTAAGTCTTACTGCCGTAAAAATACTAAGTCCCGAGAAAAAGTATCCTATGGAATATATTCTCATTCCCATTACACCTAAATTGTATACATTTGTTCCTTTTGTTGCAAAAAATAATACTGCCAAAGGAGCAAATATAAAAGATATTATATATAAAACACTTGGTATAATGCTAAAAAATCTATATGAATATTTTTCCAGTTTAATAAGTACGTCTTTATTTTTATTTCCAAAGTTATAACCAAGAAGCGGAGATATACCCATTGAATATCCGGTATAAATACCAAGGAAAATAAATTGTACGTACATTATTATAGAAACAGCAGCAACACCGTCATCTCCCGCATATGTAAGAGCTGTTTTATTAAAAACAACAGTTGTAATTGCTATTGCAAGCTGATTTATAAATTCAGAAGAACCATTTACAATGCAAGGAGGTAGAAAGTTTAATTTTATTTTTTCTATTTTAAATTTTATATTATTACTATATTTTATAAAATAAATTATTCCCAAAATCATTGAAAGGATAAGTCCAAGTATTGTTGCTATTCCTGCCCCAAAAATTCCAAGTGACATTTTACCTACAAATATATAATCGAGAATAATATTTAAAACACCTCCCGATGCCGAAACTATAAAACTTATTTTTGGGTTTCCGTCAATTCTTATAAAATAAACAAAAATTTCTTTAAGCATAATGGCTATTGTTCCAAACAGCCAAATTTTTATATATATTTCACAGTAATCTAACGTTATACTTGTTGCACCGAGAAAAACTAATATATCCGATAAATAAAGAAGTATTACCCAGGAAATAATAATTCCTATTATTAAGCTTGAAACAATACAAAATTGAAACATTTGATTTGCTTTTGTTTTGTCGTTTTTTCCAAGATATATAGAAGAAAGAGAACTTCCTCCTACCGCAAACATCATTGCAATTCCGGTTAATAAATTAACTATTGGATATACTATGTTTATTGCAGCAAGTGCATTTGTTCCTACATATTGTGAAACGTATATACCGTCTACTATTGTATATAAAGTAGTAAATAAAGCAGTAAGATATGTTGGTATTATAAATTTTAAAACCTTATAGAAATTTATATTTTTTACATCCTTAAACATTAAAATATTTTTCATTTTTCCACCTCGAAGTAAATTATAAAGTTTAAACATAGTTTAAGGTCAATGGTTTTTATGATAAAATATATTAAAACTTTTAGGAGAATAAAAATGAAAGATGTTTTTTCAATAGGAGATATATCTAAATTTTTTAATATTCCAACTTCAACACTTAGATTTTGGGAAAAGAAGGGGTTATTGTCTCCAAGAAAAGAAGATAATAATTACAGGGAATATTCCCTTCCTGATTTAATGAAAATATCCGATATTGTTTTTTATAAAAATTTGGGAATTCCTTTAAAAGATATTTTAAATTTAAAAAATAAAAATATTATAGAACAAGAGTTTTTTTGCAGTGAACATTTAAAAGAACTTGAAAGTCAAAAAGCATTGATTAATAGACAAATACAAAGATTAAAACAACATCAAAAAGCTTTAAATATAATAAATGAACTTAAGGATAAGGATTATATAATTGCTGATATAGATACTGAATGTATTGTATCCTTTGAACTTACACAAAAAGAAAAAATAAAAATGTATATAAAAAATCCATATTTATATTCCAGAGTTCAACATTCAAATGCTACCGATAAAGAACAAAGGGGAATAACCGTAATAAAGCCGAAAAATAATAATGATATTATATGGCAGAAAAATAACGATAAATATGCTGTTTGTTTGATGAAAGAAGAAGTAGTAAAAGATTATCCAAATAACCTTAATAGTCTTTTATCAAAAGTACAGAAAAAATACGAAACAGGGTATATTATAAGCAGATTTTTAACTTCTGCAAGGGAAGAAAATAAAATATATGATTTTTATAAAACTTATATTGAAATAAAAAAAGAGATTGATTAATCTCTTTTTTATTTATTTAGAAGATAGTTTGCCGTATTTTCATCTGTTATTAATTTATTAACATATCCGCTTTTAACTGCAAGATAAATTGCGAACATTTTGCTTTCTCCACCTGCAACAGCTATTTTGTAAGGTACTTTTTTATAAACGTCACTGCTTATTCCTATGATTCTGTCAAGTATATCTAAAGCTCCTTCGTTACCGTCTCTATCTAGGAATATTGAAGATACAATATCGCAGCATATATCTCTTTGTTTTAATTCTTTTAAATCTTCATCTTTAAAGTATCCTGATTTATGTATTGTTGCATTGTCGTCTGCAGGATTACCAAGAGATGTTATAACGCAGTCTAATTTTTTATACATATCGAATACTTCTTTTATTGAACCTTCATTTATTATTATGTCTTTGAATTTTTTATTGTCTACTATGGAAGGCGCAAGAAGCACCATTGCTTTACTGCCGAATACTTCACCTATTTTTGCGGTAATTTGATTTGAATGACGGTCTATTGATACATTCCCATATCCTCCAAGAAGAGAAACAAAAGTTTTTTCAGGGTATTTTATGTCACTTTCAATATTAATATGACTTAAAGTGTTTCCCCAGCCTATACCTATATTATTATATTTTCTTACCATATCTTTTAATTCTTCACCGGCACCGTCTGCAAGAGAACGAGTTAATTTTTTACTGTCTTTAAAATATGGAACAACTTTAAAGTCTACATTAGGATATTTATTTTTTAATGCTTCCTCCAAATCGTTTAAAGGAGTAAATTCTTTTATTTTTATTTCGACTATTCCTTCATCTATACATCTTTTAAGTGCTCTTGATATTCCTATTCTTGAAATACCCATGCTGTCCCCTATTTGCTTTTGGGTCATGCCGTCAAGATAGTACATTTTTGCTATTTTTGAAAGGGTATTATTATCTAACATTTTTTTCTCCTAAAATTATAAAAGTGGTTGACATATAAAATCTTTTATTATATAATACGGTTGAAATTGAACATATGAGCATTTAAAGTGTTCATATGAACAAATAAATATTAACATATCAATTAAGTGATGTCAATAAAATATAAATATTTTTAAGTTTCTTAGGAGGAAAAAAAATGCAAGGCAAAATGAAAGCTGGCAGACTTCATGCTATCAACGACATAAGATGTGACGAAGTGGATATTCCACAAATAAAAGATGACGAAGTATTACTTAGAGTATACTGTGCAGGTATATGTGGTTCTGACTTAGGTAGAGTTTTCTCAACAGGTACATATCACTTCCCTACAACACTAGGTCATGAATTCGGTGGTGAAATAGTTGAAATCGGTAAAGGTGTAAAAGACCTTGACTTAAGAGAAGAATTAAAAGTAGGTCAAAGAGTTGACGTAAACCCTATGACAGGATGCGGAAAATGTAAAGACTGCTTAAATGGTAATATAAATTTATGTGATACATACGGCTACACAGGTTCAAGAAGTGACGGTGGTTTTGGTCAATACGTTGCAGTAAAAGCTACACAATGTTATGTATGTCCTGATGACTTTAGTTGGGATATGATTTGCCAAATCGACCCTGCTGTTATTTCATTACACGGTGCTTTAAGAGCCGGTATCAAAGTTAACGATGCAGTTGTAGTATTCGGTACAGGTCCTGTTGGATACTATATGGTTCAATGGGCAAACATCTGCGGAGCAAGAATGGTAATCGCAGTTGATATTAAAGACGAAAAACTTGACTTAATCAAGAAAGTAGGCGCTACTTATACAATTAACTCATTAAATATGACAAATGAAGAAGTTGTTGCAAAAATTAAAGAATATACTGGTGAAGATGGTCCTGAAGTATGTATAGAAGCAGCAGGTTCTCCTATAACATTTAACCAAGCATTACAATGCTTAAAGAAACACGGTACATTTACATGTATAGGTACTCCACACGGAGATGTAAATGTTCTTGATAAATCTTATGATAAATGTATTTTAAGAAAAGAACTTACAATAAAAGGTTCTTGGTGCTATAACTTTACACCTGAATATGAAGAATTCTGTGCAACAATAGATGCTGCTAAGAAAGGTTTACTTGACTTAACATCAATTATTTCTCATAGATTTAAAGTTGATGATGTAAAAGATGCATTTGAATTAATTGAAAGAAAAGAATTCTTTAACAAAATCGTAATTACACAAGATGGTTACGAACCTGGAAAATAGTTTTTAATTAAAATAAAATATAAATAAAATTTAAGGAGAAAATTAATATGTTAACAAAATACGAATTAGCAAGAGCAAATGACCACTCTTTATTAAAACCACAATTAACTTATGATGAAGTAAGAAAAGGAATCCAATTCGCAAAAGAATGGAAATGTAGAACTGTATGTGTTACTCCATCAAGAGTAAAAATGGCTTATGATATTCTAAAAGGTTCTGAAACAGCAGTATGTGCATGTGTTGGTTTCCCAAACGGTGCAGAACTTACAGAATCAAAAGTTGCTGATACTCAAAGAGTATACAACATGGGTGCAACAGAAGTTGATATCGTACTTAACGTTTCAGCTTTAAAATCAGGTGATTATGATACAGTATTTAACGATGTTCATGCAGTAGTAAATGCTTCTCCTGCTAATATCAAAGTTATCTTAGAAAACTGCTTATTAACAAAAGATGAAATCGCAAAAGCTTCAAGAATTTGTTCTGATGCTGGTGCTGGATTTGTTAAAACATCTACAGGTTTCTCATCAGGTGGTGCTACACTTGAAGATATCGCAATCATGAAAGCAAATATCGATACAACAAGAGTTCAAATTAAAGCTGCCGGCGGTATTTCAACAGTTGCTGATGCTGAAGCATTCTTAAAAGCTGGTTGTTCAAGACTTGGTATTTCAAGAACACAAGCTATGTTTGATGAAATTGACGCAGCAAGCAAATAATAACTTACATTTTTCCTAATATATAAAAAAAGAAGAGAATATTTTCTCTTCTTTTTTTATAATATATCATTTATAGCAGTTTTTATGTCTTGTTTTAATAATATTGCTCTATTTTGTATTTGTAATGGAATATTATCATCTTGGTTATTAATTGAACAATAAAATGAATTTTTATTGTTAAAGGTCATTTGCCAAAACGGATATTTTATAATTGATGGTGTATTGTATCCAACACCGAGTTCTAAAAATAAAATTTTTTTATCTTTATTTTTATTTAGAAAATTTTCATATCTTTTATATGCTTTATTCCAACCTTCATCTTCAACAAAAGTATCATCTTGTCTTAAATTCATTGTTAAAGGTTTATTACAGTATGGACATTTGGGAATTAAATATGAAGGTATTTTCATATCTTTCTGCTCTTTAACCATTTTTATTACTTGCTCTTTATTGTCAAATGTTTCATTATGACAAGGTGTAGAGCATTGAAACAAACCATAATCACCTTGTGTATAAAATAGTCTGGTTTTATCAATTCCCGCTTTTTGAAATAAATGGTCTACATTTGTTGTAATCACAAAATAATCTTTATCTTTTAAGATTTTTAAAAGATTACTATACGTTTCATTATCATTATCTTTATATCTATTAATAAATATATATCTGCTCCAAAAAGCCCAGTATTCTTCTAGTGTATCAAATGGATAAAAGCCGCCTGAGTACATATCCTGTATGCCGTATTTTTTATGAAAATCAGAAAAATATTTAAAAAATCTTTCTTTTGAATAAGTAAAACCTGCTGATGAAGAAAGTCCTGCTCCTGCTCCTACCAGTATAATATCAAAATTATTTATTTTTTCTTTTACAATTTTAATTAAATCATAGTAGTTTTTTGTATATTTCATAGTCTTTTGATTTGAAAACATCAAATATCACCTCAATTGTTGATTTTGTTTCATCTAAATATTTAATAACTGTATCAACGGCAATCTTAGCTGCTATATCATTTGGAAAATGAAATTCTCCTGTTGATATACAACAAAATGCAATAGATTTTAATTTATATTTGTCAGCAAGTTTTAGACATGAAGTGTAACATGATTTAAGAGTTTCAATGTCACTATTTTTAAGTATATTATCTATATAAGGTCCAACCGTATGTATTATATATTTACATGGTAAATTATATGCTTTTGTTATTTTTGCTTTTCCTGTCGGTTCTTCGCTTTGTTGTATATTCATGATTTTACTGCATTCTAGTCTTAATTGAATTCCTGCTTTTGAGTGAATGGTATTATCTATGCATTTATGACATGGTATAAAACATCCAAGAAGTGAAGAATTGGCTGCATTTACTATTGCGTCAACTTCTAGTTTAGTTATATCTTCTTTTATTAAATATATATTTTTCTTTAAAGGTTTTAAATTTGTTATATTAATTATTTCTTGTTTTTTTAATTCTTCATTTAGATATTCATCTTGAATTTTTAAAAATTCTTTTGCTATATTTTTTGCAGGACGAATATTCATTAGAGAGCGAAGTAGGATTTTTTGTTCATCTTCATATCTTGGTATTTTAATATTTTTATAATCTTCTTTTTCGTTTAATAAATAGTTAATTAAATATTTTCTTCTATCATTTTGATTCATTTTTTCCTCCTTTATATATAATAAATAATTAATATAAAAAAATAAAGTAGGCACTTTTTTGTAATATGGTTACTTTTTAGAAACTAATATCATTATTTAAATAAAAAAAAAGTTTAAAAACTTGCTTGATATTGCTATTTTTTAATTTTTTGTTTTTTCTAAGATATTTTAATTTTCGATTTTATCATTAAATATAATAATTAATTTCTCTTATTCGTTTTGCTTTAATAACTTACAATGACTTCATAAAATTTTCTATATCTAATCATATTAAGTTATATATAATGTCGTTATTATACCTGTTATTATTCAGTTTTATATTAAAAAATATTTATATTAAAAAATAAATGTATACTTTTTGTATCAAATCAATTTATTTAAATTATTAAACTTATTTGTCTGATTTTTTTTATTTTATATATTAATCATTACAAATATGAACTATGTATTAATTATAACATTATTATCACAAAATGTATTATTTTTGTAATTTTTATTATACATATTTTCATATCTAAAAAGAATTTCAAAATTTTATTTCATAAGACATTTAAAGAAAAGACAATCCAAAATATCAATAAAATAATAGGAGGAAAGTAAAAAAATATGAAGAAATTACTTGGATTTGTATTATCAATAATGATGTTAATAAGTATGTTACCCACTGTTACAGCAGCAGAACAAAAAAATATTACTTCACCTGAAGTAACACATAAAGCTACAAATTTAGATAGTAATTATATTTCAGAAGTAACAATGACTGTTCCTGCTGAAGAATATAGACAGACAATGGATATTGTGTTCGTATTAGATGGTTCAACCAGCAGCGATGCTTCTGATTTAGCAAATGATGCAGCCAATATGTTAAATAATCTAACAAAGATATCTAATATTGACGTAAATGCAGGATTAGTAATATTTGGCGGAAGTAATCCAATTTTGTATTCAAGTGATAGTATGGAAAATATTAGTGATGAGAGTGTTCTCAATAATTTAATGGAAAAAATGACCGATAAAAGTTACAATGGACAAACTGGACGTTCAGGAAGTAATCTTCAAGCCGGTATAGAAAAAGCACGTTCATTACTAAAATCTGGTGTTGCAGAATCGGATAATAAGTATCTTGTTTTGCTTACAGACGGCGGTGCACGTATGTGGGTTAATGATAATGGACAAGCTTTGGCACAACTACCATATCTGAACAACTGGAATACCAATGAAGATTTTATAGCACGTTATATAAATGGAAAGCTTAACCTTAGAACTTTTGGAGAAATAATTAATGATGCAAACTCAGGAAAAGATATAGGTAAATATTCAATTACAGAAGATAAAAAATCAGATAAAAATTATCTCGTTAGTAATTTAGAACCTGGAATGGATGTAAATACATCTATGGATTATTATTCAAATTTAGAGTCTGCAACTTATTTTGCCGGTCAGTCAATAATTGAAATGAAAGAAAATAATGAAGCTAATGTTATATGGGTAGATTATCCATATAATAAAGGAACAAAATTTGGTGATTATACAGAGTCTTTCAAGTCCTGGATGGCTGATAAAGGTTATGTTACTCGTTATGATAGTGATAGTATTTCAGACCCATTTGCTGAAGTTAATGATACATTAATATATTATATGGGAAAAGGTTCAAAAGTAGAAAATATTATTGGTTATGGCAGTGATAATTATGGTAACTCATATGACTTTGATATGGTTAACCTTGATAACTTAAAACTAACTATTGGAACGAAGACTTTAACAACAACAAAGATTAGCGATAATAAATATGCTTTTGGACAAAAAGATAATGATGGAAATTATCCATTTGAATTAATCTATTATCCAAATGGAAAAAATGATAATGGTAAAGATAGTTTTGATCTTTTAATTAATACAAATGTAAAAATGGATGATTTTGTAAAATTACATTATAATGTAAAACTAACAAATCCACAGACAATTAATGGTACATATGGGGTTTATGATGAAGACGGCAGTGAATCTTTGGATGCATTAAAAGTAAGTAAAGAAGCCACATTATATCCTATCAATTCACAAGGAGAAGAGGAGGATTCTGTTCCATTTTCTCTTCCAACGGTTTCTTATACTGTAGATAATAAATCACAGACTGTTTCTGTGAATATTGCATCAATGACAGTTTATACAGGCGGAAAAGGCTATGAAGGTGTTGTAATGGATCAGCAAGGATATGTAGCAGCATCTAATAAAAACACTCTTCCAGAACCTGGATATACTATTGATTTACCGGAAAATGTTGATAAATGGCTTAAAGAACAGCTTGGTGTAAGTGATGATACGACATTGGATATTTCAAAATATTTGACATTTACCTATAATGACGGAAAAGAAACTCGTAAATGGAGTATTGAAAAATATGATCAACATAAAGGAAACAGCAGCCAGGTAAATGGATGTTACCTATATCGCTTAGTTTCTTCTAAGGGGCAAGATCCAATTCGTCTTGAGTTCCGAGATGAAGATGGAAATATAATGATTAGTGATGATTTTACAGTTGACCAGGATACTCCGAATAAAACTTATACTATGTCTATTTATGCAGGGGCATTAAATCAGGGATTAGTTAAAGCTGAAATTAAACTTCCAAATTCAGATTCAAGTTACAGCTTTGATATAAATGTTGTTAGTGCTGAACTTAAAATTAGAGGTGTAGTATCTGATGAAGAAAATCCTACTACTGAAATTGTTACGGGAGAAGAACCGAAAGAAGCCGTAAGTGAAGTAACAGCACAGGTACCTAGTGAAACTAAATATTATTATAAAGGTTCAGATAATCAGGTTTCGAGTATCGAAGTTGCAGATTCGAGTGCAGTGAACCTCCTTGTTGATGATGTTATTCCAAGTGCAACTTCTACTTTGGAAGAAGCATCATTAGAAGAATTTGATGTACTTCCTGATAATTATAATATTGAAATGAAATATCTTGATTTGGTATATACAAATAATTCAAATGCTGTAGTTGGTGCAAATGAACCTATTACAATTTACTGGCCTTATCCTGAAGGAACGGATGAAAATACTGAATTCTTTATTGTTCATTATAAAGGTTTAGACCGTAATGATAATGAAGCTTTAACCGATAATTATGAAATGGAACTGTTCAGTGAAAATCAAAAAAATGAAAAATATAAGTTAACAAATACTGATAATGGAATTCAAATTACTGTGGATTCATTCTCTCCTTTTGCTTTAATTTGGGAAGATACAAGCGCATCAGGTACAAAAACAGATAATACATCATCTTCAAATTCGTCTTCTTTAAATACACCAAATACTGAAGATAAAAATATGGTTGGAGCATGGATATTACTGTTTGCAGTTTCTTTCACGGCAGTGACAGTATGTGTTAGAAAAGAAAAAGTAAATAAATAAGTTTTAATATTATTAATAAAAATAGTACCGTAGTTTTATTTATCGGTACTATTTTTATTTTATAGAAAAATAAAAATTATATTAATTTAAATATAGAAAAAATAAGAATCATTGCTTAATTTACATTGTCATTTTTAATTTTTTTATTTTTTCTTGTATCTGTTTTATTTCTTCATCGTTTAACTCGCTTAAATGCTCCAGCTTATCCATAAATACAGTTATGGTATATTCTTCCCTTCTTTGAATTACTTCTAAATAATGGCTCACTATGACCCCTGAAAGCATAGCTATCATTAAAGCTTGATATAGAGTAATATATACCGTTAAAAGTTTGCTTATTGTTGTTGTAACAACAATATCCCCAAAACCTATTGTCGATGAAGACACAAAAGTATACCATAAAGCATCTCCATATGATGATACCCCAGGTTCTTTTATCATTATTATAAATGCTACCATAAAAATACTTAAAATAAATCCTATGGTTATCTTTTCACCGTTACATCTTCTTACTATAGACCAAAAAAGTCTTGCTTTTTTCATATATAAAACCTCTTTTTTATATATCATAACATAAAATAAAAAAAGAAGAGAAATCTCTTCTTTTTTATAATAATAAAATATAAATAATTATTCAAAACCTTTGTCTATATCATTAAATAATTCATCGTTAAAGAAGTCTCTTATGCTTATTTCAAAAAAATCACATAAGATTTTAATTGTCTTTATTCCCGGGTTTTTACATTTTCCATCGAACATACTGTAAAGAGTAGTAGGAGGAATACCTGCCATGTTTGCAAGTGAATTTATGGAATATCCGCTTTCTTCACATAGCGTCATTATTTTTTTATTTATAGCTTCTCTAAGTTGCATTTTATTCACCTCCATTTATTAATATTACATAAATTAAATTTAGCCAAAATCAAATTTCTTTTCTTATATTTTACATGATTTTATTAAATATAAAAAGTAACCTATGGCGACTTTATGTTGACTTTTTTAAAAAAATATTATAATATAAGGTAAACAATCTTCAGGGTTGGGTGAAATTCCCTACCGGCAGTTATAGTCTGCGAGCGAAAGCTGAAAAGGTGAAATTCCTTTACCGACGGTAAAGTCCGGATGAGAGAGGATACATAAAGTATTTTTTTTAGTAATTTCCTGAAGGGCGATTACTATTTTTTTATGTATACCTTAAATTTTAAGGAGGTATAAAAAAAATGAAAGACACTAGAAGACTTGTAACAGTTTCAATGCTTATTGCATTGTCAATCGTATTAATGCTTTTAGTACGATTCCCAATTATGCCATCGGCTGCATGGCTTGAATACGAACCAATGGATGTTCCACTTCTTATTATAGGTTTAATGTTCGGACCTGTAACAGGAATAATATCCGTTATAATTTCAAGTTGTATACAAGCACTAACAGTAAGTGCTATGAATGGTTGGGTAGGTGCATTAATGCACATAATCTCAAGCAGCGCACTTGTAGGTGTTGCAGGATTTGTATACAGCAAAAACAAAACAAGAAAAGGTGCTGTATTAGGGCTTGTTCTTGGAGCTTTAGCAATGGTTCTTGTTATGATTCCGGCAAACTTGGTTATTACAACTAATTTCTACGGTATGCCATTAGAAGCCGTAAAAGCTTCACTTCCTGTTGCGGTAATACCTTTTAATATTTTAAAAGCCGGTATTAACTGTATAATAACTTTTATTGTATATAAACCTATCAGTAACTTTATAAAAACAAGACCTGATAGTGCAAGAGTAAATACAACAAAATAGAAATAATAATAAAATCTTTACTTAATGAATCCATTTAGCCTCTCAAAACGAGAGGCTTTAATTTTTTTCATATAAAAAAGCCCCTTATAAAGGGGCATTCGTTCTTAATAATTATTCTGCTTCTTCGGCTAGCTCTTTTAGTTTATCCTCATAAGCTTCCAAAACTTTGTTTTGCATTTCGACTCTTGTTTCAAGGTTTATCGGATGTGCAATATCTTTGAATTCACCATTAGGCATTTTTCTACTAGGCATAGCAATAAATACCCCATTGTCTCCTTCAATTATTTTGATGTCATGAATTACGAATTGATCATCAAAAGTAACAGATACGATCGCTTTCATCTTTCCTTCGTCATATGTCTTTCTTACCCTAATGTCTGTGATTTGCATTTGTCTTTCCTCCCTTTATTCTGTTAAATATATTATACATTATAAATTTAAGAATTGCAATAACGATTACATACCTATGAATAAAGGATTTCATAATTTTTCAACATGATGTTTTTACTTTAAATATTTGCCGATTTTTTTAATATAATTATAATATAAATAAATATTGTAAAAATCATTGAAAGATAGTAAAATATATTAAGTATATAATAAGCATATAATGAAATAAATAAGTGTTAAAGTTTATATAAAAACAATACGGCGGTGAAAAAATGAATATAGATTTAGAAAATATAAAAAAGATATATTTTATTGGAATAGGCGGAACCAGTATGTCTGGTCTTGCTTTAATGTCAAAAATAAACGGTAAAGAAGTTTTAGGTTCAGATATGAGACCTTGTGTTTATACCGAAAAATTAGAAAAGAACGGAATTAAAGTTATTATAGGACATAATAAAGAAAATATAACCGACGATATAGATTTAATAGTTTATTCTGCTGCAATCAGAGAAAATAATCCTGAAAGAGTTGAGGGAAAAAATAAAGGTATTCTTGAAATAGAACGTTCAATTTTCCTTGGACTTATAAGTAAATATTATAAAAAAACCGTAGCTGTAAGCGGAACTCATGGAAAAACAACAACATCTTCCCTTATGTCTTTGGTATTTTTAAATGCAAATCTTGATCCTTCAATTTCAATAGGAGGAACTTTAAGAAAAATAAACGGAAACTCAAGAGTTGGGGACAGCGACTATTTTGTAATAGAAGCATGTGAATTCGTAGACAGTTTCCTTCATTCAAGACATTTTGTAGGAACAATACAAAATATTGAAAGAGATCATCTTGATTACTTTACAGGTGGTATAGAACAAATAAAAGAATCATTTAAAAAGTTTGCAAAAATTACTCCAAAAGACGGTTTACTTGTTGTAAACGGAGATGATAAAAACGTTCTTGATATTTTAGACGGACTTGAATGTAAAATAGTTAAAGTTGGTCTTTCAGAAAATAATGACTTTGTTGCTAAAAATATAACATATAACGAACTTGGAAAACCAAGATTTGATGTATATAAAAACGGTGAATTTTATTATCACTTTGAACTTAATATACCGGGAGAACACAACGTACTTAATGCTTTAAGCGTTGTTGCAGTTTCAGATTTCTTTATGATTGACAAAAAAATTGTAAATGACAGTTTTAAAGAATTTATGGGTGCAAAAAGAAGATTTGAAAAAAGAGGAGTTGTAAACAATATTACTGTAATAGAAGATTATGCTCATCATCCAACAGAACTTAAAGTTACTATTGATGCTTGTAAAAATTATGAACATAAAAAATTATTCGTAATATTCCAACCTCATACTTATTCAAGAACATTCCTTTTATTTGATGAGTTTGTAGATGCAATGAAAGGTGCAGACGAGCTTATATTAAACGATATTTACTCAGACAGAGAAGATAACGAATGGAATATATATTCTGAAGACATAGCCGAAAAAGTAGTTGAAAAATACGGCATACCTTCAAGAGTAATAAGTGAATTTTCAGATATAAGAGATTATATTGTAGAAAATGCTAAGCCGGGGGATTTTGTTCTTGTTGCCGGAAGCCAATCAATAAATCAAGTTGCTTACGATATAGTTGATAAATTAAAAGAAATATATGAATAAAAAAGACCGAGATTTCTCGGTCTTTTATAATATATAGCAAAGAATCGGAATTGTGATAAAGGAACATACGGTTGTTATAAATACTCCTTTTGATGCAAGAGCAGCGTTTCCTTCATATTTACCTGCAAACATTACGGTTATGTTTCCAACAGGCATTGCCATTACTATTATGGTAAGCCCTAAAATTAATGGATTTGTAATAACATGTTTTAAAATAAACATTGCAGCTAATGGAATTAATATTTGTTTTATTATTGTATAAGGATATAATTTATATTCGTTAAATATTTCTTTTACAGGAATTCTTGCTAATGAACAGCCTATTAAAATCATTGCAAGAGGACTTGTTATACTCCCTACCATTTCAAAAGTTGAGCTTAAGAAAGAGGGAATATTTATAGAAAATATAAAAATAATTATTGCAAGAACGCTTGATATCATTCCCGGGTTTATGACTTTTTTGAAATCAAATTTTGTTTTTTCTTTACTATCCATATTAAATAGATAAATTCCGAGGCTGTAAACAAATATGCCGAATACCATATTAAAAAGGCTACATAGAAATACGGCACTTTCTCCGAATATTGTTTTTGTTACGGGATATCCCATAAATCCAATATTAGAAAATATTGTCATAAACATATAAAGTCCGAAATTTTCTTTTTCTATTTTTAATATTTTATTTAATAATATTGCTATAAAAGGAAGTATTAAATACATTAAAAAAGCAATAAGTAAAATAAGAAAAACAGTGCTTTTATTATATGATATTTCACCAGTTGTTACGGATGATAGGATCAAACACGGGGTTGTTACATTTAAAATCAGTATATTTAACTTACTTGATACATGTTTATCCATATACCCTATTTTTTCTAAGATATATCCTAAAGTCATTACCAAAAACAAAACAATCATTTGTGTTATTATATTGCTTAAATCCATTATGCTCCTTTCTTTTTACCACATTAAACTGCTTAGTATTTCAAATTCTTTTTGAGAATAAGTTTCTTTTTTCTCTTTGTAAGGGAAATTTTTTTCAAATTCTATAAAGTCATTTTCGTTTATATTAAAATCTTCACTTTCAACAAATCTAAAATCTTTTACATCACTAAGATAATCTTTTTCAAGTTCTAAAGCCAAAAGAGGAACGGCGTTTTTACCATCTTCGGTTTTTATATCAAATTTTAAAGCAAGGGTAAAACCGAACCTATGGTATAAAAGAGGATTTCCATATATTATAATTGCTTTATATCCCATTTCTTTTGCTTTTTTTATTGAATAATTTATTAAATCACTGCCTATTCCTTTGTGTTTATATTCAGGTATTATGCTAACAGGACCAAAAGTAAGTACATCTTTATGTTTATTTTCTTTTATTAATTTAGCATTTGAATATCCTATATGCCCTATTAATTGTTCATCTTTTTTAACTACAAAAGAAAGCTCTTTTATATAATCATCGCTTTTATGAAGTTTATTAAGCACATAATGTTCTACACATCCTTTTGTATAAACATTAAAAAATGCTTCCCTTGTTAAAAATTCAGTATTTTTATAATCTTCTTTGGTTTCTTTTCTAATAATATAATCTTTATTCATATTTATTCTCCTTTTATATTTAATTTAAAAATTGATACTAATAAAGGACACTAAAATAAAGATAACAAAGTTATCTTTATTAAATATACAAATATATTACATTACCGGTAACAAAAAGACACCACCTTTATTTTTATAAATTTAACACCTATATAATAACATATTTACAGGTATAAATTTAAAATAATAAAATTTAAAAAATAAATATTTTATTATTATTATATTGTATTAAAAAACTAATTTTGGTATAATCTTGTGATATTACAATAAATTTTTATTTTTTACTTATTTTTCTATATATTTTGGCAAATAAGAAAGTTATTTGTTTTATTGTTATTTTCATTTGGAGGTGTGATATGGAAAGTATCAATACCGCTAATCCTCTTGGGTATGAAAAAATTCCAAAACTCTTAAAAGGTTTTGCAATTCCAAGTATAATAGCGATGATTGTTAGTTCTCTTTATAACATTGTTGACCAAATTTTCATAGGTCAAGGTGTTGGTTATCTGGGTAATGCCGCAACGAACGTTGCATATCCTTTAACAACTATCTGCCTTGCAATAGCTCTTTTAATAGGAGTCGGAGGAGCTTCAAGATTTTCTCTTCGTCTTGGTGCAGGAGAAAAAGAAAAGGCCGCAAAAGTTGTTGGTAGTGCAATTTCAATGATGTTTGTTTTCGGTATACTTTATGCATTTTTAATTGAAATATTTTTAGTTATTTTGCTTAAAGCTTTTGGTGCTACAACACAAGTAATGCCTTATGCCATATCTTATACAAGAATAACTGCTCTTGGTATGCCGCTTCTTGTTGTAATAAATGGTATGAGCAATCTTGCAAGAGCAGATGGAAGTCCTAAATATTCAATGATGTGTATGCTTGCAGGTGCTATTGTAAACACAATTTTAGACCCTATATTCATTTTTGTATTTAATATGGGAGTTGCAGGTGCGGCAATTGCTACAGTAATAGGCCAAGTATTCTCTTTTGTTATGGCAATATTATATATAAAAAATTTCAAGCACGTACATTTAACAAGAGATTGTTTTGGGCTTCATTTTAAAGAATGCGTTAAAATTGCTTCTCTTGGTATGAGTAACAGTTTAAACCAAGTGGCGATTACTTTTGTACAAATAGTTTTAAATAATTCCCTTACATTTTACGGTGCGAGATCAATATATGGAATGGAAATTCCTCTTGCTGCCTGCGGTATAGTAATGAAAACAAACGCAATTTTACTTGCAGTAATCATAGGAATTTCTCAAGGAACTCAACCTATAGTAGGTTTTAATTATGGGGCAGAAAAATACGACAGAGTAATAAGCGTTTATAAACTTGCAATACTTTGTAATCTTGTAGTATCTTTTATAGGTTTTATAGCCTTTCAATTTTTCCCAAATCAAATTATTTCAATATTCGGTTCGGGAGATGCCCTTTACTATGAATTTGCGGTTAAGTTTATGAGAACATTTTTATTTATGGTTGTATTAAATGGTGTTCAGCTTATATCATCAAATTTCTTTGCTGCTATAGGAAAACCTATAAAAGGGCTTATATTATCAATGACAAGACAGGTAATATTCCTTATTCCTTTAATAATAATTCTTCCTTTATTCTTTGGACTTAACGGTATACTTTTTGCTGCTCCCGTTGCGGATTTTATTGCTTTTATAACAACAACTGCAGTTGTATCTAAAGAATTAAAAATAATAAAGAATAAGGAAATTAAACTTAGTACAAATTAAAAAGAAAGACTTTTATGTCTTTCTTTTTTATATGATTGATTATTATATTTTTATAATAATATTTTACTGTTTAAAATTATTTCTTTTTATATTATTTCTTTTAAAATATCTTCTACTTCTTTTTTTGATAATACTTTTCCTTGTGATACAACTTGTTCATTTATAACAAGGGCAGGTGTAGACATTACGCCGTAATTTGAAATTTCAACAAAGTCTTTAACATGTAAAACATTCATATCTATGTTAAGTTCTTCTAAAGCTTTTAAAACATTATTTTCAAGATTAATACAGTTCTTACATCCAGAGCCTAATATTTTAATTTGCCCATTTGTTTTTTCTTCATTATTATCATTATTTTCACATTTACAAGTACTGCATCCACATGATTTTTTTAATATTTTCATTTTTCTCTCCTTTAATTTTTATATTAAAAATCCTTGCATATAGTTAAATATATAGCCTATTAAAATAATTCCAAAAGTACAAATTGATATAAACAATATAAGAAGTTTTGGTTTAACGGCTTTTTTAAGCATTATTATTGAAGGTAGGCTTAGTGTTGTAACTGCCATCATAAAAGAAAGAATTGTTCCAAGAAGTGCTCCTTTTGATAAAAGTGCTTCTGCTATTGGAATTGTTCCGAATATATCTGCATACATAGGTACTCCTACCAAAGTTGCAAGAATTACACCAAAAGGATTGTCGCTTCCAAGTATGCCGGTTATTATATCTTCAGGTATCCAGTTATGAATTATTGCCCCTATTCCAACACCTATTAATATATAAGGAAATACTTTCTTAAATGTAGATGTCATTTGATTTTTTGCAAACATTATTCTTTGTTTTTTCGAGCGGTTAGGAATTTTTACGTTGATGCTTTTTGCATTTTTAATAAAATCTTCAACGTATTCTTCCATGTGCATTTTTTCAATTATGCTTCCTCCAATAACTGCAAGAATAAGTCCTATAATTACATAAAAAATTGCAACTTTATAACCGAAAATGCTCATAAGCAAAACCAAACTTCCAAGGTCTACCATTGGAGATGATATTAAAAAAGAAAATGTAACTCCAAGAGGAAGTCCTGCTGATGTAAAGCCCATAAATAAAGGTATTGAAGAGCATGAGCAGAAAGGAGTAACGGTTCCAAGTAAGGCAGAAATTATATTTGCTCTTATTCCCTTAAATTTTCCGAGTATTTTTTTACTTCTTTCAGGTGGGAAATAGCTTTGAATGTATGAAATAATAAAAATTAAAGTACAAAGTAGTATAGTTATTTTTATAACGTCATAAATAAAAAACTGAAGGCTTCCACCCATTCTTCCATTTAAATTAATTCCAAAAAGAATAAGAAAGTTTCCTATTAATGAATTTAACCATTTCATTGAAAGAATTTGATTTTGAATAAATAATAATACTGACTGAATCATATTAATTCTCCTTATAATTTTTTCATATCAAAAAATTTTGATATGTTGCTTAAAATAAAAGTCATCTTTTAGATGACTATTTACAGCAATTCGTAGTGTTTTCATTTTCCATTGTTATTTCTCTAAGTCTTTTTATTGCATGTTCACTTCCTAGTTTACTTAATTTGTAATGTGTCCATTTACCATCTTGTCTGCTTTGAACAATGCCTGATTCACATAATATTTTCATATGATATGAAAGAGAAGACTGCCCTATATCCATTTTATCTATTAAAACACAAGCACATTTCTCTCCGTTTTTTAATAAATCTATTATTTTTAATCTTTTTTCATCGCATAATGCTTTAAAAATTTTTACATCTTTTGAATAGTCTTCCATATTATTACCTCATATCAAAATATTTTGATATGAGTATAATATAATTTTTTTTATATACTGTCAATAAATATATCAATTTTGTTTGATATGTATATATTATTTTATGTTTAATTAAGGATAAAAAGTATAAAATTTCTAAAATTAGAAAAAATATATATGAAAATATTATAAAGGAGATAGTAATGAAAGCGACAGGTATTGTAAGAAGAATTGACGATTTGGGTAGAGTTGTAATACCGAAAGAAATAAGAAGAACTTTAAGAATAAGAGAAGGAGATCCTTTGGAAATATATACAGATAACAGCGGAGAAGTAATATTAAAAAAATATTCCATGGTAGGAGAACTCTCAAGCTTTGCTCAGGAATATGTAGACAGTCTATTTTTAAGTGCAAAAATAACAAGCGTAATTTGTGACAGAGAAAATATAGTTGCAGCTTCAACGGGAGACAAAAAAGAGCTTATGGATAAAAAAATAAGCAAAGATTTAGATAAGATAATTTCAAAAAGACAGCTTGTTACTTCCTTAAACGGAGAAGTGGATATAGTAAAGGACAAAAAAAACGAACATAAATATGAAGTTATCTCCCCTATTGTTGCAAACGGAGATCCAATAGGAGCCATAGTACTTTTAAGTAAAGACAAAAATATTTCCGTTGAACAGGCAAGTCTGCTTGCAAAAACAGGTTCAATATTTTTAGGAAAGCAAATGGAGCAATAAAAAAGAACACAAAATGTGTTCTTTTTTTATTTTTTCTCGCTTAAAAACAGTCCCGATAAAACCAGTATCGTTCCTATAATCATAACAGGAGTTATAGGTTCTTTTAATATTATAAACGAGGCAATAATTGTTATTACCGGTGTTATATAAATGTAAGCACTGGTTTTTACCGTTCCCAAGATTTTTATTGATATATTCCAAGTTACAAAGCAAAGGGCACAGGCACAAAGTCCTAAAAATAAAATATTAAATATTAATACTTTTGAATTAAATAAAGTTAAATCAAAGGTAAAATCAAAAAACGGAAGCATTAATATCATAAAAATCAACCCATAAAAAACATTCTTCTGGTTGACGCAATCATATTGTATCCAAAAGTTGATATTTTTCTGCTTAATAGAGAATAAAAAGCCCATACTAAAGCTGCAATAATAGCAAGTATATCTCCTATAGGATATACTTTTACTCCGCTCATATCTTTTATGCTTATTAAAATAATTCCAGTCATTGCTATAATAAAGCCGTATAAAAAGTTTTTATTTATTTTTTCTTTTAATATAATCCAAGAAAGCATTCCCGTAAAAAACGGAGCTATGGAAACAAGAACACCTATGTTTGAAGCATTGGAATAAGTAAGGGCCATGTTTTCCAAAAGATAATATAAGCTTACTCCCGTAAGACCTGCAAAGATAAAATATATTTCTTCTTTTCTATCCTTAAGTTTAAGTCTTTTTGGATACATAAGAAATAAAAACAAAAACCCTAAAGTAAATCTATAGAATAAAATTTCCATAGGGGTAAAAGTTCTTAAAAGTATTTTGGTTGATACAAAAGTTGTCGACCATATCATTATTGTAAATATTGCAAGAAGATGTCCTAATTTTTTATTATTTTCCATTTTTAAAGCCTTTCTTTATTTATGCGTTTAATATTCTACATTAATTTATTTCTTATTTCAATTTAATAATTTAATATAATGTTTCATGTTTTTATTTATGTGTTAATATTGTTATATAAATATTTAAGGAGAAAATCATGGATATTTTTGAAGTTTTATATGAAAAAAGAGATGAAGAAAATGCCGTTAATATGGCTAAGTATATGAAAAATAAATTTGATTTTTTAGGTATAAACAAACCTGAACTAAAAAAAATCGAAAGAGAATATTTTAAAGAAATAAAAAACAAAGAATATATTGATTATGATTTTGTAAATAAATGTTATGGAGATTCTAATAGAGAGCTTCAATATTTTGCCATTGATTATTTAATAAATAAAAAGAGATATTTAACAAATGAAGATGTTCCTTTCATAAAAAATCTTATAGTTACAAAATCATGGTGGGACACAAGCGATATGATATATAAGCTTATTGCGGATATGGCATTAAAGTATGAGGATATAAATGAAATTCTTATAAGCTGGAGCAAGGATAATAATATATGGATTAGAAGAGTAAGCATAATTCATCAGTTACATAGAAAAGAAAAAACAAACACCAAACTTTTGGAAAAAATAATAGTAAATAATTTTGGAAGTGACGAATTTTTTATAAACAAAGCAATAGGCTGGGCTTTAAGGGATTATTCAAAGACTAATAAAGAGTGGGTAAGTAATTTTATTAATAAATACAAAGATAAAATGTCTAATTTAAGCATTAAAGAAGCAAGCAAATATTTATAATTTTAATCTGACTTTAATTTTAAAAAAGTAGCATAAATAATAAAAAAGAAAGGAGAAAATTATGAGAATTCTTGTTGTTGAAGATGAAAAAAACCTTAATAATTTGATCGTTAAAAGGTTAAAAGCAGAAAAATATAGTGTGGATAGTTGTTTTGACGGCGAAGACGCTGTTTATTACATTGAAAATACCGATTATGATGTTGTGATTTTAGATATTATGATACCAAAAATTAACGGTTTTGATGTTATAAGAAGAATAAGAGATAAGGGAATTGAAACTTATATAATAGCACTAACCGCAATGGATTCTACGGAAGATATAGTAACGGGGCTTAATCTTGGGGCAGATGATTATATGGTAAAACCATTTTCTTTTTCCGAGCTTATTGCAAGGATTTATGCAGTAACCAGAAGAAATACAAAAAACAAAACCAATGTTTATAAAGTAGCGGATTTGGAAGTTGATTGTAACAGTAAAACCGTAAAAAGAGCAGGAAAAGAGATTGAGCTTTCTTCAAGAGAATATGGAATACTCGTATTTCTTATAAAAAACAAAGGGATGATTTTATCAAGAGAACAAATTGAACAAAACGTATGGAATTATGAGTACGAAGGTGCTTCAAATATGGTTGATGTATATATAAGATATTTAAGAAAAAAAATGGATACAGGATATGAAAAGAAACTTATTCATACAAAAAGAAATATAGGATATGTTTTAAAGGAAGAATAATGAGAAATTTATCACTAAAGACTAAACTTAATTTTTGGTATATATTTGTAATAGCCCTTATACTTATTTTTACTTTGGCATTTTTATCCGTAAGTATGGACGGATTTACCAATGTTACATTAAAACAGACTCTGCAAAATGAAATTAATGAATGTGTTCAGGAAATAAATGAAGAAGGCTATGATGAAATTTTTGACGATGATTTTGAATTTTACAAAGATGGAGTAGAAATAGCAATATATAGAAATAATGAGCTTCTTAGAGGTAATGTTCCTTCAGATATAAATGGAGTTTCATTTAATGATGGCGTAAATGAATATGACGGAGAGTCCAATAACTGGTATGTATATGATAAGATGACAAATATTGACGGAGTATTTGTAAGAGGATATATTTCAATTTCTACACTCCAAACGTTAAACACTTTTTTGATGACAATATTTATACTATTAATACCGATAATTCTTATTGTTTCATCAGTGGTTGGATATTTTATAACAAAAAGGACTTTATCACCTATTGATAAAATTGTTGAAACGGCGGTTAACATTTCAAACGGAGATGATTTATCAAAAAGAATAAATTTAAAAACAAAATCAAAAAATGAAATAAGCATAATGGCAGATACTTTTGATGCAATGTTTGAAAGGCTTGAAAGATCATTTGAAAATGAAAAAAAATTCACTTCTGATGCTTCTCACGAGCTTAGAACACCTGTTTCCGTAATACTTGCATCTTGTGATTATGCCTTATATGAAGGAAGCGAAAAAGAGCAACGAGAAGCTCTTGAAATTATAAAAGAACAGGGCGAAAAACTTTCTTCTTTAATATCTCAGCTTCTCATGTTTACAAGATTTGATTTTAACAGAATAAAAATACAAAGAGAAAAAATCAATTTAAACGAACTTATTGAGAGCGTTTTGGAAGAAATGGAAATAAAGGCAGAGGATAAAAACATAAAGTTAAATATGGACATAAATGAGGATATAAACATATATTCTGATACGGTTTTGATAATGAGAGTTTTTATAAACCTTGTATCGAATGCCATAAAATACGGAAAAGAAAACGGGTATGTTAATATAAATGCATATGAAACAGATAAAGAAGTAATATGCACAGTTGAAGATAACGGAATTGGAATAAGCAGTGAGAACATAGATAAAATTTGGAACAGATTTTATCAGGTTAATCCTTCAAGAGATAATGAGAATAGTCTTGGACTTGGTTTATCAATGGTAAAAACCATAATAGAAAAAATGGGCGGTAAAATAACTGTTACAAGCAAAGAAAATGTTGGAACTACTTTTAAAATAATTTTAAAAAAATAAATTCTTTAATTTTACTTTAATTTTTCTTTCCTATCATTTAGGTAGAAAAAAGAAGAGAACGAAAAAAAATGGGAGGAAAGAAAAATGAAAAAAAGAACAGTTTTAATTATGGTAACAATAGTAGGTATTGCTTTAGTAGGTGCAAGTGTATTTGCAAAAGATTTAGGTATGAATTATATGGAAAATCCATTTGAACAACCAAGTACAAATTCTACAAACTTAGCAGATGAAAATACATCATTAATAGAAGTAAGTTCAGTTAAACAAGATGATGACAATAAAAATATAATAGATATTCATTTTACAACAAAAGTTATGTGGGATAATAATGCAAGTATAACTTCACTTACAGACAGTAGCGGTAACAGTTATAGTGCAAAGATTATTGATAAGGATGATGACGATTTAGAAATTTATGTTGAAGGTATTAAAGACGGAACAAGTTATACAGCTGACATTCAAGGC
Source organism: Anaerofustis sp. NSJ-163 (assembly GCF_024135845.1). Taxonomy (NCBI): domain Bacteria; kingdom Bacillati; phylum Bacillota; class Clostridia; order Eubacteriales; family Eubacteriaceae; genus Anaerofustis; species Anaerofustis sp. NSJ-163. The sequence continues at coordinate 186,253 of NZ_JAMYJV010000003.1, forward strand.
ATAAAAGCGAATAATGATAATTCTTATACAAATTTAAAAGTAACTTTTGAAACTGAAAAAACAAAAGAAACATCTAATAACTCAAAATCAAGCTTAAAAGTTAAGGAAGTTGACTTTGACAGAGAAGATAAAGAAGTATCATTCGACTTTGATAAATTTATCGAATTAAAATCAGATGCTTATATTATCATCAAAGATTCAAACGGCAATGCTTATTCAAGTAAAAATTCAAGAATCATATGCGACGAAGACGATATTGAATTGTTCCTTGACAAAAACTTAAAACAAGGGAAAAAATATACATATGAAATACATGGAGTTAAAGAAAGCGGAAGCAATTCTTATGAAACAATAAAAGGAAGTTTTACGGCTTACGATGATTAATTTGATTGGTTACAGTGGAGTATATAAAAACCTTATGTATTTTATTACATAAGGTTTTTTATTTTACATATTTTAATAAATCAGATATTGAAAAAAATAAAAAAAATTAATATAATATATTTAAACATAATTATGAATAAATATAAATTTAATAAGCTATTTTATAAAGACAGAAATCATTTTTGATATATTTTTTTCGGAGGATTACGCAGTGGATTATATGACGGTAAAAGAAGCGGCAAATATTTGGAATGTATCCGTTAGAATGGTTCAAAGATATTGTTTTGACGGCAGAATTAAAGGAGCGAGAAAAGACGGTAAATCGTGGGTAATACCAAAAAATGCTACCAAACCTGAAAAAATAATTAAAAAAGCAGTGAATATCAAAAGCGGATTTATAGATACTTCCATGCTTATGCCTCTTATGAACACTCCTTTTAAGCCGGGTAAATGCATAGATTATATAAACAGCATAGAAAACGAAGATAAGAAAAATATTGCTTTATGCGAATATTATTATTTTAGCGGACAAGCAGATAAAGCGGCAAAAGAATCCGAGATGTATTTAAACAGCAATAATTTATCTTTAAAACTTTCTGCTTATCTGATTTATGCTTATTCAAATCTTTCTTTGGGTAATGTTAAAAATACTCAATATGCTCTTTCCATGCTTAAAAAAATAGCTTCAAGTAAAAAGGATATTCCAATATTAAAAGATGCAAGTGCATTTATTGCCACGGCAGCAGCGATTTTATTACATCTTCCTCTTCCAAATGAAATACCGCCAATGAAAGAATATATTAATTTTCTTCCTGAAGGACTTAGAATGTTTGCGCTATATGTTCATGCTCATTATAGATATTTACAGGGAGAATATGAAAGAAGCATCGGTATAGTGGAAACTGCTATTGCATTGCAAAAAGAAACATATCCTATTTCTTCTATATATTTACATTTAGTTGCAGTTATGGATTATATGAGCATAAAAAATGTAAAAAAAGCACAAAAACATCTTCTTGCCGCTTGGGATTTAGCTAGACCTGATGATTTAATCGAAGCTTTTGGGGAACATCATGGACTTCTTGGAGGGATGCTTGAGGCTGTAATAAAGAAAGACTGGCCTGATGATTTTAAAAGAATAATAGATATTACTTATCGTTTTTCAGAAGGATGGAGAAAAGTACATAATCCGATAACAGGAAGAGATGTTGCGGATAATTTAACCACTACGGAATTTGCGGCTGCAATGCTTGCTGCAAGAGGGTGGACAAATCAAGAGATAGGAGAACATATGAATATATCTGCCAATACCGTAAAACAGTATATGTCTTCCGCTTTTCAAAAGCTTGGAATAAATCAACGTCAGGATTTAAAAAAATATATGTTGGATTAAAAAAACTCTGCATTTAGCAGAGTTTTTATTTTATATTATTGCATCTACAAAATCATCAACATCAAATTCTTCTAAATCTTCAAGTCCTTCTCCAAGACCCACATACCACATAGGCGGTTTATCTTCTCCGGCTAATGAAACTATTACTCCACCTTTTGCGCTTCCGTCAAGTTTTGTCATTATTATACCATCAACCTTGGCACTTTCATTAAAGCTTTGTGCTTGAATTACACTGTTTTGTCCTGCTCCCGCATCTAAAACAAGAATTGTATATAAATTATAATCGCCTTTGAATTTATCGCAGACTCTGTAAATTTTGTTAAGTTCATCCATTAAATTCTTTTTGTTTTGAAGTCTTCCTGCGCTGTCTGCAAGAATTATATCCATATTTTTTGCTTTTGCAGAATCAAGGCAGTCATAAATTACACTTGCCGGATCTTGCCCTTGTTTACTTTTTACGATTGGAACGTTTAGTCTTTCTGCCCAAGTTGCAAGCTGTTCGCTTGCTGCTGCTCTGAAAGTATCTGCTGCCGCTAAAATTACTTTTTTATCCTCTTTTAAGAATTTATTTGCAAGTTTTGCTATTGTTGTTGTTTTTCCCGCACCGTTTACTCCAATGAAAAGTATTAAAGCGGGTTTTTTAATTTCTTTATCCCAAAGATTTAATTTTAGTCTGTTTTTAATTTCTTCTTTAATTAAATCATGTAGTTTGTTTATGTCTTTTACATCTTTTTTAGTGGCATTTTCCTTTACGTTTTCGATTATTTCTTCGCTTACATTAAAAGGAATATCGCTTAAAATAAGAACTTCAATTAGCTCTTCATATAAATCATCATCTATTTTGTTTGATGAAAATACATCTTTTAACTTTGATAGTAAACTTTTTTTTGTTTTATCAAGTCCTTTATTATATTTATCTTTTGACATTTATTTCACCGCCTTCATGTATATCTTTTAATTTTACGCTTACGATTTTTGTTATACCTTCACTTCCCATGGTTGCTCCGTAAAGTACGTCGGCTATGCTCATGGTTATTTTTCTGTGAGTTACAACAATAAATTGGTTGTCTTTAATTATTGATTTTAAATATTTGCAGAACCTTGCAACATTTGCATCGTCAAGTGCTGCGTCGATTTCGTCAAGAACACAGAATGGTGCAGGTTTTAATTTAAGTATTGCAAATATCAAAGCTATTGCAGTCATGGATTTTTCTCCACCTGATAGAGAAGAAATGTTTTTAAGTTTTGTTTTTGGAGGAGAAGCGACAATATCTATTCCGCTTTCCATTATATCATCGGGATTTGTTAAAATAAGCTTTGCGTTTCCTCCGTTGAATAACTGCTTGAATACTTCTTCAAATTCTTTGTTTATGTTGTTAAATTCTCTTAAAAATCTTTCTTCGATTTTAGAGTTCATGTCTTTTATTATGTGTAGAAGTTCTCCTTTTGAATCTTCAAGGTCATCTTTCTGTTCACTTAAAAATTCAAATCTTTCTTTTACTTCTTTATATTCTTCTATGGATTCAACATTGATGTTTCCCAGTTTTTTTATGCTTGCTTTTAAGTCCTTTACTGTTGTTTCAGTTTCAAGCATATTTTCAATAGGCTTTTTATATTCAAGTGCTTGTGCGTATGTTAGGTTATAATCTTCTATTATTCCTTTTTGAAGATAATCCATTTCAAGATTTGTTTTGTCTTTTTTATTTTCAAGCTTTTGTATTTGCTCGCTTAAACGATATCTTTCTTCTTGAAGATTTTTTAAGTTGTGGTTAACTTCTTCAAACTCTTCATTTGATTGTTTTTTCTTTTCTATTAAAGAAGCATATTTGTCGTCTAAGTTTTTCTTTAGTTCATCATAATCTTTATCAAGCTCTTTAGCCTTATTTATTTCTTCGTTTAATAAAGAAATATTTTCTTCGTTTTCTTCAATTTCTTTTAAACTTTCTGATGTGCTAAGTTCAATATTTTGAATGTTTTTGTTAAGTTCAAAAATAGCTGTATTTATTCTATTTAATTTTTCTTCTTGTTTATAAAGATTAATTTCTTCTTTATTTAGTTTTGTTGCCATATCAAGATATTTATCTTTATATAAACCAAGACCTATCTTTGATATTTCATCTTTCTTTTCTTCAATTTCTTTATTTAATTGCTCAATTTCTTCTTTTGATTGTTCGTTCATAAGAAGGATTTTTTCATCTGAAGTCTTTAAGTTTTCTATTCTTTTCTTGTTTTCTTCAAATGTTTTTATTTTCTTTTCAAGATTTTCTTCAGCTTCTCTGTTCTTGTCTTCTTCCTTGCTAATAATAAGAGTAAGTTCGTTTATTTCATCAGCTTTTAACTTTAACTGTTCATCTTTTTCTTTAAGTTTAATATCAAAAGAACCGCTTTGTTTTAAGTATTCGTTATAATCTTTTACCGCTTCTTTTATTTGTTTGTTTAGTTTTTCGATTTCGTTTTTTCTTGATAAAAGTGAACGGTCATTGTTTTTATTTTGTCCACCTACCAAAGCTCCTCCCGGGAATAAAACTTCTCCGTCAAGAGTTGCTATTTTATATTTATGTGCGCTTTTTTTTGCAAAGTCATTTGCATTTTTTAGATTATCAAATATAAGAAGTGTGCCAAGAGCATTTTTAACGATATTTTCAAACTTCTTATCATATTTTACAATATCGCTTGCAACACCCTCAAATCCTTTTGCATTTGTTATTACAGAGTTTAAGTTATATATTTCTCTTGGTTTTATTATGTTATGAGGTAGGAATGTTATTCTTCCCCACTTGTTTTCTTTTAAAGCTTTAATTGCTCTTGCAGCTGTGCTTTCATCTTTAACTACAACGTGTTCAACGGTAGATGTAAGGGATTTTTGTATTGCATCCATATATTTATCGGGTACGGAAATAAGATCCCCTAAAGTGCCGTAGACTTCCTCAGAAAGGCTTGTGTTTTTTGCAAATTCAAAAAGTTTTTTGATTGCGAATTTATAACCTTCCTTGTTTTCTTCATATCCCGTTAAAATGTCTCTTTGTCCTTTTAGAAGTTTTACTTTGTTGTATTTTTCAAGAAGATTTTCTTTATAATCAGCTTTTGCTTCTTCTATTAAATATCTTTCTTCTAAAAGCTTATTGTTTTCATCGTCGAGCTTTTCAAGTTTTTCTTCGTTTTTAAGGTTATTTGAAGTAAAGTCCTGTTTTTCAAGTTCTTCTATTTCTACCTTTAATTCTTTGTTTTCTTCTTCAAGTTTTGTAATGATGAATTTATTGTTTTCGATTCTGTTAAAGCTGTCTGCAAGAAGGCTTTCTTTATCTTTTAGTAACCTTTCTTTTGTTTTAAGATTTATGTTTTCTTTTTCGATTGCACTTTCTGTTTCGTCTGAAAGTCCTTTTAATCTTTCCACTTCTTGTTTTAACTTAGAAAATTCTTCTTGCAATTTTGTAAATAATTCTTCTTGTTTTTCTTTATTTTCCTTATTTTCATTTAAAGATAAGACTGCTTGTTCTTTTTCTTCTTCAAGCTTTATAATACCGTCTTTTAAAGCTTTAATATTTTCTGTATGAGTTAATATTTTATTTTTATTTACTTCAACTTCAACTTTAGAATTTTCGTAATTTGAAATGAAGTCGTGTATTTCTTTATTTGCGTTGTTTATTTCTTCATCAAAAGAATTTACTTCAAGTTTTAATTTAGAATATTTTTCATCCAAAACAGAGATACTCTCTTCTTGTTTTGTTAAAGTATCTCTCATTATTTTTTCGTCTTCTTCTATTTTTGAAAGTTCTTCTTTGTATTTGTCTGCTTTATGAACGAATAAATTAAGCTCTATTCCCTTAAGTTCATTGCTTAATTTTATATATTCTCTTGCCTTTTTGGAATTTCTTTTTAAAGTAGGAATTCTTTTTTCAAGTTCTGAAATTATGTCTAAAATTCTGTATAGATTATTTTGTGTTTTATCAAGCTTTTTAATTGCTTCGTTTTTTCTGCTTTTATATTTAACTATCCCTACGGCTTCTTCAATCATTAATTTTCTTTCTACCGCAGAGTTGTTTACAATGCTTTCTATTTTACCTTGAGAAATTATTGAGTATCCTTCTCTAGATAGACCCGTATCCATGAAAAGTTCTTGAATGTCTTTAAGTCTTACGGAGTTTTTATTTATGTAATACTCACTTTCTCCCGAACGATAAAGTCTTCTTGATACATTTACTTCGCTGTATTCACTTGGTAAAATCCCCGAAGAGTTGTCTATTGTTATGCTTACAAAAGCATATCCGAGAGCTCTTTTTTCTTCAGTTCCGGAAAAGATGACATCTTCCATCTTTCCTCCTCTTAGGGATTTAACTCTTTGCTCTCCTAAAACCCATCTTATTGCATCTACAATATTGCTTTTTCCGCTTCCGTTTGGACCTACTATTCCCGTTACGGGATTGTCAAATAAAATCTCGACTTTCTGTCCAAAGGATTTAAAGCCGTATATTTCAACTTTTTTTAAATACATTTGTTACCGCCTAAATTAATTTTAATTTTTTTAGTGTAGCAAAAGCAGCGTGTTGTTCGCTTTCTTTTTTGTTTTTTCCGTCCCCTTCACCCATGTCCTTGTTGTTTATTACAACTTTTGAAGTAAATACTTGATCGTGTTCCGGACCTTTTATTTGAACTAATTCATAAGAAAAGTCTTTTATGTTTTTTGAGTGAATATATTCTTGAAGCAAGGTTTTATAATCATAAGTAAGTTTTCCGTCAATTGCCTTTTTTGTTATGTCAGAAAGAAGGTTAAGAGCAATTTTGCTTACTGTTTCGTAGTCGCTGTCTAAATATATTGCTCCAAGCACAGCTTCAAAGCAGTCTGCAATGATGTTTTTCTTATATTTGCCTCCGCTTATCATTTCTCCTTTTCCAAGAAGAATAAATTCTCCAAGGTCTAGTTTTTCGCTTGCAATATATAAAGAATCCGCACATACGATTAATGCTCTAAGTTTTGTAAGAACGCCTTCTTTATCTTTTTTTAGTGTATTATAAAGATATGCTCCCACGCATAAATCAAGCACAGCGTCTCCCAAAAACTCAAGTCGTTCGTTGTTTTCGAGATTTTTGTTTTCATTGCTTTTTGATGAATGTGTAAGAGCAACTTTAATTAAATCTTTATTGTTAAAAGTATAACCAAGTTTTTGTTCCAATTTATAAATTTTATTTTCCATTTTCTCCCTCGTAAACCATGTAAAAAATTACAGAAGTTTCCTTTAATTTTTTAAATAGTTTAAGGCTCCTTTACGGAGCCCTTTTTTATTTTTATAGTGATTCTAAATAATCAACAACATCTTTAACTGTTTTCATATCTTCAAGTTTATCTTCTTCTATTTCGATACCGAATTCATCCTCGAAGTCAGCTATTAATTCGATCAATGTTAAAGAGTCAACGTCCAAATCATCAGTAAAAGAAGTATCCATTGTAACGGCTTCTTCACTTACTTCTAACTGCTTTACAATAATGTCTCTGACTTTTTCAAAAATCATTTACAATAAACCTCCATACATTTACTTAATATTATATATATACTTATATCATATATTTTCTATTTAGCATAGATATTTTTTATTTTTTCTAAAACTTCGTTTTCTTCAAATTTTATGGCTTGTTTAATTGCGTTTTTAAAAGCTATTTCATCTGAGTTTCCATGAGCTTTTATTATTCCTCCGTTTACTCCAAGAAGGGGAGCACCGCCGTATTTTTTAGATGAAAGTTTGCTTAATTCTTCGTTTAAAACGCTTTTTGCAAGAACATAACTTAATTTTGTTTTTGTATTTGTTAAAAATACATCTTTTAGTATGTCCTTCATTAAATTTCCCATACCTTCAATTGTTTTTAATATAATATTTCCCGTAAAACCATCACATACTATAACGTCGTTGTCGCTGTTCATTATTTCAGTTCCTTCAACGTTACCTACGAAGTTGATTTCTTTGTTGTTTTTTAATATTTGATGTATTTCCTTATATAGTTTATCGCCTTTTTCTTCTTCTGAGCCTATGTTTGCAAGAGCAACTTTAGGGTTTTTAACTCCCATTACGTTTTCCATATAAATGCTTGACATTGTTGCGAATTGTTCTATATAGTCGCTGTTACAATCTGCATTTGCACCGCAGTCCATTAAAAGTACAGGTTTCTTTCTTGCAGGTAACACTGCACCAAGGGCAGGCCTTTTTATCCCTTTTATTCTTCCTGTTACTAAAACTCCCGCAGATAAAACAGCACCTGTGCTTCCTGCTGTAACTAAGACACTGTTACGGTCTTCTTTTATCTTGTTTGCTGCAACAACCAGTGAAGATTGTTTTTTTCTTCTTATGGCAAGTGCGCTTTCATCATGACATGTAATTTCTTCAGGAGCATGGATAATACTTATTTTATCCATACTTAAGTTGTTGTCTTCAAATACTTTTTTTATTTTTTCTTCGTGTCCTACCAAAGTTATTTCTCTATCAAATTCTTTTACTGCAAGTACGGCACCTTTTACCATTGCATCAGGTGCATAATCTCCGCCAAAAGCATCTACGTATATCATATTTTTATACCTCTTTTTTTATAATTATATTCTATAAATTATATCATAAATTTAATTTCTTTTCTATATTGTGAGTATGCATTAATAATGTATATTTATGCATAATAAAAATAAGCTGTGTTTTATAGGTGTTATTAAGGTTATCAAGTTTTCCACAACTTATCAACAAATTGTGAAAAAGTAGCATATAACCACCGGTTTTTATATATATGAGGTATATTAAATATCTTCTTAGTTATTTATATTCTTCCTCTGTATTTATTATTTAAAGGAACAAAAAATCCTTTTATAATAGGTATTTCGACAATTTAATGAATACAAAAAGTAAGCTATAAGACTACAAAAAATCAGTTATATAACTACAAAAAGTAAGTTTTTATTATAAAAATATTCTTTTTAAAAAATCTTTAAGTAAGCTATAAAGATACAAAAAGTAAGGCTTTTAAATACAAAAAGTAAGTAGGCATTTTTCGTAAAAAACCCTTTAAAAAAGCCATTTTAAGTTGAAAAACATAGAAATATGCTCTTTCAAATTAGGAAAATAACGATAAAACGGATAAAATAGATTGTATTTATAATAAACTTTAACAATTTATTTAATTATAAACATACAAAAAGAGTATTTTATATTTATATTACATTCTTATAAGACAAAAATATTTTAAAGTGTATACAAAAAGTAAGCAATTTTTATTTAAATTAATATTAAAAACTACAAAAAGTAAGTTAAAAATGTACAAAAAGTAAGCTGTTTTTATAACGAATTTAAAAAGAGTACAAAAAGTAAGATAAAAGTATACAAAAAGTAAGTGAAATTTATAAAATTTTTGTTAATAAGTACAAAAAGTAAGTTGTGTTATATAGGAGTATTAAAATGTATACAAAAAGTAAGTTGTTTTAAAAATAATTTTGATAATAGATACAAAAAGTAAGTTAAAAGTATACAAAAAGTAGGTTATTTTTATAATAAATTTAAAAAGAGTACAAAAAGTAAGTTATTTTTGATATTAATTTAATAAGTGTACACAAAAAGTAAGTATGCTTTTTCTCCGTTTTTAAAAAAGGTACAAAAAGTAAGTTAAAAGTATACAAAAAGTAAGTTGTTTTTGTTGACATTTTTTGACAAGTAATGTAAAGTATTAGAAGTGTATACAAAAAGTAAGTAGTAAAGATATAATCGAGGATTTAGAATGAGTGAAAAAAATGATTTAATCAATTTGGAAAACAGTTTTGTAACGCAGGTTACAATGCTTAACGTTGTTGCCGAGGCAAGATATGATATGCCTTTGGTTTCTCAGAAATTATTTATAGAAGCACTTTCCAGAGTCGATATTGACAGTGATGATTTTTCAGTTATAAGAATAGGGCTTAGTGAATTTGCAAAAAGAAACAACGTAAACAAAGATTATCTTTACAGAGAAAAGGAGAATATTACATCTAAAACCCTTACGGCACAAATAATGATAAAGGATTTAGATACCGACAGCTACACTCAAAAGAATTTATTCTCTCAGTGCAGTTATAAAGACGGACAGTTTATTTTTGAATTCTCTGAAAAAATGAAACCGTACTTTTTGGACATATATTCTAAGGGAGGTTATTACTTTAAATTTATTAAAGAATATATTTCAAGATTCAAATGTAAATATACAATGAAACTTTATCTTCTTTGTCAGTCAAATTTATATAAATGTCAAAGAAATCAAGAAGTTAGTTTTTCTCTCGATACTCTAAAGAGTTTTTATGATATAAAAGGAGGAAAATATTCTTCTTATAGAAATTTTAATGAGAGAGTATTAAAACCTGCTTTTGAAGAGATCAACGAAAAAACAGATTTAAACGTTGAGTATATACCGGTAAGAACAAGCGGAAGAAATATTGATAAAATCATTTTTAACATAGTAAGCAAAAAATTACTTGAAAATGCGAAGTATACAGTTACCGACAGTACATTCAATAATTTCCTTGATTTTATTAATTATGATAAAGATGAAGATAAAAATATAAACAATAAAGTAGAAATGTTTAAAAACTGGCAGGAACATTATGATATATATTTGATTTTTTATGTTTCCGAAAAAGCAAAAAAACTTGCCAATAAAAATATTTTCAGTTATATAGACGTAAGCCTTAAAAATACATATTTAAAGGGATATAACGTATATGAAAGTTTATTTGGAAAACATGAAGAACAAACTTATATAATGACTAATGCCGAAACAGAATCCTTTGGGGATAATATGTATATAGATTATCTTTCAAAATTTGATAAATATATTGCAGATAATGAAAATACTGCACAAGATATCTATAATAATTGGAGAAAAGATGTAAGAAAATCTTTTGATAATGCTTTAAAATTCTGTAATGACATAATGGTAAGCATAGATGAAGAAGACGAAAATGTTATCTTAAACGTAAGAGACAGAATAAAACAAAAGGATATTATGTCAAATGAATTTTTTGAAGTTTATACAGATATAACTTCAAAGGTTAATTATATAAAAGATTATATTAGTAATAGCGGAATGAACATAAAAGAGGGAATGGAATTTTTAAACGGAATAAGCATGGATATACTTGATCCAACCCTTGAAGATGTATATTTCAAAATTGTATCTTTAAATGAAAAAGAAAAGAAAATGAGAAAGAAAAAATTATCTAAAGCTTAAGGAGATATAAAAATGCAAGAAGAACTTTTAATAAAAGCAATGATTGAATATAATAAACACGACCCAAAGAGAATACAGCATTTAATAAAGGTACACTCTCTTGCAAAAACAATAGGAATTCTTGAAAATATAGATAAAAAAGATTTATTTATTCTTGAAACTGCAGCAATTTTACACGATATAGGAATAAAAGTAAGCGAAGAAAAGTATGGTAAATGCAGCGGAAAGCTGCAGGAAAAAGAAGGTCCAAAAGAAGCAGAAAAAATGCTTGAAAAATTTGGATATGACAGGGAAGTAATAGATAGAGTATGTTATTTAATAGGTAATCATCATACTTATGATAATATTGATGGGATTGATTATCAGATTTTGGTAGAAGCAGATTTTCTTGTTAATATTTATGAAGATAATTTAAAAAAGGAAAGTATAGAAAATATTAAAAATAAAATATTTAAAACAAAAACGGGAATCAATTTTATAGAAAATATGTATTAAAAAAAAAAGCACCGTTAGGTGCTTTTTTTTAGTTATTGATTAATTTATCGCTTTCGTCATTCCAGCTGTATAATTTACGGATTTCTTTACCTACTTCTTCTGATGGATGTTCAGCAGCTAATTTTCTCATAGCCCTGAAGTGAACTTGTCTTCCTGCATCAGACATATCAAGTAAGAATTCTTTAGCAAATGAACCATCTTGGATATCTGAAAGAACTTTTTTCATAGCTTCTCTGCTTTCTTTTGTGATGATTTTCTTTCCTGTTATGTAATCACCATATTCAGCTGTGTTAGAAATAGAATATCTCATTCCTTCAAATCCTGATTGGTAAATTAAGTCAACGATCAATTTCATTTCATGGATACATTCAAAGTAAGCATTTCTTGGGTCATATCCAGCTTCAACTAATGTTTCGAATCCAGCTTGCATTAATTCGCATAAACCACCGCAAAGTACTGCTTGTTCACCGAATAAGTCAGTTTCTGTTTCAATACGGAATGTTGTTTCAAGAACACCTGCTCTTGCTCCACCAATACCTGCTGCATATGCAAGTGCGATATCTTGAGCTTTGCCTGTTGCATCTTGTTCAACAGCGATTAAGCAAGGAGTACCTTTTCCTTCTAGATATTCAGAACGAACTGTATGACCAGGAGCTTTAGGTGCAATCATTGTTACATCGACATTTTTAGGTGGAACGATACATCCAAAGTGGATATTGAAACCATGAGCAAACATTAACATGTTTCCTTCTTCTAAGTTTGGTTCGATATCTTTTTTATACATGTCAGCTTGTTTTTCATCGTTGATTAGAATCATGATGATATCAGCTTTTTTTGCAGCTTCTGCAGCTGTATATACTTTAAGTCCTTGTTGTTCTGCTTTTGCCCAAGATTTTGAGCCTTCATATAGACCAACAATTACGTCACATCCAGATTCTTTAAGGTTTAATGCGTGTGCATGACCTTGGCTACCGTAACCGATAATAGCGATTGTTTTACCATCTAATAATCCTAGATTACAATCTTCTTGATAAAATATTTTAAAATCACTCATTTTAAAAACCTCCGTATTTGTATGACAACTTTATATTACTTGTATGATGTTTATTTTAAATGGTATTCCTAATATTGTCAAGACTTTTCTGAAAATTTTAAAAAATTTTTATTCCAAGCTTTATTACTGTATATTTTATGTTTTATTTTAATTTATTTTAATAAAAAAAGACTTCATATATTTGAAGTCTTTAAAGTTCTTCTGTCCAAAAAGCATGATGCAAATGTATGGTAACCGCACTTTTTAATGCTTCTGAATCTCTTTTTTTTAGGAAATTCATTATCATAGCATGGTCTTTGTATGCATCTTTTGCAATAATGTCAAGATTATAGTTTAGGGCAAATGTTTTTTCTATTGTTTGTGTAAGTACCGGCATAAATGAACTTATAAATTCGTTGTGAGATGCTTTTATTATTGCACAGTGAAAGTCATTTTCCGATTTTATTCTTTCTTTTGCCGTTGGATTTTGCAAAATTAAATTTTGACATTTTTCTCCAAGTTTTAATATTTCTTCTATTTCTTTGTCGCTTGCTCTTTTACATGCAAGGGCAGCTGCACTTGGTTCGAATATCATTCTTGTTTCATATAAGTCTCTAAGGGTAATCTTCATATCAGTAAACGAATTTATCCCCATATCGTTTTTTGCATATCTGTTTAAAGTATCATTTACGAATGTTCCCCTGCCTCTTTGAACATCTAAAATACCTTCTGAAACAAGAGTTTTAACAGCTTCTCGAAGGGTAGAACGGCTAACTCCCAGTTTTTTTGAAAGGGAATTTTCGTTTGGCAGTTTTTCTCCCGTTTTATATATTTTTTCTTTTGTAATTAAATCTCTTAATTTATCAGCAGTTATTTGTGTTAAGTTTTTCTTTTCTTCTTGCATGATATTTCTCCGAAAACATTAAGTGTATATTGATTATAAGTAACTTGTCTGATGTTTGTCAAGAGTTATCATACAAATATTTATATTAACACATTATAAATACCTATCATAATAGGAATTGTAATAATAGATAAAAGTGTCGTTAAAACATAAAGACTGCTTGAATATTTTGCATCTAAGTTGTATAGCTGTATCATTGAAGTAACCGTTGCACAGGAAGGAGTAACACATGCAAGATAAACTATCATTAAGATATTTTTTCCGTCTATAATATAACTCGATGCATTTGTTATATATAATAAAAATAATGTAATTAAAGGATATATTATAAGCCTTAAGAAACATATAAAATAATATCTTGTTTTCTTAAATAGATTTATTATGGAAACTTCCCCCATTACCATTCCGGCTATTAACATTCCAATAGGTCCCATCATAGAACCTAATGTATCTACGGTATCAGTTATAATACTTGGAAGATTTATTCTAAATATAAATATCAACATTCCTATAAATATAGAAATAATATTTACATTTAAAATTATTTTCTTTATTTCAATTTTCTTTATTCCTTTAAGAAGACTGTTACAATGTGTCCAAAGAAGTATTAGTTGAACTACAATAAAAGCACAGGAATATATTACATATTCTTTTCCTAAAATGGAGCTTATAAGAGGAATAACCAATATCCCCGCATTTGTATAAATTATATTTACTTTTTCTGCTACATTAAAATTAAATAATTTATTTAACAGTGATGTAAGAATAATAAAAAGAATATGAACCAATATAGAAATTATAAATGCAAATATTAAACCTGTTTTTATTTTTTCATCATATTCAATCATAAATGAGTTTATTATCATACAGGGAGTTAGTAGATAAACAAGTATTGCAGATATACTCTTGCTGTCCTCTGATTTTAATACTCCTACTTTTACGATAATATACCCTAAAAACATTATTATAAAAAGTTCTAAAATTTCTTTTGCTAAAATTAAACTAATATCCATGTTCTGTCCTTTTTTAATTAAATATAGTTAAAGTATAGTATAAATAAATAATCTTTAAAAGATAAAAATAAAAAGTCTTTACTTTAAGTAAAGACTTTAATTTATATTTTTTTGAATTTTGCAACTGATGCCATGAATTTTTTAATGCCGATTTCAGGGAATGCTGCTGTGATTTTCATGTCATCTTCGCTTCCTTCAATGCTTACAACAGTACCTTCTCCCCATGCATTATGGTCTATTTTGTCTCCCGGGCTAAGTTTTTCGTCAAATGTATTGTTTTGTTTAAAAAGATTTTGTGTTTGTCTTATTGTATTTGCATAAGGGTCATACATCTTTTTAACATTGTTATTAATAATTTCTTTTTCCTTATTTGATTCTTTTATTGCACTGATTCCTTCAATAAGTTCATCGGGAACTTCAAGTAAAAATCTTGAAGGATTTCTCATTTCGTTTCTTCCGTAAACTCTTCTTGTTTCGGCTGAAGACATATAAAGTTTTTTTCTTGCTCTTGTTATTCCAACATAGCAAAGTCTTCTTTCTTCTTCCATTTCGCTTTCTTCGTTTACGGCTCTGTATGTAGGGAATAAATTTTCTTCCATTCCCGGCATAAATACAATGTTAAATTCAAGTCCTTTTGCATTATGAAGAGTCATAAGTAGTACCTTAGAGCTGTTTTCATCATAAGAATCAACTCCCGCAACAAGTGCTGCATTTTCAAGGAAAGCTTCAAGAGAACCATCTTCTTCGTTATTTTCAAAATCTCCCGCAGCATTTACAAGTTCGTCTAAGTTTTCAAGTCTGTTTTGTGCGTTTTCAACTTTTCCTTCTTTAAGCATTTGTTCGTATCCGCTTAAGTGAATTGTGTTTATTACAGTATCCATTAAAGAATTTTCTTTTGCTATTCTTTCAAGTTCTTCCATTGTATCTTTAAATAAAGTAAGCTTTTCTTTTACACTTCCTTTAAATAAAGGGCAGGTGTCTATATCTTTTATAACTTCATACATGGATATGCCTTTCATGAAAGCATAATCTCTTATTTTTTCTATACTTGCAGGACCTATTCCTCTTTTTGGAGTATTGATTACTCTAATAAATGCAATATCATCTTTTGGATTTACTAAAAGTTTTAGATATGCAAGAATATCTTTAATTTCCATACGGTCATAGAATTTTGTTCCCGCAACAATTTGATAAGGGATATTTCTTCTCATAAGACCTTCTTCAAGTACACGGGATTGTGCGTTTGTTCTGTATAAAATTGCTATGTCACTATATGGAATGTCATGATATTCATTTAAGCAGAATATTTCCCTGGCAATAATTGAAGATTCTTCCAAATCCGAATTTGCATGAAGATATTTTATGATTTCTCCTTCTTCATTATCGGTAAACAAAGTTTTACCCATTCTCTTTTTATTATGCTCGATTACACCGTTTGCGGCATTTAAAATATTCTTTGTACATCTGTAATTTTGTTCAAGTCTTATTATTTTGGCATCTTCAAAGTCATCTTCAAATTCTAAGATATTTCTTATTGATGCACCCCTCCAACCGTAAATACTTTGGTCATCATCACCGCATACACATATATTTCTGTGACCTTCAGCCATTTTACTTATTATTGCATACTGAGAAATATTTGTATCTTGATATTCGTCTACAAGAATATATTTGAATCTATTTCTATATTTATTTAATACTTCAGGACATTTCGCAAAAAGAATATTTGTATTTAAAAGCAAATCATCAAAGTCCATGGCATTTGCACTTAAAAGTCTTTTTTGATATTCACTGTATATTTGTGCAATTCTTGCCTCTGTATATCCTTCGTCAAAATCTCCATGCTCGTCCATGTAGTCGTCGCTTGTTTCAAGATCGTTCTTTAGTAAAGAAATTTGCGCTTTAACGCTTTCTACCGGAAATTCTTTATCTGAAATATCAAGTTCTTTAAGTATTGTTTTTAAAAGTCTTTTTGTATCATCATCGTCATATATTGAAAAATTACTTGTAAACCCTAGATTATCCCCTTCCATTCTTAAAATTCTTGCACAAATTGAGTGGAATGTTCCCATCCATATATCAGAAGTGAAAGGAATTCCCATTGAGTCAATTCTTTCTCTCATTTCTCCTGCTGCTTTATTTGTAAATGTAAGAGCAAGAATTTCCCAAGGTTTTGCATATCCATTTTCTATTATATAAGCAATTCTATGAATTATTGTTCTTGTTTTTCCGCTTCCTGCTCCCGCAAGAATAAGAAGAGGTCCGTTAACACAGGTAACGGCCTTCTGTTGTTTATCATTTAACATACTAAGTAAGTCCATTTTCATTCTCCTCGTAAGATATTAAAGGAAGTGTTATTATAACATCAGTTCCTTTATTTTCAATGCTTTCAATGTTTATATTTCCATTTAAGTTTGTAACTATCCATTTAGCTATTGGAAGACCAAGTCCGCTGCCATTTTTTCTTTTGCTTCTGGCTTTGTCTACTCTGTAAAATCTTGTAAAGACTTTTTTGATTTCTTCTCTTTTCATTCCAATGCCTTGGTCTTTAACTTTAATTGTAATATTATTTTTTGCTTTATCTACTTTTAAAGCCGTTATAATGTTTGTATTTTCATATGAATAATTTACCGCATTGTCTAAAAGTATCATCATAAGCTGTGTAAACTTATCTTCATCAACATTTGCCATAACTTTATCATATGAGCAGTACATATAAGCTCTTATTTGTTTTTTTATTGCAATAGGCTCTATTTTTTCTATTGCGTCTTTTACAAGGTGTACTATATCACATTCTTTATTGTTAAATGGGATTTGACCTAAATCTGCTTTTGAAAGAGTAAGTAAATCTCCAACCATTTTATCCATTCTGTTTATTTCACTTTTTGCATATTCAAACCACATTTCCTGTGATTTTACCGTTTCGTCTTCATTTGTTTGTATAAGTTCAAGATTTGTTTTAATTACCGCAATAGGCGTTCTTAACTCATGGGATGCATCAGCGATAAATTGTTTTTGATTGTCTATTGTATCTTTAATTGGAACCAAAGCTCTGTCGGCAGTGTAAAATCCTCCAAGAAGAGATATAATTACGCCCACTATTATTGCAATAATCAAAGCTGAAAGAATTATGTTAAGATTTGAGTTTTGCTCTGTATTATCTTTTGCCATTAAAATAAGCTGCATATTTCCGCTATCGTTAATTACAAGAGTTGTGCAGCTTCTAAATGAGACATTGCCATAAGAATAGTTTGTAAAAACATACTTCCCGTCTTGTTCTTTTATTTCTATGTTTTTATCGTCTGGATCATAGAAATAGCAGTAAGCAATATCCGCAAAAATATTTTCGTCAACGTTCATTTTGCCATAGCTATATGTTTGATTTAAGTTTTCGTCAAAAATAACGATTTTACATTTACCTGAATCAATTTGTTGTTTAAAATATTTTAATTCTTCATTATAAGATAAATCACTTGTATTTTTAAAATTGCTTTTTGTATATCTTTTTGCTTGATATACCATATTAATAAGTTCATTATCGGAAGACTCAGAAAAGGAATAAGATGAAAGCAGGTAAATAAAAGCAGTCATTGAAAGTAAAATGACCAGTAAAACAAAAGTATTTATAAAAATCAGTTTGTTTTTTATTTTATTTATCATCGCTTTTTTCCTTTAAGGAATAACCGAGCCCTCTGTTGGTTATTATTTTTACGTCTGCATCGTTAGATAATTTTTTCCTTAAGTAATGTATATATATTTCAACGCTGTTATCTATTGCATAACTGTCAATTCCCCATACTTTATCAAGTATATAATCTTTTGATAAAACATGGTCTTTGTTTCTCATTAGGGTTTCAAGAAGATTTGCTTCTTTTTTAGTTAAGTTTTCCTTTCTTTCTCCTACCGTAAGAGATGCATCGTTTGTGTTTAGGCTTACGTTTCCTATGCTTATTATATCATCAGAGATACTTCCCTTTCCTCTTCTTGACAAAGCTTTAATTCTTGCTATAAGTTCCTTTGTGTCAAAAGGTTTTGTAAGGTAATCATCAGCCCCAAGGTCCAAACCTTTTACTCTGTCGTCTATATTGTCAAGAGCCGTCAAAAGAAGAATCGGAGTATAGTTGTTTTCTTCTCTTAAAGTTTTTAAAACACTAAGTCCATCCATTTGAGGTAGCATTATATCTAAAACTATAACGTCATATATCATTTTTCTTGCAAGCATTAAACCTGATTCGCCGTCTTCAACGGTATCTGCAAGAATTTGGTTTTTCCCTAAAAGAGCAACCAAAGGTTTAGCCAAAGTAACTTCGTCTTCTACTATAAGTACTCTCATATTAATCTTTCCTTTCTGCTTTTAATATTATAATTCATAAAATTAAATTTAACAAATTTTTTTACAAATTTTAATTTTTTAAGGTAATTTAAAGGTTTTAATCATATAATAATGGCATATAAGGAGAAAAGGGAGTGTTTATATGAAGTGTCCTTATTGTTCTAGTAAAGAAATTGGTAAAATTGGAAGAAAGAAATATTTTTGCAGTAACTGTTTTTCAGAAATAGTAGTTAATTCTGATAAAATGAAAGTAATTTCATTAAATGAAAAAGGTATTGCGAAAGTTATTAAAACTTGTTCAATAGCTGATTAGCATAGATAAATTTAGAAGTACCCCTTAATCCCCTCAATACTTCTAAAAATCTATTACAGATTATATAGTAAAAAGCAGCTTTTAAAAGCTGCTTTTTATTTTTTTATTCTATAAAACCAAACTCTTTATCTATTTGGTTAAGTTTTTCAAGGTCGAAAGGTGTAGTTTGATATACATGATAATTTAACCAGTTTGAAAAAAGCATATTTCCATGTGCTCTCCATCTGACTATTGGTTTTTTAGTATCGTCATCATCTGGGAAATAATGTTTTGGAACTTTAGGATTTAAACCTTTTTTCTTGTCTCTTTCGTATTCTTCTTTTAATGTATTTGGATCATATTCGCTATGCCCGAATACAAATATTTTTCTTTGGTCTTTGCTTACAAGTAGATAAGCACCTGCTTCTTTACTGCTTGCAACAATTTCAAGGTCTTTTTCTTTCTTAATATCCTTAATAAGACACTGGGTATGTCTTGAATGAGGCGCATAGAAAACATCGTCAAATCCTCTTACTATTGGTCTTCTTCTTAAAACTCTATGCTCGAATACTCCAAACATTTTTTCCGGAAGATCTTTTTTATTTATTCCGTAGTAGTGGTTTAAAGCTGCCTGTGCTCCCCAGCATATAAACATGGTAGAGAAAACATTTTTATCTGCGAAATCAAAAATCTGCTGAAGTTCTTCCCAGTAGTTTACATCATCAAATTCAAGTTTTTCCACAGGGGCACCCGTTATAATCATTCCATCGTATTTTTTATGTTTTATATCATCAAAATTTTTATAGAATGTTTTTAAATGCTTGTAAGACGTATTTTTACTTACATGGCTTTTCATATTAATTAAGTCAACTTTTACCTGTATAGGTGTATTACTTATAAGCCTTAGAAGCTGTGTTTCCGTTACTATTTTCGTAGGCATCAAATTGACAATGGCAATTTCCAGTGGTCTTATGTCTTGTGTTTCCGCTCTTTCCTGATGCATTACGAATATATTTTCCCTGTCGAGCTGTTTTGCCGCAGGTAAATCTTTTGGTATTATAACAGCCATATTTCATCATCCTCTTTTCTATTATAAAAATTACTTTATTACATCATGATTTATGTTAATAAAAATTCTGTTTATACTAGTTCAAGAGCTTTATTTAAATCTTCGATGATGTCATCAATATCTTCAATACCAACTGATAATCTTATTAAATCAGGTTGAACGCCTGCTTCAATTAGTTCTTGGTCATTCATTTGACGGTGAGTATGGCTTGCAGGGTGAAGTACTGATGTTCTTGCATCCGCAACGTGAGTAACAATTGCCGTCATTTCCAAATTATCCATCATTTTTACTGATGCTTCTCTTCCGCCTTTTAATCCAAATGCAATTACACCGCATGTTCCGTTTGGCATATATTTTTGTGCAAGGTCATAATATTTATTTCCTTCAAGTCCCGGATAATTAACCCATGCAACTTTTTCGTGATTATCTAAGAATTTTGCAACTGCTAAAGCATTTTCGCAGTGTCTTTGCATTCTAAGATGAAGTGTTTCAAGTCCCAAATTTAAAAGGAATGCATTTTCAGGGGACTGAATTGAGCCTAAATCACGCATTAATTGAGCTGTTGCTTTTGTTATATAAGCAAGTTTACCAAATCTTTCAGTATAAACAAGACCGTGATATGTTACATCAGGAGTTGTAAGACCGGGGAATTTGTCTTTATGTTTATCCCAGTCGAAGTTTCCGCTGTCTACTATTGCCCCACCTACACATGTTGCGTGTCCATCCATGTATTTTGTTGTAGAGTGAGTAACAATATCTGCACCCCATTCAAAAGGACGGCAGTTTATTGGTGTTGCAAAAGTATTATCAATAATTAAAGGTACTCCATGTTCATGTGCAGCATTGGCAAATTTTTCAATGTCTAATACTACAAGAGCAGGATTTGCTATTGTTTCTCCTACAACAGCTTTTGTGTTTTCTTTGAATGCTTTATCAAGTTCTTCTTTTGATATATCCGGATCTACAAAAGTACATTCAACTCCCATTTTCTTTATTGTATGAGCGTAAAGGTTATATGTACCTCCGTATACTGCAGTTGAACAAATAATATGATCTCCTGCCTGAGCAATATTCATAACCGCATAAAAGTTAGCAGCTTGTCCCGAAGAAGTAAGCATTGCCGCAACCCCTCCTTCAAGTTCGCATATTTTCTTTGCAACCATATCATTTGTAGGGTTTTGAAGTCTTGTATAAAAATATCCTTCTGCTTCAAGATCGAAAAGCTTTCCCATTTCTTCACTTGTTGAATACTTAAATGTTGTTGATTGTATTATAGGAAGAATTCTTGGTTCTCCTGTTTTAGGCTGATATCCGCCTTGAACGCACTTTGTGCCTTGTTTTTTATTTGTAATGTCCATATTTAGTCATCTCCTGTATAAAAGTTAATGTAGAAATAATCTTATCAAATATTTTGTTATAAGTAAATATATAAATTATTATTTAGAAATAGATTTTATCTATAACCAGTTATAAGATTAACAGGTCATAAAATATATTTGTACACTTAAGATACTATATAATTTATATATAATGATAAAATGGAAAATTAAAATGAAAAAGAAAATTTTAAAATGTTTATGTGCTTTTTTAGTTTGTTAATGCTTGTTTCTTTATCCGCATGTTCTAATACGGGATGAAGAGACTTTTAATGAGTATATACATATTATTACAACAGCCGAGAATCCTGAGAAGCTTTTTGAAATAGGAACTATGGAGAGAGATTCTAAGGAATTATTTGAGCAATCAGGGCTTTCTGTAGATGAATATATGAATGATATTACTAATACTAATATAGATGAAGATACACAAAATAAATTAACATCAAAGTTATCATATAAAATTGTTTCTGTAAAACAAAATGAGAGCAGTGCCATCTTAACAGTTGAATTTACCAATATCGACTATTCTAATTTAATGGATAATATAATGGATAGACTTTTTAATGGTGACTATTCATCAGAAGATATGGCTAATTTTAGCGAGGATAAAATAAACGAGCATATAGAAAAGTTATACGAGGAAGAGATAAATAAAATTTATGAAAAAGGTAAAATGGCGACAGTTACCTATGATGTTAATATGATAAAAGAAAACGGAACATGGATGGTTGAAAGCGACCTTGAATTATATAGTATAATTAACGGACAAATGCTTGATTTTATCAATATGGATAGTTTTAATTACTAATAAAAAAAGAGGGGTAACCTCTTTTTTATTTTATATAAAATTTACTTGTATCCACACCTTCAAATTCCAAAAGATTTATTTTTTTTTCTATACCGCCAGCATATCCCGTTAAGTTTCCGTCTGATCCTACTACTCTATGACATGGAATTATTATACTTATGGGATTATGAGAAACGGCTCCTCCAACAGCCTGAGGTGACATGTTTTTTTTGTTCATTTTTATTTTTAACTTTTCAGATATTTCTTTGTATGTAGTAGTTTTTCCGTAAGGTATTTCACATAGTATATTTAATACTTCCATTTGAAAATCACTTGCATTTGGTTTTATGTTTAAATCTACAATACTTGGTTTTCTTCCACTGAAATAATCATCAAGCCACAATTTTGTTTTATTTAGAATTTCTATATCTTCATTTTTTAAAGGGGTTTCTTTTATTTTATTCATGAAATATTTTTGACCTTCTATATATAGACCTATTAAATATTTATTATCGCTTATAAGGGTAATTTTTCCCAAAGGTGAATAATATGTATCACAGTAAAGCATTGATTTTCTCCTTGTATATTTTGTTTTAAGTTTTATTTTAAATGTAAGTACAATATATTATTTAATTATACTATATAATTTGATTTGAATTATATACGATGATTATTTTATATTACTTAAAAAAAGAGGCTTAAGCCTCTTTTTATTTTTCTTTTATTATTTTTTTACTTGAAAAATATGTAATAAGAAAATATCCTCCGTATATTAAAATTATTGCTATTGCCGTTACAATTATAGAAGGAAGAATATTCATATGCCCTATTGTTGAAAGAATATAATCGGAGAATTTTAGACCGAATATAGAGTGTATTACTGCAAGCAGTAATGGAAGTATAAAGAATATTCCTATTTGCATAAATAAAGCTTTATTTATCATTTTTTCGCTGGTTCCTATTTTTCTTAAAATCTTATATCTTTCAATATTATCAGCACTTTCCGAAAGTTCTTTTAATGCAAGTATAGCCGCAGATGTAATAAGGAATATTATTCCAAGATATATACCGATAAAAGTAACTGTGGCGCCAAGCCCTTTTGATGATTCATAATTATACATTCTAGTTGAAGTTGATATGTTGATTCCATAATCTTCAACATCTTTAAACCCACTGTTTTCATCTATTTCTTTTGTAAGTTTATTTTCAAAATCAGCTTTTTGTTCTTCATTTCCTAAATTATAATTTGCATTAAAGTAGTTTATTTCCTTTTGTTCATTTGTAAATTTAGTACTGTCAGGAACAATTATTATACCTAAATTTATTGCTTGAATTGAATCTTCGATAAATCCATCGTAACATTCACTTACAGAAGGTTTATAAGTTTTGCCGTTTATTGTAATTTCTGTTCCCATCTTTAATGCTTTGTTTCTGTAACCTGTCATCATGTCATAGTTACAAACTACTGCATATTCTCCTTCTTTAAGACTTATTTCTTCATTCCCAAAAACTCTTGCGATTTTATTATAATCGGAAACTTTCATTATGCTTTCTGCTGCATCAAATTGTGCCGTAGGGGTTTCTTTTTTTATTTCATCTATAATACTTTTTAAAGTATCTTTTAATGTAACTGTGTCTGCGGTATAAGTGCTTACTTCATTGAAGTCTTTAAAATCATTTTCCACATCGTATCCCATATCTTCAAGTACTTCATTTATGCTTTTTTCTGAAAAGTCAACGGCAGAAGGGGAGTACTCTCCGTTATTTGGTAACATCATTGTCTTTGATATGGTTATGTCAACGGGATTATATTTTGTAAGTTCACTTGTAAGAGACTTATTCATAGCAAGCCCTGCTGAGAGCATACATATTGTTGTAAAAAGCATTAAACATATTATGCTCATTGAAACAACCGTAGTGTTTATTTTTGAATTGATTTGTTTTAAAACAAACATATTAAGGTTTTTGTAGTAAAGTTTTTTACATGATTTTACAAGTTTTAAAACAAATCCAGAAAGAGAGAAGAAAAATAAAAATGTTGAGGCTGCGCCTATTATTATATATTTTACTATATCTCCCTGAGATAAATCTAAAGTGTCAATTGTTACTTTATAATATGCAAATCCAAGCATAATAATTGAAATAATAAATAGTAATACAGAAAGAAAAGGACTTCTCATTTTTATTTTTTCAACTTTTTTACTTCCCGTTATTAAATCTATTAACTTATATTTGTTTATTACAAAAGTATTGAATATCATTACAAATATATACATTAAAGAAAAGTATAATATTGTTTTAAAAAGTGCCCCAGAAGAAAAAACAAATTTGAATTCGTTCATATCCGCTTCAAACATACTGGCAACTATTATAGACATAAACTGGGAAGCAAAAATGCCGAGTATTAACCCCACAAAAAGAGATATTATACCTATAAAAAGAGTTTCTAAAAATAATATTTTTGAAAGTTGCCCTTTACCCATTCCAAGAATAAGATATATTCCAAATTCTTTTTTTCTTCTTTTTATTAAAAAATTATTTGCGTATATTATCAAAAATCCAAGTACGATTGATATAAAAACAGATAATCCCGAAAGCATTTTTACCATTAAACCAACAACGTCATAGGATGATTTTGCAAAATTTTGTATTGGTTCTTGTGTATCCATGGAATTAAATACGTAAAATACTGCAATACCTAAAATAAGTGTCATGAAATAAATGGCATAATCCTTTATGCTTTTTTTAATGTTTTTCATGGATAACTTAAATAACATCGTTAAGCTCACCTCCAAGAAGTGTCACAACTTCGATTATTCTATTAAAAAATTCTTTTCTGCTGCTGTCTCCTTTTAGAATTTCATTAAATATTTTTCCGTCTTTTATAAATAAAACCCTTTGTGCTTTTGATGCTGTAAAAGCAT
Source organism: Anaerofustis sp. NSJ-163 (assembly GCF_024135845.1). Taxonomy (NCBI): domain Bacteria; kingdom Bacillati; phylum Bacillota; class Clostridia; order Eubacteriales; family Eubacteriaceae; genus Anaerofustis; species Anaerofustis sp. NSJ-163. The sequence continues at coordinate 211,485 of NZ_JAMYJV010000003.1, forward strand.
CGTGTGTAACCATTAAAATTGTGGCAGATAGTTTTTTGTTTAAAAGTTCAAGACTTTGGAGAAGCATTTTCGCGCTTTTTGAATCTAATGCTCCTGTTGGTTCATCGGCAAGAATAAGTTTAGGATTTGTTATTATTGCTCTTGCGCAGGCTACTCTCTGTTTCTGTCCTCCCGACATTTCATAAGGATATTTATCAAGCACATCTTCTATTCCAAGGGCTCTCGATATGTTTTTTACTCTTTTTTCTATTTCACTTACTCTCATTTTTTGAATGGTCAGTGCGAGGGCTATGTTTTCATAGGCGGTAAGGGTGTCAAGAAGGTTAAAATCCTGAAATATAAAACCGAGTCTGTTTCTTCTAAATTCGTTTAGGTGTTTGCCTTTTAAGTTGGTTATATTTATATCTCCAACAAAAATATCGCCGCTTGTTACTTTGTCTATTGTTGATATAACATTTAATAATGTTGTTTTACCGCTTCCGCTTGAACCCATTATCGCAACAAATTCGCCGTCTTCCACATCAAAACTTATATCTTTTATGGCTTTTGTAAGATTTGATTTATTGCCATAATATTTTTCTATATTTTCAACTCTTAATACTTTTTCCATTTTTTTCTCCTTAAATGTATTTTGCGGTGATTTCGATTTCTCCGCTGAAATCTTCTCCTATAATGCTTAAATAATATTCACCATCCGTTAGGGTTAAATCTCTTCCCCCGCTTTCCGGTCCTTCTATATCAAAACTTGCTATAATTCTCGTTTTTGAATCGTTTTTTATAATTATTTTTGCTTTTCCTTTTTGAATATCTGCATTGTAGCTTATATTAATGTTTTTGTTTTTTCTGTCTACTTCAACCGAACCGAATATTACTTCTTTTATATTTTCATCTTTATATAAAGAGGTATACTTGCCGGTGTTTGTGTCTACATAAAAAATTCTTTCTCCCATTAAGTCTTCATCGGAAGTTAAAAATTTTTTTCCTATAAGATTTAGTATATCATTATATTTTGTTATTAATTGATTTTTGTTTATGCTACATCCTGCAAATATAACAGACAGCGAGCATAAAATTATTATTGCCGTTTTCTTTTTCATGTCTTTCCTCCTTTCTTTAATTTGATTATAGAAATGCGGGGAAGTTTTATCCATCGATTAAAATTACATAACCTTACAATTTTGTAAGGTTATGTAATTAAGTTTATTTTAATTATTAACATTCCTCATTTTGATTGATTTTTTATAGTATTTATAATATAATTAAATTGCTTACTTTTCATGGTGTGTACCATTACATATATGGCGCTCCTTGAACCCTTTGTCTCAATCGGGGCAAAGGGATTTTTTATTTGAATTTTTATAATATTTAATCCGAAACCCGTGTAATATAATGTAAATTATTTTGCTGAAAACACGTTTTTTTATTAACATTCTTTCTTTGTCGGTTTCCATAACGTTTGTTGCAATATTTTGTAATTAAAAAGTTTAACATTTAAAATTTCATATAGTTCTTAAATATATTTTATTATTACTAAATATGATATAATATATATAAATTTTACATTAATAATGCAAAACAGGTGAAATAATGGAGAATATCGTTTTAATAATAGACTGCGGAACTCAAAGCATAAGAGCGATGCTTATAAATGATAAAGGCGAAATTTTAATAAAAGAAAAAGAAAAATATGAATATATAACAAAGGAAAAAGGAAGTATCGTTGAATTTGATGCAAATGATTTTTTTGAAAAAATTATCTCATTACTTTTAAAATTAAAAAATAAAAACGAAAAATTATACGAAAAAATAAAAGGTGTCAGCATAACAACACAACGAGACACTTTTGTATTGGTGGACAGAAACGGAATTCCCATAAGAAATGCCATTTCGTGGCTTGACAGAAGAAAAGCGAAAAATTATAAAAAACCTAATATATTATATAGAATGCTTTTTTCTTTAGTTGGTATGGGAGCCATGACTAAAAATTTAATGAGTGAAGCAAGGTTTAATTGGATTATAGAAAATGAACCCGAAATATGGGATAAAACATATAAATATTTGTTGTTGCCTCAATTTTTAAATTATAAGTTTACGGGTAAGTACATAGAAAGTGATGCGGGAACGGTCGGTCACATTCCTTTTGATTACAAAAAGAGGGAGTATGATAAATCTTACGGAATTAAAAGGCAGCTTTTTGACATAGACCAAAGGAAGCTCGCAAACGTGATTCCTTCGACAAAAATAATAGGAAGTATATTGGATGAAGTTTGTGAAAGAGCGGGAATAAAAAGAGGAACTCCTCTTGTTGCAAGCGGAAGCGACAAAGCTTGCGAAACAATCGGAGTAGGTTGTATAAAAGAAGGAATAGGCAGTATATCTTTGGGAAGTCAGGTTACGATACAGGTAACCACAGGCAGATATTATGAACTTACAAGGTTTGTTCCTCCTTTTTGCAGTGTGATTCCAAATACATATAACCCTGAAATTATTTTATATAGAGGTTTTTGGCTTGTTACATGGTTTATAAAAGAATTTGCTTATAAGGAAGAACAAATATGTAAAGAAACCGGTAAAGATATATATGATGTAATGGATGAGAAGTTAAAAGAAATACCCGTAGGTTGTGATGGTCTTATTCTTCAGCCTTACTGGGGACAAGATATTCTTCGTCCCGAAGCAAAAGGAACTATACTTGGTTTTAATGATAAACATACAAGAATGCATATTTACAGGGCAATAATTGAGGGAATAGGATACTCCTTAAAAGAAGGAATAGAGAGAATTGAAAAAGTATCTAAAGTTAACGTAGATAAAATAGCATTATCAGGCGGAGGGTCAAGAAGCGACATAATATGCCAGATAATAAGTGATATTTTAAATAAAGAAGTTTATAAAATTCAAACCTATGAGGCAAGCGGTATAGGAGCTGCTATGGCAGGTTTTATAGGCCTTAATGTTTTTAAAGATTTTGATGAAGCAAAAGAAAATATGGTAAGACAGACAAAAACATTTTCTCCAAATGAAGAAAATGCAAAAAAATATAATGATATTTATAATAATGTATATTTAAAAATATATAAAAATGTAAAAAAAATATATACAAAAATGAATAATATTAATTTATAGGGGGGAAAATTATGCCACTAAAAAGTACAGTTGAAAACTATAAAGATTATATGGGGATATCTCCAAAAGCAGAGGATTTTGATAAATACTGGGCAGAAGGAGTAAAAGATTTAAAGGAAACTGATTTTTCTTATACTCTTGAGAAGAGGGATTTCCCAATGAAAGATATCGAAATATACGATATGTATTTTAAAGGAATGAATGGGGAAAGAGTTCACTGTGAACTTGTTAAACCTAAACACATTGAAGGAAAAATTCCGGGAGTAATGTCATTCCATGGTTACACATCAAATGCAGACAGTATTTATTCAAAAGTTCCATATGCTTATAATGATATGGCCTTTTTAGCTTTTGAAGTTCCGGGACAAGGAGGAAAAAGCGAAGACAATTATACTGCGGACGGACCTACTCTTTATGGTCAAATAATAAGAGGCGTAATGGATGAAGACAAGAAAAAATTATTTTTCAGAAATATTTATCTTGACGCCGTAAAAGCTTTTGTTCTATTTGAAAATATGGATTTCATAGATGAAAACAGAATTGGCACAACAGGAAAAAGCCAAGGGGGAGCATTAAGTCTTGTTGTTGCGGCCTTTAATAAAAATGTTAAGGCTAGTGCTGTTATTTATCCTTTCCTTGCAGACTTTAAAAAGGTTTTTGAAATGAATATGTGTGAAGATGTGTATGTTGAATTTAAAAATTGGTTTAGAAAATACGATACATTACACGAAAAAGAAGATGAATTTTTTGAAAGACTTTCTTACATAGACGTTCAAAATTTTGCGGATAAAGTAAAATGTGATGTATTATTCTTTACGGCGCTTCTTGATACAACTTGTCCGCCTATAACACAATTTTCAATATACAATAAATTAAAATGTAATAAGGAATTAAAAGTATACTGCGAATATACTCATGAAAGACTTCCTTATTCAGACGATATAATATATGAATTCTTTAAAGAAAAACTTTAATTAATAAGCACCCTGAAGTTAATATTCAGGGTGTTTTATTTTTGTTAAAATTTAAAAAATTATTAAATTTGCTCTTGTATGTCTAAATATTTTATAAAATTAATATGTCTATAATTATTAATTTTAATTTTATTATTTTTATCATATGCAGGGATAAGTTGGGAATATATTTAATATATAAATATAAAACGTTTCGATGTTATAGTATTATTTTATATTAATTATTTTTCTCTTTTTAATGGAAAGTTAGTGTATATATTTATTAATAAAAAAATTTTTTAATTAATAGAACTTGTAATACCTTTTAAGTAATTTATAAAAGCTGAACATGATATAAGCATAAATTTTGCTTCTTCAAATGTTGCGTCTTTGCCGTCTAATTGTCCTGTATGGCGTATTCCAGAAGCATCACTAGTATATCCATATAACTTTTCAAAGGCTGTTTTAAGTGAAGGATGAATTGTAATATTTTTCTGTTCCATTTTTTTTAAAGCAGCTCCTAAAGTATCGCTTTTACCCAGTATTTCAGAGCATATAGCTTCAACAGAAGAAATACTTTCTTTTATTGAATTTGCATAATCTGGATGATTTCTATCTGAGATTAAAGTCAATGCTTTGTTTAAATGTTTAGTTGTTTTTTGAAATGGTACGGTTAATGCTTCTTCTATAGAATTTATCTCATTATTATCAGTAATTGAAATAATTATTCCGTTAATATATCTATATCCAACATATTCTTTTTCTAAAATATCATTAATATATTCTTTAACTGAACAACCTGAATATCTATTATATATATTTTCTTTTTCAAATTTGTTTGCCATAAATTCTAAAATAGTTAAAACAATATCATAATCATAATTAGCTATAGTGTTATTTATTATTTCAAACATTTTTTTTTCTATATAATAAGAGTTGCCTGAATAATCTACTGGTTGTTGGTATACTTGACTTAATACATCTATCCATAAAGCATTTTTCCCATCATTATCATATTTATATACATTATGATATAATGCATTAATCCCATTCATAATGGCTGTACGTGTACGTTTATCAAGAGAATCATATTGAATTATTTTATTTTCACTTTTTATACCATTTCGATCAGAGAAACCTCCTCTTAATGCAACTGATAAAATAGGTGCTTTATTTGATTTCAATTAAATCCCTCCTAAATTTATTATAATGAATTATAGTTAGTTTATTTTTATAATATCATAAATTTTTTATAAAAATACATTTTTCTACATCATATATAATAATTTTATTTTATGTTTGTTAAAATTTAAAAAAAATTATTAAATTTCCAAACAAGTTTTTATATTTTTTGTCAAATTTAAGGTATAAAATATTAAAATTAAAGGTAAAAAAATACATTTGATTAGGCTAAAACCCTTTATTTAAAAGGGTTTTGGTTGTTTGAAAGGTTTTAGATAAATAAATATTATAAAATTATTAATTTGTAATTAAAATTATATAATTCTATTGACAAATTATATAATCAGGTATATAATTTAGCCAAAATAAAGGAAAGGTGCAGGTAAAATGGGAAAAAGTGTATATAGTTTAGTATTAATGGATGAAGTCGTAGAAAAAGTTGATGAAGCGGCTTATAAAATGGGTACAAGCAGGTCTAATTTAATAAATCAAATTTTGGCTGATTATGTATCATATACAACACCTCAAAAACAGGTTGAAGGAATCTTTACATCCCTTGAAAATATGTTTAAGGAAATGAATACTTTTCAAGTTTTAGCTAATCCATCTCCTTATTTTATGAATATAACCAGCTCTCTTAGATATAAATACAGACCAACCATAAAATACGGAGTAGAGTTATATGACAATTCAAAGTATTCATTTGGAGAGCTTAAAGTTACTTTAAGAACGACAAATCAGACTTTAATAAGAGATATGAACAGATTTTTGAATTTTTATTCAAAGCTTGAAGAAAAATATATTAGAGGAATACTGGAGGATAATTTATGTTACAAGATAGAAGAAAAGAAATATACAAGACAATTTGTTTTACCAAAGGAACAAGGTATTGACAAAGTTGACCTTGGAGTTTTAATCGGAGAATATATAAAGGTATTTGACAGCGTGTTAAAAGTATTTTTAAATGATCTTCCATATATTGATGACGCATGCTCCGATGCTGAAAAAGAGTATGTTACTTTAATGCAAAAGGTTCATGCAATTATATAATGATTATTTAACATAAAGGAGGGTTTTAAAATGAATGCAAATGACTATACTGAAAAATCACTTCTTGCACTTCAAAATGCACAGAATTTAGCTATAGATAACAATAACTCGGTTATGGAAGCCGAACATTTATTATACGCATTACTTGATGACAGAGGAGGGCTTATTCCTGAACTTCTTGAAAAAATGCAGGTTAATGTATCTGGATTAAAATCGGAAGTAGAAAATAAAATAAAATCTTTTCCTAAAGTTTCATCAAGCAGCGTAGATAACTTATACGCAAGCAACAACTTAAATAGAGTTATTCGTCTTGCAGAAAATATAGCAAAGAATATGAAAGACGAATATGTTTCCGTTGAACATTTATTCCTTGCAATGTTTAATGAAGGCGGAAGCTTTATAAAAGATGAATTTAGAAAATATAATGTTACAAAAGATAACTTCACAAAGAACTTGTCTTTGGTGAGAGGAGGGAGAACAGTGAACAATCAAAATCCTGAAAACACATATAATGTACTTGAAAAATATGGTTCCGACTTGGTGGAACTTGCAAAACAAAATAAACTTGACCCTGTAATCGGCAGGGACGATGAAATAAGAAATGTAATAAGAATACTATCAAGAAAAACAAAGAATAACCCTGTTTTAATAGGTGAACCTGGTGTTGGTAAAACAGCAATCGCAGAAGGTCTTGCTCTTAGAATTGTAAGAGGAGATGTTCCAAACAACCTAAAAGACAGAAGTATTTTCTCTCTTGATATGGGTGCTCTTGTTGCAGGTGCAAAATTCAGAGGTGAATTTGAAGAAAGAATCAAAGCCGTACTTGATGAAATCAAGAAAAGCGAAGGTAAAATTATTCTATTCATTGATGAACTTCATACGATAGTAGGCGCAGGTAAGACTGACGGTGCAATGGATGCCGGCAACCTATTAAAACCACTTCTTGCAAGAGGGGAATTACACTGTATAGGTGCAACTACTTTAAATGAATATAGAGAATACATCGAAAAAGATGCTGCACTAGAAAGAAGATTTCAACCTGTTATGGTAGGAGAACCAAGTGTTGAAGATACAGTTGCAATCCTTAGAGGTCTTAAGGAAAGATATGAAATATATCACGGCGTAAAAATCACAGACCAAGCTCTTGTTTCTGCAGCAATTTTATCAAACAGATATATTACAGACAGATTCTTACCTGATAAAGCAATTGACTTAATCGATGAAGCCTGTGCTTTAATCAAGACAGAAATGGATTCAATGCCAACAGAGCTTGATGAAGTAAACAGAAAGATTATGCAATATCAAATTGAAGCAACAGCTCTTAAAAAAGAAAAAGACGAACTTGCAAAGAAACGTCTTGAAGAAATCAACAAGGAAATCGCTGAACTTTCTGATAAGTTTAATGCCATGAAAGCAAAATGGATGAAAGAAAAAGACACAATCGGAAAAGCTCAAAGATTAAGAGAAGAAATAGATAGAGTAAACGGCGAAATAGAACAAGCTCAAAGAGTAAACAATCTTAATAAAGCAGCCGAACTTAAATATGGTAAATTGCCAGAACTTCAAAAAGAACTAAAAGCCGAAGAAGAAAAATCAAAAGAAAAACATTCAACTCTTCTAAGAGATAAAGTTACGGAAGAAGAAATCGCAAAGATTGTTTCAAAATGGACTCATATCCCCGTATCCAAACTTGTTGAAAGCGAAAAAGAAAAACTTCTTCACTTAGAAGATACACTTCACAAGAGAGTAATCGGTCAAGACGAAGCGGTAAGACTTGTAAGCGATGCGATAATCAGGTCAAGAGCCGGCATTCAAGACCCATCAAAACCAATCGGTTCGTTCTTGTTCCTTGGTCCAACAGGGGTTGGTAAAACAGAACTTGCAAAGACACTTGCTTATACACTATTTGATAATGAACAAAATATCATACGTATTGATATGAGTGAATACATGGAAAAATTCAGTGTGTCTAGACTTATAGGTGCACCTCCGGGATATGTAGGATATGATGAAGGGGGACAACTTACGGAAGCAGTAAGAAGAAGTCCTTACAGTGTAGTACTTTTCGATGAAATTGAAAAAGCTCATCCTGATGTATTTAACATCTTGCTTCAAATTCTTGATGACGGAAGAGTTACAGACTCACAAGGAAGAACAATTGACTTTAAAAATACAATCATTATCTTAACATCTAACCTTGGAAGTGAATATTTGCTTGAAAGTACAGAAAAATACGGCGATATTACAGAAGAAACAAAAGATAATATAGATAAACTTCTTAAATCACACTTTAGACCTGAATTTTTAAACAGACTAGATGAAATAGTTATTTATAAACCACTTAAGAAAGAAGAAATATCTAAGATTGTTGATCTTATGCTTGAAAAACTTAAAAACAGACTTGAAGATAAATTCTTACATTTGGTTATAAGTGATAAAGCAAAGGCATTTATAATCGATAACGGTTATGACCCAATATTTGGTGCAAGACCTCTTAAGAGATTTATTCAAAGTCATGTTGAAACATTAATAGCTAAAGCAATTTTAGCAAATAACTTTGAAAGCGGAACAACATTAAAGGTAGATGTAGAAAATGATAAATTAGTCGTAAGATATTAATAAAAGGACCTTAATTGGTCCTTTTATTTTTTTTGTTTATAAAGTAAAATATGATTAGAAGCATACGATAAGTTTTATTTTAAGTTATAAAGAGGTAGGGGAAATGAAGGTATTAAAAAAACTTATTATAGTTATTATTCCTATTTTACTTATTGCCGGATATTCTACATTTAAAAATATAAATTCCAATTGGCCTAAAAAGTTTAGTCATGAGTTTGATATATTCTTTGGTAAAGGTAACTGGGAAAGCGTATCAGAAGAAACAAAAGAAAGTATAATATATGATGAATATATTATAGTTCATTCTGCTCCTTATTTATCTGAGAATGTACCGGGTAAGTTCAAAGAGTGGAATATAACCTATATGAACTCTGATAATAAAAGAGAAATGGCAATCATTTCAGACCATACTTTTAAAATAAATAATGATAAGTATTTTATTTTCAGCAAAAAAAGATATTCAGCCAAACAGGCTCTTACATTGGAATTTATGAATATTTCTTTTTCTATCTGCGGGGATAAGGTTATGAAAGAAAGTATATCTCCTTATTTAAGTGAAAAAGAAATGGAAGCTTTAACTGTAGATATATCTTATAATGGCGGTAACCCAAAACCAGAGTTTTACGATGATTTAATAAAAGAAGACTGGTTTAACGTAAAAGATGTAAGCGCTAACGATTATTTAAATTATGATAAACATGAATTTTATATTTACATACGTTCCTATGATTATAAATTAAATAAATTAACCGATGAAGAAAAACAACATCTTTTTGACAGCATGGAAAAAATAGAAAAAGACTTGCTTAAAAAGTATGGAAAAAATGCTTCATTTGAAATATATATAGATGAAAATCACAAAGTAGAGTATAAAGACGGAGTAAAAATTGCAAATTAACGTGAGTTCTCACTCTCTGTCCTTTATAAAAAGCATAAAAAATATCATAATGAGATAAAGTATTGGATGGAAAAGGAGAATTAATATGAATCAATCTCAGATTGGTAAATTTATAAAAAGTCTAAGAGAAGAGAAAAACTTAACTCAGGAACAGCTAGCAGAAAAATTAAATGTAAGCAATAAATCTGTTTCAAGGTGGGAAAATGGTAAAACTATGCCGGATTTGTCTTTGCTTGATATGATTTGCAATGAATTTGATATAACTATAAGTGAGCTTTTAAATGGAAGAAGAATGAATATTGATGAGTTAAAGCAGTTAAAGGATACTGTGGAAAGGCTTATTAATTATTCTATTGAAGAAGAGTCATCTAAAGCAAAAAAAGTAAACAGATTTTTAATCTTAGGAATTTTGTTTACCACTCTTGCAATTTTAAATAATTATATTCCTTATTTAGATTTTATTTTTAGGGAAAACATAGCTCAGTTTGTAAACGGACTATGTTATGGGCTTGGTATTTCTTTTGAACTTATCGGTTTATATAACAGTTCAAATAGAATATATTTAAAAGAAAGAAAAGGCAAAAAAAGATAAGTAAAACTTATCTTTTTTTGTTTTCTTTTCTTGCTTTGTTAAAGATTATTATAGAGCTTATTACGTCTAAAATAAAAATTAAATGCATTATGATATGTATTGTCGCTTCTTTGTTTGATAAAATATTTTCTTTTTTCATTTTTAGAACAGCTTTTATTCCGTATGAAGAGGATACCATAATGAGTATATAATTCATACATGCGAGAATAAGACAAATAATCGGAGAGGCCAAAAGCAAAGCCGGAACGACCATTGCCATTATAAATATCATTCCCACAATAAACATAGTGACAAAAAAAGGAATATGTATAAGTTTTATTGTCATATTCCAAAATGCAAGAGTGTAAAAGTCGTTTTCCTCCTTAAGCATATAAGCATTTATTATGTTTGCCGCATATACGATAACCGTGAATATGAGATATTGAAAAAGAATGAAAAGTTTGGTGTCTTCATCCGGTAAAGCAAACATTAAAAGAAGCATATAAGGCCAACAAATTAACAATAACGGTAAAATAATTCTTTTTTTCATTTTATTAATTCCCTCTAGTTTCTTTTATATATTATAAAGGATTTTTATTCAAGAGTATATAAAAAACACAAAGATAAATTTTATCTTTGTGTTTAACCTATACCAAAGAATTTATCAAAAAATTCTTTTAGATTTTCAATAACCTTTTGTTTTTTCTCTTTTCGTTTGTTTCCCTCTTTAGAAAATCTTGATACAGGAGGCATTATTTTGTCAATGTCCGTTCCTGTTGTTTTTATATATCCGTCTCTAAACGCATTTTGAATAAACTTTTTAGTGTCTTCTTCTTTTAAGTTTTCTTCTTTAATTATTTTATCAAGTTCTTTTTCTTTTTCTTTCTTTATAAAATTTCTCCACTCTTCGTCTATATTGTCTGTTTCATTGACTCTTTCAATAAAGTTTTCAATTAGAACTTTTTTACTCCTTAATTCATAACTTGCATCAACTGCGTTTTGTATATTAATTAATACTTCTTTGTCTTTGCAGTGACTTTCATGATATTTTTTCACAAGCATTAATATATAATCAATATTTATATCTACTTGCTTTATAAGTTCTATTTCAAATATAACATCATTGGTTATATCTTCTTTTTCCATATCTTTTTTATTTATCCATTCATCTCTAATATCTTGATATCTTCCTGTGTAGTTTTGTATGTCTCTTATGGATATTATGTCATTTTCTTCAAATTCGTCAAAGGAATTTAAAAGATTTCTCATTCTAAGTATAGAGCCAAAAAGCATTATAAATTCTTTTTGTCTTTCTTCCCCTGTTATTCTTTCTTCACTTAACGGGAATTTCTCTTTTAATTTATTTATTAGGTCGATATAACCGGGTTTGTTTTCTCCCTTTTCGTTTGTATAGCCATAAAAATAGTCTTTGAATTTTCTTATTAATACAATTCCTCCTGCGTCTTTATCGCCAAATAATGCAAGAGCATCATCTACTTCTTTTTGAAGATTTCTAAAACAAACTATATTCCCAAATGTTTTAATTGAATTTAAAATTCTGTTGGTTCTGCTGAATGCTTGAATCAAGCCATGCATTTTTAAATTTTTATCTACCCATAATGTATTAAGAGTAGTTGCGTCAAAACCTGTTAAAAACATATTTACTACAATAAGCAAATCAATTTCCTTATTTTTCATTCTAAGGGATACGTCTTTATAATAATTTTGGAATTTATCACTTGTTGTATCATAGGAAGTGTTAAACATTTTGTTATAGTCTCTTATTGCATCTTCCAAAAATTCTCTGCTGTTTGTATCTAAAGCGGAAGTATCTTCGCTGTTTTCTTCTCCTAAAATTCCTTCTGCTTCTTCTTCATTTTGGCTATAACTGTAAATAAGAGCGATTTTTAATTGTTTATTTCTATTTTCATTCATCTGTTTTTTAAACTCGCTGTAATAAGCCTTTGCCATTTCAACGCTTGCTACTGCAAAAATGGAATTAAAACCGCTTAATCTTTGTTTTTGTTTTATTTCTTCAATCTTCTTATCTTTATTTGTGGCAACTTGTTCAATATTTTTTAGGGAATTAAAAACATAGGTTTTGTTTCCCCTATATGTTTTTTGGTCAAAGTGGTCTAAGATATATTTTGTAATAAGTGAGATTCTTTCTTTTGCCATATATACATTTTCTCTGTCTATGTCGTATACCTGCTTATCTTTGATATTATCTTCATAGTCTATTGTCTTATTGTATTCTACTCTAAAAGGCAGAACATTTCTGTCGTTTATGGCATCTACTATTGTGTATGTATGAAGTAAATCCCCGAATGTTTGAGCTGTTGTTAAATTGCTGCCATTATTTATTCCTTTCGCATTTACGGCAAAAATAGGCGTTCCCGTAAAACCGAATAAATAATATTTCTTAAAGTTTTTTACTATTGCTTTGTGCATTTCGCCGAACTGACTTCTGTGACATTCATCAAAAATTAATACAATTTGTTTATCATATATATCGTGTTTTTCATTTTTCTTTACGAAAGTTGAAAGCTTTTGTATTGTCGTTATTATAATTCTTGCATTATCGTCTTCAAGCTGTTTTGTCAATACGGCAGTTGAAGTGTTGCTGTTTGCACATCCTTTTTCAAACCTGTCGTATTCTTTCATTGTCTGATAATCCAAATCTTTACGGTCTACGACAAATATAACTTTATCTATAAAATCTAAATTAGAGGCTATTCTCGCAGTTTTAAAGGAAGTAAGGGTTTTTCCGCTTCCTGTTGTATGCCAAATATATCCGCCTGATGCAATACTTCCGTATTTTTTATAGTTGTTTGCAATTTGTATTCTGTTTATTATTCTTTCCGTTGCCGTGATTTGATAAGGTCTCATTACCATAAGCATATTTTCTGATGTAAATATGCAGTATTTTGCAATTATGTTAAGAATTGTATGTTTTGCAAAGAATGTTTTTGCAAAGTCTATTAAATCGGGAATTATTTTATTGTTTGCATCTGCCCAAAAGCTGGTAAATTCAAAACTATTGCTGGTTTTATTTTTGTTTGAATTTTTTGTTGTGGCTTCTTTTATGGCATTATATCTGGTGGAGTTGGAATAATATTTTGTATTTACTCCGTTTGAAATAACAAATATTTGAACATATTCAAAAAGACCGTCTCCCGCAAAGAAAGAATCTCTTTGATAGCGGTTAATTTGATTAAAAGCTTCTTTTATGTTTATTCCCCTTCTTTTTAGTTCAATATGAATAAGAGGAAGTCCGTTTACGAGAATTGTAACATCGTATCTGTTATCGTAGATTGCCCCTTCTTCTTTTGTCACTTCGTATTGATTTAAAACCTGCAAATGATTGTTATGAATATTGTTTTTATCTAAAAGAGAGATATTTTTTGATGTGTTGTCATCTCTTTTTAATACTTGGATATAGTCTTCTTGTATCTTCCTTGTCTTTTCAACTATATGTTCATTTTTATTTGCTATGGAATCTTTATAAAATCTTTCCCATTCCATATCGCTGAATTCATAGTTGTTTAATTTTTCAAGCTGTTTCCTTAAATTAAGTTTAAGTTCATCTTGTGTATGTATATCTACATATTCATACCCTTGAGACATTAGCAGATTTATAAATTCTTTTTCAAGTTCTGCTTCGCTTTGATATGCTTTTGCAGTTTGTATTCCCGGTTTATATTCTGTTATTACGGTGTTTTCGGTTGTTGATGCAACTATGTTAAAGTAGCTCATGTTTGTTCTCCGTTAATATATTTTTCAAATTTTTCTTTATCAAAATATGTACATCCCATAAAGTACGGATAAAAATAATCCCAATTTTCTAATGTAAATTTTTTTGATTTTAATGTTGGCATTATAATATTCGAATATGTTGGATCATGGTTAAAAATATCTGATATCCAATATTCAATCAATATATATAATGCACACAAAGCTTGAATAGTATTTTTTTGATTAGCCAATTTGTAGTTTTCTTTTCCGTCTGTTAGTTCATCTCTATGATGTTTTACCAAATTATATTCTTTCCATCAATCTGGTGAAGAATTACTTTTAAGATTTTCCCATGGTTTAAAGGAAAGGTATTTATAGTTATTTAATTTGATTTTTTCTTCTGCAAAAGTTGTATAATTAGCATTTAAAATTTTAATATAATCTGTAATACGACAGTTGTTTGTGTTTAAGCTATTATCTAATTTTTTACAAAAGGTTTTGCAAATTGTATCAATTTCTCCACATATAGATAAAAATAATTGTAAATATCTTGTTGAAAAACAGTCATCATTATCACTATCTATTGAACAATACGCCTCAAATGAAAAAAAATCATTTTCTAATTGCATATAGTAATTCCAATATTTATTTACAAAATCAATTAAATTCATAATTAATTTCTCCTTATTTCTCCATTTTACTTCTCCTTAAAATCAAGCAGTTTATCTCTATAATATTCATATTGTTTCTGTCTTTTTTCTATTTCAGCAGGAAGACCATTGGTTATATCGTTACAAAGGGTATCGAACTTTTCTATAAGATTAGCAATTTTTTCTTGTTCTTCAAGTGGTGGAATAGGTATTTTAATTTTCTTTAATGCAGGAACACTAGAGTGAACAACTTTACTTTTTACTTTTCCTTTACTTTTTTGCATTTGTGCAGAATTTGTTGATAGAGCATATCCAATATATTTAGGGTTTTGCTTATGTTTCATTATTACAATGTCACCACCTGCTAAACATTTTTCATTTCCTAAATAAACAATAGATTTTGCTATTTCTTCTACACTTTCGCCTGTTATAGCAAATAATACGTCTCCGTACTCAAAATATTTTTTTGAATTTTGTTTATTTTCATCAGTATGGGATATGCATTTATTAAACAAAATATTATAAGATGTATATATTTCTCCATATCTTACACAAGGTATTCCTGTTTTAGATACTTCATTTCTTTTTATGCCTGCCCCTCTATACATATCTATTGAAATCTCTTCCAAAGTTTTATATTCAGCATTTCTGGCATTTTTTATCAACTCATCCCTATAATACTCATACTGTTTTTTTCTTGCTGTAAGCTCTGCTGTAAGCTCTGCTGTAAGCTCTGTAAAGGTATCCAAAATACGCACGATCTCTTCTTGCACGGGAAGAGGGGGGATTGGGATTTTGAATTTTGCAAATTTTGACATGTCAACTGATGCAAAATTACCTTGTTTTGTATATTTGAGGCAATATCTATCAAGTTTAAAACAATAATAAAATAAGAATTTGATATTGAATTTATTTTTGTATTTATCTTTTATTGTTAAATATGTAAAACGTTGATTTGCTAAAGATTTACAAGTTAATAGTGCATGTTCTCCAATCGTGGCAGATGTTGAAACAATAATACTATTTTTAGGGAAAAGTTCTCCCTTTATAGCACAAGGAGTAACATGTTGAATTGAATCATTAAGAATTCTTCCATGTTCTCTTATATCTTCCATTCTAAACCAAGGAATATTTCCGTTTTCCCAATATTCTTTTTTCTTTTTTGACGGTGTATATCCGTTTTTAATATTAAATATTTTATCTAAATATTTATACTCCACACCATCGGGACAGAGTTCATTTATCAGTTGTTCTAATTTGCTCATATGTTTTCACCGTTTTCTTTAAGCATTTTGTTTATTTGTTTATCAAAATCAGATTCTATTTTTTGTGTCTTGTTGAATTGGTCGTATTCCAAATAGGCTTTTTCCTTTGCATCCTTACTTGATATTTTGCCTTTATCTTTTAATATTTCATATCTTCTGAATTCCAAAAATGCATTTATGCTTTTTGCAAATTCTTCCATTGTAAATGTGTTTTCTCTCTCGATTAGGTCTTCAATATAATCAAAATATCCGCTTACTGCTCTTTCGAGACTTTTAATTTGTTTCTCATCCAAATAATTTTTTGCAACTGTTACATCTGATTTTAATATTCTTCCGGCAGGAGCATTTTTCCATGTTGTAAGCCCCATATGTTCTTTGTTATGATCTGATTTTGTATATACTATTTCTGCTGCTGTTTGACCTGTTATTGCAAAATGAAATTTATTTTGCACCATAGCATAAAATCTTTTTGTAATATCTGAATTTTTGTCATAATCAATGCTGCATTCTGCAAAAATATCTGTTATTTGCTGCCATATTCTTCTTTCGCTCGCCCTTATAGAACGAACTCTTTCCAGCAATTCTTTAAAATAATCTTTGCCAAATAAGGTTTTGCCTTGTTTTAGTCTTTCATCATCCATTGCAAAACCTTTAATCATATATTCTTTTAATATTTTTGTTGCCCAAATTCTAAAATTTGTTGCACGAAGAGAATTTACACGGTAACCTACTGAAATGATTGCATCAAGATTATAAAAGTTTGTCATATGAGTTTGTGTTTTATCTTCAATGGCACCATGTTTAGTGGTTGTTGCAAATTCTGCAACAACCATGGATTGTTTTAATTCTCCTTCTTCAAAAATATTTTTTAAATGTCGGCTTATTGTTGATTTATCTACGTCAAACAGTTCAGCCATTGCTTTTTGTGTAAGCCAAATTGTTTCATCTTTTATAAAAGCATTTACTTTTATATTTTCTTCTTCTATTTTATACATTAAAAATTCAAATTGATTTTTCATGTTATCCCTCAATCTCATTGATTATTTTGTCGATTTCGGCTCTTAAAATTTCTTCTTTTTCTACTATCTCTTTTATTTCTTTGTTTAATACATCAATATCTATTACTTCTCTTGTATCTTGTGGTTCAACATATGTATTTACAGATAAGTTGTAATCTTCTTCTTTTATCTTTTCGTATTCCACAAGAGAAGAAAAATGTTCTTCTTCTTTTCTTTCTTTAAATACTGATAGTATTTTATCCATGTTTTCTTTTGTAAGTTTATTGTTGTTTGTTACCTTTATGCATTCTTTGCTCGCATCAATAAATAAAGTCTTGTTATCGGTTTTGTTCTTTTTCATTACCATGATACACGTTGCTATTGATGTTCCAAAGAATAGGTTTTCCGGAAGCTGGATAATAGTATCTATAAAGTTATTATCAATAAGATATTTTCTTATTTTTTTCTCTGCTCCCCCTCTGTACATTATTCCCGGGAAGCATACTATGGCAGCTGTTCCGTTTGTGGCAAGCCAGCTTAATGAATGCATAATAAAAGCAAGGTCTGCTTTTCCTTTAGGTGCCAAAACTCCGGCAGGGGAAAACCTTGGGTCGTTTATTAAGGTTGCGTTGCTGTCTCCTTCCCATTTTATTGAATAAGGAGGATTTGATACGATAAGCTCAAAAGGTTCATCATCCCAGTGTTTTGGTTTTGTTAAAGTATCTTCACAGGCTATATCGAATTTGTCATAGTCTATATCGTGAAGAAACATATTTATACGGCATACGTTATAGGTTGTTATATTTATTTCCTGACCGTAAAAACCGTTTCTTACATTTTCTTTTCCAAGTACTTTAACGGATTTTAAAAGAAGCGAACCTGAACCGCAGGCAGGGTCGTATACTTTGTTTACTTCTTTTTTCCCTACTGTTCCAAGAAGCGTAAGAAGAGTCGAAACATCTGCCGGTGTGAAGAACTCGCCTCCCGATTTTCCTGCATTTGATGCATACATTGTCATAAGATATTCATAAGCATCACCAAAGGTATCTATATCGTGATTTTGAACATTATCAAGTTTCATGTTGTTTATGCCGTCTAAAAGTTTAACGAGTCTTTCGTTTCTTTTTTTAACCGTTGAACCAAGTTTGTTGCTGTTTACGTCAAAATCATCAAATAGTCCCGCAAAAGAATTTTCTGAATCGGTTCCTTTTGCCGAATTTTCAATATTTCTAAATACTTTTTCTAATGTTTCGTTTAAATTTTCATCGCTTTTTGCCTTATTCTGCACATTGCAGAAAAGTTCGCTTGGAAGAATAAAAAAGCCTTTTGAATTTACTATATCTTCTCTTATTGTTTCTGCTTGTTCATCTTCTAATTTAGCATAGTCAAATTCAAGGTCACCGGCGTCTCTTTCTCCTTTGTTTATATATTCTGATATATTTTCTGATATGTATCTATAAAACATTGTGCCAAGGACATAATTTTTAAAGTCCCAGCCGTCAACTGCTCCTCTTAATTCATCGGCTATAGCCCATATAGCTCTATGAAGCTCATCTCTTTCCATTTCTTTTTTATTGTCTGCCATAATTTTTATCCTTTGTTATATATTTAATTTTATTTTACATAATTTTTAAACCCATTTCAATTTTATTGGATATTTTGTAGAAATAAGAATTTTGTTAGGGAAATTTTTCCTTATAAAACTTATAATAAATAAATCAAATCTTTTAATGTATATTATAATAAATAAAAAAACAGGAGATAAAAATGAACGAATGGGAAAAGGCTCAAAAAGGAATGCTTTACGATGCAAATTATGATAAGAATATTTTAAAGCTTAGGGATAAGTGTGCTGATTTATGTTTTGAATTTAACAATCTAAAACCATCAGATAAAGAAAATCAAAATAAACTTTTAAAAGATATTTTAGGTCAGATAAAAGGAGGAGTAACAGTAACACAGCCTTTTTACTGTGATTACGGTTTTAATATATCTATTGGAGAAAACTTTTATTCAAATCATAACTTAACAATTCTTGATGCAGCAAAAGTTACAATAGGAGATAATGTGTTTATAGGACCAAACTGTGTTATAACAACGGCTTCTCATCCAAAAAATAAAGAAGAAAGAAGAATAGGACTTGAATTTGCAAAGCCTATAAAAATAGAAAATGATGTTTGGATAGGCTCAAACGTCGTTATTCTTCCGGGAATTACCATAGAAGACGGGGCGATAATTGGTGCGGGGAGCGTTGTAACAAAGGACATCCCAAAAGACAGCGTGGTTTATGGAATTAAAGGAGAGATTAAAAGATAAGGGTTTATTTAGGGGGATTTATTATAAGTTATTAAATTCTTAAGAAAAAGTTAATTGTAATATAAAATAAAAAAATTATAATAAAAATAAAATATTACAATAAATTAAGGGAAATAGATGAAAACAAAATATAAGTATAATCCTCCTTTTTCTTATAGCTTACATGATATGTATGTTAATAATATTAAAATTATTGATAGTAACATAAAACTTGAATTTGAAAATGGATATGTAAAACTTGTTGAACCGTACAACGTAATACCGGGCAGTATTATTATTGAAAATGTAGATTTTGATTTTTCAAGTGTGGTTATTCAAAACAGTCTTGGTGAATATGGAATGTTCAAAAGTGAAAAATTAGAAATTGGAGAGTTTATCAAAAAATATGATGATTTTACATTTGAAATTGTAGATGAACTTTACGGGTATAATAAATTATTCTATTCAGGTTATCTAAGACGTAAACATAAAGATGAGATTTATGCCATGGATTTATATGTTTATTTTACCGGTGATATTATTTATGAAACAGAAGAATAAAAATACCCTTTAATATATTTAAAGGGTACTTTTATATTTTAAATATTATGATTAATGCAATTATAATTTTATATTATTTAATAATATAATTGAATTTTTTATAATATGAAAACACAATTTTTTTATTATTTAAATATCTTCATCAATTTTCTTTACATTAAACCAAGAGCCTTTTGTATCAATTATTCCCAATTTTTTTAATTTGCCAATTTCTGCCGACATGGCACTTCTTTCTACCCCCAAATAATCGGCAAGAGCCTGCCTGTCAAAAGGTATTGTAAATTCACAGCTGTTGTTTTGTTTTGCTTGATCTAAAAGATACAGCATTAGCTTGTTCTTTGTTGTCTTTTCTGACATATATCTTATTTTTTTATTTAATGATAGTGTTTTTTGTGCCATCTCTTTTAATAAATTTTTGATTACTAAATTATGATAATGACAGGAAGCGGAACACATTGTCATTACTTTATCTGTATTTAAAAGCATTATTTCGCTGTCTTTATCTGCTACCGCACTTACGGGAAAAGTATTAAGCCCTGCAAAAGCAAATACTTCCGCAAACATTTCAGATTCTTTTAATACTGTTAAAACGCTGCGGTTTCCGTAAAAGTCATCTCTTATAATTTTAACTTTTCCCATAAGTACGATTCCAAAATTTTGAGCCAGGTCTCCTTCAAGAAATATCGTTTCATTCTTTTTTACATTTATAATTTTCCCATTAAGACATTTTATCATTGATTTTAATTGATTTTCTTGAACACCTTTAAATAAAGGACATTTTAATAATATATCAAAATATTTATCCATAAACTTCTCCTTTTGTTGGAAATACAACATATTCTTAGGTTTGATTATAGTATTATACATTTACAAAATCAAATAAAAAATAAATATTCTACATGAATAAGTAAAAATATTTAAGAAAAGCTAATATGGAGGAAAGTTATGAATACAAAAATAAAAAATATAAATCAAGCACAAGTAGTTTTATTAAAAGATGAAATATCTTATCAAAAAGGTCAGGTTGTAAGTAAAACCCTTGCTCAAAATAGTGCATTAAGCATTACATTATTTTCATTTGATAAAGGGGAAGAAATAAGTACACATAAATCTGGCGGTGATGCTTTTGTTACTTGTCTTGACGGAGTAGGTAAGATCACTATTGATGATAAAGAATATATTCTAAAAGAAGGTGAATCTATTGTAATGCCTGCTAATCACCCTCATGCGGTATATGGTGAAGAAGCATTTAAAATGCTGCTTGTTGTTGTATTTTAAGAAAGGAGTATTTAATATGAAAGCATTTGTAAATGAAGAGCTTTGTATTGGATGTGGACTATGTTGCACATACTGTGATGAAGTTTTTCGTTTAAATGAGGATGGGAAGTCAGAAGCTTATAAAGATGTAAATGAAAATAATTTAATTAAGGTACAAGAGGCGATTGATAATTGTCCTGTATCTGCAATTAGTATGGAGGAATAAAAAAATATGGGAAATAAAATGTTTTGTTATCAATGTCAGGAAACTGCAGGATGCAAAGGCTGTACTGCTGTTGGAGTGTGTGGGAAAAAACCAAATGTTGCAAATATGCAGGATTTATTAATATATGTAACTAAAGGATTATCTTTTGTTACAACACGTCTTAGACAAGAAGATAAAAAAGTATCTGACGATATAAATTATCTTGTATCTATAAATTTATTTACAACAATTACAAACGCAAATTTTGACATAGACAGTATTAAAGACAGAATTACTTTAACATTAAAGACAAAAGAGGATTTAATAAATAAGTTAGGTAATAAAGAAAATCTACCAAAAGCGGCACTATGGAATGGAGAAGGAGACTGGGAAGAACTTGCAAAGACGGTAGGTGTATTATCTACAAAAGATGAAGATATTCGTTCTTTAAGAGAGCTTATAACTTATGGATTAAAAGGTCTTTGTGCATATTCTAAACATGCAAATGCACTATTAAAGACAGATGAAGAGGTAGATAGCTTTATTCAAGAAGCTTTATCGCTAACTTTAGATGATAGTTTAAGTGTTGAAGATTTAGTAAATTTAACTTTAAAAACCGGAGAATACGGAGTAAAGGGTATGGCTCTTTTAGATGAGGCAAATACCGCTGCTTACGGAAATCCTGAAATTACAAAGGTAAATATTGGAGTAGGGAAAAATCCGGGAATTTTAGTTTCAGGTCACGATTTAAGAGATATGGAAATGCTACTACAACAAACGCAAGGAAGCGGAGTTGATGTATATACTCATTCTGAAATGTTACCTGCAAACTATTATCCGAAATTAAAGAAATATCCTAACTTTGTAGGAAACTATGGTAATGCGTGGTGGAAACAAAAAGAAGAATTTGAATCATTTAACGGACCTATTTTAATGACGACAAACTGTATTGTTCCTCCAAAGGATAGTTATAAAGATAGAGTTTATACTACAGGTGCAGCAGGTTACCCAGGGTGTAAACATATTAAAGGAGAAATAGGACAGACAAAAGATTTTTCACAGATTATTGAACATGCAAAAAAATGCAGTGCTCCGACACAAATAGAAACAGGAGAAATTGTAGGCGGTTTTGCTCATAATCAAGTATTTAAGTTAGCCGATAAGATAGTTGAGGCTGTAAAAAGCGGAGCTATTAAAAAATTTGTCGTAATGGCAGGGTGTGACGGTAGAATGAAAAGCCGTGAATATTATACGGAATTTGCAAAAGCTCTTCCAAAAGATACGGTTATTCTTACTGCCGGATGTGCAAAATATAGATATAATAAATTGAATTTAGGCGATATAAACGGTATACCCAGAGTGTTAGATGCAGGTCAGTGTAACGATTCATATTCTCTTGCAGTAATTGCAATGAAACTTAAGGAAATCTTTGGCTTAGATGATATTAATGACCTTCCTATTGTTTATAATATTGCATGGTATGAACAAAAAGCTGTTATAGTTTTACTTGCTTTATTATCTTTAGGCGTTAAAAATATTCATCTTGGACCTACACTTCCTGCATTCCTTAGTCCTAATGTTACTAAAGTTTTAGTCGATGAATTTAAAATAGCAGGAATTGGAAGTGTAGAGGATGATATTAAATTATTCTTTAATTAAATAAAACAGCCTAATAAGGCTGTTTTTTATTTTGATAAATGTTTGTTAATACAATGATTATTTTCTCTTTTTTAAATTCTCAATTATCAAAACTTAACAATATATTAACAATTTATGATATTGATAAAAACGAATTATTATTTTGTTATAATACCTTAAATATTATTAGTGATTGTACTTAAAAAAGGAGAAAGTACTTATGGATTTTATAATTGAAATTATATGTGAATTATTTTTATGTGTAATATCAGTTATTTTTGAAGATAAAAAAGTAAGTAAATGGATTAGGTATCCTTTTATTGGTATAATTTTCATATTATATACTTTTATTATTGGAGTACTTATTTGGGCAGGGATAAATAGCTTTCAAAATGATATAATAAAGTCAGTTGTGTTTTTTTGTTATCTGCAATTTTACTGTTTAGCGGTATAATGAGCATAAGAAAAATCTATGAAAAAAAAGATAATTTTTAATATCCGTAAAGATATTAATAAAAAACCTCTTAGTATTTAATACTAAGAGGTTAATTTTTTATTATGATTATTATGGCACCCCCTGCGAGAATCGAACTCACAACTAACCCTTAGGAGGGGTTTGTTATATCCATTTAACTAAGGGGGCGCTTTAGGTAAAAAACCATTATATATAATAGCATATTATAAGTTACTTATCAAATAAAACAATCCTTATTTTTAAAGGCTTTTTAAAATACAAATAAATTAAATGTAAACAGTTTTATAAAAAACACTATGATTTTATTTTATTTTATAATATAATATATTTATCTATAACAAAGAAAAGAGGTTTTTATCATGAAAGGAATTAATGCATCGCCTGGAGTTGCGATTGGTAATGTATTCTTATATGTAAAGGAAGATTTAGTTGTAACACCGGGCAAAATCGAAGCATCAGCAGTTGATGCAGAACTTAAAAAATTAGATGACGCTATTGAAAAATCAAGAGCCGAATTACAAGCTTTAAAAGAAAAAACAGCTAAAGAAATCGGGGAAGAAGAAGCTGAAGTATTTACTGCTCATATGATGTTCTTAGATGACCCTGGATATATTGGTGAAGCCCAAAATAAAATTAAAAATGAATTGATCGTTGCTGAACAAGCATTAAACGAAGTTACAGAAGGTTTCGTTGCAATATTCGGGGCTATGGACGATGAATATATGAAAGCAAGAGCAACAGACTGTCAAGACGTTGCAGACAGAATTTTAAGACACTTATTAGGTCTTGAAAGTGCTGATTTATCACAAGTTGGTGAAAACGGAATTATCGTAGCCGTTGACTTAACACCATCAGATACAGCTCAAATGAATAAAGATAAAGTTATCGGTTTTGCTATTGATGAAGGAAGTAGAACTTCTCACTCAGCTATTATGGCAAGATCACTTGAAGTTCCTGCTGTTGTAGGTCTTGGTAATATTACAAGTGAAGTTAAAGGTGGAGAAAAAATTATCGTTGACGGTACAGACGGTAACATCATCATTAACCCAACAGATGAAGAAATTAAAGAATATGAAGCTAAACAAGAAGCTTACAAACAAGAACAAGCTGAACTCGCTAAACTTAAAGATATGCCAAGTGAAACAAGTGATGGACACAAAGTTGAACTTTGTGCAAACATCGGTAGCCCTAATGACCTTGAAGGTGCAAACAAATACGGTGCTGACGGTGTAGGTCTATTCAGATCAGAATTCTTATACATGGATTCAAAAGAAATGCCATCAGAAGACGTTCAATTTGAAGCTTATAAACAAGTTTTAGAAGGAATGAACGGCAAACCGGTAATCATCAGAACACTTGATATCGGTGGTGACAAACAACTTCCATATCTTCCAATGGAAGAAGAAATGAACCCATTCTTAGGTGTTAGAGCTGTAAGACTTTGCTTCCAAAACGTTGATATGTTCAAAACTCAACTTAGAGCTTTACTTAGAGCAAGTGTATACGGAAACGCTCATATCATGTTCCCTATGATTTCTAACGTACAAGAAGTTAGAAAAGCTAAAGGTATCTTAGAAGAATGTAAAGCTGAACTTAAAGAAAAAGGAATCGAATATGATGAAAACATCAAAGTTGGTATCATGATCGAAATCCCTTCTGCTGCTGTTACAGCTGATATTATCGCTAAAGAAGTTGACTTCTTCTCAATTGGTACAAATGACTTATGTCAATACTCATTAGCTGTTGACCGTCAAAACCAAAACTTATCAGAACTTAACCAACCACTTTCACCAGCAATAATCAGACTTGTTAAAAACGTTATTGATGCTTCTCATAAAGAAGGTATCTTCACAGGTATGTGTGGTGAAATGGCAGGGGATCCAACAGCTGCATTATTACTATTAGGTCTTGGACTTGATGAATTCTCTATGTCAGCTCCTTCTATCTTAAGAGCTAAAAAAGTTGTAAGAAGCTTTACATATGAACAAGCTAAAGAAATTGCTAACGAAGTTTTAGAAAATGCTGAAACTCAAGACGAAGTAAAAGCTATCTTAGCTAAATACTTAGACTAATTAAAAAAATTAAAATGATAGTGTAACCTCATAATATGGGGTTACACTTTTTTTGCATCAATTCATTTTTTATCATTTAGTAACTATTTTTATTTTTTTATATAAATAGTCAGTGTTAATAACATAGATATAAATATATTTAATTAAACTTAAAATGTATTGTATATTAATATATTTTGTGAGTTTTTATGTTTATATTTTTACTAATCATTATATATAATTTGTATTTTTTATTCATTGTAGGCTGTTAGATTTATGTAGTATAGATTATTAAATAGTTAATAGAAAATTTATATTTATTCTTTTATTTATGATAAAGTGTATCTTTAATTAATATTTATGCAACATATAGAATTAAAATATATTGAACAAAAAAAATAAACATGTTAGAATTATTCCATATCTATAATTAAAATAGGTCGTAAAAAATAAAGACAATATTCTAGGAGGAAATTCCATGATACAATTAAAAGTACCTCATAAATTTTTTGTGCTATTTATGTCATTGGCATTGGTAATAGGGTTATTTTCTTGCCCTATGCCGGTAATGGCTTTAAGTGAAGGAAATGTAATTGATATGTCAGATACAAATCCTGCTGCATCAGGAGATGGTTGGACATATGCAGATGGAGTTTATACAATATCCAATGGCGCAAATGTAACAGTTGTTGGTGATAATGGAGGAAGTGGTCGTAGGATTTTAATCGAAGCCGGTGCTACTGCAACAGTTACATTGTCTGGAACCAGTATTACTCAAACAAATTCAAATGCTGCACCTATAGGATTAGATAATAATACTAATCTTACATTGATACTTGCAGAAGGTACAGAAAATACTTTATCAGGAGCGAGTACACAAGCTTCAGGTATTCAAATGGGGCTTGCTGGTCAAGAAACGGTTACATCGACTTTAACAATTGAAGGTACAGGTACATTATATGCTACAGGTGGTAATCGTTGGCCTGGGATTGGAGGTCGTGCCGGAGGAAAAAGAACTATCAATATAATGAGTGGAACAATTATTGCTCAAGGTGCTAATCAAGGTGCTGGAATTGGAAATGGTAGAAGTACACCTGCAAATTCAAACTTCGTTAATATATATGGTGGAGATATTACTGCTATAGGAGGTAATAATGCTGCCGGAATTGGTGGAGGAGATAACGTTGGAAAAGATGACAATGCAGGCGTAATTACTGTATATGGCGGTTTGATTAAAGCCCAAGGTGGAAATAATGGAGCCGGCATTGGAAGTGGAAATTATAATTATTCTGGTGGAACTCTAAAACTTGATGGAAATGGTATTATATTTGCTTCTAGCGTAAGTGATGGTGGATCATATAATAAAACATCTGGGGTTTTATTTCAAGGAAATTCCGGAACTGTTTATGGCAATGTTATTTTAGAAAATGACTTTGAAGTTGAGAGTGGAAAACAGCTTACTGTTCCTGCAAATACTTCGTTGACAATTGCTAAGGGAATTACAATGACCGGTAATGGTAATATTCAAAATAACGGAAGCATAAAGGTTAATCTTGGCGGTACTTATAACGGAGAAAAACCTGCCGGACAGGCTCTTTTATATCAAATTGTATCAAATATAGATACGGATATATGTAGTTTAAGTCCTCAAGTACCTGATTATATACAACAAGATAATAATCTTGCTTTTTCTCTTAATATTAATGATGGATTCTCAAAAACAGATAATTTTGCAGTAAAAGCAAATGGAGAAGCTCTTATTGAGCAAGATAATCAATATACTGTTTCTGTAACGGAACCTATAGAAATTACTGTTGAAGGTGTGGAAGATATTACATATCCTGTTATTAATGGGGTAACTAATGGAGAAACTTATTACACTACACAAAGTGTTAGTGTTTTTGATGCAAATCTAAAATCTGTTACATTAAATAATGCCTCTGTTCAAGAAAGTTTTGTCTTAGATGGAAATACAGATACAACATATAATATTGTTGCTACAGATAAAGCCGGTAACATCACAACATGTACGGTTACTATGAAGTCAATTGCAAGCATTGCTGATCCAATTAAAGATATTACAGTTGATAATGTAACTTCTGATGATAAAACAACTATTGAAGAAATAAAAACAATTATAGAAAATATAAATACTGATAACGCTACTGAAGAAGAAAAGACAGAATTAAATGATATATTAAATAAATGTGAAACTTTGATTGAAAAAATTGAAACTGTTACAGATTATAATATTATATCAGGAAATAACAGTCAGTGGACTAAAGGTGATAGTAGTTCAATCAGTATTACAGTTAATGGTGATGTTGAAAAATTTGTAGGAATTGAAATTGATGGAAAAGCTGTTGATGAAAAAAATTATACAGTAAAATCTGGAAGTACTATCATTACATTAAAACCGGAATATCTAAATACACTATCAGTTGGAAAGCATACTTTAACTGTAATTTATACAGATGGTGAAGTAACTGGTGAATTTGAAATATTAGATAAAAATAAAATAATTACACCAGAAACGGGAGATGATAACAATATTGGATTATGGACTATACTATCTATTATTGCCGGTTGTGGATTAGTTGGAGCTGTGAGTTTCAAAAGTAAAAAGAAATATATAAAATAAATAAAAAAAGCACCTTTTAAATATGATAAAAGGTGCTTTTTTATTTAACAAGTTTACATCCCTTTTAAATTAAAGGAATGATATATTAATATTTCTTTAAAAGTAAATTTGATTGATATATATATTTTAGTATAAATGATATTATGATAATTTATTATATGTATTTAACCATATAAAAAAATTTATATCTGTTATTTTTATGTGTTAAAATATAATCAAATAAAGTATGAATAAGAGGATAAAACATTGAACGATACAATGGCGAAAAATATAAAAACCAGACTTTCAAACAAAAAAGGAAGCGAACAAATAAAATTTGTATTAGAAGGGGTTCTTATTGGGTTAGTTGCAGGGATAAGCGCTATAATTTATAGATTTCTTTTAACAAAAGCCGAAGCTTTTTTGTTTGGTACCATAAAAACAATAAATGGTAATTTTTTGTATATGTTCTTTTGGGGAGTATTTATAATACTACTTTCTTTAATTATTGGTAAGTTAATTAAGTTTGAACCAATGGCGAACGGCAGCGGTATTCCTCAAGTAAGTGGAGAAATGAAAGGATATTTATCCCAAAATCCAATTAAGGTATTAATTGCAAAAATAATAGGAGGAACTCTTTGTATTGTATCAGGATTTTCTCTTGGAAGAGAAGGTCCTTCCATACAGCTTGGAGCCATGTCTGCAAAACTTCTTGCAAGAATTCAAAAAAAAGGGAAAACTAAAGAAAAAGTTTATCTTTCATGTGGTGCAGGCGCAGGTCTTGCTGCTGCATTTAATGCTCCTTTGGCAGGGGCTATGTTTACAATGGAAGAAATACATAAAAATTTTGACGGAAGAATTATTGTAAGTGTAATGACAGCATCTATTACGGCAGATTTTCTTGCAAAAAGTATCTTCGGGCTTTCTCCTGTATTTCACTACACAAATCTTCAAACAATCCCATTAAAATATTTTGGTCTTATAATTATTCTAGGGGTTATACTTGGAGTATGCGGTAGTATATATAATAAGGTTATGGTCTATTCTCAGCATATATATGCTAAGCTAAATAAAATAAAAACCGAATATAAAATACTAATTCCTACTGTGTTTGCATTTATTCTTGCATTTACTCTTCCAGATGTACTTGCAGGGGGAAATCAAATGGTAAAAATACTTGAAAATAATCAGTATATTTTATCAACACTTATTACTTTGCTTATTGTAAAATTTATTTTTTCTGCCATTTGTTTTGGCTCTGGAGCTCCCGGAGGGATTTTCTTTCCTTTGCTTGTTTTAGGTTCTTTTATAGGTGCTATTTTTGCTGTAGTTTGCACAAATCTAATTGGTATTTCTGCGGATTTTACGCAAAAGTTTATAATTCTTGCAATGGCGGGATTTTTCTGTGCAACCGTAAGAGCACCTTTTACTGGTATAATATTAATAGCGGAAATGACAGGCTCTCTTTCTCATATGATATCAATAAGCCTTGTCTGCATAATATCTTATGTGGTTGCTTATATATTTAAAAGTGAGCCTATATATGAAAGCTTACTTGATAATATATTAAAAAAACAAAAAATAGAACTTAAAGAGCCAAGCAATGAAACAATGTTAGTAACATATAATATAGCTTTTGAAAGCGAAGTTGATGGTAAGAGGCTTGATGAAATTCAGTGGCCTAATAATTGTTTGCTTGTAGCAATAGAAAGAGGTAATAAAGAGTTTATCCCAAGAGGGTATAATAAAATAAAAGCCGGAGACTTTATAACCGTACTAATAAATGAAAACGAAATGAATTATATGAATGAAATGTTAACGCAGATGTGTTGTGAAAAAGAGAAAAAGTATATTGATTAATGTTAAGAGGTAATATATGGAAACTCACTGTCTTTTATCCAGAATGAATATAGGAACATTAAAAAAATTAAGAGGAAAATTGCTTTTTGTTAATGTTTATGTAAGTGACAATGAATATAAATGGACGAATGGAGAAATAGAAGAAAAAAGCCAAAAATTATTTGATATATTTGATTATTTAAAGAAATGTATAAATGAAGAAAATGTATTTTTTGAATATTACGTTTCATCTTATTATTTAAATATATCATATCCTTTTGAAAGAACAAGCTGTGAAAAGTGGTTAAAAGATTTTGCAAATGGATTTGATTGCCTTAATTTGAAAAATGTGCATGATAAGATGTATTTAAAATACGACGTGGACCAGGTGGCATTTTTATTTATTACTAAGAGACCATCTCTATGTTATGCCATAAGTGCAAAAGAGTCTTTTTATGATTTTTGTGAGTTTGCAGTATTATATGGTGAAAATTATAATTCTGTAATTCATGAAATTCTACATTTGTTTGGAGCTGCTGATTTATATTTTCCTAAAGAAATTTCAGATGTTGCAAAAGAAATGTTTCCCAAAAGTATAATGTTTAATTCAACTTATAATAAAATAGATGATTTTACAAAGTATGTAGTGGGTATTCATGAAAAACCTTCTTCTTTGGCAAAAACCTTTATAGATAGAACAAAGGATATAAACTGTGAATATATTGAAAATTCTATAAAAGGGCAGTGGCAAGACGGGTTTAGAAGAGTTACATATGCAGGAGGCATGGTATACGAAGGTAATTTTAAAAATGGTATGCGTGAAGGAGAGGGGAAAGTATTTTATACAAATGGAGCAGTATATGAAGGAGAATTTAAGAATAATAATATAGAAGGTTTTGGTAAAATGCATTTTGCGAACGGTGCATTGTATGAGGGGGAATTTAAAAATAATAAAAGAAGCGGAATTGGCAAACTTATATATCCAAATAAGGTAATATATGAAGGAGAGTTTAAGGATAATGAATATAATGGTCAGGGTAAACTCACTTATCCAAGCGGTAAAACATACGAAGGGGAATTTAAAAACGGTAAAATAGTAAAAAATAAAAGATAAGGTTTTGCCTTATCTTTTTTGTAATAATAAAAAATTCTTGATTTATAAATGTAATGTTTAATATTTATAATATTTTAACATAGTTTCGTAAGAAATTTTTAATAATTAAATATTTGCCTTTAGGGTATTATTATAATAAAATACTTTTAGTATAGAAAACAGAAGAGAGGTAACGGAATGTCACAAGTAATTATCCTTGATCACCCTATTATTAAAGATTATGTATCAACTTTAAGAGATGAAAAAACAAACATAAAAGATTTTAGGGAAACAGTAAAAAAGTTATCTTTATTTATCGGTTATGAAGCAGTAAGAAATGTTGAAACAAAGAAAGAAAAAATAAAAACTCCCCTTTGTGAAACAACGGGTGAAAAGATTATAAATGATAATATAACGGTTATACCAATACTTAGAGCAGGACTTGGAATGATGGATGGAATGCTTGAACTTCTTCCAAATGCTAAAGTAGGTCATATAGGACTTGAAAGAAACGAGAGAACTCTAAAAGCAGAAGAATATTATTTTAAAATGCCAAATAATTACGAAACTATGGACGCTTATGTTGTTGACCCAATGCTTGCAACCGGCGGTTCTGCAGTTGATGCCATTGATAAATTAAAAGAAAGAGGAATTAAACATATTAAATTTTTATGTATAATATCTTCTCCTGAAGGAATAGAAAAACTTCAAAAAGAACATCCTGATGTTGATATATATACTGCTGTAATAGATGAATGTTTAAATGAACATGGTTATATTCTTCCTGGACTTGGAGATGCGGGAGATAGAATTTTTGGTACGATATAAAAAAACGCACTTTTGTGCGT
The DNA here is from genome assembly GCF_024135845.1 of Anaerofustis sp. NSJ-163. NCBI lineage: Bacteria > Bacillati > Bacillota > Clostridia > Eubacteriales > Eubacteriaceae > Anaerofustis > Anaerofustis sp. NSJ-163. The sequence goes on from NZ_JAMYJV010000003.1 coordinate 243,414, forward strand.
TTTTTAATTTTCACCGTATTTAAGTTCTTTTCCCTCTTTAGAATATTTTTTTCTTTTTCCTGTTATTTCATCTATATTTATTTTTATTACATTTGTTCTTTCTAAACTTCTGTTTATTGCATCATCAAACATTTCCATATTGCTTTTTGCATATCTAAGGCATATTAATTTTAATGCATGTATCTTTTCTTCTTTTTCCTTTACTTCCTCTGCTTTTCCATATAAAACTGCACTTTCAAATTCCATTGTAAACTCTTCAGGTTTTGGTCTGCACCTTGATACAGCGCATATGCAGATTTGATTGTTGTTTTTAAGTAAGTCTATCTTTTTTCCTTCCATTGCACAGTGAAAGTATAAATGATTTTCTTCAAGTACAATGCTTATTGGTATACAGTATGGATTGTTGTTTTCATCGGTTAATGATAAAACTACATATGGTGACTTTTTCAAAACGTCAAGGGCAAAATTTTTATCCATTTCTCTGTCTTTTCTTCTCATATTAAACCTCTTTTATTTTAAAAATTGAAGATTATCTTCTATATTCATTCCCATTCTTTTGTCTACAACGATTTTTTCGTCTTTTTCCATAGCCTTTCTTACAAAATCCGAAGCAGCTTTGCATGATTCTTTTAATGTAAGTCCTTTTAAGAATTTTGTTATTAAAACCGCTGAGAATACATCTCCCGTTCCCGGGAAACGTACGTTTATATAATCATAAGGAATAGAAAAATAATCGTCTTCAAAGTGTGAATATCCTTCTATATAGTAATTATTATCTTCTTTGTGTTTTACGCTTGTAATTACAACAGATTTTGAACCTATTTTTTTAAATTCATCTATATACTCTTTTATTTCTTCTTTGGTTAAAGCTGTTTTTTTCATTTCATCATATAATATAAAAGATGCTTCCGTTAAATTTGGTGTTACTATATCTGCCATAGAACACATTTTTCTCATGTTTTTTACGACATTTTCGCTAAGTCCCAAATATAACTTGCCGTCATCACCCATAATAGGGTCAACCATTACTATTGGAGATTTTTCTTTGTTGTCTTTTATTATTTTTTCTATTAATTCAACCTGAGGATCTGAGTTAATAAATCCTGTGCAAATACAATCGAATTTAAAATTTAATTTATTCCATATATCAATTGTCTTTTCCATGTAGTCTGTCATATCCATTATTTCAAACAAACCATAATCAAGAGTGTTTGATACTATTGCTGTTGGTAAGTTATGCACTCTAAATCCAAGGGAAGAAACTATCGGCATCATTGCGGATAATGCAACTTTGCCAACTCCCGGCAGGTCGTTTATAAGTAAGATATCTTTGTCTTTGTCCATTTTCTTTCTCCTGATAAATAATATATTGCTAACATTATAATACTCAAAAGGAGAAATTTAAAGGATAAATTATATTGATTATTTTATTTTAATAAAAAAAGAGCATATGCTCTTTTATTTGTTTACTTTATTTAATGCTTTTTGTTTGCTTGGAGTTATATATACATTTAATTTTTTTAACTTGTTGTGAAATTCTCTTAAGTTATCAAAAATATAATTTATTGTTACTTTCTTTCCGTTCTTTTTATATATTACAAACTTGTTGTTATAAGGTCTGTAAATGGCTGCAATTTCATCTTTTTTTACTGTTTTTGTAGGGAGCACACCGCTTGAAAATGTTATTGTATCTTCACTTATGGATACTTTTGAAAGGAAGGCTTTTAAAATATTTATTGTTCCAATTACAAATACTAATGCAATAAAAAATATTTCAAGCCCTTCAACTGTTCTTCCTGCTTTTTTTGCTATGCTGAAAGTATTAAATATAGATAAAATTCCAAGAACGTATATTATAAGTCCAAAAGTTACATAAACTTTTTTGTTTTTCTTTTCCATTTTAAAAGTATTCATTTTCTCACCTCTGTCAGGTAATTATCATATCATAAATTTTTAAATTCTTAAAGAGAATTATTAGATTTATGATTGTTGTAATATTAAATATTTTAATAGATTTTTGGGTATCATAATACTTTCCTATGCGAAATAAATATCCCTAAAAAAACTTACGAACGAAATAAAACGAAAGTAAATAGCATAAAAAACAAGCTAAATAAACGCTTTCAATTTACTTTTTATTTTGTTTTGGTTATAATTTATTTAAAGATAACATAAAGAAGGTTAAAAAAGTTATGTATAAGAATAAAAGGCAATATGCGATTTTGGAATATATATACGAAAAAAAAGAAGCTACGGTTAATGAACTTTCAAAAAAGTTTAATGTTTCCAAGGTGACTATAAGAAAAGATTTGATAGAACTTGAGTCAAAAGGAAAAATAAAGAAAAATCATGGCGGAGCAATACCGGCGGAAAATATAATGCTAAATGAAATGCCTTACTACAAAAAGAATATGACGGCAATAAACGAAAAGAGAAAAATCGGGCAACTTGCGTCAAAATTAATTCAAGACAAACAAATTGTGATTATAGACAATGGTTCAACAACAAATGAAATTGCATCTTTCTTAAATGATAAAGAAATAGTTGTTGTTACCAATGATATAAGAATTGCCAATAAATTATGCGGATATCCGAGTATGAATATTGTAATATGCGGAGGTTATATAAAAACGCCGGGATATGCTGTTTTTGGAGCTATGGCAGAAGATTTGTTTAAACATACTTTGGCAGATATATGTTTCTTATCCGTTGATAGTTTAGATATAAATACAGGACTTTCGTATAACTTTTTGGATTCAATCGCAATAAAAAAACAAATGATTAGAAATTCAAATAAAGTAATTGTTCTTTGTGACAGTTCTAAAATTGGAAAGCAGTCTTTTGCAAAACTTTGTGATGTAGATAAAATAGACGTTTTAATTACCGACAGTATGGATATAAAACTTAAAAGACGCTTTGAAGAAAAAGGTGTAAGAGTTTTAATAGCAAAATAAAAGGAAAGGAGGGGAAAGAAACATGAGCGTAAAAATAGTTGTTGCCTGTGGAAGCGGTATTGCTACTTCAACTGTTGTTGAACAAAAACTTAAAGATATTGTAAGCGATAATAATCTAGATGTTAATTTTACAAAAACATCAATAAGTTCTTTAGAAGGAATTATAGATGATTTTGACCTTGCAGTAGTAACCAGTAAATTTAATATAGAAAATTCAAAAACTGAAGTGCTTTCTGCAACATCGCTTCTTACAGGAATAGGCGAAGATGAATTTGTGGAAAAATTTGTTAATAAAGTAAAAAATTTATAGTAACGTTTTTATTAATTAAAGGAGGAAAAAAATGGATACATTATTGGTAGTAGTAAAATATGTAACTGATTCTCTTGGAACAATGGTTGTTATGCCTTTATTCCTTATACTTTTAGGGCTTGCCTTTAGAATGAAATTATCTAAGGCTTTACGTTCAGGTTTACTTGTTGGTATCGGATTTCAAGGTATTAATCTTATAATAACTCTTCTTTCAAATGCCGTATCTCCCGCTGCAACGGCTTTGGCAGAAAAGGTAGGACTTAATTTTAATATTATTGACGTAGGTTTCCCAACAATTGGTACAGCAGCATGGGCAACTCCGATAGCTGCTCTTGTTATTCCAATTGCAATTTTAATTAATGTCATTATGCTTAGTTTAAAATTTACAAAAACTCTAAATATCGATATATGGAATATGTTCCACTTTATTCTTGCAGGAGGAATCGCATATTTAGTTTCAGGCAGTGTTGTTGTTGGTCTTATAGTTTCTGCGATATTCTCTATAATAACTCTTTTGCTTGCAGATTGGGATTCCAAAACATGGCAGGAGTATTTTGGACTTGAAGGAACCAGTTGTACTACTCTTGCAATAATGACAAGTGCAATTTGTTCTTTTATTGTGAATAAAGTTATAGACTTAATACCAAAAGTAAGAGATTTTGATATTAATCCCGCAAAAATAAATAAATTAAAGGGAATAAGCGATCCTATGTTTTTAGGTTTTGTAATTGGTATCGTAATAAGTTTAATAGGAGGACTTCCTGTTGCTCAAATTCTTAATACAGGTGTTGGAATTGCAGCTGCAATGGTTCTTCTTCCAAGAATGGTATCTCTTCTTATGGAAGGACTAGCTCCAATATCTTCTGCAGCATCAGCATTTACAAAGAAAAGATTTAAAGGAAGATCTCTATTAATTGGTATGGATTGTGCTCTTGGTATAGGAGATCCTACAGTTATTGCAGCATCAACAATTATGATTCCTTTTGCAATTTTACTTGCAGTTCTTCTTCCTGGAAACGGATTTTTACCTATAGTTTCTTTAACAGGTCTTACATATTTTTGTGTTCCCGCTGCGGCTTATTCTAAAGGAAATTTATTCAGAACAATAATTACAATGCTAATATTCTATACTTTGCATATATATGTTATAAATGCAATAAGTCCGCTAATTACCGAACTTGTACACTGGGCAGGTGTTGCACTTCCTGAAGGAGCTTCTCTTGTTGCAGGCGGAAATCCAGAACATGCATTATTATTAATCATTAAACCTATTCTTTCTCTATTTGGGCTTGCTAATTAAGGAGGTATATTATGGTAGAGGTACTTCTTGTTTCTAATAAGAATAAAGATGATGTTGATAAAATAATTGATATTATCTATAATTTAGGAAATGAGTTTTTTATTGAAAGCAACGTAACAGTGGTTGAAAGTGAAAATGCTGATAATATCAATTTTGATTATGATTTTGCAGTAACCTTAAATGATAAAATTCATTTAAGTAAAAAGACAATTGATGCTACTTCAATTATTCGTGATATATCAGCGGAAAAAACGAAAAAGGATATACAAAACCAACTTTTAAAAGCAAAAGCAACTCATAAAAGGTTAAGAGAAAGCGGGAATGAAATATGAAATATGATATTATCATAGAAAATGGTACGATAATTGATCCTTTGAGAAATATAGAGAAAAAGGAAGATATTTATATAATAAAGGATAAGATCGTAAATAAGCCAAGTAAAGATGAAAGTGTTTCATATAAGCAGAAGATAGATGCAAGTGGATGTTATGTAATGCCGGGACTTGTAGAAAATCATACTCATATTTTTTACGGCGGAGGAGATGTAAACTTAAATCCCGATGTAATAATGCTTCCAAGCGGTGTAACTTCAGCGATAGATCAAGGTTCTTCCGGATGGTCTACGTTTGAATCTTTTTATAGAAATGTCATATTAACTTCCATGATGAACATAAAGTGTTATCTTAATGTTTCAAATACAGGGCTTATAACCGAGGATTATTTTGAAAATATAGATCCAAAGTATTTTAATGAAGAAATGATAAAATATTATACCGATAAATATAAAGATACTATAATCGGTCTTAAAATAAGAATGGATCATAATTCGCTGAGAGGTCTTGGGCTTAAACCTTTGGAAAAAGCAGTTGAAATTGCAGACAGATTAAATTTATCATTGTCTGTGCATGTTAAGAATTTACCTAACATAACTGAAATTGCAAATATCTTAAGAAAAGATGATATATGGATTCACATATATCAGCAAAAAGGTCAGACTCTTTTTAATGAAAAAGGTGAAATCCATAAAGAAATTCTTAAGGCAAAAGAAAGAGGAGTTTTATTTGATGTTGCAAGCGGAAGAGGAAGTTTTTCATTTGATATGATTAACAAAAGCTTGAAACAAGGATTTAAACCGGACTTGTTGGGTACAGATCTTGTAACGTATAACGTATATGAACGTCCTATATTCTCTCTTCCTTATACAATGTCAATGTATTTAAATCTCGGTTTTTCTCTTATGGAGCTTGCTAAAATGTGTATACAAAGACCTGCTGAAATGATGCATTTAGAGGATATATCTACGTTAAAAGAAAATACTGCAGCAGATATATGCATTATAAAAATAAAAGAAAAAGATTTTATATTCAGTGATAAATACGGCGGTAAGCTTAACGCAGACAGATTAATCATTCCATTGCTTACTTTAAAAGACGGTAAAGTTTTATATAGAAATATTGAATTTTAAAACGGCAGTATCTGCCGTTTTTTTAAATTAATCAATCATTAATAAAATTTTAAGCATGGATTAAAATTTCTTGTGCTAAAATATAAAAGGACAAGGAGAAAAGATATGCCTAAAATATTAATAGTTGAAGATGATAATAAATTAAGGAATGAACTTAGTTTATATTTAAGCAATAACGGCTATGATGTTGATGAGATAACTGATTATAAAAACAGTGTAGATATAATAATAAATTGTGACTCTGATTTGGTTTTACTGGATATAAATTTACCTATGATTGACGGTGAGTATATCTGTAAGGAAGTAAGGAAAACATCGGATATTCCAATAATAATGCTTACAAGCAGAACATCGGAAATGGATGAGCTTATATGTATAAATTATGGGGCAGATGATTATATTACAAAACCCTATAATCCAAGAATACTAATTGCGAGAATAGAAGCACTATTAAAAAGAGCAAATAAAAATGTAAGTGATACTATTTCTTATATGGGAGTTAGGGTAAATCTATCAAAAAGCACATTTACTTATAATGACAAAGAGTTTGATTTAAGTAAAAATGAACTTAAAATTCTACATTTTTTGATAAAAAACAAGTCTAAAATAGTATCCAGAGATTCTCTTATGGATTATCTTTGGGATAATAATGCATTTGTCGATGATAATACATTGACAGTAAATATAAACAGACTCAGAAGAAAACTTGAAAGCGCAGGGCTTGGACATTTTATAGAAACTAAAAGGGGGCAGGGTTATATAATATCATGAAGTTAAAAGATTATTTAAAAGATAGATCATTTAGCATAGGTTTATTTGTGTTTTTATTTTTCTTAACGGCTTTCTTTCTTTTTATATTTAAAGTAAGTGTAATACTAAAAATTAATATATTAATATTTTTGATAATTATACCTTCTATTTCTTTTATGATAGATTATCAAAAAAAGAAAAGATTTTATAATAGGTTATATAGAAACTTAAAGAAGCTTGATAAGAAGTATCTTATAAACGAACTTATTGGCAGTGCGGATTTTCTTGAAGGAGAGATATTAAATGATGTTTTGTATACTGTAGATAAATCCATGTCAGAAAATGTTAATGAGTTTAAAAGAAAAAACGAAGATTTAGAAGATTATATAGAGCTTTGGTGTCATGAAATAAAAACTCCAATTGCAACATCTTCCATGATAATCGAAAATAACAGAAACGAAGTAACGGAAAGTATAGAAGAGGAAATTGGTAAGATAGATAACCTTGTGGAACAGGTTTTGTATTATGCAAGATGTAAACATGTAGAAAATGATTATGTGATAAAAAAAGTAAATCTTGAAGATGTTGTAAAAACAGCTGTTTTAAGAAATAAAAAAGATTTTATACAACGTAAAATAAGTCTTGAAATAAATGGGCTTAATGTATATGTAAATTCCGACAGTAAATGGCTTGAATTTATAATCAATCAAATTATATTAAACAGTATAAAATATTCAAAAAAAGAAAAAGCAAAATTATGGATATACACCATAAAGAAAAAAGACTGTATACAATTATACATAGAGGATAACGGAATAGGAATAAAGAGAAGTGATCTTCCAAAAGTATTCGATAAAGGTTTTACAGGTGAAAATGGCAGAAAGGTATATAAATCAACCGGCATGGGACTTTATATATGCAAAACCTTATGCGACAGCTTATATCATAAAATAGAAATTCTTTCACAGGAAAATGCAAAGACTGCCGTTATTATTACTTTTCCTCTAAGTTCTTATGTAAATATGAATGATTAAAAGTAGCATATTACTCTTTTTTTATATGTATTAATCATATGGAATATTACATAAAAATTTTACAAACAATAATTGTAAATTAATTATTTTCTTGTTGATTTTTTCCGTATTTTAATGTATATTATTTACTAATAAAAGGGAGTAGCTGGCACGTATAGTGTGTATGATGTCGCCAATCTCGATAGATACTAAATCTATCCGTATCATAATGAAACAGCGAGACTTTTATTGTATATTAAAGTACAATAAAAGTCTCTTTTTTATTGTACGGTATGATTATGAAAGGAAAGAAAAGTATGGGTAATTATTACAATCAGGATTTTAATGATGTAAGAAAAGAAATTAATGGTACAACCGAAGGCTTAAGCAGTGAACAAGCTAAAAAAAATCAAGAAAAATACGGCTACAACGAATTAAGCGAAGGTAAAAAGAAAACTGTTTTACAAATTTTCCTTGAACAATACAAGGATTTCCTTGTTATTATTCTTATTGCTTCTGCAATAATATCGATGTTTCTAGGAGAAGTTGAAAGTGCGGCAGTAATTTTGGTTGTTATTACAATCAATGCAATTTTAGGAACTGTTCAAACAATAAAGGCAGAGCAGTCTTTAAACAGTTTGAAACAGCTTTCATCGCCAAACGCAAAGGTAATGAGAGATGGTATTGTAATTGAAATACCAAGCAGAGAAGTTACCATAGGAGATGAAGTTCATCTTGAAGCAGGGGATTTTATACCGGCTGACGGTAGAATAATCGAATGTTCAAGTTTGAAAGTTGATGAAAGTGCTCTAACAGGTGAAAGCTTGGCAGTTGAAAAAACAGAGGAAACTTTAGAAGGTGAACTTCCTTTGGGAGATAGAAGAAATATGGTTTATTCCGGAAGTTTTGTAACTTACGGAAGAGCGAGCTTTGTTGTAACGGGTATTGCAATGGATACCGAAGTAGGTAAAATTGCAAGTATGCTTAAAAATACTCAGGAAAAGAAAACACCTCTTCAAGTAAACCTTGATAAATTTGGACAAAAACTTTCAATTGCAATTCTTATATTATGTGCTCTTTTATTTGGGCTTCAAGTAGTACAAGGAGGAAATGTTACAGATGCATTCTTATTTGCGGTAGCTCTTGCCGTTGCTGCAATTCCTGAGGCATTAAGCTCTATTGTAACTATAGTTCTTGCTTTTGGTACACAAAAAATGGCAAAAGAAGGTGCTATTATTCGTAAACTTCAAGCCGTTGAAGGTTTAGGTAGTGTATCTATAATTTGTTCTGATAAAACAGGTACTTTAACACAAAATAAAATGACTGTTGAAAACTATTATGTAAATGAAAAAGATATAACTTCAGATAAGATAGATATACATGATAATTCACAGTCAAGTCTTCTTTTATACAGCATTCTTTGTAATGACTCTACAAATATTGACGGAAATGAAATTGGAGACCCAACAGAAACAGCTCTTATTAACTTAGGTGAAAAGTATGGTTATAGTGCTCTTAATTTAAGAAATAAATATCAAAGATTAAGTGAAATTCCTTTTGATAGTGATCGTAAACTTATGTCTACTCTAAATAATATTAAAGATACTTACGTTATGATAACAAAAGGTGCCATTGATGTTATTTTAGACAGAGCTACACACATAGTAAAAGATGGTAATACCGTAGAAATTACTGATGAAGATAAAGAAAAAATAGAAAAACAAAATATGGAATACTCAAGAAACGGTTTAAGGGTTCTTGCGGTATGTTATAAAAATTTTGATGAAGAAAAAGCATTGGAACTTGAAGATGAAAACGGGCTTACTTTCCTTGGTCTTATTTCAATGATGGACCCACCAAGGGAAGAAAGTAAAGCAGCAGTTGAAGAATGTATCAAAGCAGGTATCAAACCTATTATGATTACAGGAGACCATAAGGTAACAGCTTCTGCAATCGCTAAGAGAATTGGTATTTTAAAAAATGAAAGTGAAGCTTGTGAAGGCAGTGTAATAGAAAACATGAGCGATGAAGAACTTAAAGACTTCGTAGAAAACATAAGCGTGTATGCCAGAGTTTCTCCTGAACATAAAATAAGAATCGTTAGAGCTTGGCAGGAAAAAGGCAATATAGTTTCTATGACTGGGGATGGCGTAAATGATGCACCAGCATTAAAACAAGCTGATGTAGGGGTTGCAATGGGTATAACAGGTACAGAAGTATCAAAAGATGCATCATCTATGGTTTTAACAGATGATAACTTTGCAACAATCGTAAAAGCAGTTGAAAACGGAAGAAACGTTTATAATAATATAAAAAGAGCAATACAATTCCTTATTTCAGGAAACTTTGCAGCAATCCTTGTTGTTCTTTTTGCTTCTTTGGCAGCTCTTCCTGTTCCATTTGCTCCGGTACACCTACTATTCATAAATCTATTAACAGATTCTCTACCTGCAATCGCACTTGGTCTTGAACCTCATAATCCTGATGTTATGAATATGCCTCCAAGACCAAAAGATGAATCTATTATGAATAAGAAATTCTTAACAAGTGTAGGAACAGAAGGTTTTGTTATAGGAGTTATGACTGTTATAGCATTCTATATCGGATATCAAGACGGAAATGCACTTCTTGCAAGTACAATGGCGTTTGCAACACTTTGTTTATCTAGACTTGTTCATGGATATAACTGTAAAGCAATGAAGCCAGTACTTTTTACAAAGAGATTTTTTAACAATAAATATATGCAAGGAGCTTTCCTTATAGGTTTTGTTCTTTTAAATGCAGTATTATTAATACCTGCTATGCAAGGACTATTCTCAGTTCAAACTCTTAATATGAGCCAATTATTTACAGTATATGGTCTTGCATTATTAAACTTACCTATAATTCAGTTATTAAAGAGAATAAGAAATTGTAAATAATAAAAAATCCTATGGTTATCCATAGGATTTTTTTTTATTCAAAATAAAATAATTCTTCAAATTTTTTATCAAGGGCAATTGCTAAAATCAAAGCGAGTTTTGCAGTAGGATTAAATTGTCCGGTTTCGATTGAACTTATTGTCTGTCTTGATACTCCTACCATTTTTGCAAGGTCGCTTTGAGATAATCCTTTTTCTGCTCTTGCGATTTTTAATCTGTTTTTTAATACTAATTCTTCGTTCATATTAATTTTACCAATAAAGTTTTTCTTAATTATAACATATTTTATCATTCATAATAATTTGCTTTTTATTTTTTATAATGAATAATATATTTAATTTGTTTATATAATCATTGTAAAATGCTCAACAAGATTTTTTATAAGAAAGATAACACATATTATCATAATTATAATAGAAGATTTTTCTTTAGTTTTTATATATTTATAAATATATTCTCCAAGGCAACCTGCCCAAAACATAGACATGATACCGCTTATATCTATATCATGAATAGTATCAAATATAATTATAATAACACCTACAATCATTAACATTAATAAATTTGCATTTTGTGCATATGAGCTTATTTGTTTTTCTCTTTCATCTCTAACATTATTTTCTTTTCTGCTTTTTTCTAGTATTTCATTTTTATCCATTTTATTTCCCTCAAATATATTTATTATGGCTTTAATATATCACTTTATGTATATAATGTCAAGTATACTTGTCAAAATATCTATAAAACTTGTCATAAGCTTTTAATAAAAAACAGAGGCTTAACCTCTGTTTATAATAATCTTTGTATTTTTTTTGCTTCTTTTAATATTTCATCATAATCATATTTTTCTTTTACATCATCAATAGATTTTTCTTTTAATTTATTATCTTCATAGTATTTATATATAACATCATAAATAGTTACTACATTATCTTCATAAGAACCATTTATTTCTTTTTGCCAACCATTTATATCAAGGTTATTTAGCATTATGCAAAGTTGTGCACCTATAGAGTATAAAGATTGTTCACTTACGTAAGTAGCCGGTATTTCATCTTTGCTCATTTTTGTAAAGGTATTATAAAATGCAGTTTCTTTTTCTTCGTTGTCTTCTCCAAAGAAGATAAGGTTGTAAGGAGTTTCAGTTAACCTTGCTGCTCTTATGGCAACGTAAAAAGCACTTCCTTCGTAAGTTATTTTTTCTCTTTCGTCTTTAATATATGTTTCGTTTAATTTTTCTCTTTCTTTTTCCACCGTAACATATTCACTTATTAAAGTATTGAGTTTATTTACATTTACATTGTCTTTGTTGCATTCTTTTCTTATATTGTCCATTATTTTGTATTCAACACCTATATAAGAAAGTTCTTTTGCCGTAAGACCTACACTTGCCGGATTATCATATTTAGGCCAGTCTTTTTGAATGTAGTAGTTAAAGGCTTGTTTAGTAAACATTGCTGAAAAAGCTTCATTTGGGTATTCTTCGTTATTAAAACTTTTTGAATTGTATTTAAAATAAAATACATTTTGGCTTTTGGCAATATTTAATTCATCATTTTTTGATGAATAATTACTGTTTAGAGCTGATAAATAATCTTCTACATCATTGAATCTATAAACACTATCAAAATAGAAACCTTCTGGCATGCTTACTTTTTTTACGTTTTCATCTTCAATTCCATTTATGTTAATGGCAAAATAGGAAATATCTTTGTTTGTTTTATTCCCTTTATCATCACTTTCGTCTTTTCTTACAAGAAGTAAAGGTCTTTGTTTTAAATCAAGATCCTGCCATATAACAGCTTTTGATTTATATAAAACTTTATTTAGTTCGCTTAACATTTTTTTATCGGTATTGTCAAGTTCATTATATTTGATCGTTTTGCTGAATGATTGATAGTTTTTATTTTTGCACCCTGTAATATTAAGGCAAAGTAAAATACAAGTTAGCAAAACAAATATTCTAATTATACCTTTTTTCAATTCTATCCCTCCAATATATATATTTATACCACATAAAAAGCAAAAAGTCATTTTTTTTTTAATTTTAAAGAGTAAAAAGTCGTATTTTGTACGTTTATAATGTAATGATTACATAAAAAATGTTCATATAATTTTATTTTTGTTAAGTTATACATGTAGTTATATATGTAATATTTTTGATAACAATATAAATAAGCTTTCTAAAGTAAAATTTATGTAAAGTGAATGTAAAAAATGAGAATACTCTATATACATTTAATTTACAAAAATTTACAATAAATATGCTTAATTTATACGAAAACTTTACATAAAAAATTAAAGGGAGAATGTGTATGACAATATCGAATGTTATAAGTTTACTTGGAGGACTTGCTCTGTTTCTTTACGGTATGCAAATGATGAGCGGAGGACTTGAAACGGCAGCCGGCGATAAAATGAAGAGTATACTCGAAAAGCTTACATCAAACAGAATTATAGGCGTAATAGTGGGTATGCTGATTACCGCAGTCATTCAATCATCCAGTGCGACTACCGTTATGGTTGTGGGATTTGTAAATGCGGGAATGATGTCTCTCAGACAAGCGGTATGGATAATCATGGGTGCCAACATAGGTACTACGATTACGGGGCAGTTGATTGCTCTTGATATAGGTGCCATTGCACCGGTTATTGCTTTTATCGGTGTTGTAATGGTTGTATTTATAAAAAATGCAAAAGCAAACTGTATAGGTGAGATTATAGCTGGTTTAGGTGTTTTATTTATAGGAATGGAAATGATGAGCACGGCTATGCTTCCTCTCAGAGAATCACAATCGTTTATAAGTTTAATGACAACATTCTCTAATCCTTTCTTCGGGATTTTGGCTGGTGCAGTATTTACTGCTGTTATTCAGTCATCAAGTGCATCAGTTGGTATCCTTCAAGCTCTTGCTTTAAACGGACTTATAGGTTTAGACGGGGCTGTTTATGTACTATTTGGACAAAATATAGGTACTTGTATAACCGCTGTTCTTGCTTCAATCGGAACAAACAGAGAAGCAAAACAAACAACCGTTATTCATTTGACGTTCAATATTATCGGTACTATAATTTTTACCGTGATTTGTATGTTTACTCCGTTAACATCTTTTATAAGTTCTCTTACACCGACAAATCCTGCAGCACAAATAGCAAATATGCATACATTGTTTAATATTGTAACAACGTTGCTGTTATTACCGTTTGGTACATACCTTGCATCGTTTGCGGAAAAAGTATTGCCTGTCAAAGATAAAGAAGAAACGGAAGATGTTTTTGAAAGTCCTCTTCCAACTCTTTCATATCAAATAGGTACATCTGCAATACTCGTTGAACAGATAGAAAACGAAATAAAAAACATTCAAAATATGGCTTTTAAGAATGTAAATGAAAGTCTTTCACAATTGGTAAATTTTGACAAACAAAAAGAAAAAGATTTATTAAGAAGCGAAGATAAAGTAAATACAATCAACTTAAAACTTTCGGAATATATTACCGAAGCTCTCGGTATTGAGCAAAACAGTGAAAACAGCTTTAAAATGAGTGTTTATTATCATCTTTTGATAGATATAGAGAGAATTTCAAATTACGCTGTAAGAATACAGAAATATCAGGAAAAAGTAACTTTAAACAGCGAAGAAAAAGACAGAATAGGACAACTTCAAAATCTTATATTTATGGCATCAAAAGATTTAAAAGATCTTAAAAAAGAAGAAGAACATTATGGACGAATTAAGGCATTCTGCAAAGAAATAAAAAGACGTCAAACAAAGAGAATGAAAGAAAAGAGTATTTCTTTTGAGCTTACTTTATTCTTCTCTCAGCTTGTAAATGACGTGGAAAGAATAAATGAACATATGCTTGCAATAGCAAGAGATTATAATATGATAGTAGTTCATGAAGCATAAAACTAAAAAGACCTGTATTTTTACAGGTCTTTTTAGTTTGTTAAATAAATTTTTAAACTTTTATTAAATAATTATATTATCACTGTCCATTTCTTTTATTATCTTTTTAAGACTTATCATAAACATTGTACATGTTGTTGCTATTGCAATAATATCTGCTATTGGTTCTGCTAAAAATACTGCTTTTAGCTTATCATTCATTAAAGCCGGTAATATATAAATTAACGGGATAAGCAATATAATTTTTCTGAATATTGCAAGGAATGTTGATATTTTTGCTTTTCCAAAGGCGATAAAAGTCTGCTGACATGCAACTTGAGCACCCATAAATAAAAGAGCCGCCATATATATTTTAATAGCCCATAATGAGAGTTGTTCAAGATTTGGGTCTAAAGTAAAAATATTTATAAGTATTTTAGGGCAAAATTGTGAAACTGCCCAAAGTAAAGTCGAATAACAAAGACAACTTAAAAGAATTAACTTAAATCCTTTCTTTATTCTTTCTTTGTTTCTTGCTCCGTAGTTATAGCTTATTATAGGTTGTCCTCCCTGGGTAATACCTTGAAGAGGTAACATTGCAAATTGCATTATGCTTGATAAAATTGTCATTGCACCTACAGCCAAGTCCCCTCCGTATTTAAGAAGTGAAGAATTAAAACAAAGAACAAGTACGCTTTCTGTGCTTTGCATTATGAAAGGAGCTACTCCCAGTGCAACAGATGGTAGTATAATGTTTTTGTCTAATTTAAAGTTTTCCATTTTTAATTTTAATATTGTATTATTTCCCGTTATAAACTTAAATGCAAATAATGCACTTAATGCTTGAGATATTACAGTTGCTGTTGCGGCACCTTCTACACCCATATTCAAACCAAAAATAAAAATAGGGTCAAGAATAATATTTGTTACTGCGCCGATTAAAACCGTAAGCATGCTTATTTTTGAGAAACCCTGTGCTGATATAAAGGCATTTAGTCCGAGGGTAATTTGTACGAAAATTGTTCCTATTGCATATATGGTTATGTAATTCGAGGCATAGGTTATTGTATTTTCGCTTGCGCCGAAAAGATAAAGTAAAGGTGTTTTGAATATAAGCATAATTAGAGTTAAAATAACTGATACTATTACTAGTGAGCTAAAACAGTTACCTAATATTTTTTCAGCTGTTTCATTGTCTTTTCTTCCCATAAATATGCTTGCTCTTGGAGAGCCTCCAACTCCAAATAAATAAGCAAAAGCGGAAACGATCATTATAAGAGGGAAACATACCCCAACTCCCGTTAAAGCCGTTGCTCCAACCTCTGGGATATGCCCTATGTACATTCTGTCTACCATGTTATATAAAGCATTTACTATTTGAGATATAATAGCAGGTAAAGCCAAAATCATAAGCAATCTGCCAACGGGTTCTTTCCCAAGATCAACTTCTTTAGACATTTTTATCTTCATAGTTTTTTGCCCTTTCTTCAAAGATGTTTAATATTTTTTTTATTGTTTTTTCCATTTGGTTTATTTCTTCAATGGAAATTTCTTTTAAAATAATTTTGTCTATTTCGTCTTTTGCGTTTAAAATTTGTTTTATTATTTCATTTGATTTGTTTGCAAGAATTATATGCTGAACTCTTTTATCTGTATTGTCTGGTTTGATTTTTATTAAATCCTTTTTTAAAAGTGAATCTATGCTTCTGCAAACAAGCCCTTTTGATACATCAAGATATTTACATAATTCTTTTGATGTATTTTTTGTAGGATTATTGTTTAAAAAAATTAAGATGTTTATTTCATTTGGCGAAAAAGAGTCGTCCTCTAACATATTAGTGAATGCTTTTGCGTAAACTTTTCTTATATTTGCAAAATGTTTTAATACTTTTTCTATATTCGTTAAATACATAAATATTCCCCCCCCTTATTAGTTTACTTGTAAACTAATTGATTATTATTTTATCACTATTGTTTTTTTTGTCAATAAAAAAGACATTTTTATTATGTAAATATATGCTTGTAAAAAGGTTTTTAATTGTTGTAAAATATTCATGAAAAAAATGATAAAATGTAATTTCAAATATGAAGTTTTTATAAATTGATATTAATCGGGGAAAGGGATTTATATGTTAAATAAAATTTTATTAAAAATTAAAAGTGAGTTTATACTTTTTGTATCTTTTATAGTTGCTTTGATATCGGTTTTTTTTGTTCCGATTTCAAAAGAATATATTTCCTATATTGACTTTAAGGTGCTTGCGATTTTATTTTCACTAATGATTGTAATAGACGGACTTCAAAAGCATGGATTTTTTACTTCTTTTGCTCAAAGGATATTATACGGAAAAAAACGTCTTAGATTATTATATTTAATTCTTGTTTTGCTTCCGTTTATAAGTTCTATGTTTATAACAAACGATGTTGCTCTTATAACATTTGTTCCATTTTGTGTTTTAATACTTAAAATGATAAATAAACAAGAGTATTTAATATGGACCATAGTAAATCAAACTATTGCAGCTAATCTCGGAAGTATGGCAACTCCTATAGGAAATCCTCAAAATCTATATTTATACGGTAAATTTTCCTTGAGTTTTGGAGGGCTTGTTTCTATTATTTATCCTTATGTGCTACTTAGTTTAATATATCTTTTACTAAGCTGTCTATATATAAAAGATGAAGTAATAAGTGTAGCGTTTGATAAATACTTTACTTTTGACATAAAGCAGACTGCTATTTTTATAATGCTATTTTTAATATGTCTTTTATCAGTTTTTAATATATTGGATTATAAGATACTTTTGGTTATTATTGTTTTAGCCATACTGATATTTGATAAAAAGCTTTTAAGATATGCAGACTATTCACTGATTTTAACATTTTTATGTTTTTTTGTATTTGCAGGGAATATAAGCAGAATTCCTCAAATTAATGATTTTATATCTTTACTTATGGAAAAAAATGCTCTTATTACTTCGATAATTACAAGTCAGATAATAAGTAATGTACCATCAGCACTTTTGCTTTCTGTATTTACAAATAATTACCATGCTTTAATTTTAGGGTGTAATATTGGAGGTCTTGGAACGTTAATTGCTTCTTTTGCAAGTTTGATTTCCTTTAAGATATATTTAAAATCAGAAAAAGTGGAAGCAAAGAAATATATTATAACATTTACTATTCTTAATGTTATTTTACTTGTTTTATTTACAATAATTGCACTTGTTTTATGATATAATTATTAATCTTATATAAAAAAAGAATAAATAATGTTATATTTATTCTTTTTATTTATTAAAAAGTGGAACTTTTTAGTAAATTAGTTTATAATAATTTAAAAATTTACATAGGAGTCATGTATGGATAATATAATTGATTCAATAATAATGTTTATAGATAATTTGGCGCTTCCAATATCCTTAAATACGATATTATCAAATCATATTATACCTATTATAAGTAATGTTTTGGTTATGGGATTTATATGGATTGTAGCAAGTATATTCTTATATTTTTATACAAGAGATAAAAGAGTTTCTATTTTAATCATTATCGGGCTTTTCCTTTGCTCTATAGTGGGCAATGAAGTTATGAAACCTGTTTTATTTCATTTTAGAGAATTTTTAAGTACAAACGGTGTTGGAATATATCTGCCTGAAATTGGAAGATATACTTTTCCTTCTGGATATATAATGATGTGCGCAAGCAGTACCGTTTTGATTTATTATACTAATAAACAGTTTGGTTTATATGCACTTTGTATTACCGGCTTGGTTGCATTTTTAAGACTTTACATAATTACAACTTATCCAGTTGATTTCTTTATAGGTCTTGGGCTTGGAATAATGATAGGAGCATTCCTTGTTTTATTCTTAATGAAAAAGAAAAAAGAGTATGAAGAAATTGAAGATTTAAGTGATAAATTTCACTTTTAAATTATGTAAAAAAAAAATTAAAAAAATATAAAAATAGTATTGACAAGATATATATGGTTATACTATAATATATCGTGCTGACGCGGGGTGGAGCAGTTGGCAGCTCGTCGGGCTCATAACCCGGAGGTCGCAGGTTCAAGTCCTGTCCCCGCAACCAAAAAGTAAATATGGCGGGATAGCTCAGTTGGCTAGAGCACACGGTTCATACCCGTGGTGTCGTAGGTTCAAATCCTATTCCCGCTACCATATATATGGCCCCTTGGTCAAGCGGTTAAGACGTCGCCCTTTCACGGCGAAAACAGGAGTTCGATTCTCCTAGGGGTCACCAATTTGAGATATAACTACCGTAACGGTAGTTTTTTTATTTATATAGTTTAATAATAGGGTGTATGTAAATAGTAAGTTTAGAAGTTTTTATTTTATACAAAATTTTTTATTTTTTCTAATCTCCATTCTATATAAGTATGACTATTAAAATAAAAAGTATAGTATAGACTTTAATCATAAATTTGAGAAAAAAATAAGAATAGTAAAGATATATGAAAGTTTTAAATAAAATACTTTGGTATTAAAAAGCATCCTTAAAGGATGCTTTTAATTTTTATTATTTTTCGTTTTTAACTTGTCTTCTGATTCTAATACCGTTTGCGATTGCACATGCTAAGCTGACAACTGAGAAAATTGCGATTGCGCCAAATCCTCTGAACCATTCTGAAATTTTAACAAGTATAAAGTTAAGAGGTGTTGAAGCATTTGAAATACAACTAACCAAGCTGAAGCCTTCCGGAAGTTGATAAGATGCACTTATTGCAGCTTGTGTAAATACCGGTGCAATTGCGGTTGAAAGAAGTACACCGATTGCCATCATTGATATTGCAATAAGTAAACTTCTAAATGCATTTTCGTTACACATTGGAACAATTAATGCCATTATGTAAGGTGCAGAGCTTAGGTCTGTAAATGGTAAGAATTGATTCCCAGGTACGATTAATGCAAGTAAAATAATTACAGGAGTTAAGATTAGTGCTGTTGCTATGGTTGTAGGATTACCAAGGGCTACTGCGGCATCCATACCGATATATATTTTACTTCTATTTTTGAATTTTTTGTTTATTATAACTTGTGCTCTTTCTGAAATTGGTGTTAATGCTTCACCAAAGTATTTTGCCATTGCAGGAATTAAAACAAGTGTAGCTCCAAGAGTTATGGCAATTAATAAATATTTATCGTATGCTTTTATTCCATAAGCAAGGATACCTATGATAAGTCCGATTACAAATCCTACAATTAAAGGATCTCCAAGTACCCCAAGTTTTTCTTCCATTTTCTTTGCATTGATGTCTATTTTGTTAAGTCCAGGAATTTTATCGATAATTTTATCAACTACAAAAGAAATACTCGCAAGGACTACTGTCATTGTATGAGGGAAACTTATTCCTTCCATTTTTGTAACTCTTGCTATTCTCTCTGCCGTTAAGTCCGCAAGAACCAAAGCAATTACAAATTCACATACTGCGGCAAGAAGTCCTAGAGGAACTGATGATGTAATAATTGCAACCAGCGAACCTGTAAAAGCAAGCTGCCAGAAATTCCAAATATCAATGTCTGCTGTTTGTGTTAAGTTAAGTACAAGCATAACAACATTTACAAGCAAGCATACAGGTATTATTATCGCTCCTACCTGTGTTGAAAATGCAATTTGAGCTGCAGTCGGCCAGCCAACATCAAGTATATTTAGATTTAAATTTAGATTTTCAACCATTTGTTGTGCTGCCGGACCGATAGTGTTACCAAGTAGATTGATTACAAGGTTTATTCCTATAAATGCAACCCCTATGGTAAGTCCTGATTTTAAGGCTTTGCCAAAGCCTGTGCCAATACAAAGGGCAATAACGAAAATGATAATAGGCATCATAACGCTTGCCCCCAAGTTTGATAAGATATCAAAAAAGCCTACAATATAATCCATGATGTATCCTCCCTAAAACGTAATAACTTAAATAAATTATATAACTTTTTTTATATACAGTCAAAGAAAACATAATGATTTTTATTTATAATTATTTGATAATTGTCATTACTTTTTTAGTAATGATTTTTATATGAATAAATAATCTTTTATATATTGCAATAAATGGATAAAATTTCTTTGTAAAATATTAAATATATATTAAAAAAAGGCTCTTTGCTTGTGATTTATCTGTCAAAAGATTATAATGAATTTAAATAAATATTTTGTCTGAGGAGGCAATTATATGGAATTTAGAAAATTTAAAGATAAGTATATTATAAGACTTAACAAAGGAGATGAAGTAATATCTTCCATTACCGATTTATGCAGAAAAGAAAATATCAAACTTGGTAGCTTTGTTGGTCTTGGGGCGGCAAATAAAGTAAGTATAGGACTTTATGATACTGAGCAGAAAGTTTATCATAGGACTTCATATGAAGAAGCTATGGAAATTACTTCACTTATAGGGAATATTTCAACTTTTGATGATGAAGTATATCTTCATGTTCATATAACACTTTGCAATAAAGATATGCAGGTGTTTGGCGGACACTTAAATGAATGTTATATTTCTGCAACCAGTGAAATTACTTTAAATATAATTGACGGAAAAGTTGAAAGAGAATATGATGAAGAAACAGGACTTAATTTATATAAGTTTTTATAAAAGGAGTGCATGCACTCCTTTTTTATTTGTCGTCATATGTTTCTATCATATATCCAATGTAATGACATTTAGGACATGTTAGTTTTCTTGTTTTTGGTGTATGATAAGAAAATAAAAATTTAAAAACTGTTGGTTTAAATAGTTCTTTACACTTAGGGCATATATATAAAGTATTGTTATAATATAGTCTAAAGGATATTAGACCGAGAATGATTACAATAATCATTATGGGAATGAAAGGAATCCATATTCCTTTTATTATCCAGAGTAAAATTGTTCCAATAAGAATAATGTTCATTATGATTCCGATTATAACCATATTAATATGGACCTTTTTTAACTGATTATTTCTTTTCATTATAGTTTCTATGTCTTTAAGTGAATTTACCGGAAGATTCTTTTTGTCTAAAACAAAGTTTTTTATTAATTTTATAGAATTTAATTTTTGTAATATATCTTTTTCTTCTTTTTTTAATATTTTTGTTTGTTCATCCAATATGTCTAATATTAGTTCGTCTTTAATATCTGTTTCTATTATTTCTTTGATTTGCGTAAGAGAAAGTCCGATTGATTTTAAAAGGCATATTAAATTTAAATCTTTAAGACTTTCTTCATCATATAATCTTCTCCCTCCTTCGCTTAACTTAACAGGTTTTAAAATTCCTTTTTTATCATAATATTGAATTGTTCTTACTGATACATTTGCTAGATTTGCTATTTCTCCGGTTGTATATAATGACATAGTATCACCTCCTTAGTGAAAGACTACAATATTACCTTGGGTAACGAGCAAGTGTTTTTTATATTATTTTATATTATTTTCTTATCAAGTAATTAAATAAATATTAAGAAAGTCTTAAATCTATTGTAAAGGATTTAGCAAGGTGCTATTTTAATTATATGAAATTTATGTGAAAAAAATATAAAAATAAAATGATGAAAATAATAAAATTATATGATAAGGAGAAGAGGGATGAATACAAAATTATCTAACAAACTTATTTCAACAACTTTAGCGTTTATGATGTTTCTTGAAGTTGTACTTTTAGGTTATGCACCAGTTGTCAGTGCAAAAGAAAATACAGAACTTCCTAAAGAAACTTCAAGGCAAAGTGATGTAATTGAAAAAAG
Source organism: Anaerofustis sp. NSJ-163 (assembly GCF_024135845.1). Taxonomy (NCBI): domain Bacteria; kingdom Bacillati; phylum Bacillota; class Clostridia; order Eubacteriales; family Eubacteriaceae; genus Anaerofustis; species Anaerofustis sp. NSJ-163. The sequence goes on from NZ_JAMYJV010000003.1 coordinate 265,761, forward strand.
CGAAGATTATACTGTTTATGAAAATGAAGATGGAACAAGAACGATCGATATGTATACATCTGATGTACGATATAAAAATGAACAAGGAGAATATATCGATTATGATAATTCTATTGTAACAATGCCTATAAGAAGAAAACGAAGTGTTATGGATAATTATAAATATACTAACAAAGAAGGTATGGTAGATATCAAGCTTCCTGAAGATTTAGCATCTGATGTCCCAATAAGTATTCAGGATAAGGACAATAATGAAGTAAAATTTTATCCTGTTTTTGAAAAAGAAGTTTCTAAAGAAGAAACAAAGGGTGAGCTTAAAAAAGAAACTGTAGAAGGAATATATTACGAAAAAGAAGAAAAGAATACAAAAATTGTATATGGCAGTGACGATGAAAATATTGATATGGAATATATTCCAATAGATAACGGAATTAAAGAAAATATAATTATAAATAAACCCACTGATAAGAATATATTTACATATAAAATAGAATGTAGCGGAATGATTCCTCGCATTCCTGAAGTTGGTGGTGTTATTTTCTATGATAAAGATAATCCTAAAGAAGAAGTAGGTGCAATTCTTACTCCTTATATGACAGACAGCAGTGAAAATGGTGGATATAGTGAAGATCTAAAGTATTCTATTGAAAAAAGCGAGGAAGGAACTGATACATATATTTTAACACTAACGGTTTCAAAAGATTATTTGGAAAGTAAGGATAGAGTTTATCCTGTAATCATTGATCCTACATATACTGCAAAAGCTACAAACGGTGTTAAAGATGTATATATTGAAAGCGGATATCCTACATCTAATTTTTATGTAAGTACCATAAGAAAAATGCCGATAGGTTATGGATCAACTGATAAAATATGTAGAACTCTTATAAAATTTCCTGAATTACAAGCAAAAATAAAAGGGAATTATGTAACAAACGCAAATCTTAAACTATATGAACTATCAAATGGATCTCCGTTTTCAACATTAGAAGTTCATAAAAATACTTCATCTTGGGCTCTTGGAGAAGTAACATGGAATACAAGACCTAAGTATGCGGCTACTGTTTATGCTTCAAAAAAATTAAGTAATGCAAGTTCTGCACATTCACTAAATATTACAAAACTTGTACAAGAGTGGGCAAAAGGTACTCAAGCAAATTATGGTATTCTTTTAAAAGCCAGTGTAGAAAGTTCTTCTACAAAGAATTATAATTCATTTCACGGGACGAGATCATCGACATCATCTAAAAGACCTACTCTTTCCGTAACATATACGGTTCCTTCTCCAAAACCGCCTGCAAAAGCAACGGTAACGGTAAATTCTTCAAATACGATATATTTAAAAAAGGGGACTGATTTAACCATAAAATGGAGCGGAATAAAAAGCAATTGCCTTGAAGCCGTACAGTCAAGATATATAAAATATGGTGCTGATAATGTATTTGATAATGCAACTGAGCTGAAAGCTTATTCTTCCGTAGGCTCCGTAGCGGCAAGCGGTACCTTTACTGTACCGGCGGCTACTACATCAAAATGGAGTGAGGGAAGATATGCTATTGGTGTAAGGGGGATTGATAAAGGCGGAAATAAAGGAAGCGGAACATATTGCTATATTTATATAGATAAAACTGCACCCAAACCAGTGAGTAATATAAAACTTAGTTCATCAAGGAGTTCATCTGATTCAAATACCGCAAAACTAAAAGTAACATATGCTTCGAGTGTTGATTCTGGTACAAATCCATCGGGTATAGGAAAATATAATATTATTCTTTATGGACAGGATGGAAACGTAATTCAAAATATTTTTACTACAAATAAGAATACATATACGTTTGAAAATGTAGAGCCAAATCAAAATGTATATGTAAAAATATCTGCAGTTGATAAAGCAGGTAATACCTCAAGTGTTGTTCAAAGTGACGAACATTTAATATCTAATATGGTTTTACCTGACATTAAAGAAGAAAATGGTCTTATATCCAATATCAAAGATAATCCTTGGGTAAATAACGATAACAATAATATATTTATATCATGGGATGTTAATTATAAAGATTCTGATAAAGAGCTTGATTTAGGAAAAATAACTGCAAATATTGTAAAAGCAGACGGTAGCTCTATTGAAGGATTTTCAGAAAAAAATTTAGAATTTGAAGATGGAAAAACTATATATCCTAAAAAATATGATAGGTATAAAATTAATAGTTTATTTGAAAAATTTGCCACTCTTCCTGATGGTAAATATAAAATTATTATAAGATTTTACTCTTCTGATAATGTTGGATTTGATGAAGGACAAATAGTATATAATAAAGATAATGTAGCACCAAATTTAAATATAATATCGCCACAAGAAAATAAAATTTTGAAAGGTATTGTTCCGATTTCATATGAAGCCAGTGATAATACAACTGGTAGCGGAAATATTGGTGAAAAAAGAGTATACATAATCGATCAACAAAAAAATGAAAAATTATTAAGTGAAAGTCTTGATACATACAATCTAAATACAACGGAATTTGATGAGGGGAAATATCAAATTAAAGTTGTTGTTTTTGATATGGCAGGAAATAAATCTGAACAAATAAGAAATGTTAGTATATCAAATCCACCACCTACTCCTATTATAAGTTTTGAAAATTATTTTGGAGGATTAAATTCTAAAGTTAAATTAAACTATAGTTGGGTTAAAGGTGATGAAGGCATAAAAAAAGTTGATCATATAGAATATGCTATTAATAATAAAGATAATTCATGGATTACAATAAATAATTCAAACCCTAATGTTGATGATGCAACAAAATATGATGAAAAATTTGTAGAATTAAATTTAAACGGTCTTGAAGAGGGGGATAATATTGTCTACTTTAGAGCTGTTGATAGTGATGGAATATATGGTACGACAAGAGAAGTAAAATATACTGTTGATAATACATCTCCTAATATTGATATTGAATCACCACTTACGAATTCAAAATTTATTGATATTTTATTTATCAAAGGTAGTATTTCAGATGAATATTTAGATACATATGAAATATTTGTTGCAAAAGGTGAAAGTCCTGCAATTAATGATTTTACTCTTATAAAAAAGATAAACAATACAAAAGAGAGAAATAATATAGAAGGAACAATCGGAGTTATTAATTTAAAAGATAAGGAATTATATCCGGTTGGAAATAAGTTCACAATAAAAGTTAAAGCTACAGATAAATGTGGAAATATATCTGAAAAAACATTTGTTGTAGAAAAAAAAGAGGTTATTAATCATGATGCAGATTTTAAAATAGAGAAAACTAATACTGCAGATGGAGAAATTGTATTAATTGACGATGAAAAAGCATTAATTAATGTTAAATCTTTAGATGGTAAAGAATATAATTCTTCCAATCTTGATTATTTTGTAGATGGACATAAAGTTTTAAAAGATAAAAATGGTAAATTTGATTTTTCAGATATAGAAAAATATTCAGATGATAGTACTCATAGTGTTTTAGTTCGTGATAATTCTACGGATCAAAAAAAATATTCTGCTCAAACCTATGAATATAATCTATACGACAGTATTACCACAAATGATGAGGAATTAAAAAATACAATTAAATCAGATAATATGATTACTTTAAATAATACTACTGAAGGCGAATATATTATAAAAAATTCTGCTATAAATACTTTTGCTGAAAATGGTCTTTCTTTGAAAGTAATATCAGATGATAATATACCTCAAGGATGTAGTATAGAATATTATTTGAAATTAAATGACAACGAATATATAAAAGTAAATAATAATGAAGAATATTATCTTGGAGGTGACGCAGAAGGTTATATTTTAAACTCTCTCAATTTAGATTCTTTAGAATTTAAAGCAGTTTTAAAATCTAACGGAAAAGATAAGCCTGCAATTAATTCTGTAAACATTATTTTAAAAGGTACAAGTTCAGATATACTTAAAATTGATATGATGAATAAGTATAATCCTAAAAATATAATGGCAGTTCCTCAACTTAATTATAAAACAAAAATAAGTTGGGAAAATGTTGCAAAAGAAGATGATAATGTAACTTATGAAATATATAGGAGCACTACCCCTGATTTTAATCCAAATACGACCGAACGTGTTCAAGAGGGAGTTAAAGAAGATTATTGGTATGATAATTATACTCCTATAGATGAGTTTAACAATGCAAATAATAATGAAGGTATTACAGCAAGAAGTGCAGAGGTATCAGGGAAACGTTTTTACTATAAAGTTAAAGCTGTAAAAGATTTTAATGGCCATGTAAGAAAAAGTAGTGGAAATAACTCTAAAGCTGTTATTTTGCCATCTATGAATGAGTATACAAAACGTCTTGGTATAAAAGATTATTGGGGATATAATGAATTTACAACCTCAACTGGAATAGGATATATTGAACAAAGTTTAGGAAATTTTGTATATAATCAAAGTGATGCATATGTAAAAGGAAAAGAACTTGATATAGAACTTACAAGGACTTATAATTCTCTTTCAACATCTAAGACACCAATGGGTTATGGATGGGATTTTAGTTTTAATCCTATACTTCTTTCAACATATAACGAATATGGCGATGAGCAGGGAATGGTTTTTAAGGATGGAAGCGGTACAATTTATAATTTCCTTAAAATAAATTCAGATAAAGCAATTGAAGAAATAAAAGACGAAAAAACCAATAAAGTAAAAGAAATTTATACTCACTATAAAAGTCCATTAGGAATTTATGTACATTTAAAGAAAGTTGAAAAATTAGACTTTGAAGATAAAGATAAAGATGGTGATTTTAGCGAAGTAATAGATGTAGTTTACATAATAGAAACTTCGGATAAAATAACATATACATTTAATAGGTCTTCTCAAATATTAAGTGTTAAAGATACAAATAACAATCAAGTTGACTTTAAATATAATGAAAGAGGGCAATTATCAGAAGTAGAAAACTATAATGGGAAAACATTAGAAGAAATTAATAATACAGACAGTAAGCGTCGTTCGAGAATTACTTTTGATTATACTATCGGAGAGGAGCAAAGTGATTTAATTCAATCAGCGACCCTTCCAAGCGGACAAGTTGTAAAATATAAATATAATTCAGATGATATTCTTATCAAATCTTCATTATATGAAAATGAAGTTTCTGAAGAACCTTATATAGAATATTCATATGATTATGCAGATGGTCAACTAAGTAAAATTATTGATCCTAATGGATATGAATATGATGTTGGATATTATTCCCAAGGAGAAGACAGAGATAGAGTTGAAAGTGTTCAATATCCAAATGGGGATATGAAAAAATATATATATAAAAGAGATAATGGAGAAAGCGGAGACTTACAAACTTATAATGAAACAGTTGAAGAAATATATGTAAATAATGATGGGATATTATCAAATATATTTAACCCAAATACAAAAATTGGTGAAAGCAAAGTTAGATACAATGTCGATGGTAACATTATTTATTCTAAAGATATTTTGGGAGAAGAAAGCCAAAGTACATATATAGGAGGATTAGAAAGAGAGAATACATTAAATGTTACTTCTTATGATGTAGATGAAAACGGAGTAATAAGACAAAAAAGCGAAGAAGTAAAAAATACAACAGAATATGATGATATAGCAGATAACAATACAATTGTAGGTAAGATTGCAGACAGTAAAGGTAATATTGTTAAAGAAAGCGATAGTGAAGGGAATATAACAAAATACAGCTATAATGATAACAGCGCAAATAATGATACAAACCCTACTGAAATGAAAATAAGTTATGACAATGACAAATCTATGAGCGAAAGTTACAAGTATGATTCTAAAGGTAACTTGGTAGAAATGACAGATAATGATTCAAAAGATAAAATTGTTTCTACATATAATGATAATGGTCAGGTTATAAAAGAAGAAAACAGTATTGATGGAAACGTTACGGATACAACCTATTATACATATGATGAAATGGGAAATATTATATCAGAAGAAACTATTGCAGGAAGTACTGCTAAAAATACATCTACTGATAAAACCGAAAATAAATATGATATATATGGAAGATTGATACTGGAAAGAGATGCAAGAGGATATGTGACTGAACATGTTTATGACGCATTAGATAGAGAAATCAGAACAATTTATTATACAAAGAAAAGTGAAAGTATTGATAATATTGATAAAAGCGAATATGTAGATGAAATTTATGAATATGATAAAAATGGTAATCTAACAAGAGAGAAAGACAGAGAAGGCAGAGAGACAATTTATGAATATGACAATGTTAACAGAATTATATCTAAACAAGTTAGATTAGGTGAATTTTCTAAAAAATGGACTGTAAATTATTCTGTTGAAGATGTTGAGGTATATTTCCCGAGCGGTACCGTTTATTACGATAAAGCATATGTAGAAACACAAAAGAATCCTGACGGGGAAGTAACTTCCGTAATTTACAGAGATAAAGCGGGGAATGTGGTTAAAAACATAAGCAAAGGAAATGTAACTTCATTTAAATATAACAAAAATGGCGAAGTTATAGAGTCATACATTATAGGTCAAGATGATTTGAATAATGATAATATCCATAATGGAACAATCGTTATTGCCACATATGATAAAAACGGAAATAATACGAAAAATATAGCTAATCCTGTTTGGAGTGAAGAATTAAATGCATATAAAATAAGTGATAAAGATACTATTGTATATAGTTATAAGTATGATTCTCTTGGAAATAATATAGAATCGACGGACCCTAAAGGTAATATAACGACGTTTGCATATGATACAAATTCGCAAGTTACAAAGGTAATTCTTCCTACGGTTGAAGGAAGCAATGCAAAAAATGTAACAAATCATACATATGATATTGTACAAAAGGCTACGGGAAATACAATTACGAGAACTTTGAACAGTGAAGGACAAGTCAGTGAAACCGAAGAAGACGCTAACGGTAACGTAGTAAGAGAGACCGACCATGGTTATGATAAAGAAGACGATAAAAAAATCGAAACTTTATATACATATGACCAAAACGGAAATATGCTTACACAGACAACAAGCAGCGGAACCGTTTATTATGAATATGACGATATGAACAGTATGATTAAATCTGTTACCAAAAAGAATGATGAAGGTGAAGATATAAACTATAGTACATATACATATGATAATTTCGGAGAAATGACATCAAGAAAAGATTATAAAAACGGAACACTGGAAAGAGTTGCTCTTTATAAATATGATGCACTGAAAAGACTTACTCACTATTATGAAGGAGAAGAGCCTGAAAAAGACAGCGAAGGGAATTATGTAAATGTAAATTATGTTGTATATTCTTATGACATAGAAGAAAATTTAACTTCAATTACATATCCGAATGATATAAGCATTAAAAAAGTAACTTATGAATATGGGAAATACGACAGACTTGAAAAAGTATATTCAAGCGAAGATTCTTCAAGCAAAGGCAGTCTTATAAGGAAATATTATTATGCAGGTGATAATCGTGTAAATAAGATTGAAGATTACAGAAACAATAATGATTTCATAGAAAAAACTTATGCATATGATAAATTCGGAAGATATACCTCAATAAATATTAAGGATAGTACGAAGCAAGAGCCTACGGAATATTATAAATATGCATATGATAAAAACAGTAATATAATAAGTGAAGAAATGTGCAATACCAATGAGGTTGCGGCTTTTGCGGATGAAGAAAATACTGATGATGATTCCGAAGATCGGTTGTCAAAACATATACAAGCAGACGGTATATATCATATAAGAAGAGATTACTCTTATGATGAATTAAACAGAATAAAAGATGTAAAAGAGTATGAAATAACTTCTTCTTATGATGAAAATACCGATGGGAACATAAATTCAGAAAACTTATATATGACAACATCATATACATATGACACAATAGGAAATATTAAAAGCGTAACAAAGAATAATAAAACAAGTCTTTATGTTTATGATGAAGATGGTTTGAATTTCTTAACCGCCATTAAGGACAAAGACAGCGGAAAAGATAAGGTAACATATGAATATGATGCCGACGGAAATATGATAAAAGAAAATGACATCGAGCATGAAAAAGTTACTTTAAACAGCTATGATGAAGAAGGGCAGTTACTGAAAACTATAATTACCGATACAAAAAATAATACTACAGATACGACAATTAATAAGTATAATGGTGCAGGAGAGAGAATAGAAAAGGACGTTAACGGTGAAAAAACATATTATTTTGTTGTAAATGATGCTGTTTTATATACTTATAAAATTACAACTGATTCAAGCGGAACCGAGAACAGAACAATAACATCTCAAAATGTCGTTGCACCGGATGGAAGCATTATTTCTTCAAAGAGAAGTGAAGGATATTATATTTATAATCTTGATTTAAAAGGAAGCACCGTATCCGTAGCGGCTCCTGACGGAAGCTACAAACTTGTATATGCTTATGATATATACGGAGAGCCTGTAAAAAGAGGAGACAAAGACTTTTATAACGAAATTACTTTTACGGGAGCGGTATATGACGAAAGCACGGGGTTATTCTATTTGTCAAGCAGATACTATGACCCTACAACAGGAAGATTTATCTCCATGGACAGCTACAGGGGAGAGCTTGACGATCCGCTAAGTCTTAACTTATATGCCTACTGTCAGGGTAATCCGATTACATATGTTGACATAGACGGTAATATGCCTCAAATATTAATCGGAGCAATAATAGGCGGCGTAACTTCCTTTGCTCAAGAAATAATAACCCAAACTGTTTTGGAGGGAAAAGGACTACGAGAGGTTCAATGGGAAAAGGTTATAGCAAAAACTGGTGCAGGAATAGGAATAGGAGCGTTAACAGGAGGGATTGGTTCATTTAAAATTTTTGCAAAATCAATAACTGCTCAAGTTGTCATAAATGCAGGGGGTGGATTGGGTCTAGATATTTCTAATCAGTTTATGGATCAACATGGAGTCGGGTTTAAAAATAAAAAGATTAATTGGGGACAAGCTGCCACTTCGGCTTTTGTATCGGGAACAAGTACATTTTGGGGTGGTGTCGTAGACAGTGTAAATAAATCAAACCCTTCAAAAATTAAAGCTTCGGATATTGCAACGGGATTGGAAAGTTCAGAACCTGTTGCCAAAGCAGTAAAGAAAACAGTAAAAAATCAAGTCAGCAAAATAAAAGCAACAGCAAAAACAGTCAAGAAAAAAATTGTCAAAACAGCAAAAAAAATAAAGAAAAAAGTTAAAAAAACTGTAAAAAAAATAGTGAGAAAAGCAAAAAAAGTGTATCATACCGTAAGGAAAAAAGCCAAAGCTGTGGTTAGAACGGCAAAAAAGGTTATAAAAAAAGCTAGAACCGTTGTAAAAAAGACAGTTAAAAAAATAGCAACATCCGTAAAAAGAAGAGTCGTCCGTTTTATAGGCAGATTCAAATGGTGGTAAAAAAAAGAAAGAGAGGTATTAAAATGAACAATATAAACATTGAAAATAGAATGAAAGAAGAGACATATATTGTCTCTTCTTCAAAAGGATTGATGATAATACTTGGTATAGTAAGTATGTTACTTTTATACGGAGGTTGTACTTATATATATCAGGTTATAAGTAAAGGAATTGCAGGAGAAAAGATATTATACATAGTACTCTTTGTGGGAATATTCGGCTTATTTTTCGGAACATTGTGGAACAGAGTAAGCTTTAAAATAACAGTAACAAGGGATAAATTAAAGGTAAGAAATATGTTCTTTAGAGAAAAAGAATATTATTTTAATGATATATCTGATTATACATTTACCTACGGAAAATGGAACAGCAACGTAAATGTGTTTATGGAAGAAAAAAAGATATTTTCCATAGATTCAAGTGATAATAACTTTAATAGATTATACGGTGACATAAAAAATGAGGTAGAAAGGAAAAATCAGGGGAAATCATCCATTAAAGAAAATGTAAAAGAATATACTGTAGAAGGAGTAAAAGAGGACAACAAAAAGGAGCTTAAAAAGGGAATTGTTTATTTTATATTATATGCTGCATTTATATGGCTTATAATTTTTCCTCTCGGAGAAGGTTATCCATCTATATTAAAGTTTTGTATATTATTTTCTATATATTTATTTATATTAGCTTTGTTTTTCATATTGTCATTATTTACAAAAATAATAGTTAAAGGAGATTCAATAATATTAATAAAACCTCCGTTTAAAAAGAAATATCGTAAAATGAGCGATATTGAAAAAATATATCATTATCCTGATCATATAGAAATATATATGAAAGATTATACATTTTTTTCAAAATTTACTTCTTTTTCAACAGATAAAGAGCAATATAAAAATGTTGATATATTTTTAAAACAAGCAGAAGAAAGTGGTGTTATGATAAAAAAAATCGGTTTTTAATGATTTTAATATGTTGAAATAAAAATTGAGAGGTTTTAATTATATAAGAATAGGTTGATTTAAAGAATAAAATAAGAACTATATTTGTAATGGAAAGGGAAAAGAATAAATTGAGTGAAAACAAAGATATTTATACCGTCTCTTCTTCAAAAGGATTGATGATAATACTTGGTATAGTAAGTATGTTACTTTTATACGGAGGTTGTACTTATATATATCAGGTTATAAGTAAAGGAATTGCAGGAGAAAAGATATTATACATAGTACTCTTTGTGGGAATATTCGGCTTATTTTTCGGAACGCTGTGGAACAGAGTAAGCTTTAAAATAACAGTAACAAGGGATAGATTAAAGGTAAGAAATATGTTCTTTAGAGAAAAAGAATATTATTTTAATGATATATCTGATTATACATTTACCGACGGAAAATGGAACAGCAACGTAAATGTGTTTATGGAAGGAAAAAAGATATTTTCCATAGATTCAAGTGATAATAACTTTAACAGATTATACGATGATATAAGAAATGAGGTAGAAAGGAAAAATCAGGGGAAATCATCCATTAAAGAAAATGTAAAAGAATATACTGTCAAAAAGAAGAAAGAAGAAAAAAAAAATCTTATTAGTTTAATTGTTGCTTTAATAATGACTATTCCGCTTATTGGTGGTTTTTTGTTAGCTCTTGGTGGTTCACCAAGAGATATATTTATAATTTGTAGTATAGCAGCGATAATGTTTTTTGTATTTATATTATTAGCTATACAAGAGTACTTTACAAAAATTATTGTTAAAAAGGATACGATTATATTAATAAAACCACCGCATGCTAAAAAATATTGTAAAATGAGCGATATTGAAAAAATACATAATCATCCTGATATTATAGAAATATACATGAAAGATGATACTCCTTCACAATTTGCTACTTTTTCCAGAGAGAAAGATGAAAATGTAGATATTTTTTTAAAACAAGCGGAAGAAAGCGGTGTTTTAATAAAAAGTTCTGATTTTGATACTTATAATATGCTTAAATAGGTATTATTTTTGATATATTTAGACTAGGTAAATAGTGCCATTATAAACAAATATGAGATTGTTTACATTGTAAAACATATTTTAAAATTATTAATATTAATAATTATTTCAATTTTATGTTTTATTATTACGTAAATAATAATATTTTTTATCAGAAAAAATAAAAAAATTAGAAAAGAGACAGATATTGTCTCTTTTCTAATAGTATAACAATATGGATTAAGATATTATCTATTTTCACTGAAATTTTTATAGAATGAAATGGAAAATATTAAAAGATTTTATAAAAATAACATCCATACTATTTATATGTATTTTATTTATCTTTGCTATTTTGATATTTAATTATCCTAAAATATCAATGCAGAAGTTCACTCCTGAGGGAGAGTATTTATATTCTGTTAAATCTCCTTATGATGAAAAGAAAGTAAATATTTATTTGTTTAACGGGGGAGCGACAACAAGTTATTATATTCGAGGTGAAGTGGAATTTGAAAACGGAGAAAAAAGAAATATATATTTTAATGATGATGAAGAAAATGCGAAAGTAAAATGGACAGGAAAAAATTCTTTAATAATTAACAATCACATAATAGAAGATGTAAACCGAGATTTCTATAATTTTAAATTTGAGTAGAAAAGGAGAAAAGAAAATAATTACTCATTCCTTACATTTAAAGAAGAAGATAAGATTTTAAAAGATTTATCAACTGTCATAAAAGAAATTGATAAAGAAAATATTTAATATTAGTAAAATGTAGTAAAATATATCTATATAAAATATTAATTTAGTAACGTATCATTTATCTAATAATTACAATATATGAAAAAATGGGGGTGGCAATATGATTAAAAGAAATATTTTATATTGGTTATGTATAATTATTTTTCCTTTTTATTTGATAATTGGAATACCAAACATAATGGAATATTTTACTACATCAAATGTTTTGGGAGATATGGATACAAACATTATTTTAGCAGTTTTACATTTATTTTGTGCGATATTTTTATGTTATCTTATTACACGCTGGCATAGATGTGCATCTAATATAGTTAGTACAGTATGTTTTGCACTTTGCTTTATTGCGTTAGTGATGATATTAATATCTGAAACATTTTATCCGTTGTTTTTACTGCCAAGCAGTGTAGAACAGGATTTATCATTACTATATATGCTTAATTTCTTGTATTTATTACTGATATTTTTTAGTAATAAAGCAAGATTGCAAAAACAAGAAGAGGAATATTTTGAAGATTAATTTATTACATGGTTTAAAAGAAGAAAATAATTGAATAATTAACATATTTTTATTAGAGGGGAAATATGAAAAAAACATTTAAAGTATTTTTGTCATTAGGTGTATTAATATTTGTATTTATGTTAATTGTAAATTTTATTGATGAGAATTTTTTAAGATACAATGTAGAAATAAATGACAAAAATGTAAAAAATACAAATATAGAAAAATATTACTATTATTTTAATGATGATTATAGCGAGATTGTTCTTGCAGGAGTTAGTGATGATTTAAAAATAAATAAAAATATAGCAAGCATTGCTCCTAGATATCTTTATTATGGACCCCGTCCACGTATCATACAAAATAAAGATAATGTATATATTATGTATAGTGGTCTTAATTATAAAAACGATGATGAAAATATATATTATGATGAAGATAAAAAATATTGTATGAGAATGTTTTTATATAAAAATAAACCGATTATATGTGATTATAATGTTTCTGATAACAAGATATATGATGTAAATATAAAACATAAACATGATACAATTTTATTGGATGGAGTTATATATAAGAATAAATACATAAATATTTTTGAGAAAAATAAAACACCATTTTACAACATAATTGAAAGATGGAGTAAAACCACAGGCTATATTAACAATAAAAAACTTGATCACCCAATCGTCGGACTATCTTCTTTAAATATTAAAGGCTGTTTAGTTGATAATATTTATTATTATCCGGCTTTAGATGGTATCTATGCATACAATCTTGATAATGATACAGATAAGAAGATGATTGATTTAGATCTAAGAAACTGCGAAGATGTTTATTTAATAAAAAATAACCAAAATTTTATTTTAATAAAAGAAAATATTCCATTAGTAAAAAATGATGAATATATTGGCATGGCTGCAAAAGCAAATGATACAGAAATTATTAAATTTGATAGTCAATTTAAAATAATAAAAAGTATAAAATTAAATAATGATATAGAAGATATTACGATAGGACAAAAGGGAGCTGTCATAACTTATGGAGAATTTAAAAATGGTAATTTTGAGTTAAATTACAAATATATTAATTTTGCAACCTTGAGAGAAGATATTATATATGAAAGAAATCTAAAACTAGATGATACTATTACGGAATTACATTTCCCTGATATAGACCAATATTTATATAAATGCTTGTTTATGGAAAGTAATAAAAGTTTTATATTTATAGATACAAATAAGCATGAGATTGATAATGTTGTTAAGGAGAGAGATATTTAAAAATAAATATGTTGAGGTTTTAATATGAAAAAGAAACTTTTATTTCAAACATTGCTGTTTTTTGCTTTTGTGATATTCATATTTATTTTTTCTTATAATATTCTTTTAAGATTATCTAATGTGAAGAATGAACAAGTAAGTGGACAGATTGACTTTTCTTATGTTTATAAATATAAATTATCTTATAGTGAGGAGGATATCACTGATTATATAAATCAAATAGATAAAACATGTGAAGAGCATGGTTTAAAATGTGAAAAGGATACATCAATTTTATATTTTGATAAAGATGGTATATTTATTTATAGATATTATAAAGGTGATAGAGAAAATTATAAGGGCTTGGAAATTACAATTGATATTTCCAATAAATCTTCTGATTTAGAAAAATTATATAAGGAATTAAAAGAAAAAAAATTCTTGGATTTTGAAAGAATTTATGTAAATGATTTTTTTATGCATGATTATAAAAATGTAAATCAAAAAAATATGCAAATAGAACATAATAGTAAAATAATTGCTATTGTATATGAAAATTTAAAATATTCTTTTGGTTTATTTGAAGAAGCAGGAAGTGAAGCACCTTATTTTACAAAGGGATATTATTCAGGAAATATTTATATAAGAAGACCTAAAGAAGAAGTTAAAATTCACTTAGAAAGTAAGAAAGATATTACAAGTAAAGATTTTCAGTGGATAATAAACAATGTTTTTCCTTTCAAATAATATTAATGATATTACATTAATGTTGTTTTAATAAGCTTTATAAATTAAAGATATTAACATAATGAGTAAAAATAATATAAGGTTACAATTACTTATATATTACAATCATAATAAATATATTGGTACTAAATAAATGACGAAAGCAGAAGCATAAAAAGAGTACGTTTCTGCTTTTATTGTTATATTTTTGTTATTTTAATACAGTTTTTATAAAAATTAATCTTGGATGAATAGATTTAAAGTAAATATTTTAAAGTACTGCTATATATCTAATTAAAGGTAAAGGATGTGAAGTTATGAAAGCAGTAAATATTGTTACTCATAAAAATAATAATTTAAGCAATATTTGTGTTGGATTTTGTTTTTATGGTGGTGTTATATATGAAAATAATAAAGTCAGAGGTATTTCGCATTTGCTTGAACATTTATTTTTTAGAAGGTTAAATAATTTTTCTCAAAGAGAATTATATAAAAATTTAAATAAAATAGGTGTGTCTTTAAAGGGAGTAACCTATAAAGATCATATAAAGTTTTCTGCCACTGTGCTGCCGAAATACTTTAATAATTTTGTTGATATAGTTATTAATTTATATGAAGATTTTAATTGGAGCGATAGAGAAATTTTTTCTGAAAAAGAAGTCGTAAAAAGGCAAATAGAAGAAAGCGGCGAGTCGTATTTTCGAGATATTGTAAATAGAAATTATTATAAAGGCAGCTGTATTAAGAATTCAATAATGGGAGAAACATATCATATAGATAATCTTTCATCAAAAATAATTCATGACTATAAAAAAAGAATATTTAATAAAGAAAATTCTTTGATTATTCTTACGGGAAACTTTAATCAAGATAACATTCATTATTTAGGAAAAAAGTTAAATGAGATAGAGGGGTTTAAACATAAGGAGTTAGTTAGGCAAAAAGCCATACCAGATAATTTTTGTAATAGGAATAAGAATAATCATATTATTATACCCAGTGAGTATGATATAAATGATATTGAAATTATTATTGATATAGATAACTCAGTTGATATTAATATGGTTGAGATGTTGTTTAATATTTTTGCCATAGGAGATGGTTCTCGCTTGACATTTAAGCTTAAGGATACTTTAGGCTATGTTGGGGATATGGACTGTGAATATGATTTTTATAAAGAGTTCAAGACAGTTACATTAAGTTGTAGTGTAAATAACAATGTTCTTGTTGAAACAATTAATATCATTTTTGAAGAAATGAATAAGATGAAAAAGAATTTAACAAATAATGATATAGATGAGGTTATTGTTTTTTGTAAAGATTTTTCTTATATCATTGATTCTTCACAGGATTATAATGATTTAATTTCAAATGAATATTTCCTTTTAAACAATAAAGATTTTAGCATTAAAGATAAAGTAGATAAGCTAAATAATATAACAGCAGATGATTTAATGAAAACTGCAAAGATACTTTTTAAACCTGAAAATATTAGTATTTATGTAGAAAATAACAGTAGAATAGAAAGGAAATATAAAGTTGTTGATTGTATAGAAAATAATTTATGTAATTTAAGTTTATAACAATATGTTAATAATTAAAAAATGTTGTTAAATATGTGCTTTCTTTTACACATGGAAACATATTTAAAAAAGGAGAACATATATGTCAAAAATAAAAAATTTATATTTTAAGCTAAAATATAGAATAAAATACAGGAAAGAACGAGGGCTTGATATGGATAAGTATTATTCTAATTTGGGTTACATAGAAAATACAAAAGAAATAGATGAAAATGATAAAAATTTTGAAATAAAAAACAGTTTTAAAAATATCATGACTAAACTTGATTATGTTGTTTTTGATAGAAATAAGGAAATAAATTACAAAAATATATTTTATAAATTAGATAATATAATATCACGCTGTAAGGAGAACAACTATATACAAGGTGAGATTGATTCTGAAAATATTAATAAAGAGATACATTTTAGTCTAACTATACTTAAATCCTCAAAAAAAGCTTATAAATTTTTTGAGGCAGAAAAAAGTATGTATGATGATTTATATAATATGGTCAAGTGCATTAATGAGCAAAATAAATTTATTGTTTATATTGATAAAGAGGAAAATCTAGATAGAGAAATAAATGATGATGAAAGTTCATTATATGTTGATTATCCGATTATTAACATTGCTTTGTTAAAAGATAATTTGGTTTTAACCGGACAAGCTCCAACGATTATGGAAAAAGAGATTTTAAATACAGCAAAAAAGCTTGGATTTAACGTATAAAAATAAAGATTTTAAAGGAATATGAAATGAATAAAAAAAGATATGTTAAACCTCTTGTATTTATCATTATTATATTAGCTTTTGTAATGGGAATGATTTACAAATATACAATATCCATGTCAAATTTACCTGAAGGGGAGCTTATTTATACAAGCACTTCAAATAGTAAAGAGTATACTTTTAACGGATATTTGGTAAATAGCGGTGCAATGGTAGCTTATGCAGTAAGAGGCGAGATAGTAAACAACAAAACAAAAGAAAAAAGAAATATTTACTGGGATTATCACGTAAATACAGTTAATGTTAAATGGATAGGAGAAAAAACAATTATTGTTAATGATAAAAAAATTGATGATATAGATAGGGATAAATACGATTTTAGAAACGATAAAAAATATGATGCAGATTATAATATCGAGCATTTTATGAAATAATTATTAAAATTTTAAGATGTTATAAGTCTTGGGTTGTATAGTTTTAATAGTATTTTTTAAATAATTAAATATTTCTTAACAAACATGTAAATCTATTGTAAAGGTTTATAAGAAGTGCTAAGTTATATATGAAGTTTATGTGAAAAATACTTTATGTAAATCTGAAAACCTAAGGCTTTTTTAGGTTTAATGAAATTTAAAATTTATTGTAAAAAATAAAACAATAAAAAATATAATGTCGAGGTTATAAGAAAACTTGTTTTAGTATAGAAATAAAAGAGAAGGGATTATAATTGCAAAATAACAATAAAAACACACACCAAATTAGTGCGGAAGAAAATAAAAGTTACTATAATAAAAATTTACGTTTTGTAGTAAGAACAGATATATCTGTATTATTAGGAATAATAGGACTTTTTATTTTGATAGTTTTGCTCCCATTTATAGATTTTAAAGAAGGTCCGGGAGCAACTGTACTTCTTGAAATATACTTTATAAAACTTTTTTGTAATTTAATATATTACTATGTAAATAGAATATATGTGTATAAAGATAAACTAATTTATAAAAGATTTTTGCTTAAAGATAAAGTTTTTTATTATAAAAGTGATATAACGGATTTTAAATGTTGTCAATTTTTTAGTAAGAAAATAAAATTTTATAAAGTAGATCCAAAAACAAAAAGGAAAAAGAAATTATTTACATATTATTTAAAAACAAAGAATACAGAAAGGTTGCTTCATTATTTACATAGCAAAGGAATAAAAGGGGATGTGTTTATACCATCAGATGACGATTATTATATACCATAAATATAATAAATATTTAAGTAATGTTTTATGAAAGTAATATCCATTATGAAAGAGGGAATTAAAATGAATAATACAAACATTGAAAGAAGAATGAAAGATGATACATACATTGTCTCTTCATCAAAAGGGCTAGTAATAATACTATTAGTGGTAAGTCTTATTATGTTATACGGTGGAGGAAGTTATATCTATGATGTTGTAAGTAGGGGAATAGTAGATGAAAAAATATTATATGTAGCTATTTGGACAGGTTTATTTATATTATTCTTTGGAACATTATGGAACAGGATAAGTTTTAAAATAACCGTAGAAAGAGACATGTTAAAGGTAAGAAATATGTTCTTTAAGGAAAAAGAATATTATTTTAATGATATAACAGATTATAAGTTTATAGACGGAAGATGGAACAGCAACGTAAATGTATTTATTGAAGGTAAAAAGATATTCTCCATAGATTCAAGTGATAATAACTTTAACAGGTTATACGATGATTTAAAAAATGATGTGGGGGATAAAAATCAAGTAAGGTTAAAAGATAAAGAAAGTGCAAAAGAATATGCTGTCAAAACCAAGAAAGAAGAGAAAAAAAATCTTATTAGTGCAATTGTTGCTTTAATAATGACTATTGTGATTTTTGGTTGTTTTATATTAGCTCTTGGTGCTTCGCCAAAGGATATATTTATAAGTTGTAGTATATGTGCGATAATGTTTTTTGTGATTATATTATTTGCTATGCAAGAATACTTTACAAAAATTATTGTTAAAGAGGATACGATTATATTAATAAAACCACCGTATGCTAAACAATATTGTAAAATGAGCGATATTGAAAGAATACATTATTCTTGTGAAATTATGGATATATATATAAAAGAAAATGCTTTTTCTTCAAAATTTGCTTCTTTTTCCAAAGAGAAATATGAAAATATTGATATATTTTTAAAACAGGCAGAAGAAAGCGGTGTTAGGATAACAACTTCTGATTTTGATACTTATAATATGTTGAAATAATATAGTTTTTATATATTTAAAGTATTTAGATAATTTTATGGTAAAAATTATTTTTAGTTCTTTATTGCATTAAAATTTATTTGTATAAATATAAAACACCTCTCCTTATGGAGAGGTGTTTTAATTAAACATTCCAAAACTTATGGAAAGTCCTTCATTTACTTTATTCATTGTGTCTATATCCACATGGCCTATTTTTTCTCTTAATCTTTGTTTGTCTATAGTTCTTATTTGCTCAAGTAATATTACGCTGTCTTTGTTAAGTAAGTCATTTTTAGCCGAAAGAGAGATATGAGTGGGAAGTTTTGCTTTACTCATTGATGATGTAATTGCAGAAACAATAACGGTAGGGCTGTGTTTGTTTCCCATATCATTTTGTATAACAAGAACAGGTCTTAAACCTCCTTGTTCGCTTCCCACTATAGGGCTTAAATCTGCGTAATATATATCTCCTCTTTTTATGTTCATTTGTTTTACTCCAGTTTATTTATATATTCTTTTGTTTTAATTCTTTATCCTCATATTTATAATATTTAAAAGAATCAAACTATGTTACTAATAAAATCTTTGCCTTTAATGAGATTTTTTATACCTAAAAATAAAATTTAAAGTCATATTTTTTATATAAAAAAATATATTTTAAAAGGAGTATATTTAGGAGGAATAAAATGGAATTTGAACAAATGGTAAAAAAAATTAATTTAACCGGTAAGGAAGATAATATTGATATAGTTACAGAAGTTTTTGAAAGCGTAAAAATTCTTGATAATATGTCAAATATAGAAAGAATTTTGCTTACAAACAGCGATGCAATGATAAAAAACATATCCTTAAAGAATGGTAAGTTCGTTTTAAAGGGAATTTTAAGAGTTAATATTTTGTATCTTGGGGAAAATGAGAGTCTGTGCGGTATAGATAAAAATATAGAATTCTTTGTTACCCTTGCAGAAGGAGAAAAATGGGATAAGCTTTATAATCTAAAAACTCAGATTCAAAATATTGAATTTAGAGTGGTGAAGAAAAGAAGAATTGAAGTTAGCGCTAATGTAAGAGTATTTGGTATTTGTATGGCAGGAGAATATATAAACACAATAAGCGAAGAGGGAATGAAAGCACTTGAAGTTAAAACTTGTCATGATACGTTGAGTATTTTTGATACCAACTCTACAAAAGAAACATTTACTTTTAAAAAGGATATACCTTTAAGTGACAGTATAAATATTATTTTTGTCAGTGCAGCTTTAAGAGATATTAACACTAATGCGTCGGGGGTGGGCGTATTATACAGTGCAAAAGTTGAAATACTTCTTATATATAAAGACGGTTTTGAAGAAGACAGTGAGGTAACGATAGAAAAACTGGTTTATCCTATAAATCATTTCATTGAAAAAGACCCTAAATTGAAATGCGACTATTATAATATAATCCCTAGCATTGAAAACGTGAATGCAAGGTATGTAATGGAAGATGAAGATTCTTTCATAGAAATTAGTATGGATATGATTTCAAATACTTTGTTTAGTGAAAATAAAGAAATAGACGTTGTTCTTGACGCCTATAGTACGAATAAATCCATAAAGCCGGTTTTAAAAGAACAAAATGTAATATCCCTAAAAAGTGAAACGGAAAAAAATATAAAAGTAAGTAATTCAAAAACCTTAATGGATATGGATATGATAGGTTCTGTTATAGGGGACAGTGAAAATATTAGGTACGAGTATTCCATAGATGAAAACATATTAAGCATAAAAGGCGAAATAGAAGTAAATATGGTTACATATATAGATAACGACAGTAAATATTATGTTGATACCATAAATCTGCCTTTTGAAATGAAAGAAGAAGTAGATTTTTCAGGCGGAGATGACTTATTTATAAATATTGATATAAATAATTTAGTCATAAACAGCTTAAACCAAACAATAAGCATTGATGGCGATATAAATATATGTGTTTATGTACTTGGAAGTATGAATGTTATGAATTTATATGGAGTTGAACAGATAGAAAATGTAGAAGAAAAACAAAAAGATATAAAAGTAAAGATATATTACAAAGAAAGAAACGAGAGTTTATGGGATATAGGAAAGAAAAACTTTATAAAATCAGATGATATTTTAGATATGAATGATATTGAAAATGAAAGCGATATAGAAGACGGTTATCCTCTTATTATAAGGTAGTTTTATTTACATTCCCTTATTATGTTGCTATAATATGTTTTATTATATATAAGGGAGAAGAGCTTTGGAATATACGACAATATACGATTACTTTAGTTTCTTTATAATATATTCTTTTTTAGGCTGGTGCGTTGAGGTTATATATCAAACCTTTAAAGAAGGTCGTTTTATAAACAGAGGATTTTTGCATGGACCTGTTTGTCCGATTTACGGTTTTGGTGTTTTATTGGTAATATATTTTTTAGAGCCTTTAAAATCAAATTTTGTTATTTTGTTTTTTGGTTCTTTGGTTTTTACTACACTGCTGGAACTATGTACAGGTTTCGTGCTTGAAAAATTATTTGCAATAAGATGGTGGGACTATTCAAATAACAAGTTTAATTTAAACGGATATATATGTTTATCTTTTTCGTTAATTTGGGCTTTTGCTTGTGTGTTCGTTGTGAATATTATCCACCCTCTTATAAACTTGTTCGTTGATGTTATTCCATATAATGCAGGAATTATTTTAATTATTTTTATTTTATTAATAATGCTCGTTGATTGTATTTTAACTGTTAATACAATATTAAAATTCAAGGCAAAATTAGAAAGACTAAGTCAAATTGGAGAAAAGCTTACACAGTTATCTGATAATATTGGTAAGAAACTTTCCGACGAAACCCTTGAATTTATGGATAAAGGTGAAAAATTAAAAGAAGATATGTATCTTGAGAAGCTTGCTATAAAAGAGCTTAAAGATGAGAAAAAGGATATTATCGAAAATCATTTGATGAAATTCAGATATTATGAATATTTCAAATTCCATCCAAAAGTTAAATTTCAAAAATACAATGATGTTTTTGAAGAGCTACTTGAAAGAAGAAAAAAGAGAAAGCATTAATGCTTTCTTTTTTTATATTGAACATAAAAAATTTATTTTATATAATTATATTAATATAGTTTGCTAAATGGAAATTAGGAGAAAAATATGTCCGAAATAAAATTATTTAAAATAAACAATGAAGTTGAACGATTGGTTCCTACACAAGTTTTACTTGAAAAAGAACTTCAAAATTTAATTGAAAATAATATGGAACAGTTTTTTGGTGTTCGTTTTTTATATAGCGAATATAGTATACCAAGTGGGAGAATGGATAGTATTGGGATTGATGAAAATAACTGTCCGGTAATTTTTGAATATAAACGAAGCAGTAATGAAAATGTTATTAATCAAGGATTGTTTTATTTAGATTGGTTGCTTGACCATAAAGCGAATTTTAAACTTCTTGTTATGGAAAAATTAGGAAGTGATGCTGCAGAATTAATAGACTGGTCTGCTCCTTGTGTAATTTGTGTTGCAAATGATTTTACAAAATATGATGTACATGCAGTTAATCAAATGCAAAGAAATATAAAATTGGTAAAATATAAAAAATATAATGATGAACTTATTTTATTTGAACACTTAAATGCTCCGATTATAAAAAATAGTGTAGATAGTACAGTAAATGAAGAAAAGAGAAATTCATCACAAAAAACTCATTTAGAAAAATTAAATAATTTATCAAAAGATTTACATATTTTATATGATTCAATTTGTGATTATATTGAATCTTTAGGGGACGATATTGTTTCTAATCAATTAAAACTTTATTTAGCATATAAAAAAGTTCAAAATATGGCATGTATTGAGGTTTATAATAAGCAAATTATAATATATTTAAAACTTAATCCCGATACAGTTATATTAGAAAATGGATTTACAAGAGACATGAGAAATGTTGGTCATTATGGAACTGGAGATTTACAGATTACCATAAAAAACAATAATGATTTTGAGAAAGCAAAACCTTTAATCGAAAGAGCATATAATGAAATGTAGAAAAATAGCCTTGAATAAAGGTTATTTTTTTATTAATAAAAGAACATCATTTTGAATACATTTAAGTAAAGACTTTTTTAAGGAGAATGATGTGAAGTTACAGTGTCTGCATTTTAATAACAGAAAAACTTATAGATACATTACTCATTTTGAAAATGAGTATTATTTATTTTGTGAAGATCCCCTATCTTGTATATATTCTCTTGTTAAATATGATAAAGAAAAAAGTACTGCAAGGGATATTCTTCTTTTTGAAAATTATTTTGATTATAAGATTGATGATTATGATAACAGTATTTATGTTTTAGGGGTAGTAGGAAGTAAACTTGCCTGCTATAAAATAAGAAAAAACGTAATTGTAAATATTTTTAATTTTAAATTAAAAACTTATGATAAAGTAATAGATTTTTTTGTTTTAAAAGGGTATGTGTTTTTTTATTTAAGGTCAGTGGATTTTAATGAACTGGTTTTATATATGTATGATTGTAACGGCAGGTTCATTTTGGTTGAAGATTTGGTTTTGAAAAATCTTTTAAACGCTCCTCTTCTTTTTTCCTTTGAAAATAAACATATAGTTGTTATTGAAGAATTTTACATAAAAAACTTTTTTACCTCTTTTGATATTGCAGATGAGAATAATTTCAGGAATAACATTTATGTAATCTCATTTGATGAATTTATTTACTCTATAATACATAAAAAAATAATTTTATATGATATTTTAAGGTCAAATAAAGGTTTGAATTATATAACTATATTAAGTAAATTAAATAATGTTGTTGTTTTGTTTTTGTCAAAGCCTTTTTTAAAAAATGAAATATTATTGTATGATGTAATTAAGATGGAAATAACAAAAAAATATAAGAGCGAAGATATATTTTTAAATAATATTTTTTGTGGAAATAAAATATATTTTAAGGCTACAAACAACTACGATAATGAAATAATTTATGATGAGAAGATAAATAAAATTTTTTCATGGCAAAAGAATGATTTATTAAGTCCCTTTATGTTTATGGGCTTTCTTGAAGATAGGTATATTATATTTAAAAAAGAAAATATATATGAAAAAGAGAACGTATATAACATTTTTGATACAAAAAACAAATTAAGCAAAACCTTTTCTTCAAAGCTTGTTATAGTAAATGATGAATTATTGCTTTAATGGGAAAAATAAATTTATTTTTAATTCATAATATGATAAACTATAAGAAATGGGGTAATTCGTATGTCAAAAGAATTTGTTGTTGAAACATATTTATTTTGTGAAAATTGTTTGGAAGATACGATGCACAGAGCTCTTTATAAAGATGGGGAAATAGTTAAACTAACATGTCTTCAATGCGATAATGAAATCATGTTAAACAGACCTGCCCCAAGAATAAAGAAAGAACGTGGCTTTTCAAAATTTTTTACAAAATTTCTTGTGTTCAAATCATAAAAATTAAATTAGAAGAGGTAGAAAAATGCGTATAGGATTTGGATATGATGTCCATAAACTTGGTAAAAACAAGGATCTTATTTTAGCGGGCGAAAAAATAGAGTATTCTGAAGGGCTTATAGGTCACTCTGATGCGGATGTTTTGGTTCATGCTTTAATGGATGCACTTCTTGGAGCTTTGGCTCTTGGTGATATAGGAAAGCATTTCCCGGATACGGATGATAAATACAAAGGCATAAGCAGTATGCTTTTACTTAAAGACGTATGCAGGATGATAGATAAAAATGGATATAAGCTTGTCAATGCTGATATGACTCTTGTTATGCAAGCACCAAAAATCGCTCCGTATATACCTAAAATGCGAGAAAATATTTCTTTTATTATGAATACTCCTATAGAAAATATAAGTATAAAAGCAACCACGGAAGAAAAACTTGGTTTCAGCGGAAGAAAAGAGGGAATCAAAGCTTACTGTGTATGCTTGCTTGAGGAGAAAGAATAGATGAAATTATTTAATACTTTATCAGGTAAGAAAGAAGAATTTGTACCTATACATGAAAATGAAGTAAATATGTACGTTTGCGGTCCTACTGTTTATAATTTCTTTCATATAGGAAACGCAAGACCTTTTATTATATTTGATACTTTAAGAAGATACCTTGAATATATTGGATATAAGGTTAATTACGTACAAAACTTTACGGATATAGACGATAAAATAATAAACAAGGCAAAAGAAGAACATTCTACGGCAAAAGCCGTATCCGATAAATACATTGAAGAATACTTTAAGGATGCAAAAGGACTTGGAATAAAAAAAGCAACTGTTCATCCAAGAGTAAGTGAATGTATAGATGATATTATAGGTTTAATCAAAGATCTTGAAAAAAACGGTTTTGCTTATAACGTAGATGGCAATGTTTATTATAGAGTAAGTAAATTTAAAGATTACGGAAAGTTATCAAAAAAACCTATAGATGAACTTATGTCGGGAGCAAGAGTTGATATAAGTGATGAAAAAGAATCACCTCTTGATTTCGCATTATGGAAAAAACAAAAAGAAGAAAGTGAAATTGCTTTTGATTCTCCATGGGGTAAAGGTAGACCGGGATGGCATATAGAATGTTCTGCAATGAGCAGAAAATATCTTGGAGATACTATTGATATACATGGAGGCGGAGAGGATTTAATATTTCCTCATCATGAAAATGAAATTGCTCAATCTGAAGGAGCAAACGGTAAAGAGTTCGTTCACTATTTCGTTCATAACGGATATATTAATATAAATAATGAAAAGATGTCAAAATCAAAGGGTAACTTCTTTATGGTAAGAGATATCGCAAAGGATTTTGATCTTGAAGTTGTAAGACTTTTCATGTTATCTGCTCATTATAAAACACCTGTAAACTTCTCGTTTGATATATTAAAACAAACAGAAAGCGGTTTAAAAAGACTATATAATACTAAAGAAAATTTAGAATATATGCTTAAAAATGCTAAATCAGAAGAGTTAAAGGAAGATGAAAAAGAATTTGTTTCTTCTCTTCCAAAATATAGACAAGAATTTAAAGATGCAATGGAAGATGATATCAATACTGCAAATGCGGTAAGTACAATATATGAACTAAGCAAAGATATCAATTCAAATATAAACGAAAATTCATCTAAAGAAATGATTAAAGCTGCATATGATATGTATATGGAATTAAACACGGTTTTAGGTCTTCTTCAAAAAGAAAAAGAAGAAGAAATTCTAGAGGATGAAATTTTAGCATTAATCGAACAAAGACAACAAGCAAGAAAAGATAAAGATTTTGCTTTAGCAGATAAAATAAGAGATGATCTTTTAAAAAGAGGAATTGTTCTTAAAGATACAAGAGAAGGTGTAAAGTGGGAGAAAGTAAAATAGATAAAAAAGACATTCTTGCTATAGGAAGCAAAGAGCTTGCGTATCTTGGGGACAGTGTTTACGAAGTAAATATAAGAAAAAGACTAATAAGGCTTGGTATAAGAGGCGTAAAGGATCTTAATAAAATGAGTATGAATTACGTTTCGGCTTTGTATCAAGCCGATATTTTTTCTTACTTAAAAGAATTTTTAACACAAGAAGAGTTAAAAGTTGCAAAAAGAGGGAGAAATACTAAGATAAAACACGCATCAAAAAGCGTAAGTATTGCAACATATCGTTTGGCGACAGCTCTTGAATGTGTGTTTGGGTATTTATATATGCTTTCTGATATAGAAAGAATAGATTTCCTTATGGACAAGGTGTTTGAATATAAACTTAAAGAGGTAGAATAATGAGTTATACCGTTTTATACAGAGAATTCAGACCTAAAAATTTTGAAGAAATAATCGGTCAGGATAATATAATAAATATTCTTAAGAATCAGATAAAAAATGATTCTATTTCTCATGCCTATCTTTTTAGTGGAATAAGAGGAACAGGTAAAACATCTACCGCAAAAGTTTTTGCAAAAAGCATATGTTGTCTTAACAATAAAGACGGAGAAGCCTGCAATGAATGTGCATCATGTAAAGATATAAATATGGGAGACAGTGCCGATATTATAGAAATTGATGCCGCTTCAAACAGAGGTATAGACGAAATAAGAGACCTTAAGGAAAAGGTAAGCTATATGCCAAACTTTGGAAGGTATAAAGTTTATATTATAGATGAAGTTCATATGCTTACTCAGGAAGCTTTTAATGCTTTACTTAAAACATTAGAAGAACCACCAAGTCATATAGTATTTATATTTGCAACAACAGAACCAAATAAAATTTTACCTACAATTCTTTCAAGATGTCAACGCTTTGATTTTTCTAGAATAGACAGTGATGTTGTTGTAGGACACTTGGCTGATATTCTTGATAAAAAAGGAATTGAGTATGAAAAAGAAGCGCTTTCTTTAATAGCCTTAAACACTGAAGGTGCTATGAGAGATGCTTTAAGTTTACTTGATAAAGCTATTTCGGTTCTAACGGACAATAAGGTCACAAAAGAAATCGTTGATGACATATTGGGGCTTATAAGCGATGAAGAAGTATATAATCTTGCAAATGGCATTTTAGAAGGGGATGTGGAAAAGAGTATCACTTCCGTACATGAATATATGGAAAAAGGCAGAGAAGTAGGAAGTATAATAACTCAGCTTATGGAATATTATTCAAATAAAATAATAGCCATGAACGTAAAAAATCCTGAAAAAATAATAAATAAAAGTAAGCCTTATATAGATTCTTTATTAGAAAAGTTTAACTCAAAAGAAGACAGTAAGAGAATAAGCGATATTTTATATTCTCTTTCAAAACTAAAAAATGATATGAGATTTTTCTCTGAGCCGGAATTTTTATTTACGGCAAAGATAATTAATCTATGTGAAGGTGATGGTGAAAGTTTTGTTTCTATAGAAAAAGATAATGCTCAAAATATTAATAGTATGCCTGACAGCGAAGAAATTGAACTTTTAAACGATAGAATAGAATCTTTGGAAAGAGAAATAAAAAAATTATATGCCCTTAAAGAAGATGTTGAAAATATAAAAAATATGGATTTTTCCGATGTAAACATCCCTAAAAAAGAAGTTATACATTTAAAAGAAAAACCAAAGAAAGTTTCACCTGAAAAAGATGAATATATTGTTGATAAAAAAGAGATTGCTTGGGCAGAGAAAGTTTTGTCTCTTACTCAGCGTTATATTATAAACAGCAATAAAGATCCTCTTGTAGGTATGAGTGTAAATAAATTTAAGGTAGTTGAAGTAGGATTTAATTCTATTACAATATATCCCGATAAAGCTTTAAATATGATGGATTTCTTCTTTGATAATGATGGAGATAAAATATTCAAAGAAGCTCTAAGTCTTAAAGCCGGTAAAAAATTAGATGTAACTTATATTGACAAAAAGATAAAATTAAGATATAAAAATGATAGCAGTAAAAACAGTTTAAAAAGTCTTAAAAAAGATTTGAATATGAAAAAAGATTTTAAGACTGATTTTAAAGCGGAAATAAAAGAAGATGCAAAAGAAGACATCAAAGAAGAAGCAAAAATTAATACAGATGAAATTTATAAAGAACAAAAAGAAGAAATTATAGACACTTCTTTGAATAATGACAACAATGCGTCTTTAGAAAGTACAATGCCTGATTATGACATTAATGAAATTATTTCAGGCGAAGATGAGGAATTTGTTTCCGATGAAGAACTAGCTGCGATAGATAATGAAATAGTATTGGATGATGACGATATTATGGATTTAGGAGAAGATTATGACGCATCAATCATGGAAATATTCGGTGCGAAAGAAGAATAACGGAGGTATAAAATTATGGCAAAAGGAAGAATGAACGGTTTCGGCGGTGGCGCAGGAATGTCAGGAATGATGAAACAAATGCAAAAAATGCAAGCTGATATGCAAAAAATGCAAAAGGAACTTGAAGAATCAACTTATGAGGCAACAAGTGGCGGCGGAGCTGTTAAAGCAGTTGTAACAGGAGAAAAACTTGTTGAATCTATCGAAATTGATCCAGATATGTTAAAAGAAGAAGATGCTGATATCATATGTGATATGGTTGTTGCTGCAGTAAACGAAGCAATTAACAAAGCAAATGAAGATGCAAATAATAAAATGGGTTCTATTGCGGGAGGACTTGGCGGATTAAATATTCCGGGACTATAAAATGAGCGTTTATTCAAAACCTATATTAAATTTAATAAATGAACTTTCAAAACTTCCGGGAGTAGGAAGAAAAACGGCAAGCAGACTTGCTTATTATATAGTTAATATGGATAAAGCTGATGTTGACAGTTTATCCGATGCAATAAAAGCCGCAAAAAAAGAACTTAAATTTTGTTCTGTTTGTTACAATATAACAGACAAGGATCCTTGTGATATATGCACAAGTTCAAAAAGAGACAGATCTACAATACTTGTGGTAAGTGAATCGAAAGATTTAATTGCCATAGAAAAAACAAAAGAATACAAAGGTCTTTATCATGTTCTTGGTGGAGTTATTTCTCCAATGGAAGGAATAATGGTTGAAGATATAAGAATTAAAGAACTTATAAGCAGAATCGGAACAAGTGATGAAGTTAAGGAAGTTATTTTGGCAACTGGTTTTAATGTTGAAGGAGAGACAACTGCAATGGTTATAAAGAAATTGTTAAAACCTTTTGATGATATAAAAGTAACAAGAATTGCAAAAGGACTTCCTCAAGGTGCAGATCTTGAATATACCGATGGTGCAACTTTGGCAAACGCAATTATTGGAAGAAATGAAATTTAAAAAAGTACAATTAGGTTGTACTTTTTTTATTTTGTTTATTTTTTATTTAATAAAATAAGCAAAAGTTCTTTTTTATCTTCAACGCTCCAGCTTTTATAGTCTTGAAAAGCTACCATTTGAGAATCTTTAAGCATATTTTTTAATGTTAAATTTAGATAGTTTTCATCGTTTAAAAGAGTTTCGTCCAAAGAAGAAAATTCTTGTTTTCCCTTCTTTTCTTCTCCTCTTAAAAGATAATCAGTACTTACATTAAAAGTATCGCTTATTTTTTTTATCATTGTTGATGGAATATTTCTGTTTCCTTTTTCGTACATACTTATTGTATTTGGATGAATTCCAAGTTTTTCAGCCATATCTTTTTGAGTAAGTTTATTTTCTTTCCTTAAATTTTTTAATCTATCTCCAATTGTTTCCATTTTTATTTCTCCAAGACTATTTCTTATTTAAAGAATATCACATTATGTTGGTTTTTTCAATAAAAATCCACGTTTATCAGTGGAAATATCAATAAAAACACACATTTTGTTTACTTTTTCTTGACAATCACACGTATTGTGTGATAATCTATTCTTGTAGAAAAAATGTTCGATGTAGATATTGTGCGTTTTAGGAGGTAGGATATGAAAAACGAATTATACAAACAAACAGAAAGAAGATTATATGATTATCCTTTTTTGGTAAAAAGAATTGAGATGATTAAAAAGCGTCTTGAAGAACTTGAAATGAAATCTTTAAAAGGATGTCATACTTACTTATTATCCACTGATCAAAGTTGCTTTGAAGATTTTATAGCAGCGGAAGCATCAAATATTTCCGATTTTAGAATATTACTTCAACAGGAATTAAAAGAAAAAGAAAACATAGTTTTTGAAATTGAAAAAGCTTTGGAGTGTTTAACAGAGCTTGAGCGTCAAATTGTTATAATGAGATATTTTAAAATGTTAAGAATGTCGGAAATAAGTGATGAACTTGGATACTCCAGAGAGTATAGCAGTAGAGTAAGAAAAAGAGCTGTAAATAAAATCGGTATGGTTCTTTGGGGGGTTACAAGTGAGGAAATGGAAAAAAAGAGAAAAGAAATAAAAAATTTTCCAATTTAAACAAGAATAGAGATATTCTTGTTTTTTATTGACAAATTCTTTCTTGTTTAATATAATAGAAAAAATTGTTTACTTTGTGAACTAATTTAGGAGTTAATATGGAAAAAATCAGTGAAGAGTTCTTAGATGCATGGCTGAAGATATCAGTTATACTTAGAAATAAAAGATATATGATTAATTTATCATTTAATGAAGGTATAATATGTCATCTTCTTTACAAAGAATCATTAACAGGCAGTGAAAAAGGTGTTGCACTTAAAGATATCTGCTCAAAAACTCATATTTTAAAATCTCAGGTAAATAAACTTATAAAACAGCTTGAAGGTAAAAACATAATAAGAAGAAATAAAAGTCTAAAAGATAAAAGATTGGTTTTAGTAAGTTTAAGTGAATACGGAGAAAAAGTATATAAAAATGAGTATGCTAGAATCATTAAGCTTGTAAATGAACTTGTAAAGAAAATCGGAGAAGAAAAAGCAAAAGCAGCCACAGATATTTTTGAATTAATAGCAAATAATGTAGAAATATTTAACGGGAGGGAAACATGTCAGTAAAAATATTAACGGATTCATCTTCTGATTATGAAGCTTATGAAATTAAAGAAAAAAATATAGAGGTTGTTCCAATTGCAGTATCATTTGGAGAAGAACATTATCTTGACGGAGTTGATTTGGATAAAGATACTTTCTATAAAAAATTGGAAAGCTCTTCTGAATTTCCTAAAACAGCACAGCCAACCCCTAATGAATTTTTAGAGTATTTTAACAAAGCAAAAGAAAATAACGATGAACTTGTTGTAATACTTCTTTCAAGCGGACTTAGCGGAACAGTTCAAAGTGCAAATATTGCAAAAGATATGTGTGAATATGATAATATTTTTATCATTGACAGTGTGCATGCAGTTACGGGAGTAAGAATGCTCGTTGATAGTGCAATAAAACTTAGAGATGAAGGTAAAAGCGGAAAAGAAATATATAATGAAATATTGGTGTTAACAACAAAAGTTCGTTCTGTTGTTATGGTGGATACCCTTGAATACCTTCATAAAGGAGGAAGACTAACAAAAGCTCAGGCGACTTTAGGGGAAGCCGTAAATATGAAACCTATTATAAGTATAGATGAGCTCGGTAAATTGTATATGAAAGATAAGTCTCTAGGAAAAACAAGAGCTTATAAAAAAATAATTAAATTATTTAAAAGTTTTGATATTGATACAAATTATCCTGTATACTTCCCATATTCAAACGAAAAATCAAATTGTGAAGAGCTTGTAAAGAAATTAAAAGCAATGGATATTGATGTGGATGAAAAATATATGTATAACATTGGACCAACTGTAGGCGCTCATCTTGGAAGCGGAACTTTTGGTTTTACATTGGTTGTAAAATAAAAACGAATTCCTTTTGGAATTCGTTTTTATTTATTTCTTATTAACATTATGAAAGAAAGTATCAAATTCAAAATAATTCCCGCCATTATGCCAAAAACAATTTCCTCGTTTTTTTCTCCTTGTGCAAGTTTTAATATTCTGCAAATAAGTACTGATAAAAAGGGAATTAAAATATATATTATATTAAAGTATTTTTTCATATGTATCACCTAAATATAAATTTAATATATATTATAAACTAAAAAACGACCGTTTCGGTCGCTTTATCTTAACTCATATGTAAGAAGTGCATTTTCGCTTTCCGTAAAGTTTGTTAAAAATACTGTATCATATTCTTTTATAAATTCTTCATATGCTTTTTGTGCTTTTGATAAGCTGTCATAAAGAGCAAATACACTTGGTCCTGAGCCACTCATTTGAACCCCTAAAGCATCAAGCTTTTTGAATTTGTCTTTTATGTATTTTATTTCAGGATATTTTTCTAAAACAAAAGGTTCAAATACATTAATTAATCCCTTTTCAAGTTTTTTCTTGTCTGCTTCCAAAAGTCCTGTCATTAAAGCTGTAAAATCAGGTCTTATAAGGTCTGTTGCGTTATCTATAAGGTCATATGCAAATTTTGTACTTACTCCAAAATCAGGTTTGCATAAAACTACATAGCAAGGAATATATGGATAAATCGGTCTTATTTTTTCTCCGATTCCTTCGCACATGCCTGCGCCGCTATGGATTAAGAAAGGAATATCTGCGCCTATTTTTTCACCTATTGAACAAAGCTCATCTCTTGAAAGATTAAGTTCATAGATTTTGTTATATGCTATTAGTGCAGCAGCTCCGTTTGCACTTCCGCCGCCAAGCCCCGCACAAACGGGGATTTTCTTTTCTATATGAACAGAAAGCAGCTCATCTTCTTTATTTAATTTACTTATTTCTTTTATGCATTTATAAACTATATTACTTTCATCCTTTGGTACTTCGGTATTATTGCATGTAATAACAATTTTATCGGATTTTTCAAATGTTAAATAATCATAAATATTTATGGAATGCATTACGGTTTTGATATTGTGATAATTATCTTCTCTCTTTCCTACAATATCAAGTCCTAAATTTACCTTAGCCGGTATTTTTATTTGTAGTTTATTCATCTTATACCTTCGGTTTATAACATTTTAGGAACGTTTATACATCTTTCGTCTTTGCTTGGAGCATTTTGTAATGCTTCTTCTATTGTTAATCCCTCTTTTACTTCATCTTCTCTTACTACATTTTCAAGATTTAAAACATGGGCTAAAGGTTTTATTCCATCTGTATCTATATTATCAAGTGCTTTTGCGTAATCAAGCTGTTTTTCAAGTGTATCTGTGTATTTTTCTGCTTCTTCTTCGCTTATTTTTAATTTTGCAAGTGAAGCTGTATATAATACATCATCTTTTGTTACTTTCATAATAATCTCCTCGTAAACATAATTTAACTATTAATTTATTTTACTTTTTTTGTAAACAATAGTCAAGAAACAATACTCATTAATGTAATATATTAATGATCTTCTAATAATTTTTTATTATTATTTTAATAACTTGTGCTATAATAGGAATAATTAAATATAATAGGAGGATAGCGCGTGAAAGTAATATTACTTGAAGATATAAAAGGTATCGGAAAAAGAAGAGAAATTAAAAACGTAAAAACAGGTTATGCAAATAACTTTTTATTTAAACAAGGCAAAGCTGTTGAAGCGACAAAAGCCAATATAGAAAAAATGGAAGAAGAAATAAGACTTGAAAAAGAAAATCATGCAAAAAATGTTGCTGAAGCAAAAGAAAAGAAAGAACAACTTGAAAAAATTAAAGTTGATTTAAAAGCTAAATCAGGTCCTGACGGTAAACTTTACGGTTCTGTTACTTCAATGGATGTAAGTGATGCAATAGAAAAAGCAAGCGGATTAAAAATCGATAAAAGAAAAGTTGTTATGGATAACATAAAAAACCAAGGTGAATACGAAGTTAAAGTTAAACTATTTGAGAATGTTGTTGCAAGTGTAAAAATTAATGTTGTAAGTGAATAATATTAATATAAGTAATTAATACAAGGAGCGAAAATTGGCAGATAAATTAAGTTTAAAGGTCATGCCGCATAGCAGTGAAACAGAAAGATGTGTTCTTGGTTGTATGCTTATAGACAGTGAAACTGTAAATATCGTAAAGGAAGTCTTAAGTGAAGACGATTTTTACGACGGAGAACATAAGTGGGTTTATAAAGCCATTGTTTCCCTTGCCGATAGAGGAAAAGCGGTAGATACATTGACTCTTTCAAATGAATTGAAAGAAAATAATGTATTTGACAAAATAGGCGGATATGAGTTTTTAACCAAAATAGGAGACAGTGTTATATCAACAAATCATGTTGATGATTATTGTACAATTATTAAAGAAAAGTCAATAAGAAGAAGGCTTATTAGAGAGCTTGGGAGTGTTATTGATCAGTGTTATGGAGATTCTATAGAATCTTTTGATATAATAGAAGAAGCTCAAAGAGCCGTTTATAATATATCCATGGATAACAGCACAACGGACTTTACATCCCTCTCAACAGCTGTAAGTGATGCTGTCAACGAATTAAACAGAATACAAAAATTAGATGAAAAAGTAATCGGAGTTCCTTCAGGTTTTGCTGCCATTGATGATATAACATCAGGTTTCCAAAAAGGAGATATGGTTTTAATAGCTGCAAGACCAAGTATGGGTAAAACTGCTCTTGCTGTAAATATTGCTCAAAATGCCGCTATAAGATACAAAAAATCAGTTGCCATTTTTTCTCTTGAAATGCCAACGAGACAACTTGCAAACAGAATTATGTCGGGAGAAGCTGAAGTAGATTCTTCAAGACTTAGAATAGCCAATATTTTTCCGAGTGAATGGTCAAGTTTATATGATACCGTAAGGGAAATAAGAGAGAAAAAAGTAAAATTGTTTATAAATGATACTTCGGGTATTTCCGTAGGGGAACTTAGAAGAAAATGTAGAAAATTAAAAGCAACAGAAGGTCTTGATTTAATAATTATCGACTATTTGCAGCTTATGACAATAAATGAAAGAAGCGAAAGCAGACAACAAGAAATTTCAACCATTTCAAGAACATTAAAATCAATCGCAAAAGAACTTGATTGTCCTATCATTGCATTAAGTCAGCTTTCTCGTGGTCCTGAAGCAAGGACGAATAAAAGACCAATGCTTTCGGATTTAAGAGAATCTGGAGCCATAGAACAGGATGCCGACCTTGTAATGCTTCTTTACAGAGATAAATATTATAATCCTGAAAGCGAAGATGATTCCACAGAAGTAATTATTGCAAAACACAGAAATGGTAGTGTTGGTACTGTAAAACTTAAATTTAGAGGTGAATACACTAAATTTATTACAATAGAAGATGACCCTACAAGCTCAGAGGCTTATAGTGATGAGAATTTAGGATAGGAGATGAATTTAAAAATGAGAGATATTTTTGAAAAAGATTTTATTGTTAAGGTATTGATACCTTTGGCGGTAACAATGCTTGTTTCGGGAGTTTTGTTTATTTTAGGAAATGCATTTATTCTTTTGGTTGCTGTTATTATTTTTGCAGGACTTTTCTTCTTTACAAAATATAATAAAGATTTAGTTGAAGAAGAAATATATTATGAAGAAGAAGATACTTCTCCAATAAGAGAATTAAGAGAAGAATTAAATCTTTCAAAAGATTATACAAATGATTCAAAGGCAAACAGCTATGACTATTTGAAAGATAATATGATTAATGAAGATAATATGTCTTTTCTTGATGTAGAGGATGAAGAAGGAGAAGCTCTTCATTTTGAAAAAGCAGATATGTCTTTAACACAACAAATTAAAGCAAGTGTTGATGAAGATTATCCGGAACCAACTCTTAAAAAACCTGTAAGAAAAAGTAAAGCAGTTTCTGCTCCAAAGAAAAAAGCAGGTAATGTTATTTCAAAATCAATTAAAAGTGTGAAAAACAGAAAAGAAGTTCCAATAAAAAAAGAAATAAATTACGATGATGATTTTGAATTTGAATATGGTTCTTATGATGAATAATTAAAATTTATTCTTACTTAAAATAAAAAAATATGATAAAATATATTAAAACGCGTGGTCATAAAATGGCGTAAATCCAGTTTATGACTGCGCGTTATTTTTTTGGAGGTAAATATGGAAAGACGTAAAACAGAATTTGTAAGAGGAATTATAATGTGTTTTATAATGGTATTTGGCATGAATTTATTTGAAACAGTTCTGCATTTAGGCGCATTAAATATTAATGTTTTTATTGAGAGTTTTAATACATTTATTTTTGTATTTATAGCGGCGTATATTATTCAAAATTTAGTGGTAGGAAAGGCAAAAGATTATATTATAAAAACATTTTTGAAAGAAGAAAAAAGCAGTCTTGCTTTTATGTTGTTTAATGCGGTATTTATAGTTACGTTCATGTCAATGATAATGACAGTAATAGGAGGTATAATAGGAGGGGAAAGCTTCGCTGATGTTTTAAATAATTACTTTAATGTATGGCCGAGAAATTTTTGTATGGCATTTTTCTTAAACATACTTGTTGCTTCTCCCGTATGTAACTATTTATCGGGGAAATTAAGGAATTTGAATAACTTAAATGCCGAAAATGCGGAATAGACATAAAACCGACTTAAAAAGTCGGTTTTATTTTTTATCTTACTTAATCTTGTAAAGCATCTTTTCCAGTTTCTTTTGTTCTGATTCTTTTTACGTTTCTTATTTCGTAGCTGAAGATTTTTCCGTCTCCGACTTCTCCGGTAAAGGCGGATTCTTCAATGGCTTTTATTGTTTTGGCTTCCCATTCTTCGGAAGAAACCACGATTTCAAATTTAATTTTTGGTCTCATCATTATGTCAACTTTTGTTCCTCTTACATATTCGCTAAATCCTTTTTGAGCTCCGCAGCCCATTACCTGGGAAACGGTAATTCCGTTTACGCCTATTTTATTTAAAGCGTCTTTAACGTCTTCCAGTTTTTCTTCTCTTACAATTGCTTCTATCTTGATTATCATAATATATCCTCCTTAATCCAATCCGTTAAATGACGGGTATGCACTTTCTCCGTGTTGTGTTACGTCCAAACCTATCTTTTCTTCTTTTTGGGTTACACGAAGCGGAGTGAAGATTCCAACGATTTTTGCACAGATGAATGTTCCTATAGCTGCAATTAGTATTGATACGACTATACCTATTAATTGAGCCGCAAACAATTTTATGTCTCCAAAAACCAATCCGTTCCATTGAGCTACGGAATTGATAGAAGTCATTGCAAACAATCCGGTTGCAATACCACCCCATATACCGCCTATTCCATGGCATCCGAATGCATCCAATGCATCATCGATTTTTAATTTTCCTTTTAAGAATGAAACGCCAAAGTAGCATATTGGGCTGACGAGCAGACCTATTATAATCGCTGCCCAAATCGGAACATATCCGGCTCCCGGAGTTATTCCGACAAGACCTACCACAAGACCCGTTGAAGCTCCGACTAATGTAGGTTTTCCGTTTTTCAAAGTTTCAATAAGAGCCCAAGAAACAAGAGCTGCTGCCGATGAAACCGCCGTTGTCATAAATGCGTGTGCCGCAAGTCCGTCTGCCGCAAGAGCACTTCCTGCGTTAAATCCGAACCAACCGAACCATAACAATCCTGCACCCAAAAATACAAACGGTGTATTGTGACCTTTGAATCCTTGCTCAAATCCTTTTCTTTTTCCGAGCATTAACGCAAGTACAAGTCCGCTTACTCCTGAACTTATATGTACGACATTTCCTCCCGCGAAATCAACGGAACCGATTGAAGCCAAAAATCCGTTTTCTCCCCATACCATATGGGCCAAAGGATAATAAACTATCAAAGACCAAAGAATTATAAAAGGTACCAATGCTTTGAATTTCATTCTTCCTGCGACCGAACCCGTAATCAATGCCGGTGTAATTACGGCAAACATCATTTGAAATGCCGCATATGCCAAATTTGGAATGGTGTCGGAATAATAATCGGGTTCCATTCCTACTCCCGAAAATCCAAACCATTTGCTTCCTCCGATAATTCCTCCGTGATCTCCTCCGAATGACAAAGCATATCCGAATAATACCCACATAACGATTGCGATACCCATGATTATGCCACATGCCATCATTGTGTTACCGACATTTTTTCTTCTTACAAGACCTCCGTAGAAAAATGCCAAGCCCGGTGTCATAAGAAAAACCAATGCGGCACAAATCAAAATAAAACCAGTGTTTCCAGTATT
The DNA here is from genome assembly GCF_024135845.1 of Anaerofustis sp. NSJ-163. Lineage (NCBI taxonomy): Bacteria > Bacillati > Bacillota > Clostridia > Eubacteriales > Eubacteriaceae > Anaerofustis > Anaerofustis sp. NSJ-163. Next base: position 304,616 of record NZ_JAMYJV010000003.1, read on the forward strand.
CATTTTATTACCCCCGTTTTTTATAATTTAATAAAAAACAAAAAAGGCACTTAGAAATTAATTTCTAAGCGCCCTTGCTTTTTATTTTTAATATTTATGAATTATATCAGTTAATTATTTAAATGTCAACCAAAAAATAATAATTTATTTGATAAATATAAAAGTTTATGTATTTTTATGCTTTTAAAATTATCTTTATCATTTCACTCACCGCATTTTCGTTATTGGTTTTGTTAAGTAAAAATTTGGCTGCCTTTTTTGCGTCTTCGGATGCATTTTTGACTGCAAAAGAATATTTTGTGTTTTTTAAAAGTTCTATATCGCTTCCTTGATCACCTATCGTGGCAATTTCGTCTTTTGTTACGTTATAATGTTTCATAAGTTCTTTAAGCCCTGTAAATTTATTTACTTTTGTCGGTCTTATGTCATATACGTTTCTGTCAACGGTTCCGTACATGCTCTTTGGCAGATAACTTTTTAAATGTTCAAGGTCCTTTTCATTTTCAAAACGTACGGAAATTCTGTAACAATCTTTTAACGTGCTTAAATCTCCCTTTTTTAAGCTTTCTTCTTTTATCCAAGTTATCACATCTTCATATAAAGGACCTTTTTTGTCGTAAAAGTAACCGTCTTTGTTAAGAGGCATAAAGTCTCGGTTTTCTTCATTGAATTTTTTTACCAAAAATGAATATACGTCGTTGTCTATCGTAACAAGTTCTTTTATACCATTTTTGTAATCTATTAATATGGCTCCGTTTACGCCTATATGTACACTTTTAAATAAATCAAGTTCTTTTACTATGTCTATCATGGATTCTTCGTTTCTGCCGGATATTATGCTTGTTTTAATTCCTTTTTCTTTGCATAATTGTATTGCATTTTTATCCTCTTTTGATATGGTTCCGTCATCTCTCAGTAAGGTTTTATCCAGATCTAAAATAAGCAACTTTATCATTTTATTCACCCTTTACGATGTTTATAAGCTCAAGAGGTGTCTTTATATGGTAATTGGCATTGCAAGTTTCTTTTTCTTCTTCACTGCCATAGCCATAATCTGCCATAACTGCATAAGTGCCATTTTTTTTGCCTCCTATTATATCGGTAGGTTTATCTCCTATCATTAGAACCTTTTTAGGATCTTTAATGTTTAATTTATCCATGGCTTCTTTAACCAAATCTGATTTTTCTCCTCTTGTCTGCATTGTATCCTGTGCAATTACTTCTTTAAAAAATTTTTCTATTTCAAAATATTTTATTTGAAGTTTTACATTTTCTATTGGTTTATTTGAGGCTATTGCCATTTGTACTCCCATGTTATCAAGAGTTTGTAGCATTTCATAAACTCCATCATACAACGTTGCTTCAAAACATCCATGTTCTTGTACGTATTTTCTATGTATCATAATGGCTTTTTTGCCTTCTTCTTGGTCAAATCCGTACTTTTCAATTATTAGTTTTGCAAAAGGAGGTCCAATCATTTTTTTTACGTTTTCTATTGTTTCCGTTATTCCATATGCTCCAAGTGCCTTTACAAATCCTTTTGCTATTCCAAGCCATGAGTCTACTATTACTCCGTCAAAATCAAATATTACAGTGTTATATTTCATAATTATTCCTCTTTTCTTTATATATTATTTTATAATAGCAAAGTATTTTTTTCAATTATATTTAGATGGTTATCGTTATTTATGAAGTGGAATTAAATATTTATGGTCTTATAAGAATGTAAATTAAATATATGTTATTTAGCGATAATGGCTTCTTCTGATATTAGATTTCTCTTTTTTGTTAATTTTATGAAATAATAGAAATAGAAAGTAGATTAGTAATAGGTTTAGCAATATGCTTAAGGTTTTGTTTATTGCCTCTTTTCTTTGTAAAACAATATTTTCTTCTGTCATATCTTCTGCTTTATTTATATTTTTTATTTTGTTTAAATGAGTTAAAACTTTGTTTCCGTATCCTTTGCCGGGATAAGCCCATCCTTTTTTGTAAGGATTATCAGAGTATCCAAGGTATTCCACATATATGGCTTTTCCTCTAAGGGAGTCGTTCCATCTCGGGTCAACACATTTCCCATTTAAAGGTTTGGTTGAAGCATAGCACTTTAAATGCTGAATTACGGCTCTTATTCCTATTTCCATTGTTTTAAAACTTGCACCTTTTACTCCTCCTCCCGTGGTTCCAAGTCCTGCAAAGTTATTTTGTTCTTTTTTTACATCTCCGTTAAAATTTAAATATCCTGTTTCATGCATCATTAATGCAAATGCTATATCTGCTCTTACACCTTCTTTTTTTGCTTCTTTAATGGTTGTTTTGACGAAGTCTTGTGCATACTTTTTAGTAATGGGATTATTGCCTTTTTTATCGTTGTTTTTTATTAGATATGTATACATTTGATTTGCGCTACACTCGCAGTTTTCACCCATTATTTTAGTGAGTTTTTTTTCATTCTTTCCATTTACTAAAGGCATAAAAAGTGGTAATATTAATAAAGTTATCAAGGTGAATAAAATAATTATGTGAAATTTATTAAAATTTTGTGAATAATTCATTAAAAGCCTCTTTTTTTACATTTTTTATATTATTATTATTATAAATTAAAAAAAATAATTTTTTTGTAATTTTTAATAATGATAAATAATTAAATTATAAATATAATTTGTTTAATGAAAGGGTACTAAATTGAGAAAAACATTAACAAAAATCATTGGTATTTTTATAATTGGTATTATTTTGGCGGGAGCAACTTTATTTGTTTCTGTTTCCCTTAGCTTACCTGATATTTCGGGATATACTTATTCTCCTAAACTTAAAACTCAAATTTTAACAGAGGATAATCAGTTGGTTGGTGAAGTTTATGATGAAAACAGAACCCTTGTTTCCATTGATGATATGCCTGATGATCTTGTTAATGCAGTTGTTGCCGTTGAAGATAGAAGATTTTATCAACATCACGGATTTGATATTAAAGGTATATTAAGAGCCATTGTGGTTAATCTAAAAGGAGACGGTATTCACGAAGGTGCTTCAACACTAACACAGCAGGTTGTAAGAAGATTATTCTTATCTGATGAGAGAACTTATACAAGAAAGATAAAAGAAATTTTACTTGCAGTAAAATTTGAACAGGAATTTACAAAAGAAGAAATTTTGGAAATTTATCTTAACGATGTATTTATGGGGCAAGGAACATATGGTGTTGAAGAAGCTTCAAAGAGATTTTTTGGTAAGCATGTACAGGATTTAACTTTAGAAGAATGTGCTTTGCTTGCAGGTATTCCACAGGCTCCTACCGTTTACAATCCAACTACAGATTCAGGTTATGAACAATCCAAAATAAGAAAAGAAGAAGTTTTGGATGCAATGGTAGAAAGCGGATATATAACTGAAGAAGAATGTGAAGAAGCAAAAGCAGTAAAGATTTCTATAAAAGAAGGAGATTCTGAAAAAGGATTTAATGGAAGAACAAGAGAAGGCTGTGGTGCTTATTCTCAACAAGTTTTGGATGAAGCTCAAGATGTATTGGTAAAAAGTTTTACTGAAAAAGACCAAATGAGTGAAGATGCTGCAAAAGCAAAAGTTGAACAGATGATTAATCAGGACGGGCTTAAGATTTATTGCAGTATGAATATGAGTTTACAAACTTCAGGTATAAAAAGTGTAAAAGAATTTATGTCTGCATATGGTCTTACTGATAGAGCGGATATGGCTTTTGTTACTGTAGATGGTTCTAATGGAAAGGTTCTTGCATATTATGGAGGTGCATCATCTATTGATATGGCAAATACTCCTCGTCAGCCGGGAAGTACCATAAAACCTCTATATGTATCCAAATATTTAGAACTCCCTGATAAATCTATATATACTACCGTTCAAGACGGTCCGATTAATCTTTATGGGTATTCACCTAAAAATGCGGGTAACAGATATTATGGAAGGGTTACAATTAAACAGGCTATTACAAATTCATTAAATACAGCATGTTTAAGACTTTTTGAAGAACTGGGAACTGATGAAAACGGCAATTTAGAAGGATATAATGCTGTAAAAGACTTTGGATTTACAACTCTTGTAGATGTTGAGGATAATGCTGTTTATAATGATAATAACTATGCATTTGCCCTTGGAGGTCTTACTTATGGCTTAAAACCTTTGGAACTTGCCAGTGCATATTCGACATTTGCAAATGACGGAGAAAAATATCCTTATTATTTCGTTGAAAAGATAACAACAAAAGACGGTGACGTTCTTTATGAAAGAGAAGAAGCAAAAGCAGAACGCATAAGAACAAGTGAAGCAAATGAAGGAATAGTTGAATGTATGAAAGGTGTTGTAACATCAGGTACAGGTACATTGGCTCAGACTCAATATGAAACATTTGGTAAGACAGGTACTACAAATGATGATAAAGATTTCTGGTTCTGTGGCGTAACAGGTAATTTAGCAACAAGTATTTGGGTTGGAACACCTGAAAATGATGTTATATATGGTATTTCTTCATCAGGAGTTGCATCTTTCTATTCAAGATATGTAAATAATACAGATGAAATAGATGATTTTGGTAAGATTGCAAATGTAAGTGAAAATTCTTCTTCAGATACAGAAGAAGAAGTAAATTACACTAGTTTATTGGTTGTAAAAGATAATATTGATGTAACGGATAGAGAATACTTTACAAGACTTGAAGTTGAAACTATCTCTATTCCACAAGATGAAGTGGATAAATATAAAAATAGAGTTGTTACTCAGGTTACTGTAGATAGTGCCAGCGGACTTTTATTTAATGAAGAAAAGTGCGATAATGCAAACAAAGAAATCAGATATTATATAAAAGGAAGCGAGCCAACAAAGAAATGTAATAAACTTCATATATTTTAGAAGGTAAAATATGATAGATGCAAAAAAAGAAATAGAACAATTAACAGAAGAATTATTGGAACATAACAGAAAATATTATGAGGAAGATAATCCAAGTATTTCTGATTATGAATATGATATGCTTCTTAGAAAGCTTATGAAGCTTGAAGAAGAATATCCTGAGTACAAAAAAGAATATTCCCCTACCGACAGGGTAGGGGGAAAGGCTCTTGATGGGTTTGAAAAAGTAAAGCATGAGTATAAGCAGCTTAGCTTGGCTAATGCTTTTTCTTTTGACGAACTTTTAGAGTTTGATAATAGAGTTAAAAAAGAAATAGAAAATCCTGTATATACATTGGAAAATAAGTTTGACGGACTAACTATAGTTCTTACTTATGAAAATGGTATATTAAAAACAGGAGCAACAAGAGGAGACGGTGAAGTTGGTGAAGATGTTACTTTAAATGTTAAAACCATAAAAACAATTCCTCTTAAATTAAACAAAGATGTTAATTTGACCGTAAGGGGCGAAGTTTTAATATATAAAGATAACTTTGAAAAGATTAATAAGCAAAGAGAAAAAGACGGAGAAAGTCTTTTTGCAAATCCTAGAAATATGGCAGCAGGTTCAATAAGACAGCTTGATTCAAAAGTTGCGGCAAAGAGGGATTTGGATTGTTTTATATTTAATTTAGAGCATATAGACGAGGTGGAACTTTCTTCTCATAGTGAAAGTCTTGATTATTTAAAAACTCTTGGATTTAAAGTAAGTGAATATAAAAAGTTTAGTAATATAAATGAAATATTTAAGGCTTTAAATGAAAAAGAAGAGGAGAGAAAAAAACTACCTTATGAAATAGATGGAGCTGTAATAAAACTTGATAATTTAAGAGATAGAGAAGTTTTAGGTTCTACAAATAAAAATCCAAGGTGGGCAATTGCTTATAAATTTAGTGAAACAAAGGTAAAAACCTTACTAAAGGATATTATTGTAAATGTAGGAAGAACCGGAACATTGACCCCTGTTGCAATTTTAGAAGGTGTAAATATAGATGGGTCTTTTGTAAGTCGTGCAACTCTTCACAATGAAGATTATATAAAAGACAATGACATAAGAATAGGGGATAAAGTTATAGTAAAAAAAGCCGGAGAAATAATTCCTCAGGTTGTAAGTTCCGTAAAAGAAGAAAGAAATGGTGAAGAAATAATCTTTGAAATGCCAAAGACTTGTCCTGTATGTGGTCATGAAGTTGTAAGGGAAGAAGGCATAAGCGCAATAAAATGCGTAAATATAGACTGTCCGGCTAAAATTTCCAGAGAAATAATTCATTTTGCTTCAAGGGATGCGATGAATATTGATACTTTGGGAGAGAGAGTTTTGGAAAACTTAATTGAAGCGGACTTAATTCAAGATGTAAGCGATATTTACAGATTAAAAGATAAAAAAGAACAAATAGAACAAATGGAAAAAATGGGTGAAAAATCCGTTTTAAACATGATTGAAGCAATAGAAAAATCAAAAGAAAATTCTCTTGAGGATTTGATTTTTGCGCTGTCCATAAATTTAGTTGGAAAGCAGGGAGCAAAACTTCTCGCAAAAGAATTTAAAAGTATGGATAATTTAATGAACGCCACATATGATGATCTTATATCTATTAATGAAATAGGGGATAAGATGGCAAATGAAATTATAAAGTTCTTTAATAATGAAAAGAAAATATCTTTGATTAATAAGTTAAAATCTTTAGGAGTTAATATGGAATATATTAATGAAGAAAACGAAGATTTGAAGTTTGAAGGTATGACATTCGTTTTAACGGGAACATTATCCAAATATAAAAGAAATGATGCGAAGAAGATAATTGAAAGCTACGGAGGTAAAGTTTCTTCTTCCGTAAGTAAAAAAACTACTTATGTTCTTGCCGGTGAAAATGCAGGAAGTAAAGAAGAAAAAGCAAAGACTCTTGGAATAAAAATAATTTCTGAAGATGATTTCGAAAAAATGATATAAAGAACTTCTTTTGAAGTTCTTTTTTTATGTAAAAAATAGATAAATTTTGTAATATTAAAATAAAATGTATTATAATGTATTTGTAACATCAAAATTGAGAAATTAAAATTATTTAATTTACTGTTACAATAAAAAATAAGGACAAGAATAAATGACATTAAAATATTTTTTTTCAAGACCGGAAGATATTCCTACAAATTTAACATGGAGTACATACGGAGTTGAACATTTAACCTGGCTTATTGCTATAGCATTATTTATAGTTTATATGTGCCGTATATTTAAAAAAGCCGATTATGAAAAACAAAATAAAATATTAAAAATTTTTGCAATAGTTATAGTTATACAAGAAATCATTAAAGATATTATTCATATTTATGCAGGAACTTTTAATCTTGGGCATTTACCATTTCATTTATGCGGTATATCTATATTTTTTACTTTTTGGTATGCTTTCAAACCCGGGAAAATTTGCGGTGAATATTTATATGCGCTTTCTCTTCCCGGAGCAATGGCAGCATTATTATTCCCTGATTGGACAGAATATCCAATGCTTCATTTTTCATGCATAAATTCTTTTACCATTCATACATGGCTTGTTGTATTTGTATTTATGCTTTTATATAGCGCAAGATTAAAACCTAATTATAAAGTTTTGCCAAAGACAGCATTGTTAGTTGGTATAATTGCCGTTCCCGTATATTTTATGAATAAAGCATGGGGAACAAATTTTATGTTTTTAAGTTCTCCTGCACCAGGCTCTCCTCTTGAGATACTATATAATGTGTTTGGAAATTTTTATATTCCTGCAGCTTTGTTGCTTGTTTTATTTGTTTGGGTGCTTATGTATGCTCCATGGCAGATAGCTTATTCGAGACAAAATAAAATGGAAGAAATTGTATAAAGACTAATGTAAAATCATTAGTCTTTTTTTATTGGATAAAAATACTTGAAAAGCAAAATCAAAATTAAAATTACAAATAAAATTCAGTTAAACATAACAGTAAAAGTATTTTATTACATGAATATATCGGATTATTATTTTTATTATTTAAAACACTATATATTGTGTATCTTTTCTGCTTGACAAAGTAATATGCACAAGATATAATTGAATACGTTCAGTGGAGAAATATAATTTTATTAATATATATGGAGAAATAATTATGGTAACAGAGATTTTAAAAAGAGACGGAAGAACAAGCAAATATGAAAAAAGAAAGATAACAGATGCTATTTATAAGGCTGCGGAAGCTGTTGGCGGGCAGGATTATCAAATAGCCAGAGAACTATCTGATCAAGTTGATAAAATATTAAATGAAAGATATGTTGACATTATTCCAACTGTTGAACAAATACAAGATATAGTAGAAAAGACACTAATTGAAAGTGGACATGCTAAAACTGCAAAAAATTATATTTTATATAGAGCCGAAAGAAATAAAGTAAGAGAAATGAATACAACTCTTATGAAAATTTATGAAGATTTAACTTTCAAAAGTTCAATAGAAAATGATGTTAAAAGAGAAAATGCCAATATTAACGGTGATACTGCAATGGGAACTATGCTTAAATATGGTTCTGAAGGTGCAAAAAACTTCTATGGTATGTTTATTTTAGATGAAAAACATGCTGCAGCTCATTCAAAAGGTGATATTCATATTCACGATTTAGACTTTTATACTTTAACAACAACATGCTGTCAAATTGATTTAACAAAATTATTCAAAGGTGGATTTTCAACAGGTAACGGATATATAAGAGAGCCAAAAGATATAAGAACTTATTCTGCTCTTGCTTGTATAGCTATTCAATCAAACCAAAATGATCAACATGGCGGACAAAGTATTCCAAAATTTGATTATGATTTATCAGCAGGAGTTGAAAAAACTTATAAGAAAATATATGTAACTAACATGGGTAAAGCATTGGAACTTCTTGCAGGTATGGAAAACGGCGAAGAAGTAGCAAAAGAATTATATAAAGAAATAGAAGAAAAAAGCGGTCTTTATCCAAAATTAGATGATAATGAAGAGTTTATGAAGCTTGAAAGAGAAGCTTTAGATAAATTGGATCATAAAGATATTGATACATTGATTTCATTTACAAAGAAAAGCTCTCTAAAAGAAACAGACAAAGCAACATATCAAGCAATGGAAGCATTGGTACATAACTTAAATACAATGCATTCAAGAGCCGGTGCGCAAGTTCCTTTCAGTTCAATTAACTATGGAACAGATACTTCAAGTGAAGGCAGAATGATTATAAAAAATATTCTTCTTGCAACAAAAGCAGGACTTGGAAACGGAGAAACTCCTATATTCCCTGTTCAAATCTTTAAAGTAAAAGAAGGAATAAATTATAATCCTGGAGATCCTAACTATGATTTATTTAAACTTGCAATGGAAGTATCTAGCGAAAGATTATTCCCTAACTTCTCATTTATAGATTCTCCATTCAATCTTCAATATTATAAAGAAGGAGATCCTGATACTGAGATTGCATATATGGGATGTAGAACAAGGGTTATGGCCAATGTTGATAAGACAAAAGAAATTGTTACAGGAAGAGGAAACTTAAGCTTTACATCAATTAACTTACCAAGACTTGCTATTGAAGCAAAGGGAGACATTGATAAATTCTATCAAACATTAGATGAAAAAATTGATTTATGTGCAGATCAACTTTTACATAGATTTAAAATACAATGTGCAAAGACAGTAAGAAATTCACCTTTCTTAATGGGTGAAGGTGTATGGCTTGATTCAGAAAACCTTAAACCTGATGATACTGTAGGTGAAGTATTAAAACACGGTACATTAACAGTTGGCTTTATCGGACTTGCAGAAACACTTACAGCTTTAGTTGGTAAGCATCATGGTGAAAGTGAAGAGAGTGAAAAACTTGGTCTTGAAATTGTTAAACATATGAGAGAAAGACTTGATGATATAACAAATAAAACTCATTTGAATTTCTCTTTAATTGCAACTCCAGCAGAGGGATTATCTGGTAGATTTGTAAAAATGGATAAGAAGAGATATGGAATTATTCCTGGTGTAACAGATAAAGATTATTACACAAACTCATTCCATGTTCCTGTAGGATATGAAATAAGTGCATTTGAAAAAATTAAGAAAGAAGCTCCTTTCCATGCACTTACAAACGGGGGGCATATAACATATGTCGAACTTGACGGAGATACAACAAAGAACCTTGAAGCATTTGAAAAAATAGTAAGATGTATGAAAGAAATGGGTCTTGGTTACGGTGCTATTAACCATCCTGTTGACAGAGACCCTGTTTGCGGATATAACGGTGTAATATATGACGAATGTCCATGTTGTCATAGAAAAGAAAATGATACTGAAGTGCCTTTTGAAAGAATAAGAAGAATAACAGGTTATTTAGTTGGAACATTAGACAGATTTAATAACGGTAAAAGAGCGGAAGAGGCAGACAGAGTAAAACATTCATTAAATTCTGAAATGGAAAGTTTATAGGAGGTAAAAAAATGAATACAGCAAAAGAACTAACATATGAAACAAAAATAGGTGAAACAAACGTATATGTTTACGGAGAAATAAAGGATTTAACAAAAGAAGAAATTAAGGCATATATTAAAGATGTTGAAAAACAAAAAAACAGCGAAGTTCTTGAACTTAATTTATATGCAGACGAAGATGGTTTTATTGGAAGAAGTGCAAAAGTAAAACCGATTCCTTTCGACAGAATAAGAAGAATAACAGGTTACCTTGTAGGAACTCTTGATAGATTTAATGATGCAAAAAGAGCAGAAGAATCAGACAGAGTAAAACATTCACTTAACTCTGAAATGGAAACTTTATAATGGATCAAGAAAAAGAAATAAGAATTGCGGGAATAGTAAGAGAATCAATTGTGGACGGTCCCGGAATAAGATTTACACTTTTTGTTCAAGGCTGTCCTCATAACTGTCCTGAATGTCATAATCCTCAAACTCATGATTTTAATGGAGGGCAAATTGTTTCTCATGAAAAAGTGCTAAATGCAATTGGGCAAAATCCTCTTTTAAGCGGAGTTACATTCTCCGGAGGAGAGCCTTTTATGCAGGCAGAAAGTTTATATTTTTTAGGAAAGAAAATTAAGGAAAAAGGTTTATCTTTAATAACATATACAGGATTTAGATTTGAAGAGCTGCTTGAAATGAATAAAAAAAATCCATATATACTTAAACTTATTGAACTTAATGATTATATTATGGATGGAAAATTTGAAATTGAAAACAAGACATATAATAAAACCTTTGTTGGCAGTTCAAATCAAAGAAGAATAGATGTTAAAAAGACAATAGAAAATAATTATAATGTAATAGAAAAAGACTTCTAATGAAGTCTTTTTTATTTTGTGATTATCATTACTGTTTCTTCGTACCATTTACCTTCAAAGAATTCTCCTTTTTCAAGTTTTGAATGAGGAGTAAAACCTGCTTTTTTGTATGCGGCAACGGCTCTTTCGTTTACTGTTCTTGGGCATATTTCTACAAGGTCGGCATTTTTTTCGTTAAAAAGGTATGTATACAATGTTTTTAAAGATTTTGAACCAAGCCCTTTGCTATGGCCCATGTGACCTGCTATAAATATATCTATTCCATAGGCATTTTTATAATTTTCAAGTTTATGTTCTTTGTATGCTTCCTTTTTTAAAGGGAAGAACTGCATATATCCGCTGTCTTGTCCTTTATATTCTATTATACAGCACTGCATATTTTCCTCACCATGAATTCGTGGAAGATATTTTTTCTTTAGTCCTTCAAGTGAGTTATCTTTGTCTCTACCTCCGTAAAACCTGCTTACTCTTTCGTCATCTCTCCACTTCCCAAGCATTGTAAGTTCTTCATCGGTATCTTGTAATTTTCTGATTTTTATGTCTTCGCTCTCGCAAATATATTCTTTCATCTTCTTTCTCCTGTTTTTTGGGATAAATTTTGTGTGTTCTCACATTTGTTCCTTTTTTACATTGTAAATACCAAACATTGTATATTGTGATAAAATAATTATAGCATATTAATTTATTTTGCTTAATTGAAAAGTAAAAAATATTGATATATAATAAATTTATAAATTTGTAAATGAGGTTTGTTATGGAAAAAATAGTAGATTTACATATGCATAGTACGTATTCAGACGGAACTTTTACTCCCGCTCAAATGATAAACATGATGAATGAACTTGGTGTAGATTATGCGGCAATAACGGATCATGATAATGTAAAGGCATATGAAGATATTAAAAATACAACATTTAAATTAGATAAACCGATAAACATCATTCCCGCAACGGAACTTGGATGCTCTTTTGATGGTGTTATAAGAGATGTCCTTGGATATGGGATTGATACTAAGGTTATAGATGAATTTGTAAGTGAAAGATATTCTCCAGAAGCAAAACTTGAAAAACAAAAAAGACTTTTAAATGAATATAAAAGAGTTTTCAGAGATGCCGGAATAGTATTTGACAACGGGCTTGAAGTTCATAGAGGAAATAAAAGCGAAGCGTATATAACAATTTACAACAGCCTTATAAAATATCCCGAAAATATAAAGAAGTATCCTTTTATATCTAAAATTACTATGTTTTTTTGGAATTATTGTTCAAACAGTGACAGTAAATTTTTTGTAGACGAATCAAAGGAATATCCTACAATTAAAGAAGGAATAGAACTTATACATAAAGCGGGAGGTCTTGCCTTTTTGGCTCATCCGTGTATGTACAGAATAGGCAAATTAAGGACTCTTCAGCTTATAAATCATGCCATGGAATGTGGTATAGACGGTATAGAGGTTCTGCATTCTCAGCATACTTTTGATGATAAGTTATTCCTTGCTGAAGTTGCAAGAAAGTATAAACTTTATAAAAGTGGTGGAAGTGATTTTCACGGAGGAACAAAACCTGATATAAGTATGGTTAAAGGAAAAGGCGATTTAATAGTTTCATATAATATGATTAAAGATTGGGTAGATAAAGTAGATAAAATAATATTAAAATAAAGAAGGTGTTTTTATGAATATAGATTTGCATTTACATACTAATAATTCTGACGGTGATGACAGTACAAAAGAGATTATACAAAAAGCAAAAGATTTAGATATAAGTTTAATCTCTATTACAGATCACGATACCGTTAATGCATATGATGATTTAAAAGACATTGATACTATGGGAATAAAAATTATTCCTGCAGTTGAGCTTTCCTGTGCTTATGAAAGTGAAATGAGGGATATACTCGGATATAATATAGATATAGAGAAAATGAGAAAAATTTTAAAAAGTCTTGAATCCAAAGAAGAGGATATTAAAAGAGAAAAAGAATTATTAACAGAGTATATTGATGTATTTAGAAAAAACGGAATTATAGTTGATGATGGTTTAAAAATAGAGGACGGAGAAAAAAATGAGGGATATAAAAGAACTATTATAAGTGCATTAGGACATGAAGAAAATATAAAAAAATATCCATCTCTTATGAATCCGTCAGCGTTTTTTTGGGATAATTGTGCAAATAAAAAAAGTAGTTTTTATGTTGATGAATCAAGATTTTTTAAAACAATAAAGCAGACAATAGATATTATTCACGAAGCAGACGGAATGGCATTTTTTGCTCATCCTTGTATTCATCATATGGAACATGATAGAGTGGAAAAAATGCTTGACTATGCAAGAAGTTTTGGGCTTGATGGGGTAGAAGTTTTACATGCAAAACATTCTATAAAAGACAGAGAATTTTTAATCGATTATGCAAATAAGCATAATATTTATAAAAGTGGAGGAAGTGACTATCATGGCTCACCTAAACCTGACATAAAGATTCTTACAGGCAGGGGAGATTTGAATGTAAGTTATGATTTAATTGAAAATTGGGTTAGTAAAATAATTTAAAACGGCGTTTTGCCGTTTTTTTTTTTTTACAAAATAATGTTTATAAATTGTTAAGGTTTTATAAAAGGAATTTGTAATTATTTAATGATATTTTATATAAAAGATTACAAAGTATTACGTATTTTTATGGAGGAATAATCATGCAAAAATTCATCAAAGATATTTTAATGGAGTTATCACGGGAAGGAATTCTTGTAAGTTATAAAAATTTGAATATAAAGGAGGCAATCCATGGTATAAGTTATAATTCTACAATGGACTGCGAAAATAAGATTTTTGTATGCAAGGGATTTAATTTTAATAGGTTGTATCTAAAGGATGCGATAAAAAAGGGCGCTGTTATATATGTGAGTGAAAAAGTGCATTTTGAAGATTTTCCTTACATAATAGTTTCTGATGAAAGAAAGGCTCTTGCTGTTTTATCTAAAATATTTTATGGTAAAGAAGTTGAAAAATTAAAAAAGATTGGTGTTACCGGAACAAAAGGGAAAAGTACTACTTCCTTTTTTATAAAAAATGTTTTGGATACGTATTTGCTGGGTAAAAGTGATATTCCTTGTGGTATCATATCATCTATTAAAACTTTTGATGGTAGCATTACAAGAGATGCCGTTTTAACAACTCCCGAATCTTTGGAAGTATATAAGACTTTAAGTAATGCTTCCAGTTTAGGTATGGAATATTTTGTTTGTGAAGTTTCTTCCATTGCTTATAAATATAACAGAGTTTATGGTATTAATTTTGATGTAGGAGTATTTTTGAATATAGGTTATGATCATATTTCAGATATTGAGCATAAAAACTTCGATGACTATTTTTCATCAAAATTAAAATTAATAGAAAATAGTGAATATATAGTTATAAATGAAGAATTGATGTCTTTTGATAAGGTTCAAAATGCATTAAAAAATAAGGATAAAAATAAGATTATAACTTATGGCAAAAGCAGTAAGGCTGATTATCAGATAATATCTTCAAATTCAAATAATATGGGTAATGCCTTTAAAGTGAAATATGGCGGAAAGATATATGATTACAGTATTAAATTAAAAGGCGGATATAACATAGAAAACGCAGTAGCATGTATTGCCGTATGTGATACTTTGGGAATTGAATATAAGTATATATATAAAGGAATATTGAATGTAAAAGTAAAAGGGAGAGGGGAAATATATAAAACAAAAGATGGTAAAAAAATTATAGTTGTAGATTATGCTCATAACGGACTTAGCCTTAGTAAGTATTTTGAGTTTATACACGAAGAATATCCGGGAAGAAAACATATTTGCGTAATAGGCTCTACGGGGGATAAAGCAATAAATAGGAGAAAAGATATTGGGCAAATTTGTGAAATGAATTGTGATGAGCTTATTTTAACTACTGATGATTCTTCTAATGAAGACTTTAATGATATCTGCTTGGATATTTTAAAATATATAGAAGATAAATCTAAGGTAAAGATAATAGAAGACAGAACGAAAGCCATTGAAGAGGCTATTAAAGATAGTCTTGACGATAATGTCGTTATATCAATTCTTGGTAAGGGAGCTGAAAACACTCAAAAGATAAAGGGTAAAAAGTTATTTTATATTTCAGATAGTATCAACGCAAAAAAATTTGTGGATAAATATAATGAAGACATATCATAAAAAGAAAATGTAATTATGAAAAAATTTATTGATATGTTTAATTTGTTTTTTTCTTATGGCAGAATGTGCAAAGATGATTTTAACAATAAGGTTTTCAAAAGCATTGATATAGCTGTTGTTAACGTATCATTTGAAGGCAAGAAAATATTTCATAGTGATAAATTATGGATAAATGATGTGTTTTCAGGAATTAAAAATGCAAAAAGCAACTTGTAAGTAGAGTATTCAAAACGAACCTAAAGTTTAGAAGTATATAAAAATTGATATAAAATATCTCACAGGCATAAATACATTATTTATATACGTAAATAAAAAAGATTAGTATATTGAACAGCATTATCAAGGAATTCATGAAATAGATTATTATCCTCATAAAAAATTACAATATAATATGTATTATGTAAAAAAAAGCGGTATATATCCGCTTTTATTTTTTATGTTCATATAATAGTCCTTCCATATATCCACGAACTTTTATTTTTTCTTCGTAAGTTAGTTTAGAATATATATTTAAAAATATTGATTCTTCAATTTCGTTATTTGTATATGCATAATATGAGGGTATGTCAAATTTAGATAAGCCTAGTAAATAGTCTGTAGATGTATTTAAAGCCTTTGCAATCTTTATAAGTGTTTTTATACTTGGAAATGCTTTTCCATTTTCGTATGCTGATATTGTTTCCTGACTTATTTCTATTTTTGTAGAAAGTTCTATTTGGCTCATATTTCTTTTTTGTCTAATTTCTTTAATTTTTAACATCTTTTCTCCCAAGTAATATAGTATATATTTTTTATAGATGATATCAATATTTCTTGACTATTATAGATATAGTATCTATAATTAATATAAATAACATATATATCAATATAAGATAGGGGAATTGTAAATATGTCAGAAAAGCCAAAAGAAGCATATGATGAATTAAAAAAAGAAGAAGACAAAGATATAAATAATAAAGTAAACAAAAAAATAAAGTTTTGTCGAAACTGTGGGCAGGAAATAAGTGAGAATGATATTTTTTGTATGAATTGTGGCTGTAAATGTTTATATGATAAAAAAACTTCTGAAAAAAATAATAATAAAAGTTTTAAAGATGATATTGAAAAAAACAAATTTCCTAAAAAGAATTTTAAAGAATTTATTTTAAGGAAAAAGAAGCTGATTGGGGTGTTAATAGGAGCTCTTTTAATTATTTCGGGAATTTTATTTTTTATAATGTTTAAATTACAATCTCCTTCAAATTTTATTGAGGTTACCAAGGAAAATATTGAGGCAGGAGAAAATATATCGGTAAATGATTTTGTAGAAATAAAAGATAAATATAAAGATAATTATTCTATAAAGCCAAAACAAGATAAGTATAATTTTAAAACACTTGGAGAAATTTCAATTCCATATATAGTTACAGATAATAATGGAGAAGAAAAAGAAGTTGATTGTACGTTTAATGTAGTTGATACAACTGCTCCCGAAATTAATACAAGCAAAGATTTAACAATAAAAAAGGGATCAGATTTTGATATATCAAAATTTGTTTCTATAAAGGATAATCTTGATGGGGATATTGATATAAAGAATTTGAATATAGAAAACGGAAATGTAAATACAAAAGAAGAAGGTGAATATACATTAACTTTATCGGTAACAGATAGTAATGGAAATAAAAATAAAAAAGAAGTAACTTTTATTGTTAAAGAAGAAATAAGTGTTGATGATGTAATGCAGACTTTACTCGGATTATGGCTTCCAACAGAATATGCGAGTATGTATAGTGAAACAGGTGTTACAGGTGATGCAATGATACTGTATGTAAAAGAGGGTTCAAAGTATTATCAAAAAGGTTATGAAAGTTCTGCTAAAATAACAATAAAAAGTATACAGGAAGGCGGAAGGATTATAGAATATGACCTTGCAGGTTTTGAAGGTATAAATAGTTATTCATCTCATGTAACGATTGATATGGGGCTTACAGGGGATAATATGATTAATATTAACGGTGTAAGTTATACATGGGTTGGTAGTGGATATTAAAATTGAAGGGAAAATTTTAAAATGAAATATTGCAATAGATGTGGAAATGAAATTGTTAATAATATCAGCATATGTCCTAATTGTGGGAATATATTAATTCCTGAAAGTAAACTAAAAAAAGATGAGTTTAATCTAGCTTATTTTTCTGCCGGAAGTGTCTTAGGTGGACTTTTAGGGTTGATTGGTTTAGGAATATCAATTCTTATTCTTATTCTAAAAAGAAAAGAGCCTAAAAGGTATAGTTCTGTAGTATACGGAGCACTGTTAGGATGTATAGTAGTATCGATTTGTATGATGATATTTAATTTATAGAAAATTAATAGGAGAAATTATGAGTTTTTGTAAAAATTGTGGAAATGAATTAAATGAAAATGGAAACTTTTGTACAAAGTGTGGTATGAAAGTTGAGAAAGCAGTAAGTATACCAAAAAATTACTGCACAAATTGCGGAGCTGAAATAAAAGAATATTCTGATATTTGTTTAAATTGCGGAATGTTGATTTCAAAACAAGAAAGCGTAAATGATGAAAAAAATTATAATGTACTTTCGATATGTGGGTTTGTTGTTTCTATTATAAGTCTATTTTTTGGATTGTTAGGTTTAATATTAGAAATATTGGCAATGATAATGGGAGTTATTTCTTTAAATCAGTTGAAAAATAATGATAAAGAAAAAGGACAAGTATTTTCAATTCTATCAATCGTCATTGCGTGTTCATATATTATTTTTTATTTATTAATTATGGCAACTATAGTTTCATATTTTTAATAACGAGGTTAAATTAATATGATTGTGATTTGTGATAAATGCGGTAAAGAATTGAAAGGCAGTAATATCAAATACTGTTCTTGTTGTGGAAACAAAATAAGTAAACTTAATAAAGATAATTATAGAGAAAAGTATAATACTACTTTGTCAAAAAGTAGAAAAATAATGTGTCCTATATGTTGTAAATTGGTGAATCCTATTGTTAAGGAAGGTTGGTATTATTGTTCTTTATGCAGTCGTAAAATTCAAAAAGAAGCATTTGAATTTGATAAAGAAAGTATTCAATGCAGAAAAAATAAGAAAATAGAAGAGATGAAAAAAGAAATAGAAGAAAAAAAGAAGAGTGATGAATTTTATTATATATGTGATAAGTGTAATCGTGTTATTAAGTATTCATCTAAATTTTGCAAATACTGTGGTGAGATAAATAAACAAAAGAATTTTAATAGTGATGAAAACTTTACTTCTATAAAAATACAATTAACATCTACAAATAAATATATAGCCGGCAGTCCAAATGATCTTATCGGAACACCGAGAACAATTTATTTGGATGGTGAAGAAATTGGTAAGATGGGAGCAGAAGATGTAAAAATATTTGTTACTAAACTTAAAGGTAAACATATCTTAACAATATATAGAAATTCAGATATTTTTAATTGTTCACAAATAGATATACCATTAGTTATTGAATCATGTAAGGAATTTAATATAAAAGTTGTATTTGGATATAAGATTACATACGAATTTTTAAACTAAGGAATGAAAGGGGAATTAGATATGTATTGTACTCATTGTGGAAGTAGAATAGATGATGATAGCTTGGTCTGCAGTGAATGCGGAGAAAAAGTAGAAGTATTTGAAAATATACAAGTAGATCAACAGGTACAAAATATAAATGATAATAAAAAATATAATTTTAAATCAAATAAAAAGATAAAAATTATTATAGGTACTATATTAATTTTTTTATCTATAATAATTTTTATAGGCATAAATCAATCTAATAAGTATAAAGAATTAGTAGGTACATGGGAAAACGCAAATGTAGATTCATATAAAACAGAGACTTTTGAATTTTTTAATCGTAATGTAACGTATAATTATAAAAATAATGATTATTATACTATAGAAGATGAAAAATATTATGAGTCATCATATAAATGTAGAGGTATGGTAAAAAATAAAGGAGTATTAACATTAAAAGATAGAGAATATACTCTTACAAGTGAACCTGTAAAATATTATTATTATATTTATATAGAAAATGGAGAAAAGTATTTAGAACTTACGGATTATTACAATGGTCAAATGTTTACAGGAACGTATTTATTTAGATTTGTTCAATAATTTTATTTTTAATTATAAAAGTGTTTTGGAGGAAAAATATGAATAATAAAACCAAAGTGTATAGAATGCATTTAAATCCAGACTTTAATTGTAACCTTGGACAAGATGATGTTATAAAATTGTGTAAAGAGAAAGGCATAATAGGTGTAGGTTGGGAAGATATAAAGGTACATAAAGATTATAAAGATGAAACAATTTTGAAAGAAGTATGTGACAATTCTAAATACACAAATAAACCATTTAACTCCTTAAAAATATTAAGTAAAATCAATGCTGGAGATATGATTTGGACTAAAGACAAAGAAAATAATGTGTATTATTTATGCATCGTTACAAAAACATGGTTTGAAACTAACCCCGATATTTACTATGAAGATATGGATATAAAAAATTTTGTATGCTGTAACTGGAATAAAATTGATAAAAGAAATATTCCAGAAAATATATTAAGAAGTTTTAAAGCGCAGCAGACTATATTACAAGTATAGAAAAAGCGGTATATAACCGCTTTTATTTTTTTATTTCTCTAATTATTTTGCATGGATTTCCACCGGCAATAACATCACTTGGGATATCTTTATTAACAACGCTTCCTGCTCCAATTATAGAATTTTCTCCAATTGTTACACCAGGAAGAATTATAACATTTCCTCCTATCCATACATTATCTTCTATGTTTACTTCCTTTGCATAACAATATCCAGCTTTTCTTTTTTCAGGATGCTCGTTATGACCTACGGTATATATGGAAACATTTGGAGCAATTCTTACATAGTTTCCTATGTTTACTTTTGCCTGTGCCAGAATTGTGCAGTTATGGTTTATAAAGGAATGTTTTCCGATTTTTATATGGTTGCCATAATCACAAGTGAAAGGAGGAAGTATATCAACGCTTTTGTCTATTTCTCCAAAAAGTTTTTTTAATATTTCTTTTCTTTTATCAATGTCAACTGTGTTACATCTATTGTATTCATCCATAAGTTTTTTATTTTCAAGTAACATTTGAAAAAGAGATGAATCTTCTATATATTCTTCTCCTATAATCATTTTTTCGTATTCACTTACGTTTCCACTCATCTATTTGTCCTCTGTTAAATTTTTTATGACTTTACATGGATTCCCTGCTGCAATAACATTTCTTGGAATATCTTTGTTGACAACACTTCCTGCTCCAATTATGGAATTTTCTCCTATGGTAACACCAGGCAGTACTGCACTGTTCCCTCCAATCCAAACGTTATCTTCAATAGTTATTGTCTTAGCAAATTCATAACCTTCTTTTCTTTTTATAGGCTCTTTTACGTGATTTACAGTGTATATTCCAACATTAGGAGCAATTCTTACATTTTTTCCTATTATGACTTTTGCTTCATCTAAAATAACACAATTGTGATTTATAAAAGTCCCTTCATCAATAGATATGTGTTTTCCATAGTCACAATTGAAAGGTGAATAAATAAATACATTTTCTCCCTTAAACCCTAATATTTTATTTAAAAGTTCTATTCTTTTATTCATATTTTTTAGGGAAGTAAGATTATATTCTTCAACTAAAGCTTTGTTTTTTATTATTTTCTCTATTAGGTCATTTGATGGTTTGTAATCATAACCTTGAAGCATTCTTTCTTCATTTGTTAAATTCATATTAATTTCTTTATCCATTGTTATTTAAAATTTCCATAGAAGTTTTAAAATGCATTTTACATACATTTTTTAATTCTTCTTTCCCGTATTTGTTTATAAATTCCTTTCCTTTTTCTATAACTATCATGTTAGCCCCAAGGGGAAACTCAAAGTTGTAGTGCTTATTCATATTTTCAGTACTTTTTATTAAAGCATCTCTTGCTAGAATACTGGCAGCCGCAACGGCAATATTCTGCTCTGCTTTTGGTTTAAAAATAATTTCTTTCAAATTAAGTTCTTTTAGTCCTGATTTTATCTGCTCTTCTCTTCCAAATTTATCAACTAAAAGTTTTTCAAAAGGATGTTTTTTATATACGTTTTTTATATTTGTTACATGTGCCCATGCAAGTATGGCATTTATATTTCCTATTTTTGAATATAACTCGTTATATTTATTTTGTTTAATTCTTAAAATGGAATAATTGCTTGTAACTTGTTTTATTTCTTTTGCCAATTTTGTTATTTGAATATCACTTAAATCTTTCGAGTCTTTTACTCCAAGTTCTTTTAAAATGTTGTATTGATTTTCATTTAAGTAAATACTTCCTACAATAATTGGAGCATAGAAATCTCCTTTACCAACTTCATCGCTGCCTGTTAAAGGTGGGGAGAGTATTGGGTATGGAATATTTGTATTTCCTACATTAAAATTAGGGGAACTGATATTGTTCCCCTTAAATTGCTCGTATATATTGTTTAGTGTAATATTTAATTGTTCATCTTTGCTTTGAGATGTATCTAAAGTAATTCCTTTTTTCTTGCTGGAATAAATTCTTATAATATTGGAGTTTATTCTAAATTGTATTCCATAAGCAATCTTTTTTTCTTCAGATACACTATGCTCTTTTAATGTTTCTTTTATTAAAAGGTATAAATCTTTAGGTGTCTTGTTCATTATGCCTCCCTATATGGGTTTTACAAAAATCATTCTTCCTGCGGCTGTTTGAAGCACACTTGTTACAACAGTATGAATTTCTTCACCTATTCTGTTTCTTCCTTCTTCTACTACTATCATTGTTCCGTCTTCCAAATA
The DNA here is from genome assembly GCF_024135845.1 of Anaerofustis sp. NSJ-163. Lineage (NCBI taxonomy): Bacteria > Bacillati > Bacillota > Clostridia > Eubacteriales > Eubacteriaceae > Anaerofustis > Anaerofustis sp. NSJ-163. Next base: position 326,917 of record NZ_JAMYJV010000003.1, read on the forward strand.
TGCAATACCTTGAGAGTTTTCTTTTCCTTCTTTTATTACTCTAACGTAAAGTTCTTCTCCCGGTAATACAACGGTTTTTACTGCATTTGAAAGTTCATTTGTGTTTAAAACTTCAACACCTTGGAATTCTGCGATTTTATTTAAGTTGTAATCATTTGTTACTACTTTTGCATCTATATCAATGGCAAGTTTTAATAACTTTGTATCAACTTCGCTTATATCAGGATAATCTTTATCAAGATTTACAACTTCTATTGGAAGTTCTTTTTGTATCTGATTAAGAATATCAAGACCTCTTCTTCCTCTGCTTCTTTTTACGCTGTCTGCTGAATCGGCAATTTGTTGTAGTTCAAACAATACAAAGTTTGGAAGTATTATCGGACCGTCTATAAAGCCTGTTTTTAGAATATCCAAAATTCTTCCATCAATTATTACGCTTGTATCTAAAATTTTGGCTACTCCTATTGGAACTTTTGGATGTTTTTTGCTTTGTTTTGTTCTGGCATTTTCATTCAAGAAAGGATTAAGTCCTTTAAAGAACTTCTCTACATCCGGAGCTTTGTATGTAGCTATTGAAATAAATACATATATACATATCGCATATATAATTATAGTTATAAGACTTGCAATCCATCCCGGAAGCCCCATGTTTTGAAATGGAAGAGATAAAAGCGCAGCAAGTATAAGGGCCAAAATCAATGAACCGATTAACATACCTATTTGTGTAAGTGTAGTATTGTTAAGTTCTATACTTACTTGGTCAAAGATACGTTTAAATAGTTTTGCGAAAAAAGGAATAAAAATAATAAATATAAAACCGAATAAAATAGCTGCAAAAACATAAATCATACCTTTCCCAAATGCAGAGGTTATGTTAATTCCAAGTTTTTGATACAAATGTCCGCCGTTAATAATCCAATTAGCAAGTTGTGAACCTACAATTGCACCAAGAACAAAAATAATGGCATATAATGCTTTTTTCATTTGTTGTCACCTCCTTATTAAATTTTAAAATATCACAAGGTACAATACCTTAATATAATTGTATAAGAAATATATGTAAAAGTAAATATGAATTTTCTTAAAGTTATCTTAAAAATATAAAAAAAGAATGTGATTTTGTAAGTAAAAGAAAGTTTATATATAAAAAAACAAATAAAAGAGTAATATTTATGTGTTTTTTATGTAATGTTTGTTTTCACAGATTTCATTCCATACGCATAAACCACATATATCTTTCCTTTTCCCGGGAAATATTATTTTGTTTAGCACTTTCTCTTTTAAATCTTTATAATCAAACTTATCATCTATACTATTTATCTCACATAAGGATAGGACTTTTTTGTCGAAATCTGAAACTTCTTTGTTATCTACACAAATATTATTTTGATTATTGGGACATTTTTTGCATATATCATCTGTTTCACAAGTTAGTTTGATTTTAGTATTATGAGATAAATTATTAATTATATTTTGCATGTTTAGAGTAAACTCTTTATTGTATCCTTTTCCTTCAAAGAAAAGGATACAAAGTAAATGGTGGGGACGTAAATTAATCATTTTTTATCCTCGGTTTTATAATTTTACTTACACCGTAAGCAAGAGCAATTTTAATAATATCAGGAATAACAAAGGGGACAACGCACATTGCAAGTATTGCAGTTATATTTATTGCTCCTGTGTTAGCTGTGTACAAGAAATAAAACCATAATGTGCCAAGAGTGTAACATATTATTAAAGAGATAAATGAAAATAATATTAATAGCATTGTATTTTTATTATATAATTTTTCGGTTAACATCATAAAAATTGGGATAATAAGAAATCCTATTATATACCCACCTGTATTTCCCATTAGTATTCCTATTCCTGCAGTAAACCCTGAAAACACAGGAATGCCTATAATTCCAAGCATTATGTATACTCCGACTGCGACTATGCACATTTTTGCTCCAAGTATAAAAAGTACAAAATATATGGCAAACGTCTGCATTGTAAAAGGTATAGCCGTTGGTATTGATATCCAAGCTGAAATTGCAATAAATACAGAACATAATGCTGCCAAAACCAAGTTTTTTGTCTTCATAAAATTGTATTCTCCTTTTGATAATAATTTTTTGTGCCTTATTTATGAAAGCAAATTTATAATAATATACAAAAAAAGAAAGTGTCAACTAATATTTATATATAGGTTGACACTTTCTTCTATTTATTGAATAAATGGAAAATTGTTTGTTTTAAACTGCTTACTTTTATTATTTCCATTCCTAAAGTATCTATTTGTTCATTTTCTGAAGTGTATTTAGGAATAATTGCCTTTGTAAAGCCCATGGATTTTGCATCCTTTATTCTTTTATAAATATTATTTACGTTTCTTATTTCTCCACAAAGTCCAACTTCTCCGATTATTATTGTGTCTTTTGGGATTTCTTTTTTTAATATTGATGATATTACTGCGCATGCAACTGCCAAGTCACTTGCGGTTTCTTTTACTTTTATGCCTCCTACGACATTTAAGTAAACATCTGTTTGAAAAAGTTTTACGTTTGTCATTTTTTCTATTACAGCCAAAATAAGTACAAACCTGCTATAATCAAAACCGGTTGAAACTCTTCTTGGAACTTGAAAAGAAGACTGCATTGCAAGTGCTTGTATTTCTACTAACATACTCCTGTTTCCTTCCATTAATGCGCAAATCACACTTCCGTAACTTCTGCTTTCCATCTGACTTAATAATAATTTTGAAGGGTTATTTATACATTCAAGACCTTTGTTTGTCATCTCAAATACGCCTATTTCCTCGCTTGAGCCAAATCTGTTTTTACTAAGTCTTAATATTCTAAGGTCGCTGTTTGCTTCATTTTCAAAATACATTACAGTATCTACCATATGTTCTATTGTCTTAGGCCCTGCTATTGTTCCTTGTTTTGTAATATGTCCTACAAGAAATATGCTTGTATTTGTAGCTTTTGCAAAATTCATTAATGTGTTTGTACATTCTCTAACTTGTGTTATTGTTCCCGGTGCACTTGGTATGTTTTCGCTTTTTACTGTCTGTATGGAATCTATTATAAGTAAGTCTATTTTGTTTTCCTTTGCGCTTTCAATTATTTGCTCTATATTCGTATTGGAAAGAACAAGAATGTTTCCTCCTTTTAGTCCGAGTCTGTCAAGTCTTAATTTTAACTGGGTTAAGCTTTCTTCGCTTGAAGCATAAAGAACTTTTTTGTCTTCAAGGGATACATTATATGCACTCTGCATAAGAAGGGTAGATTTCCCTATTCCCGGTTGTCCTCCTACAAGAACGATGCTTGAAGGAACTATCCCTCCTCCAAGCACTCTATCCAGTTCCGATATTTTTGTAGAAAAACGTATTTCTTCATTTGTATCAATATCATTTAAGTTTGTGATTTTTGGTGTGAATATATTTTGTTTATGGTTTACTATCTCAAGTTCTTTTTTTGAAAACTCACTGAATGTGTTCCATGATCCGCAGTCAGGGCATTTCCCCCAATATTTAGCACTTTCGTATCCACATTCGCTGCATACAAAAATTTTTTTATCTTTAGCCAAATTTCTATCCTCTTTACTTAAATATTTGTATAAAATTATAGCATAATGTCTCTAAGTTTTCATAAATATTTGGTTGCTAAAAATATTATATTTAAAAAATAAAATTTATAGTAAAAAAAGGGTGTTATTTATGATAAAATAAAAAAAAGATAATTTAGCTAAAAAGAGCTGTAAAAAAGGGTAAAAAATGGAAAATATTTAATAAATTTTTGTACTTGCCCTTGACTTATATATACTCTTTTGCTAAAATATTAAATTACTGAAAATACAAAACAAGCCTAAAATTTGTGTTGATTTTATGCAGTTTAGGACGGAGGAAATAACAGCAAATTGATTAAATCTTTTATTTGAAAATAAGATAATTTTGCTGTGTTTTTCATGTTTAAAAATAAGGAGAGTGGTACAGTGATTCATCCAGAGAAAATTGGTAGAAGAGAAAGAATGAGTTTTTCTAAAATCAAAGATGTAATGGAAATGCCAAACTTTATTTCTATTCAAACCGATTCTTATAAATGGTTTATAGAAGAAGGTTTAAGAGAAGCATTTTTAGATGTCTTTCCAATTACAGATCCAAGTGAAAACTTAATACTTGAGTTTGTAGATTATATTTTAGATGACGATCCAAAATATGATGTTGAAGAATGTAAAGAAAGAAAAACAAATTACTCTGCTTCTTTGAAAGTTAAAGTAAGATTAGTTGTTAAAGAAGACGGTGAAATTAAAGACGTAAGAGAACAGCATGTATTCATGGCAGATTTCCCTCTTATGACAAAAACAGGTACATTTATCATAAATGGTGCCGAAAGAGTTATCGTAAGCCAACTTATCCGTTCCCCTGGAGCATATTTCTCAATTGAAAGAGATAAGTATGGTAAAGAATTATATAATGGTCAAATCATACCTAACAGAGGTGCTTGGTTAGAGTATGAAACAGATGCAAGTGATTGCTTATATGCAAGAGTAGACAGAACAAAGAAAGTTCCTATCACTGTTCTTATTAGAGCTCTTGGACTTGGAAGCAATGAAGAAATAATAAATTATTTCGGTGAAGAAAAAAGACTTATGACTACATTTGAAAAGGATACTTCTACAAATGTGGAAGAAGGTCTTATTGAAATATACAAAAAATTAAGACCTGGCGAACCTGAAAGTGTAGACTCAGCAAAAGGTCTGTTCATTCCGATGTTCTTTGATCAAAGAAGATACGACTTAATGATGGTTGGTAGATTTAAGCTAAATAAAAAATTAGCTCTTGCCACAAGAATTACTGGACAATATGCATTCAAAGACATAGTTAATCCTATGACAGGTGAAATACTTGTAAACAAAGATGAAATTATAGACGAACAAACTGCATGGGATATCCAAAACTGCGGTATTAACACAGTTGAAGTAAAAGTTAGCGATGATAAAGGATTTAAAATTATCGGTAACGGAACTGTTGATATAAATAAATATGGTTTACCTTTTGACGTAAGCGATTTAGGTATTGACGAAAGAGTAAACTTAAAAGTCTTAAATGAAATACTTGAACAAGATATTTCAAACGAAGAAAAGAAAGAACAAATTAAACTTAGAAAGAATGAACTTTTACCAAAACATATCACTGTTGAAGATATTTATGCTTCAATCAGTTATAACTTAGGTCTTGACCATGGAATTGGGACATTAGACGATATTGACCACTTAGGTAACAGAAGAATTCGTTCAGTAGGTGAATTATTACAAAACCAATTTAGAATTGGTTTATCAAGACTTGAAAGAACAGTTAAAGAAAGAATGATTTCTTTTGACCCTGAAGAAGTAACACCATCAAGTCTTGTTAACGTAAAACCAGTAAATGCTGCGTTAAAAGAATTCTTTGGTTCTTCTCAGCTTTCACAATTTATGGACCAAACAAACCCTCTTGGAGAACTTACTCATAAGAGAAAATATTCTGCGCTTGGTCCTGGCGGTTTATCAAGAGATAGAGCCGGATTCGAAGTTAGGGACGTTCATCATTCCCATTACGGAAGAGTTTGTCCTATTGAAACTCCTGAAGGTCCAAACATCGGTCTTATCGGTTCTCTTGCAACATATTCAAGAGTTAATAAATATGGATTTATCGAAACTCCATACAGAAAAGTTATAAATGGTAGAGTTGTTGGTGATATTGAATATATTCCAGCTGATGAAGAAGGTAAATACACAATAGCTCAAGCCAACGAACCTTTACTTGAAGATGGTACTTTTGAACATAAGAAAGTAACAGGTAGAGCAGGCGTTGAAAGGGATTTCGTAACAGTAGAAAAAGAAAAAGTTGATTATATGGATATTTCTCCAAAACAAATCGTTTCTGTTGCTACAAGTATGATTCCTTTCCTTGAAAATGACGATGCCAACAGAGCCTTAATGGGTGCCAACATGCAACGTCAGGCTGTGCCTCTATTAAAACCTCAAGCTCCAATGGTTGGAACAGGTATGGAGCACAGAGCCGCAAAAGACAGTGGGGTATGTGTAGTAAGTGAAGTTAGCGGTGTTGTAAAAAGAGTTACTGCTACTGAAATCATCATTACTGATGACGAAACAAAACAAAACATAAAATATAAATTACTTAAATATAAAAGAACTAACCAAAATACATGTATCAATCAAATCCCAATTGTAAAACTTGGGGACAGAGTTGAAAAAGGCGAAATTATTGCCGATGGTCCATCAACTGAAAATGGGGATTTAGCTCTTGGTAGAAACATTCTTATCGGATTTATGACATGGGAAGGTTATAACTACGAAGATGCTATCATAATAAATGAAAAACTTGTTAAGGAAGATGCTCTTACTTCAATCCATATTGAAGAATTTGACTGTGAAGCAAAAGAAACAAAACTTGGAAGTGAAGAAATAACAAGAGATATTCCAAATGTAGGCGAAGAAGCTCTTAAAAACCTTGATGAAAGAGGAGTTATAAGAATCGGTGCCGAAGTTAAATCAGATGATATTTTAGTTGGTAAAGTTACTCCAAAAGGAGAAAGCGATCCAACAGCAGAAGAAAAACTTCTTCGTGCAATCTTTGGTGAAAAAGCCAGAGAAGTAAGAGATACTTCACTAAAAGTTCCTCACGGGGAAAAAGGTGTTGTAATCGACGTTAAAGTTTATACAAAAGAAAACGGTGATGAACTTAAACCTAACGTAAATAAACTTGTAAGAGTTTATATTGCAATTAAGAGAAAAATCCAAGTAGGGGATAAAATGGCCGGACGTCATGGTAACAAAGGGGTAATCAGTAGGGTTGTTCCTGAAGAAGATATGCCATTCTTACCAGACGGTACACCACTTGAAATACTTCTATCTCCAATGGGGGTACCTTCTCGTATGAACATTGGACAGGTACTTGAAGTTCATCTTGGAAGAGCTTGTAAAGAGCTTGGATGGGATATTGCAACTCCTGTATTTGATGGTGCAAAAGAAGAAGACATTATGGAACTTCTTGAACAAGTTGGATGTTCTCCAGACGGAAAAGTTCAACTTTATGACGGAAGAACAGGGGAACCTTTTGACAACAAAGTAACCGTTGGTTACATGTATATGTTAAGACTACATCATATTGTTGATGAAAAGATGCACGCCAGAGCAACAGGTCCTTACTCACTTGTAACACAACAACCACTTGGCGGTAAAGCTCAAATGGGTGGACAAAGATTTGGTGAAATGGAAGTTTGGGCACTTGAAGCTTACGGTGCTGCTCATACATTACAAGAAATTTTAACTGTTAAGAGTGATGACGTTTCAGGTAGGGTTAAAACATATGAAGCTATTATCAAGGGTGAAAACATCCCAAGAGCAGGTGTTCCTGAATCATTCAAAGTTCTTATTAAAGAGTTCCAAAGCTTGTGCTTAGATGTAAATGTTCTTGGAGAAAGAAACGAAATCATTGACATCAGAGATGATGCAAACGGTGATGTTGTTGAAGATTTAGATCAAGTAGAAGAAAATGCAGATAAACCTGTAAGCGAACTTGATGATATGGAAGTTTTAGATGATGAAATTGTATTTGATGATGACGAAGGTGAAGATCTTATTTCAGATAATTCTGAAATAAGAAGTGAAGATTTGGATTTCCTTGAAAGTAATATTTTAAGTTCTGACGGTGATGATGCCGAAGATGAAGAATTTCTATAAAATTTAAGGTTACTTTAGGAAAATATAAATGGAGGTACATTCCTTGAAAGAATTTAATGATGTAAATATAGATAAAAAAGAAAATACAAATATGGGCGAAATTGATTTTAAATCAATTCAAATTGGTTTAGCATCAAAAGAAAAAATTCTTGAATGGTCATATGGTGAAGTAAAAAAACCTGAAACTATCAACTACAGAACATCAAAACCTGAAAAAGACGGACTTTTCTGCGAAAAGATTTTCGGACCTACAAAAGATTATGAATGTTATTGTGGTAAATATAAACAAATAAGATATAAAGGCGTTATTTGTGACAGATGTGGTGTTGAACTTACAAAATCAAAAGTAAGAAGAGAAAGAATGGGGCATATAGCATTAGCTGCCCCTGTAACTCACATTTGGTATTTCAAAGGTATTCCAAGTAGAATTGGTTTACTTCTTGAAATGTCACCAAAAGAACTTGAAAGAATTATTTATTTTGCTGCTTATGTAGTAACAGATCCGGGTAATACTCCTTTAGATGAAAAAACAGTTTTAACTGAAACTGAATATAAAGAATACAGAGAAATATACGGAAACGAATTTACTGCAAAAATTGGTGCAGAAGCAATTCAAGATTTACTGGGACAAGTGGATCTTGAAAAAGAAAGCAAAGAATTAAAACAAATAATCGCAACAGAAACAACAAGACAAAAAAGAAGCAAAGCAATTAAGAAATTAAAAATCGTTGAAGACTTTAAAAACTCAGACAACGACCCTAGAGATATGGTACTTGAAGTTATTCCTGTTATTCCTCCTGAACTTAGACCTATGGTTATGCTTGACGGCGGAAGATATGCTACAAGTGACTTAAACGACTTATACAGAAGAGTTATAAACAGAAATAACAGACTTAAAAGACTTCTTGAACTTAATGCTCCTGACATTATCGTTCAAAATGAAAAGAGAATGCTTCAAGAAGCTGTTGATGCATTAATTGATAACGGCAGAAGAGGCAGACCTGTAACAGGACCTGGAAACAGACCACTTCGTTCTCTTTCTGATATGCTTAAGGGTAAACAAGGTAGATTTAGACAAAACTTACTTGGTAAGAGGGTTGACTACTCTGGACGTTCTGTTATCGTAGTAGGACCTGAACTTAAGATGTATCAATGTGGTCTTCCAAAAGAAATGGCAATTGAATTATTCAAACCATTTATAATGAGAGAACTTGTAAAGAGAAAACATTCTTTAAATATTAAATCAGCTAAGAGAATGGTTGAAAGACAAAGCCCTGAAGTTTGGGATGTTCTTGATGATGTAATTAAGGATCATCCGGTTTTACTAAACCGTGCCCCTACACTTCATAGACTTGGTATTCAAGCATTTGAACCAATTTTGGTTGAAGGTAGAGCCATAAAACTTCATCCACTTGTTTGTACAGCTTTCAATGCTGACTTCGATGGTGACCAAATGGCTGTTCACGTTCCTTTAAGTGTTGAAGCTCAAGCTGAAGCAAGATTCTTAATGCTTGCTGCTTACAACATCTTAAAACCTCAAGATGGTTCTCCTGTTGTTTCACCTACACAGGATATGATTCTTGGTTCATATTATTTAACAATTCCTCAAGATAACCAAAAAGGTGCAGGAAAAGCTTTTGCTTCAATTGCAGAACTTGAAATGGCTTACTATAACAAGGAAGTTGAAATTCATGCTCCTGTTAAAGTAAGAATGAAAAAAGTAATTGATGGAAAAGAACATGTTAAAGTAGTTGAATCAACTGTTGGTAGATTCTTGTTTAACCAAATTATTCCTCAAGATTTAGGATTTGTTACAAGACAAACTCCGGCAGATATGTTTAAACTTGAAATTGATAAAGTAGTAGATAAAAAAGTTTTATCTGAAATAGTATATAAATGTTTCACAAGACATGGTGCAGCAAAAACATCAATGGTTCTTGATGACATTAAGAAAATAGGTTTCACTTATTCTACAAAAGCTGCCGTAACAGTAAGTATTTCTGATATGGAAGTTCCTGAAGTTAAACATGAACTTCTTGAACAAGCTGACGAAAAAGTAGAAAAAGTTCTTAAACAGTATAAGAGAGGTATGATTACCGAAGCCGAAAGAAAAAGAGAAGTTATTGATATTTGGAATGAAACTACAAACCTTGTAACAAATGCGTTACTTGATAACCTTGACCCATTCAACCCAATCAACATGATGGCTGACTCAGGTGCCAGAGGTAGTAGAAACCAAATCAGACAGCTTGCCGGAATGAGAGGTCTTATGGCATCTCCTAACGGGGATATCATCGAACTTCCTATACGTTCAAACTTCCGTGAAGGTCTTGACGTACTTGAATTCTTTATCTCTTCTCATGGTGCGAGAAAAGGTCTTGCGGATACGGCTCTTAGAACAGCCGACTCTGGTTATTTGACAAGAAGACTTGTTGATGTAAGTCAAGATCAAATAATTAAAGAAGAAGACTGTGGAACAAAACATGGTTATGAAGTTACTGCTATTAAAGTAGGTAATGATATAATCGAAGAATTAGAAGAAAGAATAACAGGAAGATATGCTTTCGACGATGTTGTAAATCCAAATACGGGAGAAGTTATTGTTGCTAAAAATGAACTTATTACAGCAACAAAAGCAAAAGAAATCGTTGATTGTGGTATTGAAAAAGTAAATATCAGAGCGGTATTTAACTGTAGAAGTAAAATAGGTGTTTGTGCTAAATGTTACGGGGTTGATTTAACAAGCATGAAACCTGTAAGTATAGGTGAAGCTGTTGGTACAATCGCAGCGCAATCTATCGGGGAGCCTGGTACACAGCTTACAATGCGTACATTCCATACAGGTGGGGTTGCTTCAGCTGAAGATATTACTCAAGGTCTTCCAAGAATCGAAGAATTATTTGAAGCAAGAAGACCAAAAGGTCAAGCTATCATTTCTGATATTGACGGTGTTATCGAAATTACCGAAGAAGACGGACACAGCAAAGTTATCGTTATGAATAACGATAACGGAGAAGTATTCGAATATGATATTCCATATGGTGCAAGAGTTAAAGTAAGACAAGGGGATAAAATAGAAGCCGGTGATGAAATTACAGAAGGTAGTATTTACCCTGAAGACTTATTAAGAATCAAAGGAATTGACGGAGTACAAAAATATATTTTAACAGAAGTACAAAAAGTATATAGATATCAAGGGGTTCATATTTCAGATAAGCACGTTGAAATCATAATAAGACAAATGCTTAGAAAATATGAAGTTGAAGATGCAGGAGAAACAGAATTACTTCCTGGTACAAGCGTTGACTTATTTGAATTTGACTCTGCAAATGAAAAAGCAAGAGAAGAAGGAAAACGAGAAGCAACAGGAAGAAGAAAACTTCTTGGTATTACAAAAGCATCACTTTCTACTTCATCATTCTTATCTGCAGCATCATTCCAAGAAACAACAAAAGTTCTTACAGATGCAGCTATTCAAGGAAAAGTGGATCCATTACTTGGACTTAAAGAAAACATTATCCTTGGTAAATTAATTCCTGCAGGTACAGGTATCAAAAAATATGATCTTGAACTTGTTAAAAATAAAGATGACGATGATGATTTGTTAAAAGATATATTAAATGAATTAAATGAAGATTCTGATAATGACTTAACTACAATAGGCGGTGAAGATTTAACAATTCACAGCATTGATGAAGATGATGATTTTGATGCTAATGTTACTTCAGATTTTGATTTAGATAACAATGATACAATATAAAAAATAATTAAAATCTACGGCTTTTAATAAGCCGTAGATTTTAGTACATATATAAAAGCAGTTAAGAAGAGGAGTAAAAGTAATGTCTAAAATAGGATTGTTAGGATGCGGAACCGTTGGAACCGGAGTATATGAAATAATCAATGAAAAAAAAGGGAACTTCTTCGAACAAGACGACTATACAATTAAAAAGATTTTAGTCAGAGATACATCTAAAAAAAGAGAAGGTATTCCAAGCGAGCTTTTGACAAGTAATCCAGATGATATTTTAGAAGATGATGAAATATCTTTAATAGTTGCGGTTATGGGTAGTTATGAACAAGAATATCCTGCAATTAAAAAAGCTTTAATGAAGAAAAAAGATGTTGTTACCGCAAATAAAGAAATTATATCAAAACACATGGAAGAACTTCTAAATCTTTCAAAAGAAAACGGAGTTACATTGCTTTTTGAAGCAAGTGTAGGCGGAGGAATCCCTATTATTGAATCTATAATAGATACAATAAAAATAAATAAAATAAACAAAGTTCAAGGTATATTAAACGGAACAACAAATTTTATTTTATCTAAAATGACAAAAGATGAAATGGACTTTGATGAAGTATTAAAAATAGCTCAAGATATGGGGTTTGCCGAAGCAGATCCGACAGCTGATGTTGACGGTTTTGATATTTCGAGAAAACTTACTATTCTTTCATCTTTATGTTACGGTGCATATATAGACAACGATGATGTATGCACAAGAAGTGTAAGAAACATAAGTTTATCTGATATAAAAACTGCCGATGAACTGGGATATGTTTTTAAATATATGGCTGAAAGCGAATTATATGATGATAATACATTTGGAGCAACAGTAACTCCTGTATTAATCGGTAAGAATTCTGTTACAAGCAATGTAAATGATGAATATAACGTTATAAATATAAACGGTAATATAATCGGACAGCTTTCTTTCCTTGGAAGGGGTGCCGGTAAAGAAGCAACTGCTAATGCCGTTGTTGCTGATGTAATAAAGGTTCTAACAAAATCTGTACATGATTATACACATTTAAAATTTGGAAATCAGTATAACAGTTGCGGTATAGAAAGATATAAAAATAAATTCTATTTAAGAGTTTCCGTGGAAAATGAAACAGAATTTTCAAGAGCTATTGATATAGTGTATAGAAATATAAACAACATTAATCTATCTTATGAAGACGGAAAAATATTCTTGGTTACGGAAGAAATAACAGGAGAATTTATGAGTACGTTGTGTGATAGATTATCCCATGTTACTGAAGATGTATTTTATGCTAGAATAATCGATGATATATTATAGGAGGAGAATTAAATATGAGAAAAGATGATAGCATTATAAAAGCAATTACAGTTGATGAAGACATCGCAAAAATATCTGTAATGGAAGTTCCTGATAAACCGGGTATTGCATTTAATTTATTTAGTAATATTGCCAATGAAGGAATTAAAATCGAAAGTATTACTCAAAATGTAAACAGAAGCCAAGTAAATGATATTACTTTTACGGTTCCAACAGATGAATTTGAAAAAGCCTTTAAAATAACAAGTGATTTCGCAATTGAAGTTGGTGCTACAAAAGTACTTTATGATAAAGGAGTTGCAAAATTATCAGTTATAGGTTCCGGTATGGTTGCAAGTACTCAAGTAGCCAGCAGAGTTTTTAAAGCGTTATATGAAAAAGGCGTAAATATTCAAATGATTTCTACAAGCGAAGTAAAAATTTCTTGTGTAATAGAAAAAGATAAAGCAAAAGAAGCTTTAAAACAAATTTATAAAGAATTTGAAGTTGAATAAAAAAAGACCTTAAAGGTCTTTTTTTATTGAAGTATATATGCTTCCATTGTTCTTCTTCCAAATGCCAAAGCGGCTGAGTGAGAGTCGAAATAAATATCAATTCTACCTGAACTTATAGCTCCGCCTCTGTCTTCTACTACGTATACTCCTCCGTTAGAGTTACCTGAAAGAGCAGGGAAGTATACTTTTGTTCCAAATGGTAATCCGCTCCATGCGGCGATTGTTCTTCCTGCTGTTGCACGTGTTCCACTTGCTGTAATTCCCGTAGATACATCGCAGCACTTTGCACATGCACAGTAAGCTGTAACTTCAACCGTAATTTTTTGATTATATTTTACCGGTGCGCTTCCGCCATTTTCAGCTATAAGTATGGTATCATCGGAATCTTTTGCAACTTCTACGATTTTGTTTTGAACTTTTGTTTCAACTGTTTTTGTTAAATTTTTTGTCTTTACAACTTCACCTTTAGAATTTGTTGTAACAACACTTATGTAATTAATTTTACCATTTTTACCTTTTTGAACAACTTTTTCATCTTCGCCGTCCAAAGTGTCTACTTCTTTATATATTGTTTTATATTTAACTTTTTCTGTTTTGTTTACAAGTTTTTGGTTTTCATCTAAAACTGCATAAACGGAAGTGTTATCATGCACAATACTTGAAACTTTTTTACCATCTGATACTTCAAATCCGGCTTGTTCTATAATGGCATTTTCATTTATAAGCCCTGTATCTACTTTAACAATTTCGCTTCCGTCTGTTACAAGAACTTTTGATGCTGTTGTGATTTTTATTACATCATTGTCCTTTAAATTTGCATCAAGAGATTTAGAAATTGTATCGGTGCTTGAAGGGGTAATTTTTGCAATGCTTAAAGCATCTGCCGTTGTAAGAGAACCGATTTGTTTAACCGTAACCGGATCGTCATCATCAACTATTATACTAACAGTCATTGTCGACATACTAATAAGAATTGCGCTTACACCTATCATTGCGGTAATAAAGAAACATATGCATAAAGGAATAAGTTTTTTGTTTAAGTAGGCTTTTATTTTTCTTTTGTGTTTACTTTCATTAACAAAATCTTTTTGCTCATCAAGCTTGTCTAAATGATCTAAAGCCTCGATGACATCCATATTCTCTTCTTCAATTAATTTCTTTGCCTTTAAAGTATCGTCGTCTATTTCCTCAAGGGAGTCTTTTATTAAATTAGTTTCTTCAGAATTTATTGTAGTATTATTTTCATTGGCTTTATTATTACTTTCCTGTACTACGTTAATTTCTTCTTTATGATTTTTGCTGTTTTCTTGTATTAAATTAAGTTCTTCTTTATCTTCATTTAATACTTCTTCAGTTTTATCTTCCTTTGTAACTTTACTAACAATATTATCATTTGATGTAATTGTACTTTTTAAATCTTGAAGATTAAATTCTTCCGTTTCAAAGTTTTCTTCTTTTGTTTGAAGATTGTCTTCTAAAATAGAGGTTTCTTCATTAAAAATATCTTCTTTTGTATTTTCCAAGTTTGAAGATGTGTTTGAAACTTCATTAATAAATTCTTCTTCGTTAAAATCTTCTAAAGCTAAATTAACATCTTTATCAAGGTCAATATTTTCTTTGTAGTTATTTTCAGAATTTAAATCATCTAAAGTTAATGTCAATTTGTCATCTAAGGAAGATTCATTTTTAATTTTATTTTTTTTCAATTTAACTTTGTTTTTCGGTTGTTTGATTTTATCAATCTTATCCAAAAAATTATTTTTAAATTTACTCATATTTAATCAATCCTTCTAAAGATTTTTTGTATATCAAATATACATTAATTGTAGGCTTTTGTCAAATTTTAAAGCATTTTAGGGGTATGTAAAATATACCACCACTATATTATGTGGTATATATATTTGTGGTTTTATAAATAAATATTTTTTTATTTATAAAAATTTAATTATATTTGAATGAATAAATATTGTAGCTAAACAAAAAATAAAAAATAAAACCATATTTATCAATATAAGTAAAATTTTACTGATTATTTTTGATTAAAAATGATTAAAAATGATTGACAATAAACAAAAGTGGTGATATTATACGCTTATAAAAAGGAAGTGATAATATGCTGACAGAAAAAAGATATGAAAAAATTTTAGAAATTTTAGAAGAAAAAGGCATTGTTACAGTAAAAGAAATTACTGAAAGATTAAATTCTTCTGATGCAACAACAAGAAGAGATTTTAATGCTTTAGATAAAATGGGGAAACTTAAAAAAGTTCATGGTGGTGCAACAAAAATAACAAGTAGCAGATTTGTTATTGAAGAAGAGCCTATAAGTCAAAAGGAAAACATAAACAAGGAAGAAAAAGACACTGTTGGTAAATTTGCCGCATCTTTAATTGAAGAAAATGATTTTGTATATATTGATGCAGGAACTTCAACAGGAGAAATGATTAAGCACATAAGTGCAAAAAACGTTACGTTTGTTACAAACGGTCTTTATCATGCTTTAAATTTATCAAAGCTTGGTTACAAAGTTTTTATATTAGCAGGTGAAACAAGAGAAATGACAGGATCTGTAGTTGGGAGTGAATCTGTAAAAAGCATACAAAAATACAACTTTACAAAAGGCTTTTTTGGAACAAACGGTATTGATTTAAATGCCGGATATACAACATATAAAGAAAGTGAAGGGCTTATAAAAGAAGCTGCTATAAAAAAATGTAAAGATGCATTTATTTTAACAGACAGCTCAAAATTTAATAAAATTGCCCCAATTACTTTTTCAAGTTTAGATAAAGCAACAATTATTACTTCTAATTCCGTTGATGAATTATTTATGGAAAAAACAAAAATAATGGAGGCAAAATAATGATATATACAGTTACATTTAATCCTGCGCTTGATTATGTAATGATTATAGACGAATTCAAAAGCGGTAATGTAAACAGATGTGAAAATGAATTTTTAAATCCAGGGGGAAAAGGAATAAATGTTTCTACCATGTTAAGCGAACTTGGTGAAGAAAATGTTGCCCTTGGTTTTATTGCAGGATTTACAGGCAGGGAACTTGTAAATAAATTAAATGAAAGAAATATTAAAACAAACTTCATAGAGTTAAAAGAAGGTTTAACAAGAATAAACGTAAAAATAAAAGGAAATATTGAAAGCGAAATAAACGCAAAAGGTCCTAATATTGACAAAGAAGATTTGCAAAAACTTTTAAATCAAATAGATACGTTAAAAGATAACGATATCTTGGTTTTGGCAGGAAGTATTCCTTCATCTATAGATGATGATATATATGAACAAATTATGAAAAGACTAAGTGAAAAGAATGTTCATGTAGTTGTAGATGCAACAAAGGATTTACTTAAAAATGTACTAAAATATAAACCGTTTCTAATTAAACCTAATCATCATGAATTGGCAGAATTCTTTGATGTTAAGATAAATTCTGATGAAGAAATTGTGGAATATGCAAAGAAACTTCAAGAAATGGGTGCTGAAAACGTGCTTGTATCAATGGCTGCAGACGGCGCAATCCTTGTTACCAAGGAAAATGAAGTTATCAAAACAAATACTCCAAAAGGAAAGGTAGTAAATTCCGTAGGGGCTGGAGATTCCATGGTTGCAGGATTTATTTATGGGTATTTAAAAAATAAAGATTATAAGGAAGCTTTAAGATTCGGAAGTGCAGCAGGAAGTGCAAGTGCATTTTCAGAATCAATAGCTACAAAAGAAAAAGTAGAAGAATTATTAAAGGAGCTTTAGAGGGAAAATGAAGATTATTGATTTATTAAAAAAAGAAGGTATTGCCCTTAACCCTGAAGTTAAAGATAAACAAGAAGCAATAGATTTTCTTGTTGATTTAATGGATAAAACAGGCAATATATCAGACAAAGAAGAATACAAAAAAGGTGTTCTTGCAAGAGAAGCGCAAGGAACAACAGGAATCGGCGAAGGAGTAGCAATTCCTCACTCAAAAAATAAAGCCGTAAAACAAGCAGGCTTAAGTGCAATGGTAATAAAAGACGGCTTAAACTTTGAGTCTTTAGACGGACAAGATGCTTATTTATTCTTTATGATTGCTGCACCTGATACAGATGCTAACGTACATTTGGAAGTATTAAGTAGACTTTCTACATTATTAATGGATGAAAACTTCAGACAAAGTTTAATTAATGCAAAAGATAAAGATGAATTCTTAGCAATGATTGATAAAGCTGAAAAAGAAAAATTCAAAGAAGAAGCTGAAGAAGAAGATCAAAGTAACGATGGTTACTATGATGTACTTGCCGTAACAGCTTGTCCAACAGGTATTGCTCATACTTACATGGCTGCTGAAGCACTTGAAAAACAAGCCGAAAAAATGGGCATTAAAGTAAAAGTTGAAACTAACGGCTCAGGCGGAGTTAAACATAAACTTACAAGTGAAGAAATAGAACATGCAAAATGTATTATCGTTGCTGCCGACAAACAAGTTGAAATGGCAAGATTTAACGGTAAAAAAGTTATTCAAACAAAAGTTGCAAACGGAATTAATAAAGCAGAAGAACTTTTAACAAATGCTATGAACGGAAATGCTCCTGTTTATGAACATAGCGGAGAAGTAAAAGTTGAAAGTGAAGAAAAAGAAAGTATCGGTAGACAAATTTATAAACACCTTATGAATGGTGTATCTCATATGCTTCCTTTCGTTATTGGTGGTGGTATTCTAATTGCTCTTGCATTCTTATTTGATGATGCAAGTCTTGGTGCTGATACATTCGGAACAAACACTCCATTTGCAGCATTCTTAAAAACAATAGGTGATACAGCATTTGGATTTATGCTTCCTATATTAGCAGGTTTCATCGCTATGAGTATTGCAGATAGACCTGGACTTGTTACAGGTTTTGTTGGTGGTGCTCTTGCAAATGCAGGTGGTTCAGGCTTCCTTGGAGCTTTACTTGCCGGATTTATTGCAGGATATTTGATGATATTCCTTAAAAAAGTATTCTCAAAACTTCCTCATAGTTTAGAAGGAATGAAACCTGTACTTATTTATCCACTACTTGGTGTATTATTAATCGGTGCTATCATTACTTTTGTAGTAAATCCTCCTGTATCTTTACTAAATACAGCAATGACAAACGGATTAAATGCAATGGGTGAATCTTCAAAAGTAATTTTAGGTGTAATTCTTGGTGCAATGATGTCAATCGATATGGGTGGTCCTTTCAATAAGGCTGCATATGTATTCGGTACAGCATCTCTTACAACAGGAAGTTATGATATTATGGCAGCAGTTATGATTGGTGGTATGGTACCTCCTCTTGCAATAGCTCTTTGTGCAACTTTCTTTAAAAATAGATTCCCTAAAGAACAGAGAAGTTCTGCTCTTACAAACTATGTAATGGGACTTTCATTTATTACTGAAGGTGCTATACCATTTGCAGCTGCGGATCCACTTAGAGTAATTCCATCATGTGCTATTGGTGCTGGTGTTGCAGGCGGTTTATCAATGTTATTTAACTGTACACTTCGTGCTCCTCACGGTGGATTCTGGGTAATTGCCATAATTGGAAATCCTTTATATTATATACTTGCGTTAGCAATAGGGTCTTTTGTGGGAATGGCTTTACTTGCTATACTAAAAAAACCTGTTCATGATAAATAAAACCTAAATATAAAAAAGCTCGGTATATGCCGAGCTTTTTTATTATAATAAAGTTAATTATAAAATCGGTAAAATTCTTTTATATAAAGCAATGCGTTTATCATCAATATCCATATCTTCATGGAAATGTCCGAAATAATGTTTTTTAAACGTACAAAGTTTTTCGACTTTTTCAAGATATTTGTTTAATTTGTATTCGTCTTTTAAACCTTTCTTAAAGATGTTTTTATTTATTGAGTAAGGTGCGGTGTGGCTTATTATGTAGTCTATTTTATAATTATGTAACTTTAAATTCTTTAAACCTTCTTCATATTCTTTTTTATTTGGCATTTCTTCAGCCCACCAGGTTCTTCCGCTTTCTCTCATTGATTTATCTATGGAGTTTCCTCCACCAAAAGTAAAGAATTTTTTATCTTCTATTGTATAAACTTGTCCTCTCATTAAATGGATTATACTTGGCTTTATAAATTGAACATTGCCTCCCATCCATTTTGTAACTTTATATCTTTTCAGTAAATCAAAATTTTCATGATTTCCGTCTACCCATAGTGTAGTAAAATTTTTATTTTCAAGTTTGTTAAGATAAAAATTATCTCCTCTTCCGTTTCCCCAAATTCCCCCAAAGTCTCCGCATATTATTAAATAATCATTTTTTGTCATATCTCTTTGTTCTGGGAAATACTTTTCTTCCAGTTTTTTTATATCAAGGGGAATATGGGTGTCTCCTGTAACGTATATCATATTTATACCTCATTTAATCGTAAATATATAAATCCTTTCAATTATTTATGGTTATCTTTTGTTATAAATGCTATAATAACAAATTGGATATAAATGTATTTAATGGAAAGGACATATTTAATGAATATATTATCAAAATTATCTAATAAAAACAAAGGAGTTATGTTTATTATTTTATCTTCCTTTTGCTTTGCTGCAATGAACGTTTTTGTAAGAATGGCAGGAGATCTGCCTTTCATTCAAAAGAGTTTTTTTAGAAATTTTATAGCATTTTTTATAGCTTTATTTTTACTTCGCAAAAGCGGGATAAAATTTGAAATGCCAAAAGGGTCTAGGTTAGATTTAGTTCTAAGAGCTACATTTGGAACCATAGGAATTTTTTGCAATTACTATGCAATAGACCATATGCTTGTAAGTGATGCATCAATGCTTAATAAACTTTCACCTTTCTTTGTAATAATATTTTCTTATTTTATTTTAAACGAAAGAATTAAGCCATTTCAAGCATTATGTGTATTAATTGCATTTGTAGGAGCTCTTTTTGTAATTAAACCTGGATTTACGGGAATGCCTGTTTTCCCTGCTTTAATAGGTACAATGGGAGGGATGTGTGCAGGTATTGCTTATACATATGTAAGAAAGCTTGGAACTCAAGGTGTTAAAGGACCTTTTATAGTTTTCTTCTTTTCTGCTTTTTCATGTCTTGTATCTCTTCCTTATTTAATATTTGAATTTACTCCAATGAGTGTATATCAAATATTTATTTTACTATTGACAGGGCTTGCAGCCTCAGGAGGGCAGTTTTTTATAACGGCAGCATATACTTATGCACCTGCGGGAGAAATCTCAATATATGACTACTCACAAATTATTTTTGCTACGTTCTTGTCCTTTGTTTTTTTAGGACAAATTCCGGATATGTTAAGCGTAGTTGGATATGTAATAATATGTATTGCATCAATAATAATGTTTTTATATAACAATAATAAAATAATGTTAAAGGAGAAATAAAATGGATTTACCAAAAGACCCAATAATACTTTTAAGTTTTATAAATACAAAATTAAGAGATTTTTATCCAAATTTGCATGAGCTTTGTATGGATTTATCAGTAGATGAAGAAGAAATAATAAATAAACTTTCAAGTGTAGGGTATGAATATAATAAAGAAAGAAATTGTTTTGAATAATTAAAAGCCAAACTATTTAGTTTGGCTTTTAATTATATAATTTAAGTAATAATAAAATGGAACTTACAAAAACCATTAAAATGGTAGCAAGGACTATTATTATTTTATCTGCTGTTTCTTTTTTTAATATTTTTGTAAATATATTATAAAATACTACACCAAGTAATCCTCCTAGTATATTTAGTATAATATCAGTAATATCACTTGCCCCAATTCCTAAGATGTATTGTAGTATCTCAAAACTAAAGCTCGATATTAAAAATACAACAATGTTATTAAAATAAGATTTTTTTCTTTTTATATTGTATAAAATACCAAATGGAAAAAATAAAATAATGTTTCCCGTTAAGTCTAGTCTGTTTACTATTCCATTAAACAAGTCATTAAAGGGTATTAAATTAATGCTTCTTGAAAAATATCTATTATAAGAAAAAAGCTCAACAGGGGTTACATACTTAAATAAAATTTGAGAAAATAAAAAATAAACATAAAAAATTATTAAT
This sequence comes from Anaerofustis sp. NSJ-163, assembly GCF_024135845.1. NCBI lineage: Bacteria > Bacillati > Bacillota > Clostridia > Eubacteriales > Eubacteriaceae > Anaerofustis > Anaerofustis sp. NSJ-163. The sequence goes on from NZ_JAMYJV010000003.1 coordinate 348,312, forward strand.
AAAAATAATAGAATATTCCATAATGATAATTTCTTCATAATATTATCCTTCCTTTTGCTAGTAATATAACAAAAAGTTTTTAGGATAATATTTAGAAAAAATTAAAATTGTATGAATTGTAAAGTTAATTTAAAGAAGGGAAGATGTTATTTAGGAAAGGTAAGTATCTATGATAAAATTTAACGATTAGTCCTACTAATACAGCTGATATTATAGTTCCAATTCCTATACCGTTCATTCCTCTAAAGAATAGAAAAGATAAAATTGTAGCACTTGACATTAATGTTACATCAAATATTACTTTAATTGTTCCAAATTCTTTTTTAGTTACGGTTGATATTGCGCTTACTATTCCTTCTCCCGGAATCATAATAACTTTAGGTAAAACTTCAAGAGTAATTCCGAAAGCAAGAATTGCACATCCTAAAATTAAAAATATTCCTTTTGTTATAAAAGTTTGTGGGTTTAAAAAATAAAGCATATTCATGCTTATATCGATAAATAAACTAAATACTATATTAACCACTATTTGTAAAAGTTGTATGATTTGAAAATTTTTACGAAGAAGAATAATTTGTATGATAATAAATAACATATTCATTATAAATGTAAATTCTCCAAGAGTAGGAGTAAATTTAAGGCTTAATACACAAGGAAGACTGGAAATAGGTGATGTTCCAAGTGCTGCTTTTGTAATAAAAGCAATACCAAAGGAATTTATAATAACTCCGATAATGAAAACAAGATATCTTTTAAATAAACTTTCTTTTGCCATGTAATTATCAACTCCTTTTTTTAATATATTATAAATCAATTATATCAAAATTTATGAGTTTATGGAATAAAAAGTAATAAAATATAATATAGTTTAATATATTTTCATCGTTTACAATAATTTTGCTCGTATAGATAAATTATGTAAAACGTTTAATTGTAATTGAATATTAATTTATTATGATTGTGTTTGGCTGTTTAATGCTTTGCTTTTTAAAAATATATAAACACCTATGAAAATTATTATTCCTCCGATAATTTGATAATAGAATATTTTTTGTGAAAATATAATATAATCATAAAAGGCTGCAAAGATAGGTCCTAAAAGATTTATTACACTTACGGTTGTTGCCGAAACATATTTAACTGCAATATTAAATATTGCATGTCCAAGCATTGTGCAGAAAATACATAAACCAAAACAGTTTAAATACATTTCTTTTGGATAACCTGTAAAAGGAGTTTTGGTAATTATGGCAATTAAACCTAATACTATGCTGCAAACACTAAACAAAATAAAGAGGAAAGTATATTCCTCTATATCTTTAAGTGCTTTCTTTGAACATAAAAGATATGCACAAAAGAACAATGCAGTAAATAAAGAGATAACAAATCCAATAAAAGAACCGCCTTCTTTTGAACTAAGTAAGGTAAATATTCCTATGAAAATAAGACCTAAAATAGCAATAATCATTGCATTTATGCCTTTTTTATTTATTTTTTCCTTAAAAAGAAAATATGATGCAATGGCTATTGTTATAGGTTGTAGTGCACCTGTGATAGTTGATATAAAACCATTTGTATACATAAGTGAAGAAAAATAACAAAAAAAATGAAGAGCCATAAAAATACCGCCAAGCAAGCAGTATTTTAGGTTATGCCATTTTAGGTCTAAAGAATGATTTCTTTGTCTATAAAAAACAAAAGGAACCATAATAAGAGCAGAAAAGCTCAATCTATAGAACCCGATTATTATAGGCATACCTCCATAACTTAATGCATTTCTTGTAAAGATTACTGCCGTATTTGCAAAAAGAACAGAAAGAATTAATATGATATAAAATTTTTTACTATTATTCATTGCCTAAACTCTTATTAAATTTTAAGCCACACACCCACCATCGACATGATAGAATCAAGTGCTTACCCGAGTATAGACTCAAATCAGGTGATTTCGGGGCACATCATAGCACTTACTTACCACTGCTTGCTCTCGCACCTGATGGAGTTTGTAAGGTATAATTGCACGAAGCCCAATTCTCAACATCCATAAAGGAGTGCTAACCTTAATTGTATCAGCCTCAAAGCGGGAATTCGGTCTTGCTATAGCGGATTGCAAGTACAGGGCACCGCTAACTCCCCACTTAGTGTGGCTTATTAATTATAAATTTTTTAAAAGGTTAAGTCAAGGGGAAAGGGAAGAATAATATTTATATATTAAATATGGTATATAAATAAAATATTGAAATTTTATATATTTATAATTTTATGTGATTATTTGTTCTATTTGAATTAAAAAGCAGAGGGGGCTCTGCTTTTTAATTTATATCTTTTATTTCATTTTTCTTGATTTCAGGAAGTACCGTTAGAAGCATTGTTATGAAACAGGCCGCTCCTCCGATAAAATTCGATATTGGTTCAGCCCAAAATACTCCGTTTACATGGTAAGAAAAGAATTTTGGTAAAATAATAGTTAAAGGTACAACAATGATAACTTTTCTAAATATCGAAAAGAATACCGCATGTTTTGATTTTCCTAGGGATACAAAGACTTTTTGTCCTGCAAATTGAAGAGCCATCATGAAAAATCCAAAGAAGTAAATTTCAATAGCAGGTATGCTTTTTGAAATTAAATTTGGGTCATGATTGAATATTTTTATAAATATATCCGGAAATTCTATTACCACAAACCATGCTATGAAAGTATATAAAATACATGTTATACACATGAATTTTATTGCTTTTTTTAAACGGTCGTATTTTTTTGCTCCGTAATTATAACTTAGTATAGGCCCTGCTCCGTCTGTAAGCCCCATTACGGGAAGAGTGAATATTTCTCTGATGGAATTTAGTATGGTCATTACACCTACGTATAAATCACCGCCGTATACTTGTATGGTAGCATTGCATACTACTTGTACGGTGCTGTTAGTAACGGCCATAATAAATCCCGACATTCCAAGACCTATAATTTTTTTTATTCTGTTTAATTTTAATTTCATTGTTTCTTTTGTAAGTTTTATGAGAGCTTTTTTGCTTGTTAAAAAATGGAGTACCCATATGCTAGAAAGAAACTGAGATATAATAGTTGCAGTTGCGGCACCTTTTACACCCATGTTTAGATAAAATATAAAGAAAGGATCAAGTATTATATTTACTCCTGCACCAAAAAGAGATGTTAACATTCCTATTTTTGCGAAACCTTGTGCATTAATAAAACTGTTCATTCCAAGGCTAGTCATTACGAAAATATTTCCAAGCAGATATATAATTATATATGCACTTGCAAAGGGATATGTTGCGTCACTTGTGCCAAATAAATATAATATAGGTTTATGAAAAGTGATTCCTATTACTGTAAGAAATAAAGCAACGATAATCATCATTACAAAAGCATTTCCCATTATATTACCTGCTTCTTCATCGTTCCCTCTGCCTCTTTCCATAGAAAACAAAGGAGTTCCACCGATGCTGAATAAGTTTGTAAATGCCGTTACAATCATGATTATCGGAAAACAAAGCCCAAGTCCAGTAAGGGCAAGTGTTCCTGTTTGTGGTATTCTTCCTATGTAAATTCTGTCTATCATGTTGTAAAGAAGGTTTATAAGTTGTGCCATTGTCATTGGTATTGCAAGTTTTAGTATATGTTTTGACACACTTCCTTCGCCAAAGTTTGCTGTATTATTCATTGTTCCTCCTTTGGTTTATTATTTATAATTCTATTATATACCTTTACATTGCTTTTACAAAAAAGGAATGCTTATTTGTTTTAAATTTATATATAAGTTATAGGTAATAAACAATAGATTTCATTGTTTTGTTTGTTCTGCGATTTAAATATAAAGATTTAAACGAACTTTTTAACGAATATTTATAAAATCAAAGAAAAGTCCTTGGATTTATTCAAAGGACTTTTTTTATATTTTATTTGATATAGTTATTTTTATAATGCATTGATTTGTAAAAGTCTGTACCTCCCGATAGAACTTGAACATTTTTAAACCCATTTTCTTTAAGTATTCTTGCGGCATTGTAAGAACGTACCCCTATTTTGCAATATGGTATTATTGTTTTGTTTTTGTTAAGTTCAAAACATCTTTGTCTCAGTTGTCCAAGAGGTATATGATAAGAAGGATCAATTTTATACATAGCTCTTTCAAAGTCTTCTGTAACATCTAAAATGATAAAATCATCTTTACCTTCTTTAATCATTTCATCAAGTTCATCATATTCTATAAAATCTACCATATTGTTTAGAACATTTTCTGCTACATATCCAAGCATATTTACAGGATCTTTTGCTGATGAGAATGGAGGAGCATATGCAAGTTCAAGATTTTGTAAATCATAAATTGTTGCATTTAATTTCATTGCCGTAGCCATAACATCAATTCTCTTGTCTACACCTTCTTTTCCAACTATTTGTACTCCGAATATTTTACCTTTTTTATCAAAAATCATTTTTAAAGTAATAAAGTTTGCATTTGGATAATATCCTGCATGAGATTTTTGATTTATTATTATTGTGAGATAATCTTTATTTTTTTCTTTTCCCGCTTGTTTAAGTTGTTTTTCGTTAAGCCCTGTTGAAGCGGCATTTAAGTCAAATATTTGAGCAATGGAAGTTCCCATTGTCCCCTCGTATTTTTTGTTGTCTCCCGTTATATAATCAGCCAATATTCTTGCCTGTTTATTTGCAGGACCCGCAAGAGGTATCATTGTTTTTTCTTTAGAAATAAAGTTTGCTACTTCAATAACATCTCCTATGGCATATATGTCTTTTTCAGATGTTTCCATATGTTCGTTAACGATAATTCCACCTTTTTTGTTAAGTGAAATTCCTGCATTTTTTGCAAGCAAACTATTTGGGTTTACCCCTATTGAAAGTAGCACCATATCACTTTCTACTTTTTTCCCGCTTTGAAGTAAAATATTTAATTGCTCTTTTTCTTCCTTAAAAGCTTTTACTCCATCTTTTAAAATTAAATTTATGCCTTTTGATATTATTTCTTCATGGAGAAGATTTGCCATTTCAATATCAAGAGGTGCCATAACCTGATCCTGCATTTCTATTATGGATACATCAATTCCCTGTCTTTTAAGATTTTCTGCCATCTCAAGTCCGATGAAGCCTCCTCCTATTACACTTGCTTTTTTAGGTTTATTGTTAGTAATAAAAGATTTTATTTTGTCAGTATCGTTTATATTCCATAAAGTAAATATTTTTTCATTATCTATTCCCTCAATAGGAGGTTTTATAGGACTTGACCCAGTTGAAATAATTAGTTTATCGTATTTTTGATAATACTCTTCATTTGTAATTAAATTTTTTACTTTAACTTGTTTGTTGTTTTTGTCTATTTCTATTACTTCGTTTTTTATTTTTACGTTTATGTTGAATTTTTTTTTCATTGCTTCCGGTGTTTCCAAAAGTAAATTTGCTCTTTGATTTATTACATCTCCTATATAGTAAGGAAGTCCACAGTTTGCAAAAGATATATAATCTCCTCTTTCAAATATGATGATATTTGCATTTTCTTCTTTTCTTCTTAATCTTGCAGCTAAAGTTGCTCCGCCCGCAACTCCTCCTATAATAACAATATTTTTCATGATAATATTTTCTCTCCTTTGATTTTATGAATTAATTATATATTAAAATAAAATTTATTTCGGTGACTTAATCACATAAGCAATTTATTATTTATAAAAAATGTAATTAATGTTTTACAATATAAAAGAAATTTATATAAAATAATTAAAATATCTATTTAAATAAATTATGAAAGAAAAATGAAACTTTGAAATATACAAGTAAATAATTAAATATAAACTTTTTAGAACTAAAGTTTTATGCTATAATTAAGCGGATATTATTTATTAAAGGGGTAAAAATATGGAAATAAAAAATAAATCAATGCTTGCCGATTTTTCACTTTTAATTATGGCATTAATATGGGGAAGTGGATTTATATTTACTAAAAATACATTGGATTCATTAACAGGAATTCAACTAATATTTATTAGATTTTTAATAGCATTTGTAACGCTTTTTATTTTTAACATTAAAAAACTTAATTTGATAAAAAAATCTACAATATATAAAAGTATAATTATAGGATTTGTTCTTTTTCTTGGATTTGCATTCCAAACTTATGGACTTGTGGAAACACCAGCAGGTAAAAGTGCTTTTTTAACTGCGGTATATGTAGCAATAGTTCCTTTTATTGCAATGTTTATAGGTGAAAATAAACCTGAAAAGCATAATTTTATTGCAGCTTTTCTTATGATAATAGGAATATTCTTCCTTACTATGAATCCAAAGGAAGGATTTAGTATAAATTATTATGACGGCATTACTCTTATAGGTTCTATATTTTGGGCTTTCCATGTGTTCTTTGTTGGACATTTTTCAAAAGGAGAGGATCCTATTATACTTTGTATGATGCAGATGTTTTTTGCGGGAGTATTTGCATTTGTACTTTTACTTTTTAACGGGGAAATATCAACATTTAACATAACAGGAAATACTATTCCTACTTTACTTTATTTAGGTGTAATTGCTTCGGCTGTTACTTTCCTTATTCAAAATGTTGCTCAAAAATATACTTCTCCTACACATGCAGGAATACTTATGAGTATGGAAAGTGTATTTGGAACTATATTAGGTATTATTTTCCTTAATGAAGTTTTTTCTATGCAAATGCTTGTAGGTGCTGTTATAATATTTACAGCTTTAATTTTAGCGGAAACAAAATTTGAATTTTTAAAGAGAAAAACTTTAAAAGAGTAATGTTAAAGGAGAATTATGATAAATACAATTTTTGTTGAAGAAATAAAAAAAATAGTCGGTGAAGAAAATGTTTTGTTAAACGAGCCGATGAAAAAACACACTACATTTAGAAGTGGTGGAGAAGCTGAATTATACATAAATGTTTTAAGCAGTGAAAATTTAGTTGAACTTATTAAATATCTTAAAGAACATAATATAGAATATAGTGTTCTTGGAAGAGGAAGTAATGTTCTTGTTAAAGATGGAGGAATAGATTCAGTTGTTATAAGTACTTCTATGATGAAAAATTTATCTGTTAAAGATAATATAATAGAAGCAGATGCTGGAGTTTCTCTTGCTTTAATTGCAAACGAGGCTTTAAAAAACGAACTTGAAGGTTTTGAGTTTGCAAGCTGTATCCCCGGAAGTCTTGGGGGAGGCGTTTTTATGAATGCCGGTGCCCATGGTGGAGAATTAAAAGATGTATTGGTTGATGTTACTGTTTTTGATGGAAAAGATATAAAAGTGCTTTTACCTGATGAGCTTGATTTGAGTTATAGACACAGTAATGTTGAAGAAAAAGGATATGTTGTTCTTTCGGCAAGAATAAAACTTAGAAAAGGCGATACGGAAAAGATTAAAAATAAAATGGCAGAAAATAAAGAGTATAGAGTAAATGCTCAGCCAATGGAACCATCAGCGGGGAGTACCTTTAAACGACCTGAAGGATATATTGCAGCAAAACTTATTGATGATGCAGGACTTAAGGGTTTCCATGTAGGTGATGCTTACGTAAGCGAAAAACACGCAGGTTTTATTGTTAACAAAAATAAAGCTAAAAGCAGAGATATTCTTGAAGTTATTGATTATGTGAAAAAGGAAGTATACAATAAATATAACGTAATGCTTGAAGAAGAAGTAAGAATCATAGGTAAAGATTCTTAGGAGGTATATTATGAATTATGCTGATTTTAAAGTTATAAAAGATAAACTGGAAAGAAGAGCCAAAATATTATCAGTTTTTCCTATATTTATATTTTTGGCTATGATATTTCAAATAGTGCTTTTAATTGTTCAGGTAAACACAAGAGCAACATGGTTTAATTTTGTACTTGTGGATCAATTGTTTTCCAATGCACGTATTTTTGCGGGGGTTGACAATATTGTTCTTTCGATTATGTTTTACGGGGCAGTTGCATTGTGCGTATTGATAATCGGATGCTGTGCGTACTTTTGTTATAAAAATATAAGAGCATCGTATTCCGTATTAATATTTTTATACTTGATAGATTCTCTTATTGCCGTATTATCTATCGATTATGTTCAAATCGGTGTGCATTTTGTATTTTTGTGCTTTCTTGTGTACGGAAGAAGAACTTTAACACATCTTAACAGTATTCCCAAAGAAGTATGGGGATACGGTAAATAAAAAAGAGCTTTTTGCTCTTTTTATTTAAATTTTACAGCAGTTCCATAGGCCAATATTTCAGCTTTTTCCTTTATTCTAGGTGATGAGGCATATCTTATGCTGATTATTGCATCTGCCTGTTTGTTTTGTGCAACTTTGACCATGTTTTTTGTTGCGTCTGCTCTTGCTTTGCTAAAACTGTTTGTTTGAATTCCTTCGCCTCTTACCATTCCCAATATTTCCAATTCTTTACCCGGAATTGTCTCTGTGGTTGTCAACATAATATCGTTCTTCATGAGTTACTCCTTTTTGTTTTTTATATTTTAAACTATACACTATATTTGCTTGTTAAGGAAGAGGATATATTATTTTATTTTTAATTAAATGATTAAAAAATAAATAAAATAATAAATAAAAAAGAGCCAATTGTTTAGCTCTTTTATTTGAATTTTACGGCAGTTCCGTAAGCGAAAACTTCTGCTGCGCCTTGCATAATTGATGATGAAGAATACCTTAACGCAACGATTGCATCCGCACCCATGTTTTCTGCTTCCATAACCATTCTTTTGGTTGCCATCGCTCTTGATTCGTCCATCATTTGTGTGTAAGATTTAAGTTCTCCTCCTACAAGATTCTTAAATGTTTGCGAAATGTCTTTCCCCACGTTTTTTGTTTGAATGCAAGAACCTTTTGCAAGTCCTAAAGCTTCTATTTCCTTTCCAGGAACTGTTTCAGTAGTTACTAAGATCATCTTCTTCTCCTTTCTCAATTTCTTTTAATCTTTCTGAAACTGCATTAATCATTGTTTTTATTAAAAATATCATTATTAAAGTTATAATTACTTTAAAAATTAAAGAAATATTTAAAAATATGATTGATAATATATATATTATAAGAAGAATACAAATAAGTATTCCAATTATAATAGGTGCTATTTTTTCTTTGTTTTTATCTTTCACTTTTTCACCTAAAAAATTATATCTTCAAGAAATCTGTTTCTTATATCGTTTATTTGTTTATTTGTAACGTCACATGATAATAAATAATTTTCAAAAGAAGAATATTCATCCATTATATATTCTATTGTTGCATCTATAAATTCGGGTTTTGATAGAAATACTCTTGATTTTGTTATGTTATATTCTCTTACAAAATTAGGATCTTCTCCCATATATGTATATGAAACTTGATAGTTTGCAACTATGTCTTTTAAGCTTACGTTTGCAATGCCAAGAAGCAGCATTGAAACAATTCCAGTTCTGTCTTTTCCTGCGGTACAGTTAAATATAAGTCCTCCATTTAGGTTATTTGATATTATATCAAATATGTCTTTGATTGCTTTTTTATTAGACAGTCTTTTTATATATCCTTGTATCATATCAAAGTAGCCGTCTTCTTTTGTTATGTCTGCCTGCATATCTTTTACGCTTAGTGGCACATTATAATATTTTATGCCGTCTATATTTTTTAGTTTACTTGGTTTTTCTTTAACTTCTTCTTCACTTCTTAAATCCAGCACTGTTTTTATACCGTATTTAATCAGAAAATCAATATCTTCGTTTGTTATAATGCTTAAAGATGAAGAACGTATAAATTCTTTATATTTTGTTATTTTTTTATCTTTTGTAATATAACCACCAAGGTCTCTTGTGTTTTGTGTTCCTTTTAGTGGAAGTGTTCCGGAAATATGTAGTTCTTTAATATTCATTTTAATTTTCCCTTTTTATTTTATTGTACCATAAAATTTTTATTTAATATGTCTTTTGTTAATTCTTAATTATTATTTAGAAAAATTTAACATGTATTTTACCTAATGATTATTAATTTACTGTTATAAGTTTGTTTTGAAAAAAAATTTAAAATATTTATTTGTGGATGTATAATTAATATAAGTATTATATTTTCTAATAAAAGGGAGGTAGAAAAAATGAGCGATATTGTATTTAAAAATGAAGACATTAATTTGAAGGAACATAGGCGTGTAAGCAAGAATACGGGTAATGTCACTTATGAAATGCATCTTGTAGATGATGAAGATACAAAGATGATGGTAAAAATAATGATATACCCAAAAGGAGTTTTTACACCTTGGCATACTCATGACTGCGCTCATGGCATGTATGTAATAAAAGGAACATTATACACGAACTTAGGGGATTTTGAAGCGGGAAGTTTTGTTTGGTTTAAAGAAGGAAGTAAGGCTTTTCACGGAAGTAAAGATGAAGATGTTGAAGTGTTGTTTATAACAAATAAAGAATTCAATATAAATTACTTATAAAAAAGAGCATTTTAAATGCTCTTTTTTCTCATGTCTATTATTTGTATATTGTAGTTTTTTAATTTTTCTAAAAATATATTGTAGCCTATATCATCATTTTCTATTTTTAATACGGGATTATTGTCAATAAATAAAATTGTTGCCATGTTGATAATTCTGCATGAAGTGAATTGATAAAAATAAAAAGTGTTTCCCTTTGAATCCGTTATTCTTTCGTCTTCTACAATTACTTTTCTGTTTATGGCTTTTTGAACTGAAAAAAGATTCATTATTATTACAAATATAAAAAGTACATCCCATATTATTGAATCATGAAATATAAGACCTTGTTTGTATAATGCAAATCCGGCTACAACCAAAATTAATATTACTGTGTGAAATACTACTTTTGATTTTGGTTTTTTCATTATGAAATAGTCTTTATTATTTATCGTTTCTGTTTTTTTATTTACTGTTTTATTCATATATTTTGTCCATAAAGAAAAACAAAATATTCCCAAAAATATTCCTATTATTGTTGCGATAATACTCATTTTTTACTCCTTAAGTGTTATATTTATTTTAACCGGATTGTGGTCTGCAAAATTAAACTTTGTATCTATTGTTTCTATGTTGTTAAGTTTTATGTTTGGAGAAAGTATAAAACCGTCAATTACATGGTACTGCGTGTTTGGGCTTTTTTCATCAAATTCTTCATTTAATAATCTTGATGTAGGAGTTTTGTCGTCGGTAACAATGTTCCAACTTTTTAAAAAATTATCTATATCAAGTTTCCCAGGTTTAAAGTGTTTATCTTTTATAAGAGGGTATTTATTTATATTTGTATTAGGAAAGATTTGATTAAAATCTCCGCCTGCTATACAGTAATTTCCTTTTTCGTACTCTGTTTTTAAAATATCCGTAAGTATCTTTGTTTGTTTTATTTTCCCTTCTCCTTTGTCATATGCTTCCAAATGTAGATTTACCAGAATAAGTTCTTTTTTTGAATTTTTAATCTTAACTCTTTCAACAAGAAGACATCGTTTTAATTGGCATAATCTTATTGGATATTTAAAAGAAACAGGAAGAGAATATCTTTTTGCCGAAATTATTTCATATGGATTTAGAGTTAATATTCCGCTTTCAACTTTTCCTATTGTGTCTTTAATTGGGTATGGGATATATTTACATGAAAAATTTTTTGCAAAATAAGCTGTCTTTTTAAATACTTTTGATAAGTATCTTACTTGGTTTGTATTATATCCTCTTTTTGACTTTGTGTCTATTTCTTGTATAAAAATTATGTCGGCGTTTGTTTTTCTTATATTTTCTTCGATTCCTTTAAGGTTTCTTATTACCATTTTTTTTGATTCTATTCTGGTTCTTTTCCCACCGTCCATGAAAAAGTCACTGTCGGCACTATCGTTACAGTAGCCTATATTATATGTAAGAACACTTAAAGAATCGTTAATATGAAGTTCTTTTTCTTCGCCTTTTCTTATAAGAAGTGCATCTTCTATTTCTTCAGGTTTATATTCATTTATTGTTAAATAAAAAAGTAAGGATAAAATAAGTATTATAAGTAATCCTATTAAAGCAGTTATTATTGTGAATATCATTTTCTTTCTCCCTTTTTATAAATTATATCATAAAAAAATAAAAGAAGAATATATCCTCTTTTATTTGTATGAATTGATATTTTTTAATTGTTTACTTTTAATTTTTTCCATGTAGTGTTCTTTTGATTCAATTATTGCACACCACTTATCAACCAAACATATTATAATTGCTTCTTTGCTTTTTGGGATGGCTCTAAGAGTTAGAGGCCACATATGAGAATGTATAATGTTTTCTTCTTTTTTTGTTAATTCAAAATGTTTCTTTGCGTTTTCAAGTGCTGCTTTAGGATGATTAAACCCATGCATTTTTTTTCTTTCTACTGTTTTATCGTGCCAGTCGTAAAGATAGAAATCATGAAGCATTGCTCCTCTTAGAAGTTGTTTTTCCTGTATCTTTAAATTAAATTTTTTAGATAAAATATAACTGTATAAAGCGACATTTAAAGAGTGCGCATAGGTTGTTGTTCCACCATGCTGTATATATCCTTGCATTTTTTGTACTTCTTTATTTGAAATTATTTCTTTTATTTCATTAAAGAAAATCATTTTTTCTTCTCTTGTCATTTTTTTACCACCTTAAAAGTATTATATTATATTTTTATATTAATACATATATATTATGAACTTATTAAGAAAAAATTATATTTTTTTTAAATTTTTAAATAAAAAATTACAAAAAGTTATTGACATATTTTAATTTTTTATATATAATAATAAAGCTTTATGAGTTTGCGGATGTGGCGGAATTGGCAGACGCGCTAGACTTAGGATCTAGTACTTCGGTGTGGGGGTTCGACTCCCTTCATCCGCACCAGTTTAAAATTAAACCGATTGTTTTACAATCGGTTTTTTTGTTTTATATTAAATATTATATATATTTTAATTTTACAAAAAAGGAGCATAAGCTCCTTTTTATTTTTTTATTAAAAGCTTTTCTCCAGGATGAATTAGTTCAAGGTGGTTTAGTTTAATTAAGGCATCTTTCGTTGTATTATATTTTTCTGCTATTTCTTTTAAGGTGTCACCGTCTTTTACTGTATAGGTGATATATTCCTTTTGTTTATTTTTTTCTTCATCTGTAATTAAAATTTCTTCTTTGAATCTATCCATATCTACATGCCCGCTTATACCTTTAACATCTCCTCTGCTGGAATATTGAAATCCTGACCATTTTGACCACTCGCCTGTTGTATATGGACTTCTTACTCCATAATCGGCAATCCATAATGGATATTTGTTAAGGTCTTTTTCCCAGACTGTTTGTACATCGTATGCATTTGAATAGAAAGCAGGTTTATAACCCAGTAAGTTTTCCAAAGTTTCCATATATACTTTAGCAATGTCATTACATTCTTTTTTGCTTAATCCGTCAAGTTGTTCAAAATCCATGGCAGGTCTTAGTTGTTGGTCTTTATTTTTTATAAGAGAATAAAAGAAATGAGCCTGTTCTCTAGCCTGTCTTGTATTTCTTGCGGTTACGTAATGATAAAATCCAATTTTTAAATCTTCTTTTTTAGCTTCTTTATAGTTTCTTTCAAATTTAGTGTCTGTATAATTGCTTCCTTGTCCTGCCCTTATATAAACAGCTTCTATGCCATCTTTTTTTACTTCTTTAAAATTAATATCTCCTTGCCAAACGCTTACGTCTATGCCTTTATATTCGCTGTTTGCGCTAATCATTCCGGCAGAACATACACAAATCAAAAAACAAATGCATAATATTATTACTGCTTTTTTATTTTTTTTCATATACTACCTCCTCAAGGTATAATATGGTTTTATAAAAAATCTGCTACAGAAAAGAGAGTATATAAAATATTTCGTTTTTGTAATTTCCCCATATTATTTATTTTATAAAGATATAATGAGATTATATGGACATGTTCTTAAGGGAAAAATTAAGAAATTAAAAGATTAGTGATAATCATATTTTTAATATGAAATAAATTTGTGTTATAAAAATTATAAACAGAGGTTTTATTATGAGAAAAATAATTAAATTCTTATTGCTTTTATCTATTATAGGGCTTTCTTACATAACAATAAAAGATCCTACAATGATTTCAAGAATGCAGGATAAAATAGCTGGTTCGATAAAAAGTGAAGTTGAATCAAACAAAAGTAAAATAACCGTTTATTATAAAACGGCAGATTCATATGTTGTGCCTCTTACAAGAATAGTTTCAAGTGAAGAAGCAAAATTTGATAATGTAATAAACCTTATGACTGACAATGAAGAAAATGGAAAAGTTGCAAGTAAAAATGGACTTTTCCCAACTGTAATTGCAGGTAGTATTAAAAGTGTAAAATTAGAAGATAATACAGCAAAGGTGGATTTAAGTGAAAAGGCTCAATTTGTGGATGAAGAAGATGAAAAAGCATTTATTATTTCAATTGTTTATGCTCTTACTGAATTTGAGAATGTTGACAGCGTAAGTTTTGAAATGGGAGATAAAGAAACTCTTACATATGGCAGTGAAATGAATAAATTATATTATCGTGAAAACATAAATGAAATTGAGAAAAATAAAAATTCAAAATCAAAACATACTATGTATATTGCTAAAAAATGTGAAAACGTATATAATTATATACCGTATAGTGTGTATACAGATAAATCAGATTTAAGCTTAAAAGATATACTTATAAATCATTTTACCATATGCAATACGAAAAAATATTCTTCAATGATATTTGCAACCACAGCAAATATAGAAGATGTAATAGTAAAAGGGGAGAGTGTATATATACATTTAAGCAAAGAATTTTCTTTAATGGACAAGACAATGTTAAGTTTATATAAAAACAGTGTTGCACTTACGGTAAAAGAAAATTCTGATGATATAAAAAAAGTTCGATTTGTGATAGACCAAAATGATAATAAAGATGGTATAATTGAAACTGAACTTGTAAACGACTATTCAAACGAAGAAAGACAATAAAGGAGTGAGTTGATGGAACGTATTGATAAAAGAAATTATGATGAAAAAAGACCAGTAAAAATCACAAGAAATTATACAATGTATCCTGATGGATGCGTTTTAATAGAGGTAGGGAATACAAAAGTTATATGTTCTGCTTTTATAGAAAATAAAGTTCCTCCGTTTTTAAGAGGAGAGGGAACAGGATGGATAACATGTGAATATTCAATGTTACCTTCTTCAACACAAACAAGAAAAAAAAGAGATATAAACAGACTTAAATTAGACGGAAGAAGTGCAGAAATACAAAGACTTATAGGCAGAA
The DNA here is from genome assembly GCF_024135845.1 of Anaerofustis sp. NSJ-163. NCBI lineage: Bacteria > Bacillati > Bacillota > Clostridia > Eubacteriales > Eubacteriaceae > Anaerofustis > Anaerofustis sp. NSJ-163. The sequence goes on from NZ_JAMYJV010000003.1 coordinate 363,605, forward strand.
GTTTAAGAAGTGTTGTTGATTTATCAATTCTTGGAGAAAAAACAATAATGATAGACTGCGATGTTATCCAAGCTGACGGAGGTACAAGAGTTGCAAGTATTACCGGAGCGTTTGTTGCTTTATATGATGCTTTAAATAAAATGGTTGAAAAGGGAGATATTGAAAGACTTCCTCTTACATCTTTTGTTGCGGCAATAAGCGTTGGTATTGTAGATAACGAACCTCTTCTTGACTTATGTTATGTTGAAGATTCAAGTGCAATTGCAGATATGAATGTTGTAATGAACGAATATGGTGAATTTATTGAACTTGGTGTAACAGGAGAAGAAAGACCTGTAAAAGAAGAAGAACTTACAAAACTTATTTCTCTTGCAAAAAAAGGAATAAAAGAATTAATTGATATTCAAAGAGAAGTTTTAGGGCTTAGTAAATAGAGGTTAAAATGAAAGAAGTAATAATAGCATCTGCAAATAAACATAAATTAGAAGAAATAAAAAGTATATTAACAGATTATAAAGTAATAAGCATGGAAGAAGCAGGCTTTGTTGATGATATTGTTGAAGATGGAAAAAGCTTTGAAGAAAATGCACTTATAAAAGCTAAAGCCATCAATAAAAAAACTGGTAAGCTTGTTTTAGGTGATGATTCCGGACTTATGGTAGATTATTTAAACGGAGAGCCCGGAATATATTCTGCAAGATATGCAGGAGAAGAAAAAGATGATGATAAGAATAATAAGAAACTATTAAAAGCTTTGGAAGGTGTAAAAAAAGAAGACAGAAAAGCTAAATTTGTATGCTGTGTAGGAATATGTTATGAAGACGGAAGTGTTGAAACCGTAAGAGGTGAAGTTGAGGGGGAAATAGGTTTTAAAGAAGTCGGAGATGGCGGCTTTGGGTATGATCCTTTGTTTTATATAGAAAGTCTTGATAAAACTTATGCTGAACTTACATTTGACGAAAAGAATTCAGTAAGTCACAGAAGAAGAGCTTTTACAAAAGCTAAAGAAATACTTGATAAAAAACTTAAATGAGTCGAGGTGTAATATGGACAAAATACTCATAGTAAGCGACACACACGGAGATATAGAAACACTTGAGAAAGTTTTAAGAAAGGAAAAGAAATTTAATTATCTTTTTCACTTGGGCGATCATCATAACGATATAGATGATGTTGATTTTGATTTAACAAATGTTGAAGTAAAAAAAGTCAGAGGCAATTGTGACTTTATGAAGGAGATAGAAGAAATCTTTTTTGAATTTCATGGTAAAAAGATTTTTATGACTCACGGACATTTGTACGGAGTAAAAAATACTTATAGTTCGATTTTTTATAAAGCATGTGAAATAGGTGCGGATATTGTTTTGTTTGGACATACTCATGAAAAACTAAACATAAATATGAGCGGTGTTCATTTGTTTAACCCGGGAACTTTAAGCATGAGAGGCTATGGCAAAAGAAGTTATGGAATAATGGAAATAGACGAAAAGGGAAATTACAAAATAATACATAAATATATATAGGAGTTTTAATGAAGAAAGATAATATAATAAAGAAAATATTATTATGTATATATCCCGTTATTTTTTGGTTGATTTCTCAAGTAGGAGTAAGTATTGCTTTTCAGTTTTACTATGCATTAACAAGCATGAAAAAGGGAATATATGACTTAGAGGATTTAACAACATTTATAAGTGAAAATACTGTTTTTATTCTATTAATATCTTCTTTGATTAATATTATATTTTTTGGATTTATTTTATTAAAAAATAAGAAACTACATTTTCATTTATATGAAAATCAAAAAAATATTAAATATATCGTAAGTATTATTTTCCTTGGAATATCATTTTTTATGTTTTCCATGGGTATAATTGATATTTTTGATCTTACAAAATATTCATCCAGTTATACGGAAACAATGGCTTTGCTTTCCTCAGGAGGAGTATTAATTAATATTATTTCTGTTGGCATTATTACCCCCATAAGCGAAGAATTTATGTTAAGGGGAATAGTATATAATAATTTAAAAAGATATGTTAATTTTAAAACCGCAATAATTTTACAGGCTTTGATTTTTGGCGTCATGCATATGAATATAATTCAAAGTACATATGCGATTATTGCGGGAATAATAATTGGATATATTTATGAGAAGTCACAAAGTCTTATTATGTCATGTGTTTTTCATATAAGTTTTAATATTTGCAATCATCTTTTTTCACTTCCGATTTTATCGGATATTATGAGTTATAGTTTACTTATGACCATTATAGGTGTTTTAATTTTTTATATATCATTTAAATATTTTTTAAATGCAAATAAAAAGATAACTTAGGTTATCTTTTTTTTATGAAAACAATTTGTGAAAACAAAATGAAAAATAAAATTTTTTTATTGACAATTAAAAAAATATTCATATAATAGTTAGGTAGCTAACATGATAGTTAGGTAACTAACATAATAAGAGGGTAAATTATGAAAGCAAAAAAAGAAGTTGGAATGATAATAAGACGATTATCAAATGAAATTAGTAAAGAAATGAATAAAAAAATGGCAGCTTATGGCATCACAGGTGTTCAAGGAAGAATAATTTGTCATGTTACAGAATCAGAAGGAGATATATTCCAAAAAGATATTGAAGCATGTTTGTTTTATAGACGTTCTACCGTTACAGGAATATTGAATACCATGGAAGAAAATGGGCTTATTGAAAGAGTAAGTGTAGATTATGATGCAAGGCTTAAAAAAATTGTTGTTACAAAGAAAGGTTTGTGCATAAAATCACAAATAGGAAAAGATATTAAAAATATGGAAAGAACATTAAAAAATAGGCTTTCTAAAGAGGAAATTGATGCTTTTTTTGCGATAACAGAAAAAATGTTAAATAATTTCAAATAGTTACTATTTTCTTATTATGAAATTAATTTTGTTGGGAGGTATATGTATGTTAAAAACATTAATGGGTTCCATTAGAGAATTTAAAAAAGATTCTTTTCTTGCACCTTTTTATGTAATTATTGAAGTATTAATGGAAGTATTAATACCTTTTTATATGGCTGATATTATTGATATCGGTATTGCAAACGGAAATCTTAATTACATAATAAAATTAGGGTTGTTTTTATTCTTTTTAGCAATTATTTCTCTAATAACAGGTACTTTGGCAGGGAAATATGCCGCAAAAGCTTCTGCGGGATTTGCCAGAAATTTAAGAAAAGATATGTTTTATAAAATTCAAGATTTTTCATTTGCAAACATAGATAAATTTTCTACTGCAAGTTTGGTTACAAGGCTTACAACTGATGTTACAAATGTTCAAATGGCTTATCAAATGATAGTAAGACTTCTTATAAGAGCACCAATCATGTTGATATTTGCATTGTTTTTCACAATTAAAATTAATTTTGATATTGCTATTATATTCTTTATAGCAATTCCGGTGCTTGCATTGCTTCTTTTCTTTATTGCAATAAAGGCACATCCTCATTTTGAAAGAGTATTTAATACATATGACAGATTAAACAGTGTGGTTCAAGAAAACGTAACGGGTATAAGAGTTGTTAAGGCATATGTAAGGGAAGATTATGAAATTGAAAAATTTGATGGTATTTCTAAACTTATTTATAAATTCTTTACAAAAGCCGAAAAAATAGTTTCTCTTAATGCTCCGGTAATGCAATTTACAATATATACATGTATTCTTCTTATTTCATATTTTTCTGCAAGGTTTATTGTTGTGGGAACAATGACAACAGGAGAGTTAACAAGTCTTGTTGTATACGCAAGCCAGATATTATCAAGTTTAATGGTATTATCTATGGTATTTGTAATGGTTCTTATGGCTCAAACTTCTGCAGAAAGAATTGTTGAAGTATTAGTTGAAGAAAGTACTCTTAAAAATAAAGAAAATCCTATTATGGATGTTAAAGACGGTTCAATCGATTTTGAAAATGTTGATTTTACATATGGTAAAGATGAAGGAAATGGAAACAATCTTCCATTAAAAGATATAAATTTACATATTGATTCAGGTGAGACTGTTGGTATTATAGGTAGTACCGGTAGTTCAAAATCTTCTCTTGTTCAGCTTATTCCAAGACTTTACGATGTTACAAAAGGTCGTGTTAAAGTAGGTGGAATTGATGTAAAAGATTATGATTTGGAAACACTTAGAAATCAAGTTGCAATGGTTCTACAAAAGAATACTCTATTCTCAGGTACTATTAAAGAAAACCTAAGATGGGGAGATGAAAATGCAACTGATGCAGAAATTATTCAAGCATCAATGCTTGCACAAGCGGATGGTTTTGTAAGTGAATTCCCAGACAAATACGATACAAAGATAGAACAAGGCGGTACAAATGTTTCAGGTGGACAAAAACAACGTCTATGTATTGCAAGAGCACTTCTTAAAAAACCTAAGATACTTATCTTGGATGACTCTACGAGTGCCGTAGATACAAAAACAGATGCTTTAATTAGAAAGGCGTTTAGAGAAAAAATCCCTGGAACTACAAAGATTATTATCGCTCAAAGGATTTCTTCAGTTGAAGATGCTGATAAGATAATTGTTCTTGATAATGGTAGAATTGACCAAATCGGTACTCATGAAGAACTTCTAAAGACAAATGCAATATATCAAGATGTATATAATTCTCAAATGAAGGGAGGCCAAGAATAATGGATAAAAGAACAAATAAAAAGCCTCATTATTTGAAAACAGCTGCTAGACTTTTAAAATATGCACTAAAAAGTTATAAAATACAATTTATATTCGTATTTGTTTCTATTATTATAAGTTCTATTGCAAGTATGGCAAGTTCTGTATTTTTGATGTACTTGATAGATGATTGTATTACACCTTTAATAAATAGTGTTGCTCCTGATTTTACAATTGTTGTAAGAGCGATTTTAACATTTGCTTGTATATACTATGTTGGTGTAGCTTGTACATTCATTTATATGAGATTAATGGTAAATATCGGTCAAGGTGTTCTTAAAAAAGTAAGAGATGATATGTTTGAACATATGCAGACTTTATCAATAAGATATTTTGATACTCATCCTCACGGAGAACTTATGAGTCTTTACACAAATGATACCGATACTTTAAGACAGATGATTTGTCAAAGTTTACCTCAAGTATTTTCTGCAATAGTAACAGTTGTTGCGGTATTCTGTGCAATGATTTATATTAGCATTCCTTTATCTCTTCTTGCAATTTGCATGATTGCAATTATGACACTTGCAACCAAAATAATTGGTGGAAAAAGTGGTGAATACTTTGCAAAGCAACAAAGAAACATAGGTATCCTAGATGGTTATGTGGAAGAAATGATGAGTGGTCAAAAAGTTATAAAAGTATTCTGTCACGAAGAACAAAGTAAAGTGGATTTTGACAAAATAAACGATCAGCTTTATGAAAGTTCTGCAAAAGCACACAAATATGCAAACATTATTATTCCGGTAATAGCAAATATCGGTTATATACAATATGTTTTAACAGCAATACTTGGTGGAGCACTTGCAATTTCAGGTGTTGGCGGACTTACTCTTGGCGGTATCGCTTCATTCCTTCAACTTACAAGAAACTTTAACTTCCCATTCAGCCAAATTTCAGGTCAGTTAAATCCTATTATTATGGCCCTTGCAGGAGCTGAAAGAATATTTAACATGATGGATGAAGAAGGCGAAAAGGACGAAGGATATGTTACTTTGGTTAATGCAAATATAGATGAAGATGGTAATATTACCGAAAGCGAAAAGAGAACAGGTAAATGGGCTTGGAAACATCCTCATGGAGACGGAAGCGTAACTTATACTCAGTTAAATGGTGATGTTAGATTTATTGACATGACGTTTGGGTATAATCCTGAAAAAATAGTTTTACATAAATTAAATATTTATGCAAAACCCGGTCAAAAAATTGCCTTTGTAGGTTCAACAGGCGCAGGTAAAACAACTATAACGAACTTAATAAACAGATTCTACGATGTTACTGATGGTAAAATCAGATATGATGGAATAAATGTAAACAAGATTAAGAAAGATGATTTAAGAAGATCTCTTGGTATAGTTTTACAGGAAACTAATTTGTTTACAGGAACAATTAAAGAAAATATTAGATATGGTAAACTTGATGCAACAGATGAAGAAGTATATGCTGCTGCAGAACTTGTAAATGCCGATCATTTCATTAAGATGTTGCCTGATGGATATGATACTGTAATATCAGGTACAGGTGAAGAATTATCACAAGGTCAAAGACAGCTGCTTAGTATAGCAAGAGCTGCTCTTAATAATCCACCGGTTCTTATCCTTGATGAAGCAACTTCAAGTATCGATACAAGGACAGAAAAAATCGTTCAAGATGGTATGGATAAGTTAATGGAAGGAAGAACTGTATTTGTTATTGCTCATAGACTTTCAACAATAAGAAACTCAGATGCAATAATAGTATTAGAACATGGTACTATTATCGAAAGAGGTAACCATGAAGAACTAATAAAGAAACATGGTACATATTACAGACTATATACCGGTGCTTTGGAATTATCATAGAAAAAAGAGGCTTATGCCTCTTTTTTTATTATTCATATCAATTCTTCTTGTGCAGTATTGTTTATAATATTTATATTTTTATGCTAATAAATAACAAAAGGAATATAAAAGATTAATTTGTAAATAATATTAATTGATAAATTTAAGGAGGATTAAAATGAAACTTAGAATAAATAAAGACAGCTGTATTTCCTGTGGTCTTTGTACATCCATATGTGAAGATATATTTGAAATAGAGTCTGATGGTAAAGCAGGTGTAATAAGGAATCCTGAAAATGATTCTGAAATAACACTTGCAAGGGAAGCAATAGGAAGTTGTCCTGTAAATGCAATAAGTAAGTATTAAAAAAACAAGCTAAATGCTTGTTTTTATATTACTTTATATAATTCATCTTGTGATGGCGGAGATAATATTTCTTTTACTCCGTTTTTTAAAATGTAAATTTCTTTTTCCTTTGTTAAATATCCTATTGTGGATGAAGGTATATTTTGTTTATTTAATTCTTCTATTAATTTCTCGTCATTATCGGTTATAAACAACATTACTCCGCTGGATATTAGCTTATATGGGTTTATGTTAAAATGCTTTGCGATTTTTTTTGTTTCATCTAAAATTAATATTTTATCAATATCTATAATTGCCCCAAGCCCTGAATTTTCTGCCATTTCCCAAACTCCCCCTAAAATTCCGCCTTCTGTTGCATCATGAAGAAGACTTACATTAAGATTTTTTGCTATTAAACCTTCTTTTATTACGGACGTATCTTTTATTAGCTTTGATGTTTTTGATATTTCTTCTTTTGTCAAGAACTTTTCTACCTCTTCTTTTAAATCAAGGCTTATAATAGCACTTCCTTCAAGCCCTGCATATTTACTCATTACTATTTTATCATTAGCTTTTGGAGTAGGATTAACAATATTTTCTTTTCTTCCGATACATACTCCGCTTAAGATAAATTTATTTACGCTTGAAGTAACTTCTGTGTGTCCTCCGATTAAATCAACATTATTTTCTTCGCAGGTTAGAAGTATTTCATCTATTATTTCTTCTATATCTTCTATATTGGCATAGGTTGGAATAAGCATTGTTACCATCATTGCAACAGGTGTTGCCATTGATGTTGCAATATCGTTGCATGAAATATTTACGCATAGTCGGCCTATACCGTTTTTACTTCCTGTTATAGGGTCTGTGGATATTGAAAATAAATCACTTTCAAAATTTAAAAGAGCTGTGTCTTTTCCTATTCCTGCACCTATTAAAACTTCTTTGTTTTTTATATTAATTTTATCAAATAAGATTTTTTGTAATGTATGATTGGTTAATTTTCCTTCTTCCATGTTTTTCCTTCATAATAAAAAGATATTTTTTTATATTTTAGCACAAAAACGTCAATACTCATAGTAATTACTTATATTTGGAGAGGATTCATGATTAATATTATTTGTACCCTTGATTGTAAATTTCAAGAAAAAGGAGTGTGTACATTAAATACGGTGCCTTTTTATATTTCATCACTAAACGAAAAATGTATGTATTATCTTCCTAAAGATGAAAAAAATGATGAAGATATAAAAGATAATGAAAAACTCACTTAAAACAAGTGAGTTTTTTTATTTTTCTATTTTAAATTAAGTTGAAAAATTAGACATATTTTGATATTATAACTGTGAATGTGTAATAAAAAGGAATAATAAGATTTTTCGTTTAAAGTCTTATATATAAACTATTTGGAGGTAAATAAAAGAAGTTATGGAAAAAGTTGATCCAAAAGTTTTGGTTAATCAAAAGAAAAATGCTATTAAATATTGTGGTGCAACAAATCCTGAATGTATCGATGATTATATAGCATTTGATGGTTACAAAGCAAAAGAAAAAGTTTTAAAATGCGAAGTTGATGTAATTAAACTTGCAAGTGATGCTTTACTTGTTGATAGAAGAAAACAAGACGAACTTTGCTGTGATAATTGGAAAGGTGCTGAGGTTGTTGTTTGCGAAACACTAGATGCTTTAGCTGCTGCAGATAATAAAGTTTTAATCGAAGCTCCTCACGTAATTGTTGAATCAATGCTTATTGTTATGGAAGTAAGCGGTGCAAAAGAAGGTTATATCGTAGCAAAAGATGACCTTGCATTTAGAAGAGTATCAAAAGCTGTTAACGATGCAAAAGCTTACGGTTTATTAGATAAAGAAATAAGTGTTGTAAAAGAAAGCAAAGAAGGCTTAAATGTAAATGCAGAAATTTTAGCTAACTTACTTGTAATTGTTCAAGACAGCTATAAAACACTTCCTGAAAAAGGATTTAAAGGTGTTGCAATCGGTGGTAAAGTAAAAAATCCTGGAATTTACAATGTTGAAAACGGCGTTACATATGAACAACTTATTGAACTTGCAGGCGGTGCAACAGGAAATGTTAAATCTATCAAAGTAGGAGCTCCTTATGGTGAATATTTACCAGCTTGTGAAGTTTCTAAACCTGTAAACTTTATGGCTTTAATGATGAATGGAATAATAAGAGGTACTGCTCTTGTTGTTGTTATCGATGAAACAACTGATATGGCAAAAGAAATATCAGATTACTTACAATTCTTATTAATTCAATCTTGCGGTAAATGTTTCCCTTGTAAGGTTGGGGTAAAAAGAATGGATGAAATGGTTAAGAAAATCGTTTCTGATATTTCAGAAAAAGATGATTACAGCAAAGTAAAAGCAATTGCAAAAAATATGAGTATCGGAACTCTTTGCCCTATAGGACAAAAGGGTGCAGCTCCTATTTTAAGTGCACTTGAAAATTTCAGTTCTGATTTTATAAAAGAGTAGTCAAGGAGTAAATGAAAAGATGGTAAATTTAAAGATAAATAATGTTGATGTTTGCGTTGAAGATAAAACAACGGTTCTTGAAGCTGCAAGACAAATCGGAATTAATATTCCTACATTATGTTTCTTAGAACATAACAAAATTGGTGCTTGTAGAATGTGTGTAGTTGAAATTAAAGGTTCTGATGTTTTAAGAAGTGCTTGTAACTTCCCTGTAAAAGAAGGAATGGAAGTATTTACAAACTCTCCTAAAGTAAGAGAATCAAGAAAAAATACAATGGAACTTACACTTTCTGACCATAACAGAGATTGTACAACTTGTATAAGAAGCGGGAACTGTGAACTTCAAACTCTTGCAAATGATTTAGGAGTAAGCACAGTTCCTTTCAGCGGAGATTTTTCATCAGATGCATATGATGATAAATCTGTTTCAATCGTAAGAGATGAATCTAAATGTATTTTCTGTAAAAGATGTATAAACACATGTAGTAAAATTCAAGGTATCGGTGCTTTAATCGGTAAAGATAACGGATTTGATTCAAAAGCAAGACCTGTTAAAGGTGATTATTTAGCTGATACAAACTGTATCAACTGTGGACAATGTGTTATTAACTGTCCTGTAGGTGCCTTAACTGAAAAAGTAAATGTAGATGAAGTATGGGAAGCATTATGTGATGAAAACAAACATGTTGTTGTTCAACCTGCTCCTGCAATAAGAGCTGCTCTTGGAGAAGAATTCGGATATGAAATCGGCACAGATGTAACAGGTAAAATGGTTGCCGCACTAAGAAGACTTGGCTTCGATAAAGTTTTTGATACAGACTTTGGTGCTGATATGACAATTATGGAAGAAGCTCATGAACTTGTAGACAGAGTTACAAACGGAGGAACTCTTCCAATGCTTACAAGCTGTTGTCCTTCATGGGTTAAATTCTGTGAACAAGAATTCCCAGAACTTATTCCAAACCTTTCTTCTTGTAAATCACCTCAAGCGATGGCAGGTGCTTTAATAAAAACACACTATGCTGAAACAAATAATATTAATCCTGATGATATTTATGTTGTAAGTGTTATGCCTTGTGTTGCTAAGAAATTTGAAGTTGGAAGAGAACAATTAATGGAAGGCGATAACTATGACAGCGATGTATGTATCACAACAAGAGAACTTGCAAGAATGATTAAAGAAGCAGGTATTGACTTTAAAAATCTTGAAGATGAAGAATTTGATCCAATTTATGGTGAAAGTTCAGGTGCCGGTGTAATATTCGGTGCAACAGGCGGGGTTATGGAAGCTGCTGCAAGAACTGCAGTTGAAGCCATCACCGGTGAAGTATCTGAAAAAATTGATTATGAAGAAGTAAGAGGTCTTGAAGGACTTAAAGAAGCTGTAATCAAAGCTGGTGATAAAGAAATAAAAGTTGCTGTTGTTCACGGTGGAGCAAACATAAGAAAACTTATGGATAAAGTTAAAAAAGGTGAAACTGATTATGACTTTATAGAATGTATGGCATGCCCTGGCGGATGTGTAAACGGTGGTGGACAACCAATCGTAAACAGTCAACTTATTAATGCAGGTTTATCTCTTGCAAAAGAAAGAGCAAAAGTATTATATAACCAAGATAAGAACGTTAGACCAACAAGAAAATCTCATGATAATCCAGCGGTTAAAAAAGTTTATGAAGAATATTTAGGTGAGCCAAATTCTCATAAAGCTCATGAAATTTTACATACAACATATGTTGACAGAAGTAAAGATATATTAAAATAAAAAAGACCCTTAAGGGTCTTTTTTATTATTTCTCTTTCTCTTCAAAAAGAGATAAAATTGTATCCATTACCTTATTGTTATCATAAGAAATTACATATATAAAATAATTTCCGTTTTCGTAGAATGTTCTGTTTAAGACAAGATTGTATTCTGTCTTATCTTGTTCTTTCCATATTTTTTCATAATTTATCATGTATTTATCTAATGCTTCTTTTACTTTTTCTTTATTTTCTTCTTTTACGTTAGCAATGATGAATAAAGAACTTTTAGAAGAGAGTGCGGATTGTTTTATTATAATTTCATTGAAATCTTCTTTATTCAACTTATATATGTTTTTTATTTCTTCATCATTTGGCACTGTCATATTATAAAATATGGGAAGATTTTTCCCGTTTTTTTCATAGGTTAAATTTTCAAGTTTTATTGCTGTTTTATTTAGATTTAAAGTTGTAACATAATTTTTTTTATTTCCACACCCTGTAAAAATAATAAGGCATATAAATAATAAAATTATAAAATATCTTTTTTTCATTTATTTCCTCTTTTTAAAATTTTGTCTGCGATATTTGTTATTATCATATCCACATTAAAATGTTTTATATAATTATATGCAAGCATATTGTTAATAGTATAACAATTTATTTTTATGTTATTTTCTTTTGCTTCCTTGACTATTTTTTTATCTATATTTAAAAAATGAGGATGTATTGCATCAAATTTGTTATCTACTGCATATTTAACGATATTATCAAAAAATCCTTGATATAATGCTCCGACTTTAATTTCTTTGTCTATATCTTTTACTATTTTTAACGCTCTATGGTCAAAGGAAGAAATTATGATTTTGTCTTTTATGTTATAATCGTTTATTAAATTTAAAACCTTTTCTTCTATTCCACTATAAATTTCACTTGATGCTTTTAATTCTATATTTAAAATAATATTTTTGTTTTTTATAAGTTCTAATACTTCAAACAGCTGAGGAATAGGTTCAATACCATTTACTTTTATTTCTTTTAGTTCTTCATAAGTTAAATTTTTTATATAAGCGTCATTATTACACATTCTTTTTAAATCGAAATCGTGAAATACAACTATCTTTTCATCTTTTGTAAGATGAACATCAAGTTCAATTCCATCAATATCATATTTTAATGCTTCTATAAAAGAACTAATTGTATTTTCCGGTTTTATATTAAGCATTCCTCTATGTGCACATATTTTTGACATTTTATTCACCTTCTTTTGTCTAATATATAATACTTTAAAAATAAATACAATATGTTAAGTTATCATAAATTAAAATTCTCGGAATATAAATATAATAAGTTAGGAGGGAAAATATGCTAAATATTAATAATGAAGAATTTGTTAACTTAAAAAACGATAATGCAAAAATGCATTTTGATATAAAAGAAAATGAAGATTTTCTTTCTATTACTTTGAAAATAACTTATCTTCCAATAAGTGAATATGCTGTTGTTTTTATTATGGGAAATAGAGAATATACTGCGGCTATATTTAAAACAGAAAAAGAAAAGAACTTACAAAAAATAATAAATATAGAAAAAAATAAAGTAGAGAGTTTTAATAAGATTGAAATAGTTGATATATATTCAGGTGAAATTTTATTTGAATATGAAAATGAGAAAGAACTTGATATTCCTTTTTTTGATGAACAAAAAGAAGAAAACGGGAAAATTATTTTAAAAGAAGATATAGATATTATAAAAGAAGAGAATGAAATAATGGATTTAAATATAAATAATAAAATAAAACCAGAAAATGAAAAGGAAGAGGAAGATTCTAAGGAAGATAGAAATTCTATTTTAGAAAAAGAAGAACAGCTGGATATTTTGGAAGATTTATTTGATATTTTTTCAAATAAAAATGAAAAAGAAAATAATAAAAATATAAATGATGAAAAAGAAATAAATCAAGAATTTGAATTTCAAGATAAAGATGAAGAAGAAGATAAAAATAAAATAAAAAAAATAATTAATGCAAATAATATATTAATAGATGATGTTTTAAAAAATTTTTCATTAGAAAATTTTACTGATTTAGATAGTAATTATAAGTTCTACATAATGGATGAATTTGAAGAAAAATTAAATAATATTAATATTATTTATAATGGTTTTGTTATGCCGATTCTTTATCCTTATATGGGATTTAAAAATAAAAAATTAGAAAATGCAATTCTTCCAAGTTGGATTTTTGGAAAGTTTTTTAAAGATGAAGAAGTAAAATATTATATTTATGGTGTGCTTGGCTCAAAAATAGACAATACTCAGCCTTTTATGGGCTCAACGGGATTTATTTATTATGAACCTACGGTTTATGACGGTTTTGGATACTGGTTAATGTATATAAGTGTAAATACAGGGAAAATTTGTCTGCTTTAATAGAAAATAATACTTTTTAATCAATTTATTACCAGCATATAAAATTCTTCTTTCTAAATACTAATACAGAAAGGAGGATTTTAATGAATAAAAAAACTTTAATAGCTATGATTATTTCTGCTTTTATGTTAACTTCTTTTGTTGGATGTGGAAATTCAAATACGGATAATGCTGTAAAAAATCAAATGAATAATGCAGCAAATGATGTTAAAGATGAAGTAGAAAATATAGGAGATGATGTGAAAAAGGGTGCTGAAGATTTAACTGAAGATTTAACTGATAGTGACTCTTCAAATGGAGTAAAAAATAATAACGGAGTCAATCCATATCAATTTGATTATAACGGAATGTACAGACAGTATACTAACAACAATACAGGATATTATAATTCTTCCGAATCATATAAATATAAACAGGAAGGCGACGGTGTTTATACTTCTGTAAAGAAAATTTCCGGAATAGAAGACGTAAAAATTGCAATAATCGGGAATAAAGCATACTGTGCGGTAAAAACAAAAACAGGTTCTTCAAGTTTATCAGATGAAAAAAAGGCTAAAATTAGCACTTTGATTAAAGAAAAATATCCTCAAGTAAAAAATGTTTATTTTTCTGATAAAGTAGAGCATTACAATTCATTAACTAATGTAATAAAGCAAGGACTTGATAATATAACAGATGATTTATTAAATTTATTTGAATTGAAATAATAAAAGGCACTTTATGTGCCTTTTTTATATTGAGTTTTTTTAATACATAATTATAAAATGTATATAGAATGTAGTTTATTTTACTTTTAATAATTCTTATATAAATTAATTTATATATTAATATTTCATTAAATTTAAACAATTTTAATAAAATAATGTATAATATTATTGTGTTTTCACTATTGAAAATATTAAAAAAATAATATAAGTCAATAATATAAAAATAAATTTACTTAGGGAAGGTAATGATAATGTCTCAGATAACATCGTTGTTTACTCAAATTTTTGAGTCCTTTAGCATATTATCTGCCGTTGATATTCTTATAATGACATTTATTATATATGCAATTATAAGACTTATAAAAGGAACTCAGGCAGAACAGGTTGCAAAGGGGATAATTATAATTTTGGTTATCACTCAGGTCAGTGATTGGTTAGGGCTTGTGACCGTAAACTTTGTTTTTAAAAATATAATAACCGTAGGATTTTTAGCTTTGCTTATTATGTTTCAGCCAGAGCTTAGAAAAATGCTTGAAACAATCGGTAAAACAAATGTAAAAAACATAAAAGATATTTTTGTTGACAAAGATTTAGATTCTCCTTCTGTTGCGGTGGATCAAATTGTTCAAAGTATAAGTGATTTATCAAAGACAAAAACAGGACTTCTTGTTGTTATAGAAAGACAGGTTCCTCTTGATGATGTTGTAGAAACCGGGGTAAAACTTGATAGTTTATTAAGTACAGAGCTTATAAATAATATTTTTCAGTATGCTACGCCTCTTCATGATGGAGCAGTTATAATAAACAGAGAAACTTTAAGAATAAGGGCTGCGGCATGTCTGCTTCCTCTTTCTCAAAACAAACAGCTTTCAACAAGTATAGGAACAAGACATCGTGCCGGAATTGGTGTAAGCGAACATTCTGACTGTGTTTCATTAATGGTATCTGAAGAAACAGGTGTTATTTCTTATGCTATTAATGGGAAATTATCAAGGTTCGTGGGGGAAAGAGGTATTAGAAGAATTCTTACTGAAATTTTAGTAGAAGAACCTGCTCATAAAAATTCTAAATCAAAAATATTAAGGAGAAAAGGTAGCAATGGGAAAGAATAATAATAAAATAGTAACTTTATTGATATCTTTTTTGCTAGCTCTTCTTTTATGGGTATATGCAAATAATGATAGTGACAACATGGTATACAGTAAAATCGAAGATATACCTATTGTTCTTACAAATACTTCAGTACTAGAGCAAAATGATTTTATTATTTCTGTTTCAACTGATAATATAGACAGTATGAAAGTTTATGGAAAAGGCTCTTTAGTAAAAAGCCTTGATAACAAAAATATACAGGCAAGTGTAGATTTAAAAGACATTTCAAGCGAAGGGACTTATACACTAAATATTAATATAAAAGGTGTTCCAAATGATGTTACTATAGTTGATCAAAATCCTAATACAATTAAAGTCACAGTTGATAAAAAAGGTAACAAAAGTTTAAGTGTGCCTATTATAAAGTCAACCGGGGAAGTTAGGGAGGGCTATAGTGTGTTATCTCTTTCTCCAGAAGTAGAAGATGTTAATATAAGCGGACCTTCCGATAGTGTTGATAAAGTTGAAGCTATAATGGGGAATGTTGATGTAACAAATAAAAGCGATGATTTTTCATCAACTGCAACATTGTATGCAGTTGATGAAAATAATAAGAAAATAGCAGATGTAACACTATCTCCTGCAACAACAAGGGTAAATATTGAAATAGGAAAAATTAAGAATGTTCCTATAAATGTAAAAACATCAGGTAGTGTTATGGATGGATATAAAATTACGTCTATAAAACCAAGCACAACAACCGTAACTATTTCTGCAACAGATGATGTTTTAAATACTATAAACGAAATAAATACTGAAAGTATTTCATTGGATGGGGTTAGTGAATCTTTTGATAGAAATGTTAAATTGGACATTCCTCAGGGAGTGCATATTGTAAATACAAGAGATATCATTGATGTTAATGTGTTTATAGACAAACAAAATCAAAAAACCGTATATATAAATTCATTTACATTTGAAAATTTAGGAAGTGATCTTACTGCAGAAGTTTTAGATGATAATATAAGTGTTTTATTAGCAGGAGAAGAGAAGTATTTAAGTTCTATAACAGAAAAAAATCTTATAGGAGTAGTTGATTTATCAGGATTAAAAGAAGGGGAACATAATGTTGATATAAAGATAAGTACACAGGGGTTACCTGAAGGTGTAAGTATAAGAAGTGTAAGCCAAAACAGTGTTTTGGTAAAAATAACAAAGGAATAATATTAAAGTGAGAAAATATTTAATAGAAAATATAAAAATAAATATAGATAATTTATCCGGTGTTGGTGAAAGAGAAGCTATAATAAACAGGCTTAGATTAACTGAACAAAAAGTAAAACATTTTAAAATTTTAAGAAAGTCTTTAGATGCAAGAAAAAGACATAGTGATGGAATATATTATGTTTACAGTGTTATATTGGATTATCCCATAAAACCTCATAATGTAGGGTATAAAGTAAGCTTGTATAAAGAAAAAAGTATTCCTAAACTGGATTTAACAAAGAAGAAAAATATTAAACCGATAGTAGTAGGCAGTGGTCCAAGCGGTTTGTTTGCCGCTTTATATCTTGCAAAAATGGGATATGAACCCCTTGTTTTTGAAAGGGGAGAGGATATAAAAAACAGAGTTAAAACAGTTAAAAATTTCTTTGATAACGGAGTATTAAATGAAAATTCCAATGTTCAATTCGGACTTGGAGGGGCTGGAACTTTTTCAGATGGGAAAATAAACTCAAGAATAAAAGGAAATTTAAAATATGAAGTTTTAGATACATTTATAAAATGTGGTGCACCAAAAGATATAAGATATCTTAATAAACCTCATCTTGGTACAGACAAATTAAGAATAATTGTAGATGATTTAAAGGCTTTAATAGAATATTACGGTGGAAAATTTTATTTTAATTCTACCGTTACTGATTTAATTATAGAGCAGAATGAAATAAAAGGCGTTATTATAAACGAAAAAGATGAATATTTATCGGATACTGTTGTTCTTGGTATAGGCAATGGTGCAAGAGATACTTTTAAAATGCTTGAAAAGCATAATGTTAATATGGAGAATAAGCCTTTTGCCGTAGGATTTAGGGTAGAGCATTTAAGAGAAGACATAGATAAGTGTTGTTATGCTTCTTATTCCGGACATAGTGAACTGGGTGCAGGAAGTTATAATCTTACATTTCATGATAAAAATACAAAAAAAGGAATATACTCTTTTTGCAACTGTCCCGGAGGTGTGGTAATTGCAGGTGCAAGTTCAAAAGGTCAAGTTGTTACAAACGGAATGAGTTTCAGAAGCAGAAATATGATAAATACAAATTCTGCAATAGTAGTAAATGTAAGTGAAAGCGACTATGGAAGCGGGCTTTTTGCTGGAGTTGAATTTCAAGAAAAGCTTGAAAGAAAAGCTTTTGAAATGGGTGGAAAAGATTATAAAGCACCTTATATGAAGATAACTGATTTTTTAAATATAAAAGGCAGTGTTGATGTTAAACCAAGTTATTTGCCTGGAGTAAATGAATGTGATTTAAACGAACTTCTACCTGATAATTTAATATCATCAATCAAAGATTCTTTTGGTTATTTCCATGGATTTTTTAATACCTTCTATAATGGTATAATAACCGGAGTTGAAACAAGAACTTCATCTCCTATAAGAATTTTAAGAGATAAAATAACTTTAGAAAGTGAAAATATAAAAGGGCTTTATCCTGTAGGAGAAGGTGCAGGATACGCAGGCGGTATACTTTCCAGTGCTGTCGACGGCATAAAAGCGGCTCAAGCAATAAACGAAAACTAAGGGGGTTAATATGGGAAGATTATTTGGAACAGACGGAGTAAGAGGGGTTGCTAATACTCAGCTTACATCAAAACTTGCTCACAAAATAGGATATGCAGCAACAATGAAACTTACAAAGGATAATGGAAATCCTCCTACATTTGTAGTAGGTATGGATACAAGAATATCTGGAGATATGATTTATGCAGGTCTTGTAAGCGGAATTATGTCTGCAGGAGGAAACGTACTTAATGCGGGAGTTATTCCAACACCTGCCGTTGCTGTATTGGTTAAAGAATTTAATGCCGATAGCGGTATTGTTATTTCAGCATCACACAATCCATATGAATATAATGGCATAAAATTCTTTAGTAAAACAGGGCATAAACTTCCTGATGAAGTTGAAGATGAAATAGAAAGATATATTTTTGAAAAGGTAAGAGATAGAAGCATTTCAGGAGAAAGAATAGGAAGAGAAACAAAAATAGCTTATCCCGGAGAAATTTACATTAAATATCTTTTATCAAAAATAGGAGTAAAATCTTTAAGTGGACTTAATATTGTTTTGGATTTATCAAATGGTGCTACATATAAAGTAGGTGAAGAAGTGTTTGAAAAACTTGGAGCGAATATTAAAGTTATCGCAAATGATCCAAACGGAATTAATATAAACGATAAATGCGGTTCAACTCATATTGCTAATTTATCAAGAACTGTTTTAGAAAAGAATGCTGATTTTGGTATTGCTTTTGACGGTGACGGAGATAGAGTTATCATGGTTGACAGCAAGGGACAAGCTTTTGACGGAGATAAGATAATGTATCTTTTAAGTTGTTATATGAAAGAAAAAGGAAAACTAAACAAAGATACTCTTGTTTTAACTGTTATGAGTAATCTGGGAGTTAAAAAGGCACTTGAAAAGAAAGGCATTAAAATAAGTGAAACAGGTGTAGGGGACAGATATGTTGTAGAAAGAATGCTTAATGAAGGATATAACATAGGCGGGGAACAATCAGGACATGTTATTCTTTCAGATATAAATTCTACGGGAGACGGAATTGCCACAGCTTTACTTGTATGTAAAGTTGTAAAAGAATGTGGTAAAAATATTGATGAGCTTGCAAAAGACGTTTCTATTTATCCACAAGTACTAATTAACGCAACTGTTGATAATGATAAAAAACATGATTATGAAAAAGACAGTGTGATTTTAGAAGCTATAAAAGCAATTGAAGATAAATATGCAGGAAACGGAAGAGTATTAATAAGAACAAGTGGTACAGAACCTTTGGTAAGAGTTATGATTGAAGGTGAAAACCAAAGTGAAATTAAAGAAGATGCAACATCTCTTGCAAAACTTATTGAAGAAAGATTATCGTAATGAATAACAAAACAGTAGTTATAAGCGGAGCAAGCGGAGGAATTGGGATTGCAATTTCAAAAGCTTTTTATAATGAAGGTTATAATATAGTTTTGCTATATAACAAAAATAAAAAAGCTTTAGAAGATGAATTTTCTTTAACTGATAAAAGAGTATTGATGCTTAAAGGAGATTTATCGAAAGAAAGGGATGTATTAAAAATAAAAGAAAAGGTGTATTCTTCTTTTAACAGTGTCGATATAATAGTAAACAATGCAGGAATAAGTCTTGTTAAGTTTTTTGATGAGACTACCTGTGAGGAATGGGATAACGTTTTTGATGTTAATGTAAAAAGTGCTTTTATGCTTACAAAAGCTTTTTTACCTGAGATGATTAATAAAAAAAGAGGAAATATAATAAACATATCTTCCATGTGGGGAATAAGTGGAGCAAGCATGGAAGTATGTTATTCTGCTTCAAAAGCTGCTCTTATAGGAATGAGCAAGGCTCTTGCAAAAGAAGTTGGTCCAAGTGGTATAAATGTTAATGTCATTGCTCCCGGAGTTATAGATACAAAAATGAATAATCATTTGTCGAAAGAAGATATGGAGTCTTTAATTGAAGAAACTCCTATAAACAGAATCGGTAAACCTGAAGACGTTGCAAATGCAGTTTTGTTTCTTTGTGATAGAAAAGCTTCTTTTATAACCGGAGAAGTTATAAGTGTAGATGGCGGTTTTATTTTATAATTTTTAAATGATGGGAATTAAAATTCGTTATTAACAATATTTTTAAAACATAACTATAATGATTGACAATAAAAGTTTAAAATAGTATATTTTATATTAATACCTTATATGGAGAATATGTAATGAAAGTAAATATTTTAACGGATTCTACTGCCGATTTAACAAAGGAACAAATGAAAGAATATAATATTAATGTATATCCTCTTAATATTTATTTTGGAGAAGAGGAATATATTGATGGTATAACCATTAATCACAGAGAGTTTTTCGACAAACTTGCAACATGTAAAGAACTTCCTACAACAAGTCAGATTCCTGTAGGGAAATTAAGAGATTTATTCTTGCAATTTACTGAAAACGGAGAAGAAGTTGTAGTAATAACTTTATCTTCTAAATTAAGCGGTTCTTATAATTCTGCAGTCGTTGTAAGAGATTCTCTTGATAATGACAGAAAAAACAGAGTTCATGTTATTGATTCAACATGTGTTACTTTAAGTCTTTGTAATTTAGTTTTAGAAGCGGCTAAGTTAAGAGATAAGGGGCTTAGCGGGCAAGAAATAGAAGATGAAATAAACAGTATTAAAGGAAACAGTACTTTACTTGCATTAATTGAAGACTATAAGTATCTTATTCTTGGCGGAAGGCTTTCAAAGAGTGCTGCATTTATTGGTAATACTTTAAATATAATGCCTGTAATAGAAATAACAGGTGGAGAAGTTGTTCCAATAAAGAAAGTAAGAGGAAGAAAAAAAGGATATCAATTTATTATAGATAAAGCAAGAGAATACGGAATAGATAAAGATAAAGCATTTTTTATGGGACATATAGATGATGAAGAAGCTTATTCTCATTTTGAAAAATATATGTTGGATAATTTTGATGAACTTAAAGATATTGATATTTTGCCTGCCAGCAATATTGGTGCTGTAGTGGGAACTCATGCAGGTCCTCACTGTGTGGGTATAGCATTTTTTAAAAAAGAAAAATAAAAAAGAGCAACAAAAAAAGTCCTTATAGGACTTTTTTTAGTTTCTTTTTTCTTTAACTTTAGCAGCTTTACCAACTCTATCTCTAAGATAGTTAAGTTTAGCTCTTCTTACACTACCTCTTCTTGTAACTTCGATTTTGTCAATTCTAGGTGAGTGTATTGGGAAAGTTCTTTCTACACCAACGCCATAAGAAATTTTTCTTACAGTAAATGTTTTTTGAACTCCACCGTGTTGTTCTTTAAGCACAATACCTTCAAAAACCTGGATTCTTTCTCTTTTTCCTTCTACTACTTTAACGTGAACTTTTACAGTATCACCAACGTTAAATTCAGGGATATCAGATTTAAGGTTTTCGTTTTCTACTAATTTAATTAAATCCATTGTTTGTGCCTCCCTTCATCTTCAAGCATTCTTACTTACATCTTTAAGCAGAGGAACACCCATAATAAAAAAGCTATTTAAGCTCATAGCCTAAAAAGTATATCATATAAGAAAAATTTATTCAACTAAATTTTTGTTTTTTATAATAAAAATTGTAAAAATATATTAAATAAAAAGCTTTAATAAAGCATTATTTGACTATAAGTAGAATAATAAAAAGAACTTACAAAAGTATGCTCTTTTAGTTTTCATAGCAGTCTTCTATATTTGCATAGAATATAACATGGTAATCATTATTTCCTTTATAGAATCTGTCTTCTATTCCTTCTTTGTCAACAATGCCCATAGGATCCATAGCTTGTTTGTAAATTATCTTACATTCAAAATGTAGTTTTGCTTCTTCAATAATTGGAGATGAAACTTTCTTTGAGTCTTTTAAATGTAAGTTTGTTTCTTTGTATTTGTCAAAATCCCTACCTGATTTTGTTCCCATAAAAGCAATTTCTTCTTTCATTGTATCAAGAGCTGGAACGCTTACCGTAAAGTCTTCTGCGTTTTTAATTAAATCATATGTAAGTCTTGAATATCTTACCATTACTGTAATTACGTCTTTGCCCCATACTTTGCCGACTGTTGCCCAGCCTATTACCATTGTATTAACTTCATCATTATTTTTTACTGTAAGAAAAGCTCCTTTTGGTAGCTGATTATCTAATAGTTCAAATGCTTCTTTTGAAATCATGTTGTTCCTCCTTTTTTATTTATTATATCACTATTTTATAGGAATATGTTTGAATCTTTTTTGTATTCCATAATTTCTTTAACAAAACATGACATACTGCTTTGATTTACCATTAAAAATATTTTCTTTTTTGCTCTTGTAAGGGCTACATAAAATAATCTTCTTTCTTCGCTGTGGGGAAAATCTTCTTTATTTTTAAGTAGCATTTTTATTAATTTATCATCGGTTATATTACATGGAAACCCCATTAAGCTGTTAAATGTATTAAGTATAAATACATAATCACATTCCAGACCTTTCGCTTTATGTACAGTTAGAAATTTGATTTTTAAATCTTTTCTTTTTTCAAGTATTACCGATATTTCGTTATTTTCATGAAGTATTATATTTACTTCGTTTGTTTGAGCATAAGGAATTATATCTTTTTTGTATCTGCCAAGAAGCATAACTTCGCTGTTTTTAGGCAGTTTGTATATTTCTTTTAAAAATACTCTGTATAATTCACTTTTTTTCCTTGCTGTAACAAAATTAATTGGAAGAATGTTTATTTTGCTGCTTTTAAGAGTTTTTTTAATTTGATATGGATTTTTTAATATAAATTTGTTTGTTACATTTGCAATGGTTCTATCAAATCTATAATTTTTTTCTATGAAATATTTTTTTGCATTATAATCTTTTTCAAAGTCATAAAAAATATTAATATCGCTTCCAGTGAAACGGAATATACTTTGATAATCATCTCCCACGGCAAATATATGTGAGTTGTGTTTTTTATAAATTTCATTTATAAGTGACATTCTGGAATAGGATATATCCTGAAACTCATCTATTAAAATATGTTTGTATCCTTTATTATATAAAGAATTTTTTACATATTCTCTGGCAGTTAAAATCATATCATTAAAATCTATTTGTTTTGTGTCTTTAAGCATTTTTTGATATGCCTTATATATTGGGAGAACTACTTTAAAAAATGCCTTTGCTCTTTGTTCTTCCTGCTTTGAGCTGTAATTATTTATATTAAGAATGTCATTTTCATCTCTTGCGGTAGTTTTCATAAGGGTAATAAAGTTAGCCGTTAATTTTTTTATAAAATTTATGTTATATCTAAATAATTTATGTACTTCTTTGCCTACATTTGAATATGACAGCTTAATATCTATATTATTTTCTTTAAGTTTTTTCTCTATTTCTTCTTTAAAAATTCCTTTTTCAAAATCATAAGAATATGTAAATATTGCCTTGTTTTTAAAAATAGGGTAATTATGTAAAAACTTAATGTATGCATCGTAATTTTTATATGCTATCTTTGGTATATTAGGATATCCCCATAAAGGTTTTTCACCTTTAGAATTTATATTTATATTAAATATAAATTTATCATATTTCGTAAGATAAAAACCTGAGCATAATTTTTTAAATTCGTTTCCGTATATATTCGTATTAAAATATTCATATTCGATGTTGTTTAAATATAGATAATTTGCAATGACATTTTCTTCAAATGTCATTTTATATTCATTATCAAGGCTTATAATTCCTTTATTAAAAAGATAGTTCTGCTCGTCTTTTTTATTTTCAAACTGTAAAAAGCTTATATATTCCTGATAATAGTTGATTATAAAATCGTACATTTCAAAATATTCGTTTGATTTTAATTTTGTATCTATATATTCGTTTACGAATTTTGCAATTGTATCTTTATATATGCTTATATCTCCGCTGTGTACATTATCTATAATATCTTTACCAAGTTTATGGAAAGTGCATACATTTATTTTTTCTTTTGTTATTTTTGAAATTCTTTCAATAAGCTCATCTGTTGAAGAATTTGTAAAACTCAGTACGAGTATTTGCTCAGGCGGAATTTTTTCTTCCTCAATCAAATATTTTATTCTTGCAAGAATGGTTGTGGTTTTTCCGCATCCTGCTCCCGCAATGGCAAGAATATTTCTTTCCTTGGAATTTACACATTCTATTTGTGCCTCATCAAGTTTTTTATCTTCAATTTGTGTTACTAAATTAATTTTTTCCATCATAAAATTTATTATATCACGTTTATAAGTAACACAAAATGATAATCTTCATATTATAAAGTGTAAAACAAATAAGAACATAAATTTAGGAGGAATAAAAAGTGGAAGAAAGAAATACAAGAGGTGTGGAATGTCTAATTGTTGATAAGGTGTATGATGGATGTTCAAAAAAAGAATGTATGCAAAATATGCCTTTTGAACTTGAATTAAATGGTGACTTGTCTGATTATACATTCCTTTATGCACAGTTTGGAGCTTCTGAAATAGAGCATTATGAATGCGAACCATTCTTCACAGAAATGGATGAATGTCATGCAAGATTAAAATGCGTTGTTGCTATCCCTATTTATGCAGTACTTAGAAGAAAATGCGATTGCTGTACTATTACGGTACCTGCAAAACCAATGTGCGGAAATACCGTTCAATCAGATAATAAAATTAGAATACCTGTAAGTACAATCTTTGATTTAAACAGAAAATTCGTAAGACAAGGAAGATTCTCTCCAGTAAGTGAATGTTTTGTTGAAGCAAATTGTGTAAATAAAACTTGCGGTAATCAAATTTCAATGACTCTTGGTTTTGTTATTGTTGTAAATGCAATATCTAAAGTAAGTCTTAAAGTTCCAACATTTGGTTACTGTGAACTTCCTGACGAATGCAGAGAAGAAGAATGTGCTCCAAACTTCTGTGAAACTTTTCTTAATGAAGATATTTCAGCATTTGGGGACTTTTTCCCAACAAGTGGTTCATGCAATAGTTGCGGATGCGACGACTAATTTTTATCCAACATAAAAAAGACGAGATTTTATCTCGTCTTTTTTAGTTTTTAAATGTATTTAAGTACTCAATAACTTCTTTTGGAACTTTAAAATTGAACTGTATTTTATTAATTTCGAATGTTAAATATCTTGAATCTTCATAAGTTAAGATACGGCCTTTTTTTTCAAATTCATAATCCGCACTTTCTTCTTCATCTTGATTCTTTGTTGAATATAAAATAAATTCTAAATCTACCTTTGAGTCTTTAGGTAAATCTTTCATTCTCCATTCTTCTATTTTTAGACTTGTTATAAAATCTTCAATATTATTGTGTCCCGAAATTAAATCTAACCTTTCCTCATTTTTCATTACATCAATTCTATCGGATTTTTCGATGTTTGAGCTGTATTTAGTCA
Organism: Anaerofustis sp. NSJ-163; assembly: GCF_024135845.1. Taxonomy (NCBI): domain Bacteria; kingdom Bacillati; phylum Bacillota; class Clostridia; order Eubacteriales; family Eubacteriaceae; genus Anaerofustis; species Anaerofustis sp. NSJ-163. The sequence continues at coordinate 389,176 of NZ_JAMYJV010000003.1, forward strand.
TGTCTACTTCTTGCTGTTGCGTAAAGCCACAGCCGCATATTCCTATTAAAATTAATATTGATAAAATTGCTGTTAAAATTTTTTTCATAATAATTTCCCCCTAATTAATAAGGTTATTTTAGATTTTCAGGGTTTAGTCCTTGTAATTCTTCCGGTATAAATAAACCGTTTTTTCTGATTAGTACATCGTCAAAATAAATTTCTCCGCCACCTTTTTCTTCTGTTTGGATTAAAACAAGGTCCCAGTGAAGTGACGATTTGTTTCCGTTATCGGCATCTTCATAACAACATCCTGGTGTGAAGTGAATACTTCCTGATATTTTTTCATCGAATAATGTATCAAGCATTGGTTCGCTTATATATGGGTTAATTCCAATAGCAAATTCACCTACATATCTTGCTCCTTCGTCAATATCAAGAACTTGATTGATTCTTTCGTTATTGTTTGAAGTTGCTTCAATAATTTTTCCGTCTTTAAATGTTAGTTTAATATTATCATATATAAAACCTAAATGGTCGCTTTTTGTGTTATAAGAAATAGTACCGTTTACGCTGTCTTTTATAGGTGCTGTATAAATTTCTCCGTCAGGAATATTCATATTTCCACAGCATGGAACAGCAGGCATTCCTTTTATTGAGAATGTAAGATCTGTTCCTGGTCCTACTATTCTTACTTTATCTGTTTTTTCCATAAGTTCTTTTAATGGTTCTACTGCTTTTGCCATTTTAGAATAATCAAGACAGCAAACATCAAAGAAATAATCTTCAAAAGCTTCTTTGCTCATTTTTGCACTTTGAGCCATTGAATTGTTTGGATATCTTAAAATAACCCATTTTGAGTTGTCTACTCTTTCTCTTAAAACAGGTCTTAATACAGATGATTGAAGAGAAATATTTTCACTTGGAACATCGCTTAATTCACTTGCGTTTGCGCTGCAGCCTACACCTATATAAGCATCCATTCCTTTCATTTGATATAATTCATAATCATTTTGGAATTCTAATTGTTCTTTGCTTACTCCCATTAATATTTCTCTGTTTACACTTGAGTCAGTAAGTTTAAGATAAGGGAATCCTCCTGCTTTATATACTTCTCTTACAAGTGCTTTTACAAGATCTCTTGTATCTTCTATTCCGCCTGCATTTATTAAAACTTTTTCACCTTTTTGAACATTGGTTGAAAAAGTGACTAAATTATGTGCTAATTGTTCTATTCTTTTGTCCATAATTTTTTATGCCTCCATATGCAATATTGTTATATAATATTTTACCATATTTTATTAATATTTATTATAGATATGGAAAAGAAATTTTATTTTTGATAAAATATAATAATATAAAAATACAAGGAATGGATAATTATGAAAGAAAATATTGTAATTGGAAAGATTTTTAATGTACACGGTATAAAAGGAGAGTTAAAAGTTCTTCCTTTAACTGATGATATGAATAGATTTAAAGAGCTTAAAAGATGTTTTATAAAAGGAAAAGAATATAATGCTGTATCTGCAAGAATAAATAAAAATCATATTATTTTAAAGCTTAAAGAAATTGATGATAGAAATATTGCCGAAAAGTTAAAAAATAATTTTATAGAAGTTTTAAGAGAAGACAGTGTAGATTTAGATGAAGGTGAATATTTTATTGAAGATTTAAAAGGGCTTAAAGTTCTTGATGAAAAGGGAGAAGAAATAGGAGTAATGGTTGATGTATTAACTCCTGCCGCTGTTGATATATATGTATTTAAAATAGATGGAAAAGAACAAATGTTACCTGCTTTGGAAGAAAATATACTTGAAATAGTTGAAGATGAATATATTAAAATAAATAAGAAAAATTTAGTTTATTAGGGAGAACACATGATTTATAACGTACTTACGCTTTATCCTGAAATGATAGAAGCTTACAAAGATGTAGGGATTATAGGAAGAGGAGTAAAAAACAACAAACTTGAAATAAATGCGATAAATATAAGAGATTATTCAAAGGATAAACACAAAAGAGTAGATGATGAAATTTACGGGGGAGGAGCAGGAATGCTTATGAAAGCAGAACCTGTTTATGACTGTGTAACTGACATAAAAAAACAAAGAAATGTTCCCGTTATATATTTTTCTCCAAGAGGAAAAGTTTTTAACAGTGCTCTTGCGAAAGAATATGCAAAACTGGATGAAGTTATACTTTTATGTGGTCACTATGAAGGAATCGATCAGAGAGCCATAGACCTTTGTGTAGACGAGGAAATATGTATAGGGGATTATATTTTAACAGGAGGGCATATTGCGGCAATGGTATTTATGGATACAGTAAGCCGATATGTTGACGGGGTTCTTGGGAACAGTGAAAGTTATAAAAACGAGAGTTTTGAAAATGGAATGCTTGAGGCAAGTCAGTATACAAGACCAGAAGAGTTTATGGGGCTTAAAGTTCCACCTGTTTTACTTAGCGGACATCATAAAAAAATAGAAGAATACATGAATGAAGAAGCATTGAAAGAAACGAAAAAAAGAAGAGAAGATTTACTTTAAAAAAGCTGTGGAGTTCCACAGCTTTTAAAATATTTCGTTTTCTGCTCTTCTTTGATACATCTCTTCAAGTTCGCTTTTATGATATAAATATCCTTCATCATCATAATACCTTGCACCCATAGGGCATTTTTTTATACATGCACCGCATTTTATGCATATATTATTATACTTTGCTACGTTGTCTTTATCTATTGAACCCATAGGGCAGACTTCTACGCATAACTTACAATTATCACATTTATGATTTACTTTTGGAAGTACTTTTCTTATATCTATAAAATTTCCTTTTCTGTCTCTTGGTTTATAATATGTACGTATAGGGTTTTCTCCTTTTACATTTACAGGTGAAATATCAGTTATTTTTTCTTTTTCTATTCTTTTTAAAATTAAATCACATAATTTATCTACTTCTTTAAAATCTTCACTGTCCGGTCTTCCTTTTGCAAGAGTATATGAAAAAGAATGTTCTCCTACAAATGCTCCGGCTGCAATAGAATGAAGGTTGTTAAATTCCAAAATGTTTCTAAGTTCAATTAATGAATCATCATAATTTCTATTTCCAAATAAAACTATCGGAACGCATAAAGCATTGTTCCCTTTAATGTTGTTTGTTATAAATGGAAGCAGTATGTTTGGAATTCTTCCTGCATAAGTAGGTATTCCAAAAATAAGAAGTTCATCACTATCAAATTCAAAATTTTTTTCTCTTTCATTTTTGTTTGCAAAGTTTATTATATTGGTTTCTATTTCTAAATTTTTACTTAATTTATCTACAATATATTCACATATTTTCTTTGTTGTATCAGTTGCACTAAAGTACATAGCTGTTATTTTATTTATTTTCATGGCTTTCTCCTTATAGGATTTTTTTTAGATAAATCATATCTTTTAGTTTTATGTTATCTTCGTGTATTTCATGGTCGTAATTATTTAAAAAGTAATCTTTTATTCTTTTAACAGGTTTAAATCCAAGGCTTTGATAAAATTTAAGTGATTTTTTTGTTTCTCCTGTTCCTACAATCATTACACTTGCTTTTTTCTTATACATTTCAAAAATAAATTTAATTAGCTTTGCTCCGTATCCTTTGTTTTGATACTCAGGTAAAATGGAAATATTTTTTATTTCAAATATTTTGCCGGATATTCTTTTTATACATATTTGACCTATAATATCTTCATTTTCTTTTACAATATACATATCGCTTTTACTTAGATATTTTTTAATTAAATCGTAATTTTCATCTCCTAAATATAAAAGATCAAGATATTGTTCTTTCTTTAAATTTACTTTTTGTATTTTCATATTTTCCCTCTTTTTAAACTATTTTTATTCCAAGAAGTTTTGCAAGCTCTATAGCTTGTATTTCATTTACTTTAATTCCTTTTAATTCTTTAAAATTATCAGATAAAACTATACCATCAATATTGCTTGTTGAAAAATCAATTCCTGCAAGTTTTGTATTAAAAAAGTTTGTTAAAATGAATTTACATTCTTTTATTTTAATTTTTTTCATAGTGCTATCACTTATAGTTGCGTTTGTAAAATCAGAAAAATTAAAATTTACATGATTAAAAGAAGTCTGCATGAATACTGTATATTGCAAATTTGAGTGTATAATTTCTGCATCTTTTATAATTGCTTTGTTAAAATCACCACCGAGAAATTTTGAACTTTCAAAATGTATTTTTGAAAAATAACCTTCACTAAAATTGCTATTTGAAAAATCGCAGTTTTTGAAAATCACGTTTACAAAAGCGCTTTTTTCAAAATCACAATTTAAAAATCTGCAATGTTCAAATATAGTATCACTAAAATTTATGTTAGAAAAATCATAATTATCAAGGTTTTGATTTTTTATGATTTTTTCTTCAATATCAGTATCATTTTCTCTTGCTTCATTGACTATATTTTGTATATCGTTTATTTGAATAAAGTCATGTAAATTTAAATCTATATTGCTCATTTATGTTTCCTTTATTTTTAGAATAGACTCATTTGTGTTTTATTATAGCCTTTTTTAATTATTTCATCTATTTTTTTATGGTCATATTCAATATTGTTTTTTATGCATTCATTTACAAATATATCCCAAAGCTTTTCTCTGTTTGTGGAACAGCACCAGTATTTATCTTGAAAGGTGTTAATATATTTGTCTTTTACTTTTGGAAAAAGCTCATCAAGTTTTGAATAATAATACATTCTTTGATTATCTCTTAATGAAACACAAAAATCTTTATATGCGTAAATATAGCTTGCATTATATATTTTTGCAAGTTTTACCATATTGATTATATTTTCTTTTGTGTCATTTATAAATGGTAATGTTGGGGTCATTAACACTCCGGTTGTAATATTATTGCTCCTAAGCTTTTTTACTGCTTTAAAGCGTTTTGTGCTTGATGGCGCATTTGGTTCTATTTTTTTTGCTAAGTTATCTGATGCAGTTGTTATGGTAATATTCACACAGACTATTGAGTGTTTCGCTATGTCTTTTAGTATTTGGATATCTCTTGTGATTAAATCTGATTTTGTTATTATACTTACACCAAAACCATATCTGTTAATAAGCTCTAATGATTTTCTTGTTAAATTTAATTCTTTTTCAAAAGGGTTATAGGGGTCGCTCATTGCTCCTGTCATTATAACGCCTTTTTTCTTTTTACTTCGTAGCTCATTTTGCAGTATATTTATAGCATTTTCTTTATATGATACTTCATCAAAATTTTCGATATTGTAGCAGTTGCTTCTACTGTCACAGTATATACAGCCATGCACACATCCTCTATATAAATTCATATTATAATTTGAACAAAACCAACCTGATTGATTATATCCAGAAAGAATTGTTTTAGCTAAAATTGATTTTATCATTTTATTTACCTGTTTTAATTAATAAAAAACCCACAAATATAGTTTTGTATACTTGCAGGGTATTATTTATATATTAAATTATAAGATTATTTTAAATATTTGTTTCTTATAAATTCAAGATCGTCATATAATAAATCTTGTTTTGTCATAAAAAATTCATCTTGTTTTCCGCCATTGGCAAAATAATCCATATAAATAGCTGCTTTAGTTAAAACCCTGTCTTCCATTATATCATTTCTGGCTTCTAGGTTTGCTATTGCAATTGTCATGAATAATTTATACATTCCCATAACGGGTTTTTTGGGATCATGAAGTAATATGTCTGTAATTTCTTCCATAGAAAGTCCGTCTTTTAATACTTCGTATGTGTTGTTAACTTCTTCTTTAACTAGTTTATAGCTGTTGTTTGCGTTAATTTTCATATTAAATCACTCCTTTTACTATATTATACTTTAAATTTTTTAAATTACTACTATTTAAAAAAAATTTTTGATATAATCATGATATTAAATGGTGTGGGAGGAGAAGATATGTCAAAAAATATGGTTGCGGATCATGCGATAAGACCCGTAGAGAATGATACTATTTTTACAATTTCAGCAAAGGCAAGCGAAGCCGTTGAAAAATACGGTCCTGACAAGGTGATAAATTCATCAATGGGCGTACTTTTGGAAGATAACGGAGATTTTGTGGCATTTAAAAGTGTTTATGATTATTTAGAAAGTTTAGAAGCACCTAAAATAGCTGCTTATGCAAGTATTGAAGGTGATAAAGATTTTTTAAAGGCCGTAAAAAAAGCATGTTTTAAAGATCATATGCCAAACGCTTATATAGAAGCTGTTGCGACACCGGGAGGTTCAGGAGCAATACATCACAGCGTATTTAATTATACAAATATTGGAGATACGGTCATAACATCAAGTTTATACTGGGATCCATATAACACAATTTGTCTTGAAAGCGGAAGAAAGCTTGATACATATAATATGTTTAACGAAAATGGCGGACTTGATATTGATGCTTTTAAAGAAAAATTTAATTATTATTTAACTAAACAAAAAAGACTTTTAACAATATTTAATACACCTGCGCATAATCCAACAGGATATTCTGTTTCAGATGAAGAGTGGGATGAAATTTTAGTAGTATTAAAAGAAGCTGCAAAGGATAAAGACAATAAAATAATTGTTCTTGTTGATATTGCATATATTGATTTTTGCGATGAAAAATTTAATAGACGTAAATTTATGGAAAAATTTGCGGGTCTTGATGAAAATATTCTTATCTTGATTGCTTTTTCTGCTTCAAAAGGTTATACAATGTATGGACTTAGAAATGGAGCTTTATTATGTGTAACATCAAAAGAAGAAATTGCAAAAGAATTTTTCTATACAAATTTACATTCAAACAGAGGAACTTGGTCAAACGGAACAAAAGGTGCCATGAGAGTTCTTACTGATATTATAAATGATGAAAATCTTGGCAATAATTTTATTAAGGAAAGAGACCACTATGTAAAAATGCTTAGAAGAAGAGCTGATGTGTTTTTACAAAAAAGCGAGGAAGTAGGCCTTAAGTTATATCCTTACAAAGACGGTTTCTTTGTTTGTATTCCTTGTAAAGATCCGGCAAAAGCGGCAGATTTACTAATGGAGGAAAATGTTTTTGTAATTCCTCTTCAAACAGGGCTTAGATTTGCTCTTTGCGCTGTTGGAGAAGAAAAGTGTGCTTTAGCACCAAAAATAATAAAAGAAGTTTTAAGCAAATGGGATGAGTAAAAAGAAAAGAAAAGCATTAAAAGATATTTTTAATGGAAAAAAGAGAGATACTTTAAGAAATAAAAGTAGCTCTTTAAGCTCTGATTCTTTTCGATATGAACAAAATCATTCTAATAAAAGGAAAAAAGTTCGTATTCGAAAAAGAAATGATGGGCTTAGCAGACAATTGAAAAGAATAAAAAAACAAGTTAAATATAATATAGGTACTTTTTTACAAAGGATAGCAGGAAGGGAGAATGTATCCAATAAAAGAGATACAAGACATATTAATAAAAATCCTAATGCTGTAAGAAGAACAAAAAGAGTTGAGCCTTACGAAAGGCATTCTTCTTACGGCGGTTATCGTACTTCGACGGTTTATACAAGAAGAAGGATTGCAAGAAGACGAAGACGTACAATTGTAAAAATAAAGCGTATATTTTTTATAGCTTTTGTTTTTGTTACTGTTTTTCTTTTTAGTTTCATTGCATATTACAAGCCTTTTAAAACTACGGTAGTAGGAGATGTTACATTAAGAGGTGATGTAACTTATAAGACTCAAATTATAGGTGTAGATACAAAAAACATAAAAACAGGCACTAATTATGCATTTAACGTTCAAAATGTCATAGAAGACCATTTTAATAATAAAGTAATTGATAATGTAGATAAAAGTTTAATTACAATTAATGTGACAAGTGAAAATTTAAAAAATAAAGTTAGCGTAAATAAAAATGTAATTAATATTGATGATAGTGTTACAAGTGGCAGTGTCTTAAATATGGTTGTTAGTTATAAAAAATTAAGTAAATCATATAGTTATACTATAAAAGATAACTTAAGTGAGGAAATTGATAAAAATATGATTATAACTAACCCTAATGAATATGATGCCGTTGTTAATAAAGAAAGACATTTGTCTTCAAGTTACAAGCCTTCGGACCTTGTAAAGCCGAATATTGATTTTATGCAGTCCAATGAATCCGTAATGTATCTTAGAAAAGATGCTGCAAAAGCACTTGAAGAACTTTGTAAAGATGCTCAAAGTTCTGGTTATAAATTTTATGGTGTAAGCGGATTTAGGTCATATAGTTTACAAGTTGATGTTTATAAAGATAATATTGCCCAGTATGGTAATGAAGAAGATGCCAATTTTTACTCTGCCAAACCGGGAGAGAGTGAACATCAATTGGGGCTTTCTATGGATTTAAGTACAAAAGAAGTAAATTACCAGCTTGTGGAAAGTTTGGGAGATACTCCTGCGGGAAAATGGCTTGAAGAAAATTGTTATAAATATGGTTTTATAATAAGATTTCCAAAAGATAAAGAGAAAATAACGGGATACAGTTATGAACCTTGGCATATAAGATACGTCGGAAAAGATTTAGCAAAAATAATTCATGATAATAATTTAACTTTAGAGGAATATTTTGAAAGTGATAAATACTAATAAATTCAGCACAGTATACGAATATACGGTAGGGAAAAAATACGAGGGGGAGAATATATATTCATTTTTGGAAAATGAATATGATTATTCTTCCAGGACCTTTAGATATATAATAAGAGAGGGAAAGCTTCTTGTTAATGACAAAGAAGCTTTGTTTGTTGATGTTTTAAAGGAAAATGATAATATAAAAATATTTTTCCCTATTGAAAAAGCAGATGCTCCATCAAGTGATATCGATATTAATATTATATATGAAGATGATGATATAGTGGTTATAAACAAAGAAAGCGGTATGGTTGTTCATGTTACCCGTTCACATCCTCTCGATACTCTTCAAAATGCCATTTATTATAAGTGGGATAAAGAAGGCAAACATCTTAAAACAAGGTTTGTTAACAGACTTGATATGGATACTTCGGGGCTTGTTGTTATTGCCAAAAATAAGTATGTTCATCATTTTATACAAAATCAAAGTATAAGAAATGAAATAGATAAAAGATATCTTCTTATAGCTGAAGGAATACTTGATAAAAAAGAAGGATACATATCAGCTCCAATAAAAAGAGAAGAGGGGCATGCTTTAAAAAGAATAGTTAGTGAAGATGGAAAAGAATCCATAACAAAGTATAAAGTAATTGAGGAATTTAACGGTTATTCTTTAGTTGAGGCAAAACTTATAACCGGAAGAACTCATCAATTAAGAGTTCATTTCGCTCATATAGGACATCCTATTTTGGGAGATACATTATATAACGAAAACAAAAGTGAACTGATTTCACATCAAGCTCTACATGCAAAATCAATATCTTTTGTTCATCCAAGAAGTAAAAAGATGGTGGAATTTAAAGCAGAGCTTCCCGAAGATGTTGTTTTTGTGATGGGAAAATTAAAAAAGAGTTAAAATTGTTGAATTTTAGTAATTCGGGTTTATAATAGAAGAAGTACTATTTTCAGGAGGAAATTAATTTGAGCGCTAGTAAAAAGAAAAATTATTTAAAAGGTGCTGCTGTTCTTGCTTTTGGTGGAATAGTTGCAAAGTTCCTTGGGATGTTTTTAAAACTTCCTTTGGTAAGAATTCTTGGCGATTTTGGTATGGGGTTATACGGAAATGCATACCCTGTATATACATTTTTACTTGCTATTTCTGTTATAGGACTTCCGGTTGCTATTTCAAAAATGGTTTCTGAAAGAATAAGTTTAGGAAAATACGATGGAGCTTACAGAGTATTCAAAGTTGCTGTTACTACTCTTGCTTTAATTGGTGCAGTATGTTCAGCTATTATGTTATTCGGAGCTCATTTCTTTATTTCAATATTTAAGTGGCATCCAGATACGTATTATTCAATACTTGGTTTGGCTTTTGCGCCTCTTTGTGTTTGTATTTTGTCATCATTTAAAGGTTTCTTCCAAGGTATGCAAAATATGACACCTCCAAGCATTTCACAAATAGTTGAATCAATAACAAGGGTTGTTGTAGGACTTGGGCTTGCCGTATTTTTATATAAACAATTTGGTGTTGCTTTTGGTGCTGCCGGTGCGACTTTTGGAGCTACTGCCGGTGCTTTGGTTGCCAGTTTATTCTTATTCTTATGTTTTTTAAAGATAAGACCGAGAATAAAAAGACAAATAAAAAATCAAAAAACAAAGTCTACCGAAGATGTAAAAACCATACTTAAGATTTTAGCAGCAATTGCAATTCCAATTACGATTGCTTCTCTTGTTACTTCTTCAATGAATTTGATTAACTCATTTACTGTTTCTGCATTTTTACAAAAGGCAGGATTTAGTGTTGAAGAAGCAACGATTTTATGGGGGCAATTATCACAAAGAGCACAGACTATTATAAGTATACCTCTTATATTGTCTTCATCTCTTGCTGCCAGCTTGGTTCCGACAATTTCTGAATCATTTGTAAGAAAAAACACAGAGCAGATAAGACAAAAAACATTTTTAACTTTTAAAGTTGTTTTAATGCTTGCTCTTCCTTGTATTGCCGGTCTTATTGTTATGGCAAGTGAGGTAACAACATTATTGTTTGGCGATGCTAACGGAGCAAATATGCTTAGATTGTTATCCATTGGCATAGTGTTTACTATGATATCAACTACAATGCAGGGGATATTGCAAGGTGTTGGACTTTTAAAAGTTCCTGTAAAAAATTTAGCTGTGGGTTGTGTTATAAAACTTGTTTTAAATGTAATATTAATACAGATTCCTTTCTTGAATATTTACGGTGCAATTCTTGGAACTTTAGGCGCTGACTTTGTTGTGGCAAGTCTTGATTACAGAGCAATAAAGAAATTCCTTGGTTCTACTTATAGAGGTCTTGGTATGGCTTTTATAAAAAATCTTTTTTGTGCAGCCGTAATGGGAATTATATGTTTTATATTAAAAACATTCCTTGCGGGTTTTGTAGGCAACAGTATTTTAACTGTAATTGTAATAATTGTTGCTGCTGTTGTTTACTTTGCATTAATATATATTACTAAAGTTCTTAACATAAAAGAAGTAAGAAGTGTTATAGGAAAATAAAATATGAAAGCAACAAATAAAAATACAATAAACGAAATAACATCAAAATATGATTTTAGATTTAAAAAGGATTTAGGACAAAATTTTTTAACAGATGAAAATATAGTGTTAAAAATTGTTGATGCCTTAGAATTAAAAGATGACGAAGCTGTTCTTGAAGTCGGTCCCGGTATGGGCAGTCTTACTCAAAAGTTAGCAGATAGAGCATATAAAGTGTATGCTGTTGAAATAGATTCAAGAGCTGTTGAAATGCTGGAAGAAACTTTAAGTGAATATGAAAATATACAAATTATTAATAAAGATATATTAAAAACTAATTTAAAAGATATTTTAGCTGAAGAAATAAAAGAAGGAAGAAAAATAAAATTTATTTCAAATCTTCCTTATTACATCACATCTCCAATTCTTATGAAAGTATTGGAAGATGAAGTTGAGTTTAATAATATTGTTGTAATGCTTCAAAAAGAAGTTGCAACAAGGCTTAACGCAAAAGTAAATTCAAAGGATTATTCATCTTTTACGGTTGTTGTTGATTATTATGCAGATGTTGAAAGATTGTTTAATGTTCCTAAAACTGTATTTGTTCCAATGCCGAAGGTTGATTCTACGGTGCTTAGAATTACACCGAGAAAAAAAGAAGGTATTGAAGTTGATGATGAAAAAGTATTTTTTAAAGTCGTTAAAGCTGCCTTTTTAAACAGAAGAAAAATGGTTTTTAATTCTCTTGCTAACGGATTATCTTTAAATAAAGATTTGTTAAAACAAGCTTTGATAAATTCAGGATTAGATGAAAAAGTAAGAGCTGAAAACATAACAATAGAGCAGTTTGCCAAACTCTCAAATGAAATAAATTCTTTTATAAATAAATAAAAAACATTTTGTGGAAACACAAAATGTTTTTTATTTATATCTTCTCTTTCTGCTGTTTGGTTTTCCTTTGCCGCTTTTGTTTGTTAATTTTTTAGAAGATGTTTTTCTTTTATTGTTTTTATTATTTTTAAATTCTCTCTTTTCAAATACCAAACAGTTTTCATAAGGACCTATTAAATCTGTTCTGCCTATTTTTATAAGAGCTTTTCTTATTCTTTCTTTGTTTTCAGGTTTGTAATATTGCATAAAAGCTCTCTGCGTTTGTTTTTCTTCATATGTTTTTGGAACGAATACTTTTTCATTTGTCAGAGGATTTTTTCCTGTATAAAACATACAAGTTGATAAAGTTCCCGGTGTTGGATAAAAATCCTGTACCTGTCTTGGTCGTATATTATGTTTTTTCATATACAGTGCAAGCTCCAATGCTCCTTGTATGGTACATCCCGGATGTGATGAAATAAAATATGGAACCAAATATTGTTTCATTCCAAGTTCTTTGTTTACTTTGTTGTATTTATCTACAAATTTTTCGTAAACTTCTCTTCCCGGTTTTCCCATTTGTTTTAATGTTTTATTGTTTATATGTTCCGGAGCTATTTTAAGTTGTCCGCTTATATGATGTTTTACAAGTTCCTTTAAAACCGTAGGGTCTTTTTCTAAAAGAAGATAATCATATCTTATGCCGCTTCTAACAAAAACCTTTTTTACGTTTTTTACATTTCTTGCCGCTCTTAACACATCTAAAAATTCGCTGTGATCAACTTCTAAATTTTTGCAAGGAGAAGGAGATAGGCAAGTTTTGTTTATCCCAACACATGTTCCGTATTTCATTTGTTTTTGACATGAAGGATTTTTAAAGTTTGCTGTTGGTCCTCCTATATCATGAATATATCCTTTAAAACCGTCTATTTTTGTAAGCAATTTTACTTCGTCGATTATGCTTTTTTTACTTCTTGACTGTACCATTCTTCCTTGATGAAATGTTAGAGCGCAAAAAGAGCAGTTACCAAAGCAACCTCTATTTGATGTTACAGAAAATTCTATTTCTTTTATTGCCGGAATTTCTTTTTTATACATAGGATGAGGTTTTCTTGCATAAGACAGTCCGTATACTTTATCCAGTTCTTCTCTATTTAGGGGCATCATTGGTGGGTTTTGGACAAGATAAGTTTTATCCATAAATTGAATTATTGTTTTTCCTGTTATCGGGTCTTGGTTTTGATATTGAACTTTAAAAGCCTTATTATATTTTTCTTTATCTAAGCATACTTCTTTATAGGAAGGGATAATAATTGCATCTTCAATATTGCTTATATCGCTTGTCATATAACAAGAACCTTTAACATCGGTTATATCTTTTAAGTTTTCACCGTTTTTTAGTCTTGTCGCAATTTCTCCCAGTATTTTTTCTCCGCTTCCGTATGTCAGCATATCGGCTGTGGAGTCTGTAAGTATGGAGTGTCTCACTTTGTTGTCCCAATAATCATAATGTGCAAATCTTCTAAGGCTTGCTTCTATTCCTCCGATTATTATATTAACCTTTTTGTATGCCATTCTTATCATATTGCAATATACTATTACGGCTCTGTCGGGACGTTTCCCTGCCACTCCGCCTTCTGTATATACATCGTCATTTCTTTTTTTCTTTGATGCCGTATAATGATTTACCATGCTGTCTATATTTCCGCTGTTTACAAGGAAAGCATATTTAGGTCTGCCAAGTACCATAAAGGATTCTTTTTCTTTCCAGTTTGGTTGAGGGATAACACCTATGGAAAATCCAAGGCTTTCAAGATGTCTGCCTATTATTGCAGTTCCAAAAGAGGGATGGTCTATATAGGCATCTCCTGTTACTATAATAAAATCGAGCTGGGATATTCCTCTTTCTTCCATTTCTTTTTTTGTTGTTATTAAAAATTCATTGTTTATTTTCATTTTTTATTTCCTCAATTTATATAATAAAAAATTATCCTTAAAAGTTATATCTATTTTCTTTTTATCTATCAAATAAGATAACATAGCTTTTATTGTTCCCTCAACAAGATTATATTCAACAAAGTTGATTTCAATATTATAATAATCAAACATCTTTTTTGTTATCATATTAAGGCTTAAAGGAACTTTTAAAAACTTACATATTAAGTCAAGTTCTTCTTCTATTTTATTTTCATTAATTTGTATAAGCTCAGTTATGTCTGTTAATGCTTGTTCATGGGTTGGAATGAAAAGTTTTCCTTTTAGTGTTTTTAAATATTCAAGAGTATATAGAAATTCTTCTATGTTATATATTGTTGGGATATGGTAAGTATTTAAAGCTTCTATAGGGAAGAGACTGTCTGCAATAAAATAAATATCATCATCGGTTTTTATTCCTATCATGTCATAACTATGTCCGGGAAGATTAATTATTTCCATTCCCTTTGGGATTTCCTTTAGGTTATATGATAAATTTTCAGTAGGGGTTGCCATTAAAAACTTTTTTTGTATTCTCTTTGGTGGATATGCTCCGTAAATAAAAGCTGGTTCAAGTACTGTATATTTTATAAAATGGCTTTCAAATTCACTTGAATATATTTTACAACCTGTTTTATCTTGTAAAATTTTATTATTTCCTATATGGTCTGCATGAGCATGAGTATTTATTATACCCTTTAATACCCAGTTATTTTTATTTATTATTTCAAGGATTTTATTTGCCTGGATATTTGTCATCGCACAGTCTATTAAAAATATTTCATTATCATTTATTTTATAAATTCCTACGTTGTTTTCGCTTTTTATATAGTAAGTGTTTTTCCCAAGCTTTATTAATTCGTACATAATTAACCTCTATACTTTTATTATAGATATTTTAACATAAAATTTTAAATAATAAAAAAAGAAAGGCAAAAGCCTTTCTTTTAATTCAAAATTAATTATTTTTTATTTGCAATGTGGTGAGGACCCATTGAATCTGGAGCTGAATATTTTTCTCTTCTTAATTGATATAATTCATCAATAACATCTTGAGGAATTGTAGCTTTTTCAACGATTCCCATAGCTCTTGCTGCAAATTCTTGTTGAGCGATGAATTCTAAGCTTTCCATTCTGTAGTATGCTGTAAGTACATCAGGACCGTATGTAACAGCACCATGGTATCTCATAAGTACTGCATCATGGTATTCGATATAATCTTCAATATCTCCGCATATATCGAATGTTCCTGGTAAACCATATTTGATTACTGGAATTTCACCTAAGTTAAGTGCAGCTTCTGTACAGATTGGTTTATCTAAAGGCATGTTTGCAGCTGCAAATACTGTACCATATAATGGATGAGCATGAACTACTGCGTTTACGTCTGGTCTTAATTGATAGATTTTGTAGTGAAGTTTGAATTCGCTTGTTCCTTTCCATGGACCATTTTCTTCTACTAGGTTACCGTCTTTGTCAACGATGCACATCATGTCTGGTGTCATGAAACCTTTTGATACACCTGTTGGTGTGATTAGGAAATTACCATCTTCTAATCTAATTGAAATGTTACCATCATTTGTAGAACAAAGTTGTCTGTCGTACATTTTACGTCCTACATCACAAATCGCTTCTCTTAATTGTTGAATATCTTGACTCATTTTTTCCTCCTGGATATGTTTCTTATTAATTTAACGTTATTATATAACATTTGTTTTTAATTGTAAAGTACTTTTGTTCAAAATTTTTTTTACCATTACATTTGTTACACTAAATTTATCGACTTTAATATAAAAATGTTATTTTTTTGTATTTTTAAACCTTTAAAACCGTTTATATAGGCACTTTAAAAGATGATGTTCAAAAGGGTATACTGTTTACTTATTGACATTTAAAAAATTTTTTTTTATAATTAATTAAAATAATTATATGAAGAGCTATTTATATTTAGATAGTTTAAGGAGGAGATACCAATGGCAGATTTAGAATTTAACAAAGATCTAATATTTTTCGATGTGGAGGCTGATAGCAATTTAGATGCATTAGATCAAGTTGCTCATAAATTATTTGATCTTGGTTATGTAAAAGAAAGCTATATCGAAGCTGTAAAAGAAAGAGAAAAAGTATTCGCAACAGGTCTACCTGTAGAAGATTTTGCAGTAGCTGTTCCTCATACAGATGTTGAACATGTAAACAAACAAAGTATTTGTGTTGCTACACTTAAAAAACCTGTTACTTTTGAAGTAATGGCTGGTGCTGGTGAAAAATGTGAAGTTTCAATTTTATTTATGCTTGCATTAAAAGAACCACATCAACAATTAGCTATGTTACAAACAGTTATTTCTCTAATTCAACAAGAAGATAAATTAAAATCAATTTATGAATCTAAAGATAAAGAGTTAATAATGAAAATCGTTCAAGACGAATTAGCTAAACAAGTAGAAGAAGCATAATAAGTTATAAGAGAATATTCTCTTTAAGAAGGAGTTAGACGTATAATGTATTTAATAATAGTAGAATTTCTGATGCGAATGTCTTTTGGCGAACATCTATATTTTATTTATGAATGGATAGTTGAGCATACATATATTATTGGATGTATAGGCTTTTTATATGGTTGTGTTCTGTTTTATGGTGCGGTTTGTGCGAAAAAATGGATACCAAGAGATTTTAATGATTTTGTATTTATTGAAAGTTCAAAGATACTTAAAAACAATTCATCTATAAGTATTGATGATTTATCAAAACAAATTTATGATAAATGGGTGGAACACGTTCCTAATTTACCAAGTAAATACAGAATACCTTCTAAAAAAGGCTGGTGGATTGTAAAACCAACAGTGCAAGCTTTAGAAGAAGATTTAAAAATAAACAGACAATCCATAGTAACTATGTTTAAGAATAATAAAAAAGAAGAGATGGCATCTGAGAAAAATTAAATATATAAAAGCAGATACTTCTGATATACACTATTATATAAATGTGTCTAAGCTGCTTTGTTTAAATGAAGTAAATAAAGGGGAAATATAAAAAATATTTCCCCTTTAATATTTTCATTATCAATTTTTATTTAGATTTATGAAAATTTAGATAAATACTTTTAAGTTCAAACAAAAATATTTTTGACAGTTTATAACTTTTTTCATAATATTTCTTTTTCACAATTTTATATCATCATGGGGAAAAAAATATTTTTTGTTTTACATTTTTATGTTCTATAATAATTTAACTTAAAAATGAAATATTATCAAATAATATGTTCATAGTACATTTTATAAAAAAAACGTACTATGGTTAAACGTTTAAAGTTGTGATAAAATATATATATATAATGGAACAAATAAAATATATTACATAAAAGAAATTTTTTTAAATAAAAAAGACAAAAAAAATAAATAATAATACTTTGTAAATTTTAAATGTATTATTATTTATTTGTTACAATTTGTATACATTTTCTGACAAAGTTTATAAATTTCATTTGTAATAATATATGTTGCTTAAATTCTGGAAATGCATACATATTGTAAATGTATTTTTATACATAAAATTTTAATGTTTTTACTTTTATCTTTATTTTGTTCATGTTGATATATTTTAGTTCGTTTATTTATTTAAAAGACAGGAAATGGAGGAAGGTTATGAAAAAGAAAACATTGAAAGACAGGTTGTTTTGTGTTTTTTTGTCTTTATTAATTATTTTTACATCATTGCCCTCGAGTATTTTTGCGAAAGTTCAAGATGATGTTTTTGATACAAATGGACAAAAAGATTCTAACGTAATTGAAGAAGTTGACACTAATGACGTATATGTAGATTGGGAATTTGAAAACAGTGAAATTACTTCTTCGCAAGAAGGGATACTTAACATTGAAGCTAAGCTTAATACTGATAATGTCAAAGATATTAATGCTGTAAGTGTTGAGATTGTTTTGACAAATGATGAAGCAATTGCTTTAGGTATATTATCAGAAGATGGATTGAAATTAAATGAAGATGCTTTTAAAAGTGAAGTAGAAAATAGCGAAAATGGACTTGACTCTTTAGGAAATAATATACTTCCTAAAATGGAAGAAGATAAAAGTGTTCATTTGGTGATTGGACTTGATAAGGAAAATTCTTCTTTATCTTATCAATATAAATTTAATGTGCCAAGTAGTTTAACGCTTCCTTTTACAATTAACGTTGATGAAAATGATATTGTAGTAAATGCAATGGGACAAAGCAGTGAGGCAATTGATGGCGTTAATGTAGAAAAAAATACGAATAAAATTACAATAACCAAAGAAGAACAAAAAGAAGATTTAAATAATGATATTAAAGAAAATAAAGCTTTAAAAGAAACAGAAAGTTTAGAAAACAAAGCTATAGAAGACAGTGTTACAATAAATAGCTATTTAACAAATTTTTCTAAAGAAATTTTTTGGGTGGATAACAACAACGAATCTTCAATCAGACCTAATATTTCTTCCTATTCTCAGCCTATATTACAATTCTCTTTTGATGGAAAAACGTATAAAACTTTAACCAAAGACAATATGGAAGAAGTGGGGCTACAGTCTTATCCTAAGTTTTCTGTAGATAACACAGGTGTTGGAGTATATACTATATCGGCAGGAAACCGTGTATTACCATCGAATGTTACCTATGAAGATATTTATGGAAATAAGACTTCATATGATGTAAGCTGGGAAATCATACCGACTGATGTAAGCGGATATGCGATGGTTGAAGTAACAGATGAAAATAAAAATGAATATCCTTCTGTAGATAATACAGGCTGGTATTACATTTTACTTAGAGACCTTCGCTTTACTTGTGTTGCCAGAATGGGGGATAATGATCATTGGGAAGAAGTAAGTGATGCCCTTTTAAATGATTTCCGTCTTGTAATAGAAATAAAAAATAGAAGATATGAAGAGCATATTCTATCAGAATTTGAAAACACATATTTAACAGATCATCCTGATGATGACAGTATGACATTAGCTATTGATAATACATGGAAATATAATATTGATGGCTCTTTAATTACTTATTATATAGAAGAGATTCCTGATAGTTCAGGTAATGCTGACAACAAGGTTTATGTTGAAAATGCTTTTGATGAGGATGATTATTTGTCTGTAAGTTATGACAATTCTTCTTCTCCTAACTATGGCTCTAGGATAGATAATTTATATAGTGAAGGAACTGTAATACTAACATTAACAGGTGAGAAAACCTATGAAGCAAAAAAAGTTTGGCTTGATGATGGAACGACTGAAACAAAACAGGATAGACCAAGCGGTATTTTCCAATTATGGAGATATCGTGAAGGTACATCTTTTTCAACTGCTTCTGTTGTAAGAAATGATGATGGAACGATGGTTGAAATTAAGCTTAATAATGCTACTGATGAGCAGACTTTAATATTTGAATTAGATGGAAGTCGTAATTTGCCAAAATATGATGCTGAGGGATATGAATACTTTTATGTTTTAAGAGAGTATCTTGAAGGTGATAATGCAGGAAATTATGAGCAGGTTTTTGGAAGTGTTGATCAAAACGGAAATATTACAGACAGAGTTGATATAAACGGAGAAATTAAAGATACTACAAACACTTCAGATAGAGCAAATAATAATGATTTTATATATAACGGCGGAGTTATAACAAACAGAATAAAAGGAACCGTTTCAACCGAAGTTACAAAAATTTGGGAAGCTTCAT
The DNA here is from genome assembly GCF_024135845.1 of Anaerofustis sp. NSJ-163. NCBI lineage: Bacteria > Bacillati > Bacillota > Clostridia > Eubacteriales > Eubacteriaceae > Anaerofustis > Anaerofustis sp. NSJ-163. The sequence continues at coordinate 408,850 of NZ_JAMYJV010000003.1, forward strand.
CTTTCCAATCAGGATTTGATGATGTCAGTGTAGAATTCTCATTACAACAAAGAGTAAAAGGCACACAAACGTGGATTAATACGACACAGACTTTGGTAATGGATGATTTCTATGCAGAAAATTTGACTGACACAAAAACAAAATCTATGCCTAAATACGACAATCTAGGCAGGGAACTTGAATACAGATGGGTTGAAAGCGGTGTATATAAAGCAGGCGGAAGCAACCTGTTTAAAGCAAATGCTGACGGAAGCGGAACTTTTGCCCTTACATTGGATAACAGGGAAATAGAATTTCTTTCAACTCCGACAATAGATGAGGATAATCCTCAGCATACTATTGTTACCAATACCATAGAAAACACAATAAAATATGATGTGATAAAAAAATGGCATGATGCCGATGGGCATGAGATTAATGCTCCGGCAGGGGCAAAGATTAAGTTTAATATTTATCAAATGTTAAATAATGAATATACATATGATGATCCCGTTGCCGTATTTGAAATGGACGGTGTTGTCGATACTGATAAAACTTTGGTAAATGCTAATCTTGGAATATATGCACAGGAAATTTCTCCTTGGATGGTAAGGGTAACGCCTTTGGATGAATTTAATGAAGAAGGAATGCAGTATGAATATTTCTTAACAGAAGCAAATCAGGATTATTTACCTGATATGGAAACCACAAGGACAGTAGAAGGATATGAATCAACTATTGTCAATGCACCGGGACCTGGAAATAGAATACTTGTTGCAAAAGGCTGGATAGACGACAGCGATATTGCTCATAGAGAAAATGTAACAATTTCTGTATACAATAGAGAAACCAATGAAAAAATAAATGAAGTTACATTGGGTGATGGTGTTTGGTATGATTATGTCGGTATAGGCAATTTAAATGAAGAGAACGTCTATATTTTGGAAACAAAAGTAGGGGATACAAATATTCCTTTGGATACATATTATTTGGATCAGGGACAGACTCCGAACTATGATAATCCTAAAGCTCCGGATGAATATGATGACGAAGGTGATACCAACTATACGTCAATTCAATATGAGACACAATATCATAGATATGACGTAAAATATACTAGCGAAGAAATAGGCGGTGAAAAAGTATATAAAGCCGTTAACAGAAGACTTGGAAATATAAATTTAACAGTAGAAAAAACATGGGTTGACGGAGACGGTTCTCTTAGAAGTGAGATTCAAAAAGAATTACAAAATATTGAAGAAAACCAAAATGTTTCTCTTTCTTTAGTTGCTCAGCTTGATTTTGCAACCGACAATAATCCTTCTTATTATAAGATAACAAGAAACGGTGTTGATAATGCGGACAGTGTTGTTATAGGCAATTCTGATAACTATGTTGCCATAAAAGATAATAATGGAAATAATGTTTCATCAACACAAAAAATTCTATGGGCAGACGGTGAAAATAGTAAATGTTATTTCTTTAATCTTCCTAAATATAACAAATCCGGTTCTGTTGCAAGTTATAAAATAAGCGAAGTCTGGGTAGATTCGAACGGAACATATGTTGCACTTTCTACGATAAAGAATAAATATCCAAAATTATATGAATTATACAGTCAGTATTCTTCATCTATTACATCAGATGAGTATACTGTCGGAGATCATTTTGCAAATGATACACAGGATATTAGCATTAGGAATGCATTAACGGGTTCAAAAACTTTATCATGGGAAAAAGTATGGAAAGATGATTATATGTTCGAAAACGGACATAGAATGGACTTGTATCTTGATATTTATCAAGTAACTCATGAAAAAGATGAAAATGGAAATGTTGAGGAAAAAACTTCATTGTATGTTTCTAATTATAGATGGGTTTATAGTGATATAGAGGGTAGTGATCCTGTTGATCAATGGAAAGTACTCTTTAATAATGTTCCAAAATATGATGATTTGGGATATGAAATTATGTATTATGCCGTTGAAAGAACTAATGTAGATTTTAAAAAGTTTGATTATCAGGTAGGGAATTATTATGTTGTTGATGAAGAGGCAGAAAATCAATCTATATACCTGGGAACAAGAGATGAAGTAGATAGTGAGTATGAAGATTATGTGCTTGATTTATCAAATGTTCAAGATAAGCCAAACGTATCTGATTATGCAAACTATGCTTTAATTGAAGGCGGTATATTTGAAAATACAATATATTCTGATTTAACAATTCAAGGTCAGAAAATATGGTCTGCAGTACCTTCTTCTTATCCAAATGAAGACTTGCCTGGCGTTACATTTACTTTGTATCAAAAACTGGCATCAGAAAGCGGGGATGGAAGTCCTGTAGCAACAATAACGGTTGATAAATGGTCAGATATATATAAAAACGGTTCATATTTATTCCAAGTATTATATTTGGGTGAAAATGCTTTAGATTCAAATAATGATACTATATATGCCGGTCAAGGAGAGGCAAAGAAAATACCTAAATACAATGAAGACGGTAAGCTATATTCTTATGAATTAAAAGAAAGCGAAATTTATTGGGCGGACGGTGCAAATCCTGCAATAGAAGATGTATTTGACAATAAAGATAACCATACTTATTTAGTTGAAAATGCATATAACAGTAAAAAAGGCGAGCTTTCAATAAAGAAATTTATGGAACTTTCATTTGATGAAAACGGAGATCCTAAAGCTTTCCCTGGAGTAACATTTACACTATACCGTACTTATACGAAAAATGACGGAACTACCTCGCAGAAAGAAGCTGTTATGTATAAGACATGGACGGCAAATGAAGTTCAAAATGCGTATGAAACTAAGCATTTGCTTGGTTTGAATCCTGATGCGGGAACAGATGCAGACCCTCTTGAAAAAGAAATTTTATTTGAAGATTTGGACATATATGCACCAAATGGCTCCAAATATGTTTATTCAGTGGAAGAAAATAAGAATTATCTTGGAGGTATTGATAACTGGGTTGTTAATACAGATTTTGAAAAAGAAAATATTCCTAATATAAAAACCGATACATATGCCGGAATAGAAACCGGAGATTTATATCCTTCAAGTGAATCATTGTTTGGTCCTGCCCCAAGTGCAACATTTGTAAATGCACCTGATGATGTTAGAGATACTGTTAATATAAGAGGGACGAAAGTATGGAATGATTATAAAGATACTTTTGGATTTAGACCTGGTGATATTGAGCTTACCCTTTATAAATATGCAAATGAACAACCAGGGCAGGGTAACTCTATTTCGGAAGAAAAGGTTGATGAAAGTCTATATGAAATAACTTGGACTCAAAAAAGCGAAAATAATTGGACTTATGAAATTACCGGCAAGGTTACGGGAGAACTTGAGAAATATGCTCCGAATGGTATGGTTTGGAAATATGTTGTGAAAGAAACTCTTTCTTCTGATTCTAATTATGTCGTTTCTCCTTCAGACGGTAATAGTTACTTAGGAAAAGTAACTGAAAATAGGAGAGAAAATGATAACAGTAATATTATTATGAATAATTTATCAAATAATATTACAACAAATATTCCATATAGTAAAAACTGGGTAGATAATGACGGAAATATAATAGACAATGATTATTTAGGATATGACCTTACGGTAGATTTTGAACTTCAAGTAAGCGAAATGGATAGTTCGGATAAAAGTTATAAAAATGCTTATGAATATTTTAAAGATAATTTAACCGAAGCGAATTATAATGCAATATTTAACGGTTATCAATTTGATAGAAGTTTAACCGGAAGAATAAACGACAGTACAATATGGGGCGTAAATAAAAGTTATGCGAATTTACCAAGAATTATTATAAAAAAAGATGCTCAAAACAATGAAGTTACAAGGCTTCAGTACAGAGTTTTAGAAAAAACAATTCATTATGGTAGTGATGACAGTGTAGCAAGTCCTACAACAGTAACAGTCGTTGAAACTAATAATGGCTCTGGTTATATTTATAACTTTAACGGAGGAATGTTTACTCCGGCATACTGGGCAAATGGAAAAGATCAACCGGAAACAACATATAACAATAATGCTACAAGGGTTATGTATAATCGTTTGGAAACAACGAGCTTTGAATTTACGAAGAATTGGGTAGGAGATAATAACAATATTTATTCTCAAAGACCAAAAACATCTCAAAGCGGATATACATGGCAGGCAAGCTTTATTGTACAAAGGAAATCTGCTGCGGGTGACTGGGAAAATGTTGAAATATATGCAAGCAATCAAACAAGTAAAGATATGATTGTAACCATATATGGAACTAATAGCGATGAAGACAACAGTGTTACAACAACCGTAAGCGGACTTCCAAAGTCTGATGTAAACGGAAATGAATATGAATACAGGGTAAGAGAACTGGACAGCAATTACACTTTAACAGACGGGCATGTTAAAGATGAAGATATTGTTGGAAACAATGGAGATAATACTTATAACTCTACTTATACAACAACTTATAATAGCAATACAGTAACAAATACCCTTGATTCAACAAAAGTTTATGCTTTGAAGAAATGGAATCCTTCTTCAAAAGAAGTAAACGTAACATTAGAAGTAAAATATCTTGCTTCTAATGGAACAACATGGAGGTCTTTTTCTACACCGGCAAAAGTAACTTTAACCGCTAATCCTGTAAGCAATCCTACAAAACCTTATTATGAATGTGAAGAATGGAGAGCTGTATGGAACGATTTACCTCTTGTTGTAAGCGGAAGTAAACTTGATGCAAATGGGCATACTCAATATAAAGTTTTTGAAACAGTACCAAGCGGATATATCCAAGAAAGTACAAATGAAGTTTCCATAGATAGTTATACTCAGTTTGAGTTTACAAATGTCGAATCAACTTCTTATAGTGTTGAAAAAGTATGGTATGGGGTAGATTCCACAAAACAAGGTATTGTAAGAGTAGGACTTTATAGGACAATAGGTGAAATTGGTGATTCCAATAGTGAACCTGTAATGCAAAGCGGCACAACAAATCAAATGACAGTACTTCTTACAAAGACTAACTTAAAAGCAACATTCAATTCTCTTCCTAAGTATGACGTAAACGGTAATGAATATATTTATTATGCAAGAGAATTATCAATAGACGGAATAAGTATAGAAAATTATGATTATCGAATACTAAATAATGATGAAGCAGGCAAAACAACAATAACAAATATTGGCAAAAAAGAAATAACCGGAAAGAAAATCTGGCAGGATAGTTCCAATGAATACAACACAAGACCTTATGATATCACAATTAACATATATAGAAGCGTAAAGGGAAGCGATAAAGTTAAACTTAATACCGCTCCTATATGGACAAATACAGATACAGATGAATGGGAATATAAGTTTGAAGGACTTCTTGCAACAGATGATAACGGAAATATATATACTTATGAAGTTGAAGAAGTTGTTCCTGAGGAATATGCTGTAACATATGATGGATATAATATTATAAATACATTAAGTGATACCATAAATATTCCTATTAAGAAAGTCTGGGATGATATGGATAATTACGATAAAGTGCGTCCTAAGAATATTAAAGTTGAACTTTATGCAGATAATGTAAAAGTTAATGAAGCAACCTTAAAAGGAAAAACAAACACATGGGAATATGTATTTGAAAATCTGCCTGAATACAATTCATTAAATAAAAGAATTGTTTATACCGTAAAAGAAGTTGAGGTCCCTGATGGATATAAGGTAACATATGATGGCTATACTATAACTAATTACAGAGATGTTGTTATAGATGACAAAACACGTAAATCTTCCGATGATACCGACAGTGCAGCAACTTCGGACATGAATAATATTAATTTATACATAATCTTGGTATTATGCTCATTTATGGTAATTGGAATTGTAAGCAGCAAGTTAATCAGAGATAAACGTTTTAGAAAATAGCATAAAAAGAAAAAAGAGAGGATAGTCTCTCTTTTTTCTTTTTATTTTAAATAAAAATAGAATATATATAAAAAGGTTGTTGATTAAAATAGTTATTGTGCTGTTTTGTTATTGGAGAGCATCATGATATAGTTTAAATACTTTGAAATATTTTCATTTTGAAACTAATCGAAACATATTGAAAAAAACATCAAAATTGATATAATGTATTTATATAAATACAGATACAGAAAAGGAATGATTTAGCATGGAAAAAAACGAAATAATATCAAAAGGCAAAAAAGTTATTGAAATGGAGAGATATGAACTTGGAAGATTAATGGATTCTCTTGATGATAACTTTGTTAAAGCCGTAGAAATGATAACTGACTGTAAAGGTAAAATTATTTTAACAGGAACGGGAAAATCAGGTTTAATCAGCAGAAAAATTGCCGCAACACTTTGTTGTACAGGTAAGCCTGCATTTTTCTTAAGTGCTTACAACTGCGAAAATGGGGATATCGGAGCTATTCAGCCAAATGATTTAATTATTGCTATTTCAAACAGCGGAGAGACAAATATTTTAAAGGAATTGGTTATTCCTTCAGCAAAAACAATTGGAGCAAAAGCAATTTGTTTAACAGGAAATACAGAGTCTACACTTGCAAAGCAATGTGACGTTGCATTATATATAGGAGTAGAAAAAGAAGCTTGTCCAACAGGTGTAAATGCTACAACTTCAACAACAAATACTTTAGCAATGGGAGATGCTTTGGCGATGGTAAGTGAAGAAATAAGAGGTGTTACAAGAGAGCAGGTTCTCTTCTATCATCAAGGCGGCGCATGGGGCGAAAAATTAAAAGAAGAATTTGAAAAATAATTAATGTATATAATAAAAACACACTGCAAAAAGCAGTGTGTTTTTTATTGTTTATTATTTTATATTTATGACTATATTTATAAAAATAAAACAAGAAAATTTCAATATGTATTTTTAATATTTTTAATACCTAATTTTTATTGTATTTTTTACCTTGATATGCTTCTCTTATTTTAAATTCATGATGAAGAGTGTTTAATACTTTCTTTTTGTTTCCACTCCAAAGAGGAGCAATAAGAATTTTCTTTGGTCCGTCTCCGGTTATTCTATGAATTACTATATCTTTTCTTAAATGTTCAATACAGTCAATTACCATATCAATATATTCATCCATGGTATAAACTTTAAACTTGTTTTCTATATAATCTTTTGCAAGATCTGTATTTTTTAGAACATGAAGAAGCTGAAGTTTTATGCCTTGTATATCTTTTTTGTTTAAGTATTCTATTGTATCTATTATATCTTTTCTATTTTCTCCGGGAAGTCCTAAAATAGTATGGACAATAACATCTATGTTTTCTTTTCGTAACTTGTTTACAGCTTTCTCAAAACATTTAAGATCATATCCTCTTCTTATATATTCTGCGGTTTTTTCGTGTATTGTTTGAAGTCCCAGTTCTATCCAAACGGGTTTTATTTTATTTAGTGAGCTTATTAGTTCAATAATATTATCATCTAAACAATCCGGTCTTGTTGCTATGGAAAGGGCAACAATATTGGGATGATTTATTGCCTCGTAAAAGACTTGTTTTAGATACTCAAGTGGTGCATAGGTATTTGTATAAGCTTGAAAATAAGCAATAAAATCAGAAACATTGGATTTGTTTTGCATTATTTTTATTTGTTTGTCGATTTGGGTTTGTATGCTTTCTTTACTTTTACCCGCAAAATCTCCGCTTCCTCCTCTGCTGCAAAATATACATCCTCTTGTATCTATTTTTCCGTCTCTGTTTGGACAAGTCATTCCTGCGTTAATTGAAACTTTGTAAACTTTTCTGTTAAACCTTTCTTTTAACATGCAATTAAAAGAGTAATAAGGTTTATCTTCCCACTTTATTTTTATGTTTTCTTTCATATAAATATGATATCATTTAAAAGTTTTTTTTACAATATCATGATTTTTTTATGATTGTTTTTTATAAAATTATCATAAAAATTTATAAATTAAATAAAAAAAACGCGAAATAAAAAGGATGAAATCGTATAAAATATTATTATTTCTTTCTTTTGGAAAATAATGCAAAATGCTTGAAAATTTTTACATAAATGCTTATAATAATTGGTAATAAGAAATAAATATAATTAAAGGAGAAAAGAAAAATGGTAAAATTATCACCTTCAATTTTCGGAGCTGATTTCGGTAGATTAAACGAACAAATTAAAGCTGTTGAAGACTGTAAAGTAGAAATGTTACATATTGATGTAATGGATGGGAACTATGTTCCAAATATCGCATTTGGTCCTGATCAAATCGCTATGCTTAGACCAAATACAGACTTATTCTTTGATGTGCATATGATGGTTAGAGAACCAGACAGATACATTGAAAGAATTGTTAAAGCCGGAGCTCAAATGATTACTGTTCATGCGGAAGCTACAACTCATTTACACAGAAGTTTAATGCTTATTAAATCTTTTGGAGTAAAATGCGGTGTTGTTTTAAATCCTGCAACTCCACTTGATGTACTTAAATACGTTTTAGATGATGTTGACATGGTTCTTTTAATGACTGTTAACCCAGGTGGCGGCGGTGGAAGCTTTATTCCTGGTATGGTTGAAAAAGTTAGAGAACTTAAAGAAATGATCGGAGACAGGGACATTGATATAGAAGTTGACGGTGGTGTAAATACCGAAAATGTTAAATCTTTGGTTGACGCTGGTGCGAACGTAATTGTTGCCGGTTCTTTCGCATTTACAGGAGACGTTGAAAAGAATTTACAAGCTTTAAGAGAAGCTGCTGATAAATAATTTTATTTAATTAATAAGGAGATGAAATAAAATGAAAGCTGCAAGACTATATGGAGTTCAAGACTTAAGATTAGAAGATGTTCCAAAACCTGAAGCAAAACCTGGTGAAGTTTTAATTAAAGTTAAAGCTGTTGGTATTTGCGGTTCAGACTTATCAAGATATCGTAGCCACGGACCAAAATTCCCTGAAAAAGGAATCTTTACTTTTGGTCATGAATTCAGTGGACAAATCGAAGCTGTTGGTGAAGGCGTTACTAAATTTAAAGCTGGAGACAGAGTAACTGCTTGTCCTGCTCTTCCTTGCTTTGAATGTGAATATTGTAAAAAAGGTGAATATGCAAGATGTATGACACTTGAAGTTATCGGAGCCGTAAGAGACGGTGCTTATGCTGAATATATTACAATGCCAGAAGTTAACGTTGTTCCAATTCCTGACAATGTAACATATGAACAAGCTGCTGTTATCGAACCTACAGCTGTTGTATATCATGGTTTATATAAAACAAAGATGCAACCTGGGGATGATGTAGCTGTTATGGGTTGCGGTCCTATTGGATTACTTTCAATTTTAGTTGCAAAAGTATTCGGTGCTAAAAGAATTATTGCAATTGATATTATGGAAGAAAAACTTGAATGGGCTAAACAATGCGGTGCTACAGATGTAGTATTATCTAAAATAGATGATTACAATTCAGCAAGAAACGGTGTGCTTGAAGTAACAAACGGAAGAGGCGCTGATATCGTTATCGAATCAGGCGGAACTCCAATCACATCTGCTCAAGTACTTGGTCTTGGATGTAAAGGTGCTAAAGTATTATACTTAGGCATTCCTTACGGAGATGTTAATATTCCAAGAGAATACTTTGAAAAAATCGGAAGAAGCGAACTTACTGTATATGGTTCTTGGAATGCTATTCAACAAGGATTCCCTGGGAAACCTTGGACTTCTACCGTAGCAGCACTTGAAAAAGGATTAATCGATTATAGTCCAATAATTACGCATAGATATGCACTTGATGATATCGAAGAAGTATTTAAAGCTAATTTTGAAAGAAAAACATTATTTGGTAAGATTATGTTCTTCCCAGAAGGAGTAGAAAAATAATGGAAGGTCAATTTAAAACTATTGCAATCGGTTCTGATCATGCAGCAATCGAAGAAAGAAAATTACTTATAAAAGAATTAGAATCTTGGGGAATCAAGGTTATTGATATGGGACCTGATGCTCCTAAGCCTCCTGTTCAATTCTCTTTAATAGCAGAAAAAGTTGCTCTTGAAGTTGTTAATGATGAAACAGGAGAAACAGGTGGTATTTTAATGTGTGGTAACGGTGTCGGTATGTCTGTTGCCGCAAATAAAGTTCCAGGTGCAAGAGCTGCTGTATGTAACGAATTATTTACAGCTAAATTTGCTAAAAGCGATACAAAACTAAATATTTTAACTATGGGAGCTAGAGTTATTGCTCCAAGAATGATGGCTGAAATAGCTAAAGTTTGGATTGAAACAGAATATTCAAAAGAACCAAGATTTACTGAAAGACTTGGTGTAATGGCTGAAATGGAAGCAAAATATCGTACAAAATAAATTTAGTTTAAGACAATAATCCTAAGGAAGACATATTGCCTTTTCTTTAGGATTTTGTTTTTATTATTGACCCTATTATTAAAAAAAGGTATAATAATGTAAGAATAATAGGGTATAAATTTTATGAAAGGATATAACATTTATGGATAAGATTGCAGCTTCGATTATGTGCGGAAATGCTTTAGAATACGGTGAAGAATTAGATGCGCTTAAAGAAGCAGGCGTGGATATGATCCACTTTGATGTAATGGATGGTGAATTCGTAAATAATTTAGGCATGGGGCTATATATGCTTGAAGCAATGAAAGAATATACAGATATGATATTTGATGTTCATTTAATGGTTGTTGAGCCTGATGCTTATTATGAAAGAATCGCAAAAACCGGAGCAGAATATATTTGTATTCATGCTGAAGCGGTAAAGCATTTACACAGAAGTATAATGGCTATTAAAGCTGCCGGCGCTAAAGCTGGTGTTGTTTTGAATCCATCTACTAACTTAAATGTTTTAAAAGAAGTTATCAAAGATATTGATTTGGTTTGTCTTATGACTGTTAATCCTGGTGGCTCAGGAGAAAAATTCATTCCAAACCAATACAAAAAAATTGCTGATTTAAAAGCAATGAAAGAAAAATATAATCCTGACTTGTTGATTGAAGTAGACGGTAATATTGGACCTGAAACAATCCCTGGATGTGCAAAAGCAGGTGCAGATGTTTATGTTTGCGGAACAAGTGCTATTTTTAAAGGAGATAGAAATTTATATAAACCTTTAACAAAAGAAATGAAAGATATAATACATAAAGCAGTAGGGGAGGACAAATAAGATGAATGATTTAAAAGTATCAGCGTCAATTATGTGTGGTAACCCTATGAAGTTCGGATGGGAACTTGAAAAGCTTGAAAAAGCCGGTGCAGACATGATTCATTTTGACATGATGGACGGGCATTATGTTGAAAATATAGCTATGGGTATATATATGCTTGAACATATGAAAAAGAAAACAAAAATTCCTTTCGATGTTCACCTTGCAATGTTCCATCCTGAAAAACATATTGAAAAATTATGTAGTATTTTAGATGAAAATGACTTTATTCACGTTCATCCTGAAAGTACTATACATATACACAGAGTATTAAGAGATATTAAAAGAATGGGTGTAAAAACAGGTGTTGCATTAAATCCTGCAACAAATGAAGATGCACTTGAATATTTAATCGACGATATCGACATTGTTCTTGCAATGACGGTTTCTCCTGGATTTGCCGGTCAAAAATTTATCAAACAAACTCTTGGTAAAATTGAAAATATAAGAAAAATGGCAAATGACAGAAATCCGGATTTAATGATAGCCGTTGATGGAAATATTAATGAAAACACAATTCCAAACTGCGTAAAAGCAGGCGCAGATGTTTTAGTGGCAGGAACATCATCTATCTTTAAAGGTGATGATGCTGATTATAAAGAGCTTATTCAAAAAATGAAAGACTCAGTAAAATAAAAGAAAGAGGTACAATTCAAATGAGTGAAATGATGAGAGGCTTATGCCTAAATGAAGACAGACAACTTGAACTTAGAGAGTTCCCTGTTCCAGAACCTAAAAGAGGTTATGTAAGAGTTAAAGTAAAAAGAGGCGGTATCTGCGCTACAGACTTAGCTTACTGGAAATTTGGTTCTGATAGATTAGGTGAACTTCCTGTAATTATCGGACATGAAGGTTGTGGTGTTGTTGATAAACTAGGTGAAGATGTTACTGATGTTAAAGTTGGTGACAGAGTTGTTGTTATGACTACATACAAAGTATGTGGTAAATGTAAAAACTGTGCAGTAGGTAACACAAACGTATGTATCGAAAGATTAGGTATCGGTTCTAAAAAGAACGGATGTTTTGCTGAATACGTAGAAGTTCCTTCAACAAGCTGTATCCCAATGCCAGATAACATGAGCTTTGAAGAAGGTGCTTTAATCGAAGTATTAGCTTGTGGTATCCATGCTGTTAGAGAAACAACTACTACTCACTGTGATGAAGTTGTTGTAGTTTGTGGTCCTGGACCAATCGGTACACTTGCTGCTTTAGCTGCTAAAGCTAATAACTCAACAGTTATCTTAACAGGTATCAACCAAGATAAACACAGATTAGAAATTGCTAAAACATTAGGTATTGATTACTGTGTAAACCAACAAGAAGAAGATTTAAAAGCTCTTGTTATGGATTTAACAGATGGCTATGGTGCTGATGTTGTTGTTGAAGCTTCAGGTGCTTATCCATCATTAAATACATGTCTTGACATCGTTAAGAAAACTGGTACAATTTCTCAAATGGGCGTATTCCATGGTCCATCTCCAGACTACTTAGACTTAGGTAGAATTCAAGAAAAAGAAATCAGAATCCAAGGTACACTTTCTCAAAAACCAACAGCTTGGAGAAGAGCTATTGATTTAGTTGCTGCAGGCAAAATCAATATTAAACCTTTAGTATCTGATGTTATGAAACTTGAAGATTGGGAAGAAGCTTTCAATAAAGCTGCTAACGTAACAGGTTTCAAAGTATTATTTGACCCAGAAATGAAATAGTAAAATAAATACTTAAAAAAGGTGCTTTAAGCACCTTTTTTATTTGCTCAAAATAATAAAAAAGGTTTTAATCGTTACAATTGTCATCAGGTAAATATAAAAATTACAATAGTAATTGACAATGATGTTCATATGTTATATAATAATGACAACAAAATACAATGTTTAGGAGAGTGAAATAATAATGGCTAAGAAAAATGTAGTTATTACAGGCGGAGCCAAAGGTATTGGTAAAGCTATTTGTGAAAAATTTATTAAAGAAGGTTACGAAGTTATCATCGTAGACTATGATGAAGCTGGTATGATTGAAACTCAAAAAGAATTACAAGAAAAAGGCGCTACAGTTTATGCTGTAAAATGCGATATCTCTAATTTAGATGATTGCAAAAAAGTTGCTGAATTAGTTGAAAAAGAATACGGTTATTTAACAACATTAGTTAACAATGCTGCAATCGGTCCTGGTGGAGATCCAAAAGAAATCAGCTTAGACCCAGTTTTATTCCAAAGAACAATGGGAATTAACGTAAACGGTCCTTTCCATATGATTATTTCTTTACTTGACTTATTACTTAAAGCTAAAGAACAAGATCAAGTTCCTTCAGTAGTTAACGTTGCTTCAACAGCTGCATTTACTGGTGGTGGCGGAAGCGTTGTATACGCTGCAAGTAAAGGTGCTGTAGTTTCTATGACAAGAAGTTTTGCAAGATTCTTTGGTGATACAGGTTTAAGAATCAATGCAGTTGCTCCAACATTAATTATGACACCACTTATGGCTGAAAGATTCAAAGATGATCCAGAAGCTTTACAAAAGAGAAAAGATTCAGTTCCTCTAGGAAGATTTATGGATGTTACAGAAGTTGCTGATATAGTTTACTTCTTAAATACACCTTCATTCATCCATGGTGAAGTTATTATTGCTGACGGCGGAAGAAGCTTAAGTGTATAATATGGATACAAACAAAGATATAGATATTAAAGAAAAAGATAATTTGAACGAAGAGAATAAAAACGAAGATAAAGAGTTTCATTTAGATTCGACAAGTGGAGAAGATAGAAGAAAAATACTTGCCAGCTATAAGAAAAGTTTAAGAAAAAGAGCTTTTGCTCCTTTAATAGGCGGTAATGTTGGTATTAATCCCATAGACCTTTTAAAAGAAGAAGAAGCTGAAAAATCTAAAAATCAAACATTGGATATTTATGATTTAATGGAAAGAAGAATAGCCATGTTAGAAAAAAAGGTCGATCAGGCTCTATCTATGGCACGATTTTCATTTTATGTAAGTGTAGTTGCTATTTTATTGATGTTTTTATTGCTTTATATAAAATAGGGAGAACATTCTCCCTATTTTTATGTGAATAGTAATATTATTGATTTTAGATAATATATATTAACGTAATTTAATTTGTTGTTTTACTTTTATATTTTATTGACAAATTAAAGTTAAAGTATTATACTATTATTGTAACAAAGTTTCATTGATGTTTTATTGTAACAATAATGAAAACCTTTCGATAGATTATCGAGATGCTTGACAATTTAATATTAAATAATTAATTAGGTTAGAATATTTTTCGCTTACAGATTTAATCGGGGGTGATTAGATATGAAAACAATATTGGTGGCTTGTGGAACAGCAATTGCTACTTCTACAGTCGTTGCCAAAAAAGTAAAAAGACTTTGCGAACAAAATAATATTGAAGTAAAAACGGTTCAGTGTAAAGCTGCCGATGCTGCTTCTAAAGCAAATGAAATATTACCTGATTTGGTAATAGGAACTTGTGATTTGCCTGGAACATTCCCTTGCAAAACAATTAATGGAAGGGCATTCTTAACAGGTATTAAGTTACAAGAATGTATTGATGAATTATTGGAAACATTAAAAAGTTAAATTCATTAGGTATTATAAGAAGATTTACGTAGGCGGGAATATTTAACATAGAAAACAAACAATTTTAATTTTAAAGGAGAAAAACAATGCAAGTCGTAACAACTATATTTAGTTATATAATTGACATGGGTGCATCAGTTATGATGCCTATTATCTTTACAATTTTAGGACTTATCTTAGGTGCTAAATTTGGTGAAGCTTTAAGAGCTGGTATGACTTTCGGTGTTGGTTTCATTGGACTTAACGCTGTTATAGCTATTATGTCTAATGCAATTTCAGTTATCGGTGCAAAACTAGTTGAAAACTTAAACTTCCCATTAACAGCATTTGACGTTGGTTGGGCTGCTGGTTCAGTTATCGCTTGGTCAACAGAAGTTGTTCCATTCGTATTTATTGCTGTAATCATTACAAACATTGTAATGATAGCTTTAGGCTGGACAAAAACAATGGACGTTGATATCTGGAATTACTGGCATGTATTATTTACAGCATCAGCTATTATCTTAGTTTGCGGAGAAGCTAACCCTGTATTAGCATGGGTATTTGCTATCGGTCAAGCAGTATTAATGATGGGTATTATATTCATCGTTGCTGACTGGGTACAAGCAGACTGTGCTGAAGTATTCGGACTTGAAGGTATTTCATTACCTCATATCCAATCTATGTGTAACTGTATCGTTACATATCCTGTTGATAAAATAATCGGAATGATTCCTGGTCTTAAAGACATTCACTGGACAAGTGAAGGTATTGCTGAAAAACTTGGTCTTCTTGGTGAACCAATGATTATGGGATTTGTTATCGGTTGTATTCTTTCAGGTTTGGCTCAATTTACAACTGCTGGTACAACTATCGCTTCAGGTATTCAACAAATGTTAATCGATGGTATGAACATTGCTGCCGTTATGGTTCTTATCCCAAGAATGGTTGCATTATTGATGGAAGGTTTAATGCCTATCTCTGAAATGACTCAATCATTCCTTGAAAAGAGATTCCCAGGTAAAGAATTATACATCGGTCTTGATGCTGCCGTAACAACAGGTCACCCATTCGTTATTTCATTAGCATTACTTGCTATTCCAATTATTTACATTGAAGCTATAATCTTACCATGGAACACAGTTCTTCCATTAACAGACTTAGCTGCATTAGTATTCTATGTACAATGTGCTGTATTACCAAACAAAGGTAACTTATTCAGAGGTATTATTGAAACAATCATTATGTGTGCAATTTACCTAACATTCTCTACAATCGCAGCAGATGTTATGACAGGTCTTGCAAGCTACACAGGTCTTGCTGTTCCTGAAGGCGCTACACAAATTACAAGTATCGCTTTAGGTTCTCAATGGATTACATGGATTCCATTCCTAATTGCTAAATGGATTATGCTTTAATTTAAACTGGTAAATAAGTAAAGTACATTATTAAATAATTAATCTGGTCACACCCAAAGGGTTCTCGTTTGAGGACCCTTTTTAATTTGAAAATTAATATTGCAAAAACAAAATCTTATGGTATAATAGATTGGTAATACATATGTATTGTTTTTTCATTTTTATATAATATATGCGCCCTTAGCTCAGCTGGATAGAGCGTTTGACTACGGATCAAAAGGCCGGGGGTTCGAATCTTCCAGGGCGCGCCATTCGACATTAAACACCATTGAGGTGTTTTTTTTATTAAAAGTTGTTATTTATAGAAGTAAATAAATTATAAAATAATTTAAAGAAATATGAAAAATATAGTAAATATTTGACAAAATATGAAAAATATTATAACATTATAATGACTAAAACTATAAGTAAACTTTGGAGAAACTATGAAGAAAAAATTTATTGCGATTATTTTAATGCTATTTTGTGTTACTGCTTTTATGGATTTTCCATTTGTAACTGTTAGTGCAAAAAAGTCTACAGAGCAGCAGTTAGAAGAGAAAAAACAACAAATAGAAAATAAAGAATCTGATTTAAAAGATGCATCAAGTGAAGCTGATCAACTTCAAAGCGAAATAGATGATTATGAAAGTAAGATTTCTGAATTAAACAAAAAAATAAAAACTCAGGAGTCTAAGAGAGATAAAGTTGAAAAAGAACTTGAAGAAGCTCAAAAGAAATTAGATAAAGCAAAAGAGAAGAAGGAAAAATATGAAAAAATATTTGCTCAAAGAATGGAAGTTATGTATATGTATGGTGGTAGCGGGTATTTAGATGTAATCTTTTCTTCTTCCGGATTATCTGATTTAATAAGCAATATATCTAATTATAAAGAGTTAGTTTCATATGATCAAAGTATAATAAGTAACTTACAACAGGCAGAAGCAGAAATTGCAACGCAAACAAAAAAAATAGAAGACGATAAGAAAGAGTTAGATACTATAATTGCAGGTTTAGAATCTGATAAAGAAGATCTTAATGTGTTGACAGAGGCTAAAAAGTATCAATTAACTGACGCAAATGAAAGTATCGAAGCGATTGAAGAACAACTTGACATGCTTGAAAAAGAAGCGATTGAGTTAAGTGATAAACTATATGAAGAAAATATAAAAAATGGTAATTACTCAAGTGGTAATGCATATTACGGTAGAGGCCGTACAGCTGTTGTAAATGCTGCAAAAGCTCAAATAGGTAATTATAATGGAGAAAAATTCTGGAGTTGGTATGGATTTAATTATAGAGTTTCATGGTGTGCATGCTTTGTTTCATGGTGTGCAAATGAGGTAGGTTATATTAAAGCCGGCGTAATTCCAAAATTCTCATATGTTGATAATGGAGCTAATTGGTTTAAGGCAAGAGGAAGATGGAAAGGCAGAAGTTATAAACCATCTCCGGGAGATATTATATTCTTTGATTGGGATGGTAATGGAGTAGGAAATCATGTAGGTATAGTTGAATATGTAAGTGGAGGAACTGTACATACAATTGAAGGTAATACGTCTAATATGTGTGCAAGAAGAAGCTATTCTATAGGTTCTTGGAATATAATGGGATATGGTGTTCCTAATTATTAAAAAACGGTGCAAAAAAAGCACCGTTTTTTTTGTGACTAAGTCACAGAAAATAATTATATATAATGTTATATTATAAAAAAAGGGGTAAATAAAATGCAGTATATTTGTAAGATATGTGGTTATGTTTATGATGAAGAAAAAGGGATTCCGGATAAAGGAATTAAGGCTGGAACAAAATGGGAAGAATTTCCTTCTAATTGGAAATGTCCTCTTTGTGGTGCAAGTAAAACAGATTTTAAACCAGTAGTAGAAGAAATAAATAATGAAATTGAGTATGAACCTCATGTTTCAAAAGAAATGTCTGCTATGGAAATGAGCATTTTATGCTCAAATTTGGCAAAGGGATGTGAAAAACAATACATGGAAAAACAGGCAGATGGATTTAGAAAATTATCAGAAGTGTTTTTACAAAAGGGTGAAGGTGTTAAAGACTGTAATATAGATGATATGCTTGATATTTTACAAAAAGATTTAGATGTGCTTTATCCATATGCAAATCAAATAGCAAGAAAAAATTCTGATAGAGGTGCACAACGTGTTATGGTATGGGGAGAAAAAGTTACAAGAATGTTGGATTCCTTGCTTAGAAGATATAAAGAAGAAGGTGAAAGCATGATTGAAAAAACAAATGTATGGATTTGCAGTGTATGTGGATTTATATATTTGGGGGAAGACGCACCGGCACTTTGTCCTGTATGTAAGGTTCCGGATTGGAAGTTTGAAAAAGTTGAAGGGAGAATGTAAAATGTCAGAAAAATATGCAGTTCGTAATTTAAGATTATGTACAAAAGATTGCTTGTGTTTATATGTTTGTCCTACAGGAGCAACAGATACAGAAAATAGTATTATTGATGTAGAGAAATGTATAGGGTGTGGCACATGCAGTGAAGTATGTCCTTCAGCGGCTATTTCAATGGTTCCAAAAAAATTACCTGTACAACAAAAGAAAAAAGATGATACAATAAAAGCATTAAGAGCTATTATTTCAAATAAAATAGAATTGGAAAACATTGCAAGAAGTTGTAACAGTGCATTAATGGTTGCTGCCGAAAAATCGTCAAGACTTGTTGCAGAGGATCTAAGCAGAGAAGCGGGATTTATGATTCCTCAAAGTGGAAATTCAAAAGCTTTCTTAGAATCTTTGATAGGCGATGAGACGATTCCTCAGGATATTATAAAAGATTTATTAAATACAATTAATTTTAATGAAGAAAGTTCATATGAAAAAAATGAAATCGTGAAATGGAAATGCAGTGTATGTGGTTATATTCATGAAGGAAAGAATCCGCCGGCACTTTGTCCTGTTTGTAAACAGCCTGCAGAAAAATTTTTCAGAGTAGAATAAAAAAAGAGAAGATTATCTTCTCTTTTTTTATTATTTTAATTTGTTGATTGCATCATAAAGTTTTTTAGCACCCATTTGAGGATAGTTAAGTGCTAATCCATCAATTACAGGAATATCTGTATCAGGAACTTTTACACCAACTTTAACGATAGCATCAGGAGTTTCTGAAGCTATTAATTCTTCAATATTATCTGTAATAACGTTACATTTTACAACTTCAACATCTTTTCCACAGTTAGTGTGAATTAAATCTTCAAATTTAGCAAATTTAGCATCTTTCATGCTTGCTGCGATAATAATTTTCATGTTCATTCTCCTTTTCTTATTACTTACAATATTATAATTTATATTACAAATGATTGCAAGTGTTCTTATACAAATTAGTACAAGTTAAGTTTTGAAGAGGAAGGGTTTAAAGTTTTTAATCCACCGTCAATATATATTGTTTGACCTGTTAGGTAATCTGATAAATCAGTTGCCAAAAATTCGATAACTTTTGCACAGTCTTCTGTATTACCAAGTCTTCCCATAGGAACTTTTTCTGTAAGTTCACTAAATTGCTCTTCAAAATGAGCATCCCATTTTACTGTATGTATATATCCCGGTGCAACTGCATTTACGTTTACTCCATATGGAGCAAGTTCTAATGCAAAAGTACGTGTTAAAGAGTCCACACCTGCTTTGCCTGCAGAATAATGAGCTTGAGTAATAAATAAAGGTACTGAACCACCAACGGAAGAAATATTAATTATTTTACCGCTTTGTTGTTTTTTCATTTGTTTCCCAACATATTTACAGAAAATAAAAGTTGAAAGTAAATTAATATTTAGAGCATGAACAAATTTATCTGTATCCATCTCAGTAGCAAGAGCAGGTCCTGCTCCTCCTGTTCCTCCAACATTATTAATTAAAATATCAATATGTCCAAATTCTTTTATTACTTCATCTACAACCATTTTGCCAAATTTATCATCGGTTGCATCTCCTTCAAATGCCATTGATTTTCTTCCCAAAACTTCAATTTCTTCTTTTACGGTTGGAGCAAGAACATCTTTTTCTTTAAATTTTGTTGCTTTTACATCTAAATCTGTAATAACAACATCTGCTCCAAGTTTGGCAAGTCTAAGAGCATATTCTCTTCCTATGCCTCTTGCAGCTCCTGTAATTAAAGCAACTTTTCCTAAAAGTTTTTCTTCCATTTTATTGTTCTCCTTAATTTTGTAAATTTATCTTATAGTTCTCCCTCCATCGACGTGGATTTTTTGACCTGTTACATAACTTGACATATCACTTGCGAAAAATAATACAGCTTGAGCTGTTTCTTTTGGGTCTCCAAAACGTCTTAAAGGAATTTCTTTCGTTACTCTGTTTCTCTTTTCTTCATCAAAGAATTCTTTTACCATGTTTGTTTCTGTAGGTCCTGGAGCAACTATATTACATCTTATACCGTTTACTCCATGATTTTGTGCGATTGAGCGCATTAAAAGTTCTACCGCAGCTTTACTCATTGCATATGGACCGTTTCCGCTGCTTGGTTGTGCAACCGCAGAAGATGATATGCTTACAATGCTTCCTCCTGTTCCTTGTTCTTCCATTTGTTTTAAAGTAAGTGTTGTCATATAATATGTTCCATCTATGTTTGTTTTTATTACTTTATGATATTCTTCATCCGTTATATCAAGGATATTACCTTTTGAAAGTCCCATTCCTGAGTTATTAACTAAAATGTCAATATGTCCAAAAGCATCAAGAGCTTCTTTTATGATTTTTTTGCAATCATCATAATTGGATATATCACCTTTTACTGTTATTGCTTTTGAACCCATTTGTTCAATTTCTTTTTTTACTTCATTGGCTTCTTTTTCGCTTGATCTGTAATTTATCACAACAGATGCATGGTTTTTTCCGAACAGCTTCGCAACTTCCTTACCTATGCCTGTTCCTGCACCTGTTACAATTGCGACTTTGTTTGTTAACATTTTAATTCTCCTTTTTTATTTGCATTTATTTTTGTTTTAAATTCTATTAAAACAATGTTATCTTTATTATATGATATCACATTATAAATAAAAGTGTCAATAAACATAATTATCTTTTGTAAAAAATTACAAATGGTAATTCTCTTTAAACAAAAAAAGAACAGATAAAAATCTGTTCTTTATGTAAAGTACTATTTCATTCGGTCTAATAGAATTGTGTTTCGTTCTTTAAGATAAATCTTTTAACAATAAATACTTAAAAATAAAATGTAATTAAATTAATTATTTAACAGCGTTAATTAAATCTTCTTTGAATTGATTTAAACCAACACCTGTAAGTAGGCATCTACCATTTAAAAGAACTGTATCACCGATATCTCCAGGAATATCTGTTGTACCAACGATTACGTCTGGTTTAATAACTTTTACTTTTGAAGCAGTTTCAGCAGCTTTACATTGAACTGTTTTTACTTGAATACCAGCTTCTTTACAAATTCCTTCACATTTTTTTGCAGCTACTGTAGATGTAGCAATACCTGTTCCACATGCAACTAAAATAGTTTTCATATAATAAAATCCTCCATTAATTAAATAAATAATAAAATCCTATTATTTACCAAAATATGTACTTTTAAAAAGATTTATTTAAAGCAACTTTTATTACAAACGGTTATTCCGTTTTGTACTTAATTTGAATTTGAACTTAACAGCTTGACAATAACGGAAAACAATTCTTTTTTAAATTCTGAGATCCCATTTTCTGTAATTAATGATTTTCCGTTTATGACAGGTATATTAAATTCTTGGTTTAATTCAGCGGTTGTAACGATTATATCTGGATCAATCATTTTTGCTCTTGCTTTGGCATCGCTGACTTTGCATTGATAAGTTTCAATATCAATATTTTCTTCTTTGCAAATTGATTTAAGCTTTTCTGCTGCTAAAGTTGATGTTGCGACACCACTTCCGCATATAACAAGTATAGTAATCATAATTATCCTTTCACGTTACTTTTGCACAACACTATTATAACATAAATATAAATAATTTAAACAATAAAATTATGTTTTTTTTAAAAAAGTTCGATACTGTTACATTTGTCATGCATTAGAATTAATAACAAATTTTTTTATAAAACTTTATATTTCTAAATAGCATTTTAATGTTTTATTTGTATTTTTTCAATATATTTATACAATAAATTTATAAAAAATATATATTTTTTTAAATGTTAAATTTTTATTAATAATTGTGTATAATATTGATGAAGAAAGTCATAAATGATAGAATTATAAATTATATTATCGTGCGCCTGTAGCTTAATGGATAGAGCAGGCGGCTTCGGCCCGCTTAGTGGGGGTTCGACTCCTCTCAGGCGTACCATTTGGAGATTGTTAATATGGAGAGGGAAAAAAAGAGAAGAATATTATTTTTAATTCTATTTTATATTTTCATGATGTTTGTTTTTGTTCTTTTGCTTGGCGGTAATATAAAATATAATCCGACAATACGATACTCCGTTAAATCTTTATTTGCCGGACTTGATTATGAAAAATTGGTTTTACATAATAATTATGATGCACATATAAAATCACCTTTTTTAAAAAAAGATGATTTGGATAAAATGGATTTATCAAATGTAGAAAATTTAATGATAATAGCTCATCCTGACGATGAAGCTTTGTGGTCAGCAATGGAACTTATTAATGAAGATTATTTGGTATTATGCATTACAAATGGTAAAGAAACAGGGAATATCAGATATAATGAACTAAATGATGTAATGAAAAAAACAAATGATAAATGTATAGTACTTTCTTATCCTGACGCATATAAATTTAGGAGAGTTGATTGGAAAGAAGCCGGAGTAATGGATTATATAACAAAGGATATTGAAACTGTTTTGTTATATAAAAATTGGAATAAGGTTGTAACGCATAATCCTGAAGGTGAATATGGACATATTCATCATATATACGTTAATAATATTACTACCGGATTATATAATAAATATATAAATAAAGATACATTGTTTTATTTTACAAAATATTATGATAAGGGAGAACTTTTTAAGGTTGACAATTATCTTTCTCCATTAACTCAACAACAGGTTGAAGAAAAGATGGGTCTTTTAGATTTATATAAATCTCAACCCGGAGCTTTTGTAAAATATGGACAGATGATTAAGTACGAAAAGATAGTAAATGCTAAGGATTTTGAAAGCAGTATATAACTTGTAATTAGATAGTTTTATGTTATAATTATATCAAATTATTTTTGTTTTGGAGGATTATTATGAACGCAAAAAAAGCTTTGGTTATTGTTGAGGGATTGGTTGTTGCAGCTCTAGCAGTTTGGGTTTTATTTTTTAAATAATATTATTTATTAAAGGGGATATATATGGATAATTTTATTAATCGTGCAGTAATTAGAGATAGAGCCAAGGAGTTACTTAAAGGAAAATTCTGGTATATTATAGGTTCATTTTTCCTTGTTTATTTGGTTCAATTAGCATTTTCTGTCATAGGTGGGTTCATTGCAGACGAGTCTTTTATTTTAAGTATTGTAATTTCTATTATAAATTTATATGTTTCTGCAGCATTTACAATAGGTTTATTTAGGCTTATTTTTGAATTGGATGATGGAAAAGAATTTAACATTACAAATCTTTTCTTATATTTTACAAGGTTTAAAGAATGTTTAATTCCTGCATTAATAGAGCTTATTTTTGTATTAGCTTGTGTTATATTATATGTTATTTTTGCTATGATATTTCTAGCAGGGGATATTTATTCATTAATGTATGCTTATCCATATGTATCTGATAACATGTTATACAATGTTCTTGCATCAATGATGCCTAAAATGTTCCTTTTTATAATCGTATTAGGAATAATCTTTTCTTTTTTAAATGTTGTTCCTTTAAGTGGATATGGAATTGCTGCAAAAGATGATAAACGACTTTTAAATAACTTATTCTCAAATGCTTTTAAAATAGGTTTAAGTAATATAAAAGATTATATATTAATGTTATTGTTTTATTTTGTTTTGGGACTTGGGCTTGTTATCTTGTATTTCATATTTTATATGATAGTAGGTTTTATTGCTTATATGTTATGGCCTGTAGGTATTATTCTAATTTTAGCTTTATTCTTTGGTGCATTTGTATTTTTTGTATGGAGTGAAATGTCTTTTGCTTTATTATGTAAGAAATTTATTGAAAAAGAAATATACTTAAAATACGAACAATATGGCAGTTACTCTAATAACAATTTTAATTATGGTAATCAATATAATAATTATACAAACGATACAAATGTTTATAATGAAAATAATCAAGATAGTGTACACTATGAAACCAATGTTGCTGAAAACAAAACAACTGAAGATAATATAGTTGATGTAGATAAAAATAATAATATTGATATTGATACAAGTCTTGAAAAAGGTGAGTTTGATATTGAAGCTCTAAAAAGACAACAAGAAAATAAAGAAATGTAAAAAGAACGAGAAATCGTTCTTTTTTTTATGAAAAATCTAAATATAATCATATAAATTTAAGGATAATTTAAGATTAATAAAGTAAAATAATAAATGTATAATTATAAATAAAATTTTATAAAAATTATTTATTTTGTTAGCTTTTTTGGATTTATAAGGATATAACTATTTAAATTGATTTTATAAATATAAATAGATTAAATTTTCTGAATTTTTACTTATTTATGTTTCCCATATAGATAAAATATGATATAATGAATTAATTATACTTAACTTGTAAGCTGGGGGAGGTTTATATGTTACAAAAAGAAGACAATACTCAAAAAAAATATGCGTTTATGAAAGATACTTTAAGTATGCTATATAAAAAATATGGTTATGAACAAATAACAATACCAATGTTTATGCCTTATGATTTATATAAAAAATATGATATTAGTCATAGCAATGAACAATTAAAATTAATTGATGGGGAAGGTAATATTCTTGTAATAAGACCTGATGCAACCTTTCATGTTTTAAAAACTGTTGCTAATATGAAAAATAAAGAAAGCGAAAAATATTTTTACGAATCAAAAGTATTTAGAAATAAATTTAAAGATTATACTTTAGATGAAATTAACCAAACAGGAGTTGAATGTTTCTTAAAAGAAAGTGACTTGGTAGACAGTGACATTATTGCACTTGCTCTTAATAGTGTTTTTGCTCTTGGAATTGAAGATATAAGACTTGATTTATCTCATGCAGATTTTGTTTATGGACTTATAGAAGAAATACATGAAATAAAAAAAGAAGAGGTAGAAACTGTTCATAAATACATAGAACAAAAAAACAGTGCAGACTTAATAAGCTTTTTGGACGGAAGAAATATAGATAAAAAATATCTAGATAAACTTATTGATATATGTATGCTTTTTGGTGACTTTGAAGATGTAATGAATAAAGCAAGAGACATAGCCGTTAATGATAAAATGAATAATGCTCTTGATAAAATTGAAGGCGTTTATGAACTTTTAAAAATTCATGGTCTTGATAAGTTTGTTTACTTAGATTTAGGTTTTACAAACGCAATGCATTATTACAGCGGAATAATGTTTAAGGTTTATTCTATTGATGCCGGAGGAGAAATCATTACAGGGGGAAGGTATGACAGACTTGCAAAGAAATTCGCAGGTAGACAAGGTGCATGTGGATTTAGTCAAAACTTAGATTTAACTTCTCAAATACTTAAAGAAGATACAAAATTCTTCGGGGTAGATTATATAGTTCATTGTTTGGAAAGCGATAGTAAAAAAGGTATTGAAGTTTCAAATAAATTAAGACAAAAAGGCTATAATGTTTCAATGGTAGCAGATAAGAGTTTTAAGGTTGTAGCAAAAGAAAATAATAAAACCTTAAAAGAAAATGAATTATTAGATATTTTAGGAGAGTAATATGATAAAAATAGCAGTTGCAAAAGGAAGAGTAGCAAAACAAGCCATAAAGTTGTTTAATGAATTCGGTATTACTTTTTCCGAATTTGATTTGAATAGAAAACTTATTTTAAACAGCGATGATAACAGTGTACAAATGGTTCTTGTAAAACCAAGTGATACTCCTATATATGTAGAAAGCGGAGTATGTGATTGTGGTATTGTAGGTAAGGATATACTTCTTGAAGATAATCCTGATGTATATAGATTGTTCCCTTTAAATATTGGAAAATGTAAAATGTGTGTTGCAGGATTTAAAGGTACAGATGTAAAGAATATGAAGCAAATTGTTGCTGCTTCAAAATTTGTAAATATTGCAAAAGAATATTTTGACAAACTTGGAATAAAAGCAAAAATTATAAAAATAAACGGTTCCGTTGAGCTTGCACCCCTTCTTAAAATGTCAGATGTAATAGTTGATATTGTTGAAAGCGGGGTTACTTTAAAAGAAAACGGACTATGTGTATTAGAAGAAATTTTTGATATATATTCTGTTTTTATCGTAAATAAAGCAAGTTTAAAAATGAAACATTCTTCATTAAAACCATTTATAGAAAACTTAAAAGCAGCAAATGAAAGAATGGAGTAAAAAGATGAAAATAATAGATTTAAAAAATAAAGAAAATTATTTAGATATATTAAAAGAAATTTTACAAAGACATGGTAATAAGTTAAACGAAGTAGAAAAAATTGTTGAAAATATAATTAATGACGTAAAAGAAAATAAAGATGAAGCTTTAAAAAGAATGATGAAAGACTTTGACCATGTTGAAGTTAAAAGTTTAAGAGTTGATAAAGAAGAAATAAAAAAAGCATATGAAAATGCAGATGAATATTTTATTGAAGTATTAAAAGAAAGTAAAGAAAATATAGAAAAATATCATAAGAACCAAAAATATTCTCATTTTGATATGGATGAAGGAACAAAAAGACTAACTCAAAAAGTTACTCCTATCGAAAGAGTGGGATTATATATTCCAGGAGGGAAAAGTCCTTATCCTTCAACCGTTCTTATGAATTCGATACCTGCAAAAGTTGCTGGAGTAAAGGAAATTGCCCTTATTACTCCTCCTGATAAAGAAGGAAAAGTAAATCAAAATATTCTTGCTGCGGCTTATGTTTGCGGAGTTGATGAAATTTACTTATCAGGTGGTGCCGGAGCAATAGCGGCTCTTGCTTATGGAACAGAGAGCATAAAACCCGTATATAAAATTTGTGGTCCTGGAAACTTATTTGTTGCAGAAGCAAAAAGAAAAGTTTATGGTGATGTAGATATAGATATGCTTGCCGGACCAAGCGAAGTTTTAGTGATTGCCGATGAAAATGCAAATCCTGTTTATGTTGCTGCTGACTTATTATCTCAAGCAGAACATGACGAGAATGCGGCTTGTATTTTGGTTACTACAAGCGAAAAATTGGCAAAAGAAGTTGAAAAAGAAGTATACAGACAATTAAAAGAACTTACAAAAGAAGATATAGCTTCAAAAGCTGTTGAAAATTACGGAATGATATTCCTTGTTGAAGATATAGACAAAGCCTTTGATGTTGCGAATGAAATAGCACCGGAACATTTGGAAATATCTCTTGAAAATCCTTTTGACTATATAGATAAAGTCCAAAATGCAGGAAGTGTATTTATGGGTGAATATACTCCTGAACCTGTGGGAGATTATTTTGCAGGCTCAAACCACACAATTCCTACATCAGGTAAAGCAAAGTTTTATTCCCCATTATCAACTTATGATTTTATGAAAAGAACAAGTATAGTTTATTATTCAAGAGAAGAACTTATGAAGCATAAAGATAAAATCATTGCATTTGCAAACAAAGAGGGGCTTACTGCCCATGCAAAAGCTGTTGAAAGGAGATTTGAATAATGGATATAAGAGAGCTTGTTGTTCCAGCCTTAAAAGATTATGAATGTTACAAGGCTGCGGGACAGGATTACAGAATAATATTAAATGCAAATGAGCATTATGAAAATTTTCTTGGAACAAAACTTCAAAATGATTTTATTGAAAAAATGAAAAATATCAATATAAATCGTTATCCGGATCCTGATGCAAAAAAATTAAGAAAAGCATATGCAGATTTAATAAATGTTGATATGGATAAATTGATTGCAACTTCAGGCTCAGATGAAGGTATTACTATAATCAGTGCTACTTTTGTGGATAAAGATGATGTTGTAATGAGTTGTGATCCTACGTTTTCAATGTATGGTCAAGCAGCTATTTTAGCAAAGGGTAAATATATAGGAATAGAAAGTGATAAAGAAGATTTTACTCCTGACATTGATACATTAATAAAAAGAGCAAATGAAGAGAATGCAAAAATAATTTATATATGCACACCAAACAATCCAACAGGATATTTGTATTCAAAGGATGACATAAAAAAAGTTATTGACAATACAAGTGCTATGGTTGTAATAGATGAAGCATATATTCATTTTGCAGAAGGTGAAAACCTTGATTTGCTTGATTACAGTAATAGAGTAATAATTTTAAGAACCTTATCCAAAGCATTTAGCGGTGCGGGACTAAGAGTTGGGTTTATAATTGCAAATAAAGAAGTTATTGATTTCTTATATGCTGCAAAAGCTCCATATAATTTATCAGTTACTTCTCAAACAGCAGGAGAGGTTTTGGTTGAAAACCATAAATACATAGAAGATGAAATAGAAGTTATAAAGGAACAAAGAGACAGGATAGTCGATGTACTAAAAGAGTGTGAAGGAGTATTTATATTTCCACTAAACGCAAACTTTATAACAATAAGAAGTGATAAGGCATATAAACTTTATGAAGAATGCGAAAAGAAAAGCATATCTATAAGGGCATATGGAGAGAGCCTAAAAAATATAGTAAGAATAACAGTTGGAAGCAAAGCAGAAAACGATGAACTTATTGAAGTAATAAAGGAGGTTTTCTAAATGAGATCAAGTTATGAACATAGAATAACAAAAGAAACCGACATTGAAATTAATTTGAATTTAGACGGAAGTGGTAATGTTTATGCTGATACGGGGGTAGGTTTTTTTAATCACATGATTACTCTTTTAGCATCTCATTCAAAATTTGATATAGACATTAAAGCAAAAGGTGATTTTGAAGTTGATAATCATCATACCGTAGAAGATATAGGTATTGTTTTAGGTAAATGCTTTAAAGAAGCTGTAGGGGATAAAAGAGGCATTAACAGATATTCAACTTTTTTCATTCCTATGGATGAAGTTCTTGCAAGAGTAAGTGTTGATGTTAGCGGCAGAGGATATCTTGTATATGAAAATCCTTTTAATGTTGAAAGAATAGGGGACTTTGAAACTGAAATATTAGAAGACTTCTTATATGCATTTTGCATAAACGGAGGGCTTAATCTTAATATAAAAATATTAGACAAAGGTAATAATCATCATATGTGTGAAGCTATCTTTAAAGCTTTAGCCAGAGCTTTAAAAGAAGCTGTTACAATTACAAGTGATGAAATTCCTTCAAGTAAAGGTGTATTATGATAGGTATTATAGATTACGGTGCAGGAAATTTAAAGAATGTATACAATGCTCTTTTAAGGCTTGGATTTGACAGTGTTATTACAAATGACAAAGACGTTCTTTCGAAATGCGATAAACTTATTATTCCAGGCGTTGGAGCTTTTGGGGATGGGATGGAAGGTTTAGTAGAAAATGACTTGATAGACTTTATTAATAATTGGGTAGAGGAAGGTAAGTATCTTCTTGGGATTTGTCTTGGAATGCAGTTATTATTTGAAAAAAGTTATGAAATGGGAGAGCATAAAGGTCTTTGTTATATAAAAGGAGAAATTGTTCCTTTTGATATACCTAAAGAATATAAAGTTCCTCATATGGGATGGAATGAACTTGTTATTAATAGAGAAGATAACATTGTTAAAGGCATAAATAACGGAGAATATGTTTACTTTGTTCATTCTTATCATGCAGATAAGATGAATGATGAAAACTTAATTGCTTACAGTGAATATCATTATAAAGTTCCTGCAGTCGTTAGAAACGGTAATGTTATAGGTATGCAATTTCATCCTGAAAAAAGCGATAAGACAGGAGAAAAATTACTTTTAAACTTTTTGGGAGAATAAATATGATAATTTATCCAGCAATAGATATAAGAAACAGTAAATGTGTAAGACTTTCACAAGGAGATTATGACAAAGAGACAGTTTACTTTGACAGTCCTTTGTCGGTTGCAAAAGATTTTGAAAAAAAAGGTGTTAAATATCTTCATGTAGTCGATTTGGATGCTGCTTTACTTGGTCAGATGCAAAACTATGATGTTATAAAAAGCATCATAGAAAATACAAGTATGAAAGTTGAAGTAGGCGGAGGAATCAGAGGAGAAGAACAAATAAAAAAATATGTGGATATCGGTGTTGATAGGGTGTCCATAGGAACAAAGGCTGTTAAGGATTTTGATTTTTTGAAGGAAATGGCAGATAAATACCCATATAAAATCAGTCTTTCATTAGATGTTAAAGATGAATATGTATATATAAAAGGCTGGAGTGAAAACAGCGGTATTTTAATATGGGATTACCTTGAAAAAATAAAAGATTTACCTCTTGTAAGCATTGTAGTTACGGATATAAAAAAAGACGGAATGCTTTCAGGTCCAAGCTTTGAGCTTTACAAAAGATTAAGTGAAGCTACAAAACATAATATTGTCGTTTCAGGAGGAATATCTTCTCTTGAGGATATTAATAAATTAAGAGAAAACGATACTTATGCTGTTATTGTAGGTAAGGCATTATATGAAAATAAATTTAAAGTAGAGGATTTGGTATGTTAGCAAAAAGAATTATACCTTGTCTTGATGTTGATCACGGCAGAGTTGTTAAAGGTAAAAATTTTGCAAATATAAAGGATGTTGATGATCCTGTTAAACTTGGAAAAAATTATTCTAAGCTTGGTGCCGATGAGCTTGTGTTTTATGATATAACTGCATCAAGCGATGAAAGAGATATCTTTATTCATACAGTTGAAAATATTGCAAAAGAGGTTTCTATTCCTTTTACAATTGGAGGAGGAATAAGAACGGTAGAAGATTTTAGAAAAGTTCTTTTAGCCGGAGCAGATAAGGTAAGCGTAAACTCAAGCGCTGTTGTGAATCCAAGCATAATAAGTGACGGAGCAAAAAAATTTGGTTCCCAGTGCGTTGTTTTATCTATTGACGCAAAGAGGAATGAAAAAAACAGTTGGGATGTTTATGTAAAAGGTGGTAGAGAAAATACTCATATTGATGCAATTGAATGGGCAAAAAAAGGTGAAGACCTTGGAGCCGGTGAAATTTGTATTAATTCCATTGATACTGACGGTGTAAAAGATGGGTTTGATCTTGAGTTAATAGAAAAGCTAAATGATGTTTTATCTATTCCTATTATTGCATCCGGAGGAGCAGGAAAAATGGAACATTTTTTGGAAGTTTTAAAATGCGGAGCAGATGCGGCTCTTGCTGCCAGTGTATTCCATTTTGGTGAAATAGATATAATGGATTTAAAAAGATATTTAAAAGATAATGATATAGAAATGAGGATATAAAATGGAATTTAAAGATTTTAAATTGGACGAAAACGGACTTTTACCCGTTATTGTTCAAAATTATAAGACTAAAAAAGTTCTTATGCTTGGTTATATGAACGAACAGGCTTATAATGATACAT
Organism: Anaerofustis sp. NSJ-163; assembly: GCF_024135845.1. NCBI lineage: Bacteria > Bacillati > Bacillota > Clostridia > Eubacteriales > Eubacteriaceae > Anaerofustis > Anaerofustis sp. NSJ-163. Next base: position 440,641 of record NZ_JAMYJV010000003.1, read on the forward strand.
TAAAAACAGGAAAAGTTAATTTTTATTCAAGAAGCAGAAAAACACAATGGTTAAAAGGAGAAAGCAGTAAGAATTATTTAAATGTTGTAAGTATCGCAAGTGATTGCGACAATGATACTTTGCTTATAAATGCAAATCCTGACGGACCAACTTGTCATACAGGAAGTGAAAGCTGCTTTTTCAATGATATAGTAAAAGCTGATAAAGATGAAAGTGCAGAAATCTTATTTACAATTCAAGATACAATAAATGAAAGAAAAGAAGGAATAAAAAATCTTGAAAAGATGCCTACAAAATATGAAGGTTCTTATACTCAGTATCTTTTAATTGAAGGTATAGATAAGATTTGTAAAAAAATTGGTGAAGAAAGTGCGGAAACTATTGTTGCCGCTAAAAACAATAATAAAGAAGAAATTATAGGGGAAGCAAGCGACCTTATATATCATTTGCTGGTGCTTTTAAATGACAGAGATGTAAACATAGAAGACATATTTGCTAAGTTAAATTCAAGACATAAATAATATATTTTATCAAACAAAGGAGGGGTAAAATGAGACATAAAGGAACAGAAATAAATTTCTCTGATATTACGCCTGAAATAAAAAAATTAAGTAAGACATGTGAAGATAACTGTTTTATTGATCAAGAACTTTATAAGATACATAATGTAAACAGAGGGCTTAGGGATAAAAACGGTGTTGGTGTTTTAACTGGGCTTACAGAAATATCTGATGTTTGTGGAAGTAAAATTGTAGATGGCAAAAAAACATCAATAGACGGATATTTAAGATACAGAGGTATTCCTATCGAATCTTTGGTTGACGGATTTATTGAGGATAATAGATTTGGTTTTGAAGAAGTAACATATTTGCTTCTTACTGGAAAGCTGCCTAAAAAAGATGAACTTAAATCATTTGAGGCTCAAATTGCAAAATATAGAAGTTTACCGCCTTCTTTTGTTAGGGATATTATAATGAAATCTCCAAGTGTTGATGTTATGAACACTATGGCGAGAAGTGTATTAACGCTATATGCTTATGATGAACATCCTGATGATATTTCAATCGATAATGTTCTTAGACAATGTATTCATTTAATATCAATTTTCCCTATGATTGCAGTATACGGATATCAAGCAAGTATGCATTATAATAACGGAGAAAGTTTATTCATTCATTCTCCAAAACCAGACCTTTCGACTGCGGAAAATATTTTACATATGCTTCGTCCTGACAGCAAATATACAAAGCTTGAAGCAAGGATTCTTGATTTGGCTTTAGTTTTACATGCAGAACATGGGGGAGGAAACAACTCTTCATTTACAATGCACGTAGTATCTTCTTCAGGTACGGATACATATTCTTCCGTTGCTGCTTCTCTTGCATCTTTAAAAGGTCCAAAACACGGTGGTGCAAACGTGAAAGTTGTGAATATGTTTGAAGAAATTAAAAGAGCTGTTAAAGACTGGAAAGACGAAGAAGAAGTTTCTCGTTATTTAAATAAGATTTTGGATAAAGATGCTTTTGATAAACAAGGTTTAATTTATGGTGTAGGTCATGGTATATACTCTTCTTCTGACCCAAGAGCATTGATATTTAAGTATTTTGTTGGAAAATTATCGGAAGAAAAGGGGCTTAAAGAAGAATTTGAATTATATGAATTAGTAGAAAAATTAGCGCCTGAAATTATAGCTTCAAGATTTAGAACATATAAAGACATTTGTATTAACATAGACTTTTACAGTGGATTTGTTTATAAAATGTTAGGCATACCAAAGGAACTATTTACTCCTTTATTTGCTATTGCAAGAATTTCAGGTTGGTCTGCTCATAGACTTGAAGAACTTATAAATGCAAGTAAGATTATAAGACCTGCATATATGAATGTTCAAGAAAAAAGAGAGTATATTCCTATTGATGAAAGATAAAAGATGCTTTATGCATCTTTTTTGTTTTTATAATATAACAAACTTCCAAGAAGTATCATAAATAAACCTATAACTTGAATTATGGTGAATTTTTCACCTAAGAATATTATTCCTGCAAGAGTTGATATTAGAACGGTTATATTATTCATAAGCCCAACACTTATTACGCTTATGCTTTTTACTGCATAATTATTTAAATAAAATACAAGTATTGTTGCAAGCAGGGATAGATATAGTATTCCAAAGATAAAATCTTTAAGAAAAATTATTTCTAAAATATCTATTGTAGGGTTTAGGAAAAAGAAAATAAAAAACATTATTGTAAATGCAATAAATCCATAAAAAATTTGGTAAATTGATACTGTATTTATTTCTTTAATTTTAAGCTTCTTTAGTTTTCCTTGGTAGTAGGCTCTTGAAAAAATAGATAAAATAATAAGCATGGTTCCTAAAAAAGCAAACTGAGTTTTATTGCTATTTGAAGATGAAACACTTGCAATGAGCGTACCTAAAACACATATTCCCATAAACATACTTTCTTTTAAGTTAGGTTTTTCTTTTAATAAAAAATAACTTACTATAACATTTGCAATTGGAATAAGGGCTATAAGAACACTTACGGTTGTTACGGGGCATAACATTACCCCTATTGTTTGAAAAGAAAAATTTATTACCGGATTATAAAAAGACAGTCTAAATAAATCTTTATTTTTAAAAGACAGATGTATTTTTATTTTTCTTATATAAAAAATTAAAAGCATAAATATAAATGCAATAAAAAATCTAATGCTTAAAACTAAAAAAACATTATTATGGGATAATTTTATTAAATCTTTTATAAAGATATACTGCATTCCCATTATTAAACTCATTATTAAAGTTGCAATATATCCTTTTTTATCGCTACTCATAATAGTAGTATATGTAAAAAAAATTCAAATATAAAAAAAACAGAGAATAACTCTGTTTTAGTCAAGCATGCTATATGCAATTTTATCAAGTTCTTCGCTTGTTAAATTTTCGTTTATATCAATTTTTTGAACCAAGTCATAAAAGGTTCCTTTTAAAAATTTTTTTAAAGTATATCCTAAAAAAACTTTTTTTGTTACATATATGTCATACTTGTCATTACTTGCTCTTAATTCGTTAAAATTACTTTTCATGTCATACTCCTATGTTTTATTAAATTATATGATATAATAACCAAGTAGAAAAATCAATAATTTAAAGGTATTTTTATGAGAGAAAACTTCAGTGAAAATTTAAATAAAAAAATAAAACTACTTCCTCAAAATAGTGGCGTATATCTTATGAAAGATGAGAATGGTACTATTATTTACGTTGGAAAAGCAAAGGTTCTTAAAAATAGGGTAACCCAATATTTTAGAAAAAATTCAAATCATACACCTAAAGTTCTTAAAATGGTTGAGAATATTGCTGATTTTGAATATATTATTACTTCCAACGAAATGGAAGCGTTGATTTTAGAGTGTAACTTAATAAAAAAATACAGACCTTATTATAATATTTTAATGCGAGATGATAAAACATATCCATATATTAAGCTTACAACAAAAGATGAATATCCAAAATTATTTATAACAAGAAAATATGTAAATGACGGAAATAAATATTTTGGACCATACGCAAATGCAACATATGCAAAGAAAACAGTAAGTACAATAAATGAACTGTACCCAATTGCAATGTGCAAGAAAGAATTAAAGTATGGCGTTAAAAAGGGTAATGTATGTCTAAATTATCATATCGGACAATGCCTTGGAGTTTGTCAGGGAAATGTTAATAAAGACTTATATAATTCATATATAAAAGAAATAACAGATATTCTAAATGGTAAAACAGGTAAAATAATATCAAGTCTTGAAAGCAAAATGAATGCTTACAGCGAAAATTTAGACTTTGAAAATGCCGGTAAGGTAAGAGATAAGATTTTTGCAATAAAAGGGCTTAAAAGCGAGCAGAATGTCTCTAATGCCACAGCAGACAACATGGATATACTTGGTCTTGCAATGGGGGAAGATATGGCTTGCGTACAGGTTTATGCCTTAAGGGATAAAAAAATTGTTGGAAGAGAGAATTATATTTTAAAAGGGCAAAACGAAAAAGATGCAGGAGAAGTTTTGTCTGCTTTTGTAAAACAATTTTATACAAATACTCCTTTTATTCCTCCTCTTATATTGGTAGAAAGGGAGTTTGATGATATTGAAAATATACAAAATCTTCTTAGTGAATTAAAAACTACAAAAGTCCAAATTAAAGTTCCTATAAGAGGAGAAAAGAAAAAATTATTAAAACTTGCTACTGATAATGCAAAATTAAATCTTGAAAATATTGTAGGCAAAGAAAAACAAAGAATACTTATGGAAAAGAAAGCCGTTGAAGAAATAAATGATTACGCTGGAATAATAAAAGAAGGTAACTTTAGATATGAAGCATATGATATTTCAAACACTTCCGGAGTTGACAGCGTCGGTGTTATGGTAGTGTTTGACGGAGCAAAAAGGAATAATAAAGCTTACAGAAAGTTTAGAATAAAATCAGTAGAAGGTCCAAATGATTACGGAAGCATGGTTGAAGTAGTATTCAGAAGACTTAACAGAGCAAGAAAAGAAATGGAAGAACAAGATGAAAATGCAAGGTTTTTACCTCTTCCTGATATTATATTTGTAGATGGTGGAATAGGGCATGTGAATGCAATAAAAAATGTTGTAGATACGTTTGGATTTAATATTAAAGTTTTAGGGCTTGGAAAAAACAACAAACATAAATTAAAGGAAGTTGTTAAAGACAGCGAAGAAGCAAGAAACATAAAAGATTTTGAATATGCAAAAAAACTTCTTAATGATATAAGTGAAGAGGTTCATAGATATGCTATTGATTATCATAAAAACTTAAGAAGTAAAAGTTTCTTAAAAACGACATTGGAAGAAATTGAGGGAATAGGAAAAGTAAAATGCAGAAATTTACTTACTCATTTTAAAAACTTAGAGGAAATAAAGAATGCTTCAATAGAAGAGATTATGAAAGTTGACGGGATGAATGAAGCTTTGGCAAAAAAAGTTAAAGATTATTTGAAAAATGATTAGGGAGAGCGAATGGATAAAAATTTTTATTTAAAACTTTATGAACCATATAAAAAAGATTTAGCTAAAAAAAGAAGGCTTAATATTCTTGATAAGATAGTAACATATTCTGTATTTATTTCTTTTCCTGTTTTTTTGATAATAGGATTTCTTATGGGGAAAGATTTTGTATTAAGGATTGTTCTTACTACTTTTATTCCTTTTGTTCTTTTAAGTTTTTTTAGAAAACTATTTAACTTTAAAAGACCATATGAAGTTTTTAATATTACTCCTGTTTTGGATAAGGATACTAAAGGTAAATCTTTTCCAAGCAGGCATGTTTTTTCTGCATTTTTAATTGGAACTTCCTGTTTGTTTGTTAATGTTTATTATGGTGTTATTGTTTTGATTCTTGGTATTTTTCTTATGTACATAAGAGTGGTTGGAGCCGTCCATTTTTTTAGAGATGTGGTTTGTGGTATGATTTTGGGTGTATCTTTCGGAATATTGTTTATGATATTTTAAATGTTATTTTTTTTAGTGTCTTTTATAAATTCAATAATAAATGATGAAATTGTAACAGTTATTACCGATAAAAAAATTTTTTTTATTGGAAGATAAGAAAAAGACAATAACAGTACTGTAAGGTCCATTATCAAATAAGCATATGATATTTTTATATTTGTATTTTTTGTTATTGTAAGTGCCAAAGCATCATCTCCACCTCCTGCTCCTCCTTGTCTTATGATTAATCCCGTCCCCACTCCAATAAAAATTCCTCCCAAAATTGTAATAATAAACATATTGTTTAATTTTATTATTGGAGGGAATGTTTCCCAAATTTTAAAAAATACACTTAAACTGATTGTGGATATTAACGATACTGCAATAAATTTTTTACCTAAATATCTTATTGCAAGTATGTAGCAAAAAGTATTTAATATTGGAGAAAGAATATGTTGAGGAATGTTCATATGGTGGTGTAATAGTAATGTTAATCCTATTATGCCTCCTTCTGTTATGTTATATTGTTGGTGTATATTATAAATTCCGAATGAAATAATCATAGCTCCTAATATAATTATTAAAGTCATTTTTATTTTTTTCATTTTAAAACCTCCTTTATTAACATGATAAACTCTAGTATAATACTAATGTCAATGGTATTTTGATTCGGAGGCTCATAAATGAAAGAATATTATAAAATAAGCGAGATATCAAAGTTATATAATATAGGTGTTGATTCTTTAAGATATTATGAACGTTTGGGGATTTTAAAACCACAAAGGAGTAGAAATAATTATCGTATGTATTCTTTAAAAGATATGTATATTTTAAATATAATTAAAGATTTAAGACTATTAAATTTTTCTATGAAGAGGATAAAAGCATATATTGATAATTTGGATATTGACAATACATTAAAAATGTTAAATGAAGAATACAGTGCTATATCATGTGAAATTGAACGATTGAATGATAAGAAAAAATTGATTGAAAGTAGGGTTAAAAAATTAAATGACTTTTATAATTTTTCGTCTGATAAAATTTTAATAAAAGATTTAAAAAGCAGATATTTGGTTACGATTTCCGCCAATATTTCATCTGATGAAGAAATGGATATAGTTGTAAAAAAGCTTCATAGAAAGCATGAGAAAAAATTTTTGGATTTGGGAAATCAAACGATAGGTGCGTTTATATCTTTAAAAGATACTTTGAAAAAAGGAAAAATTTTATATAATTCTGTATTTTTATTGTCATGTTCTGATATTTTTAATTATGATTATAAATTATTATCGGGTAAGTATTTATCCGTAACTTACAAAGGTAGTTATAATCAACTTATGGAGAAAATAAACGATATGTATAATTACGCAAAAATAAATAAAATAGATTTGGATGGGGAACCTTTTGAAATCTATCATATCGATAATAGGTATACTATTGATGAAAATGAATTTGTAACAGAAATTCAATGTAAAATCAAATAATTATTATAATTTGCATTTTATACATTAATGATTATTCATGCAACCGCAAGTTTACATAAAAACTTTAAGTTGCAAATAAAAGTTGGTAGAAAAAATGGTAATGCTCTATTAATATTATTGCAAACAGGAGGTGAAAAAAATGAATTTTGGAACAAATTTACAAAACTTAAGAAAAAAGCATGATTTATCCCAAGAGCAATTAGCAGAAAAATTGGAAGTTTCAAGGCAAGCTGTTTCAAAATGGGAAAATGGTTCTTCTTATCCTGAAATGGATAAACTTATAATGTTAAGCGAGTTATTTAATATTGATATTGATATGCTTATTAAAGGAAATCTTGATATTGAAAATAATGAAGAAGGCAGAGAGTTATATGAGAAAATGTATAATAAGTTTACTAAGATGATTACTCTTGGAGTAGTTCTTATTCTTCTTGGTGTTACCTTTGTTGCTTCTTTTGAAGAGACTTATGCTAACAATATTAAAGCTTTTCCTGTTATAGTTTTATTAACTCTTATTGCAATATCAGTTTTTTTATTTGTTTATTATGGAATAAGCTGGGGTAACTTTACTGAAGAGCATCCTTATTTTGAAGATTTCTATACAAAAGATGAGAAAAGAAGATTTAATAAACTTTTTGCAGGCATGATATCCTTTGGTGTATTTTTAATACTTCTTGGAATCATTGTTGTTGTAATTGGAGAAGAGGTCTTACAGTTAGGTGAGGATTATCCTCCTATAATTACAGTATTTTTACTTTTGGTTACAATTGCCGTTGGAATATTTGTTTATTTTGGAATGCAAAAAGCAAAGTACAATATAAGTGAATACAACAAAGAATATAATAAAGAAAATGAAAGTTATGAATTAAGTAAAAAAGAAATTTTTTCAGATAAAATACAAGCTATAATAATGCTTATTGCTACAATAATATTTCTGCTTATTGGTTTTATTTTCGGATTATGGCATCCAGGCTGGGTTGTTTTCCCAATTGGTGGAATATTATGTGGAATAGTTTCAATTATATTTGATGAAAAATAAAAAACGAGGTTTGACCTCGTTTTTTATTTTAAAAATCCAGAAATGATTTTTTCTTCAGCTTCTTCTTTTGTAAGTCCAAGACTTTGAAGTTTTAAAATTTGGTCTCCGGCGATTTTTCCAATAGCTGCTTCGTGTATAAGTTCTGCATCTAAGTTAGAAGCTACAAGGGCTGGAGCTGCGGCAACTTTTCCGTTTCCAACAAGTATTGCATCACATTCAGAATGTCCGTTGCATTTTGCTTCTCCGTTCATTTTAGAAGTAAATTCTTGATAAGAATTTCCCTTTGCAACAGAACGTGATACTAAATCTGCAGATGAGTTTTCGCCTTTTAATGTTACATCAAAATCAGTTTTGGCAATTTCATCTCCGTCTGTCATTATTCTTTCTCTTACAAGAAGTTTTGCGCCTTCTTCAACTACGCCACTTGTTTTTCTTATTGAGCTGTCTACGCCTTCAAGTTGTATTGTGTCCATTTCAAGTACTGAATTTTTCTTAAGGTAAACATCTGTAACAGGATCAATTCTCTTTGTTCCTTTTCCTTTACCTGTTGCAATGTGTTTTTCTTCATATACTACATGAGCATTTTCTTCAAGGAAAAATCTATGTATTCCGTTGTGTCTTGCATCATGTCCATCATCTGTATGAACTCCGCATCCCGCAATGATTTTTACATCTGCATTTTCACCCACAAAAAAGTCGTTATATACAAGGTCATCTACGTTCCCGTGAGTTACACAAGCTGGAATGTATACATTTTCGCCCTTTGTATTTGGTTTTATATGAATTTCAAGTCCTGGAGCATCTTTTTTAGATTCTATTTTAATATTTTCACTTGATTGTCTACCTGCACACTTACCGTCTTCTCTTATATTAAAAGCACCTTCAAATTTTCCACTGAATCCTGAAACTACTTTTAAAAGTTGTTCTGTTGTTTTATTCATTTACTGCTGCCTCCTTTTCTTTAGGGCACATATTTGCTCTTTCTTCTTTGAATAATGTTGGTAAAATCTCTTTTTTATTTCCTTTAGCTCTTACTTTTCCGTCTGATATTACTACTATTTCGTCTGCTATTGAAAGTATTCTTTCTTGATGAGAAATAATAAGAAGAGTTCCTTTTGTATGTTTTCTTAAAATTTCAAAGGTTTCAACAAGTTTTGCAAAACTCCAAAGGTCTATTCCTGCTTCAGGTTCGTCAAAAATATATAGTTTTGCATCTCTTGCAAGAACTCCTGCAATTTCTATTCTTTTGCTTTCTCCTCCTGATAAAGAATCGTTTAATTCTCTATCAATATATTCTTCTGCACATAAACCGACTTTGCTTAGTAATGCACAGGCTTCTCCTTCATTAAGGTCTTTCCCCGCAGATAATTTAAGAATATCTCTTACGGTTAATCCTTTAAATTTTACAGGTTGTTGGAAAGCATAGGCTATTCCTTTTTTTGCTCTTGTTGTTATGTCTAAATTTGTTATATCTTCATTATCTAAGAATATTTTACCGTCTGTTACATTTTTTATTCCTGCAATTAATTTTGCAAGACTTGTTTTACCGCCTCCGTTTGGGCCTGTAACAACGATAAGTTTACCGTCTTCTATATCAAGATTAATATCTTTTATTATAGATTGACCATCTTCTGTATCCCATTTTATATGTTCAAGTTTTAACATTTTATTGCCTCCGTTTTTATATGAAAAGATATTTTATTTCTATTTCGTTGATAGTATATCATAAGTTTTTATTTAAGGAAAGTATTTCCTACTAATTTACTATTCTTTTTCTTTGTTTACTAAATATATGCCTATGCAAACCAAAATCAGTGATATGATTCCAAGAATATTAAATACGCTTCCTTCTTTTAGAAGTATCGCAGAAAGAATTACTCCGCATACAGGGTTTAAAAATCCATAAACAGCAACTTTCCCAACAGGATTATATTTAAGAAGTGTAGCCCATAATGAATAGGCAACTGCTGAAATAAAAGCCATATAAATTAATAGAATAATACCGTTTATTGTTATATTATTTATTTTTCCGCCTGTAAATATACCGATTAATATCATTATTATACCGCCGATTACAAATTGGTAACCGCTTAATATAACCGGTTTTTCATGTTTTGAATATTCTTTTATCATGATTGATGAGAATGCATAAAATACGGCAGAAAGAAAAATTAAACCTTCTCCACTTAATTTCATGTTAAAGTCAAAACTGCTTCCGTTTAAGTTTATAATTACAACTCCAATAAAGCCTATTAAACACCCAAATATTTTTGATGGGGTAAGTTTTTCATGTTTTAAAATAAGTGCGGGGATAAGGATTGCAAGAAATACATTTGATGCTTCTATTATTGATGCTTTTGTTCCCGTTGTGTTTGCAAGTCCAACATAAAAACATACATATTGCAGTACGGTTTGTACCATTGATAATTTTAAAATAGAAGGGTAGGCTTCTTTTTTAGGTATAAGAACTTTTTTAGAAAGAATGCTTCCGATAACTATTGCAAGTATGCCTGCCATTGTGAATCTAAGTCCTGCAAAAAGCATTTGACTTGCAGTATCATTTCCTGCTATGTTGAATAATTCATATCCAATTTTTATTGCAGGAAATGCACTCCCCCAAAGGATGCAGCAGATTGATGCCAAAAGGCAAATTATTATAGGTTTAGTTAATACTGTTTGGTCGTTTTTTTTCATTATATGTCCTTTCAAGTAAAAAAGCCCTTTGGGGCTTTATTTTTTCATAAGAAAATTATATAATTCTCTTTTGTTTAAATTATTTTCTTTTGCAAGATTTTTTATTATGTCTTTTGGATTTTCTCCGCTTTCAACTCTTTTTTGAAAAATTTCTTTTGTTTCTTCCATAGAAAGATTTTTCTTTTCTTCTTTGTTGCCTTCAACGACAACAACAAATTCTCCTTTGATATTTTCTTCATTTTCAAAAATATCAATAAGATTTATAACTTCGTCTCTGTAAGTTGTTTCATGAATTTTTGTTATTTCTTTTGAAATGGCAACCTTTCTGTTTCCTAAAACATTATTTATTGCTTTTAACAAATCTTTTAATTCATAAGGGGAAGAATAGAAGATAAGCGTTTTATCCAAATCCTTTAACGTTTTTAGTTTTTCCTCTTTTTTATTATATTTCTTTTGAAGAAATCCTATAAACAAAAACTCTTCACTGTTAAATCCCGATAATATCAAAGCTGGTAAGAGTGCATTTGCTCCCGGAACAACCGTAAATTTTATATTATTTTCTATAAGCTCTTTTACGAGTATGCTTCCTGGGTCTGATATAAGGGGAGTTCCTGCGTCAGAAATAAGCGCAATTTTCTTTTCTTCATTAATCAAGGAAAGAATATAATCTATTCTTTCCTTTTCATTAAATTTATGGTAACTTATTAACTTATTTTTTATTTCAAAATGGTTAAGAAGTTTTATGGAATGCCTTGTATCTTCACAAAGAATTACATCCACTTCTTTTAAAACTTTAACCGCTCTGAAAGTCATATCTTCTAAGTTTCCTATTGGGGTGGAAACTATGTATACTTTATCATTCATAATTAAAAATATTGTCTTCTTACTATTGTATCTTCTCTATCAGGACCAACAGAAACTATTCCGATAGGTATTTCGCAAAGTTCTTCAACTCTGTTTACATATTTTTTAGCATTTTCAGGAAGATCTTCAAATTTTCTTACTTTTGAAATATCTTCATTCCAGCCTTCAAATTCTTCATAAACAGGTTCACATTCTGAAAGAACGCTAAGTTCTGCCGGGAAGTCAGTTATAATTTCATCTTTGTATTTATATCCTACACAAAGTTTGATTTTATCCATTCCTGTTAATGTATCAAGTTTTGTGAATACTATGCTTGTAAGAGAATTAATTCTTACTGCATATTTTAGAATTACAGCATCAAGCCATCCGCATCTTCTTGGTCTGCCTGTTGTTGTTCCGTATTCATATCCTTTTTCTCTTAAGAAATCTCCGTCTTCATCGAATAACTCTGTAGGGAAAGGTCCTTTTCCTACTCTTGTTGTGTATGCTTTTGCTATACCGCATACATCATCAATAAAAGCAGGTCCAATACCTGAACCGATACAAGCTCCTGCAGCTGTAGGATGTGAAGATGTAACATAAGGATATGTACCAAAGTCTATATCAAGAAGTGTTGCTTGAGCACCTTCAAATAATACTTTTTTACCTTTTTTAATGTAATCATATATAATAACTGTTGCATCATCAACATATTTTCTTATGATATCTGCACATTTATTGTATTCTTCAAAAATATCTTCAAATTTTAAAGCTTCTCCGCCGTATACTTCTACGATTTCTTTATTTACGCTTTCAAGATTAATTTTTAATTTTTCTTCAAATAGTTTTGTATCTATTAAATCACAAATTCTTATACCGCTTCTTTTGATTTTATCTGTATAAGCAGGTCCGATACCTCTTTTTGTAGTACCGATATCATTTTTGCCAAGGGATTTTTCGATAAGTTCATCAAGTACTCTGTGATAAGGCATAATTACTTGCGCTCTTTTATCAATAATTAATTTGTCAAATTTAACACCTTGTTCTTTTAATGTGTTCATTTCTTGTACTAACCATGTAGGGTCTACTACCATTCCTGCGCCGATAATTGATGGTTTGTCTTGAATAACACCTGAAGGAATAACGTGTAATTTATATGTAATTCCGTTTGCTATAACCGTATGACCGGCATTGTTTCCTCCTGAACTTCTTACTACGATATCGCATCTATCTGTAAAATAATCTGTTATTTTTCCTTTTCCTTCGTCGCCCCATTGAGAACCGACTACTACTAAATTTCCCATCATTAATACCTCCTAGTACTTTTTCACGACACTTAATTGTACCTTATTTATATTGTTTTATCAATAGCAAAATCCTTAATTTATCGACTTTTTACATAACTTTCATGAATTTTCAGAATTATTTTATAAGTTGATTTTAAATATTTTTTTATTCTTATGTTATAATCGAGTTATAAGTAAAAAAGAGGTGTGATATGAAAATTACAGTACTAAACGAAAACATGGTTTACAGAAAAAACATAATCGCCGAACATGGACTTTCTGTACTTATAGAGCATGATAATAAAAAAATATTAATGGATGTTGGACAGAGTGATGTATTTTTAAAAAATGCACAGGCTTTAAATATAGATTTGAATGATTTGGACGCAGTTATTATATCTCATGGACATTATGATCATGGAGGAGGAATAAAATATCTTAAAAATTTAAGTAATATTCCTAGTATTTATATAACAAAGAATGCTCTTATTCCTAAATACAGCATAAATAAAAAGACAAATAAATATTATTTTAACGGGATAAATGAAAGTGATTTGAATTTATTTAAGAATAAATTATATTTTACAGATGAAAAGGAAGAAATCTTTAATAATTTTTATTTAATAAGTAACATACCTTATGTTAACAGTTTTGAAAATAAACCAAGTAAATTTTATTTAAAAAAGAATAACAAAATGATAATGGATGAAATGAAAGACGAGCAGGTTTTTGTGATAAGAACAAAAAACGGGCTTTGTGTTTTTATGGGGTGTGCTCATATGGGGGTAGTGAATGCAATAGAATATATAAAGAAATTGTTTAAGGGAGAAAAAATATATTCTTTATTTGCCGGTATGCATCTTATAAATGCTGATAGTGTAAGAGTAAATAAAACAATAGAATATCTAAAAAATAATAATATACAATATATTATGCCTTGTCACTGCAGCGGATATAGAGTTGTTTCCAAAATAGCCGATGAATGCGAAAAGAATTTCATTGAAGTGCAGTGTGGCAAAACAATACAGCTATAAAATTTATAGCTGTTTTTTTGTATCTTTTATAAACTTTATAATTTCTTTTATATTTTCTTCTTTTACATAATCTATGCCATTTTTCGTAATATCAATATTTTCTTCTTTTTCTGGCTTTAACAATTTTGGTGCAATTTTAATAATTGTTTTATGAATAAAATTAAGTTTTGTTAAATCTATTCCACCTTGAAGATAGAAAAAAGGGATATCAATATTATTGTTTTTAATTAAATTATTTATGTTATCTTTATCATCTTTTGAATATATTCCAACGCCTGCCAAACCCTTAATATTAAAATTTTTCCTTGCTTTTTTAAATCCGCAAATTTGACTTGCACATATCCATCCTATAAAAAAAATTTCAGCATTTTTATTTAAAATATTTAAAGCTTCATCAATATCATAACACTTTAAGCCTGTTTCTTCTTTTATCATTTGAGCATATCGTAGAGAATGTCCGGAATTACTTTTATATACTATTGTTTCTACCATTTTATTTCTCCTTAAAGTTATATAACTATTTTACACTATTTTTTTATTAACTTCAATTTTATTTATAAAAAGTTAAAGTTCATTCCTCTCTTTTCTCAAAAACGACACTATAAATAAGTATATTAATACTAAATTAAAGTTAAAGGACAAGTTATATGAATTTAAATGAAATACCAAAGGAAGTAACTGATATATTGCCAGAAAAAATGCTTCAAGTAATTGAGAAGGTTGAAACAAAAAATCAAGTTGAAGAAATAAGAATCAGGCTTGATAAAAATATACATATAGTATGTTCAAATGAGGATTTTTTAATTTTATATAAAGTTACAAAAAGCGATATAGAAGGAATATTAAATCTTGCAACGGATTATTCCTTTTACGCAAATGAAGAAAGTTTATTAAAAGGGTTTATTACATTAAAAGGCGGACACAGAATAGGTTTTAGCGGAAGTGTAATAAAAGAAAATGACAAAATAATTTCTATAAGAAATATTAATTCCTTGAATATTAGGATTGCAAGAGAGATTGTTGGAGTAAGTAACCTTGTAATGCCATATATATTAAATAAAGACAAAATACTAAATACTCTTATTGTTTCTCCTCCAAAAGTAGGAAAAACAACATTGCTTCGTGATATTTCCAGGGAAATATCCACGAATAAAAAAGGATATATAGGTAAAAGGGTATGTATTGTCGATGAAAGAAAAGAGATTGCAGCACTACATAACGGTATAAGCCGCTTAAATGTAGGACAGAAGAGTGATATTTTGGAAGGAATCGATAAAGCTTATGGAATGAATATGCTTATAAGAGCAATGTCACCACAAGTGATAATAACCGATGAAGTAGGGAAGATTGAGGATATTTCCTCTTTGGAAAATTGTGTTTTAAGCGGAGTTAATGTGATTTCTTCTGCTCATGGGGAAAGTATGCAAGATATATTAAATAAAAAAGAGTTTGTCCCCATTATTAAAAAAGGTATTTTTGATAGATATATTTTTCTTGAAAATAAAAATGGAATAAGAAAAATAAAAGAAATATATAACAGAAGTTTAGAGAGGTTAATATGATTGTTTTTAAGATTACAGGAATGTTTTTTTTGTTTCTATCCAGTGTGTTTTGTTCAAAACAGATTACATCAAAAATAAAAAAGAGAGTTTATGAACTTGAAGAAATAGATAATATTTTAAATGATTTTATTGTAAGTATAAATGTTGGACTTTACGATGTTAGTTTTTTACTTTCAGAAGCAATAAAAAGAACAAAGACAAAATACCATGATTTTTTACGTGAAGTAAAAGATAATCTTGAGAAAAAGTCTTCAAATGATTTTTCAAAGATTTGGTTTGGTTGTTTGAAGCATTATCACTTTGATATTACATTGGAAGAAAAGATACTTCTTGAAAATATCGGTGCAAGTCTTTCCTTTAATGATAAAAACAGAATGATAAAGCAGCTTACTTTACTTCAGACTTCTATTGAAAATCAAATACAAAAAGCGAGAAAAGATAAAGATACAAAAGTTTCGTTATATGAAAAAATGGGAGTTTTGGTAGGAGGTTTTTTAGTGATTATTTTTATATAAGGAGAGAGTAAATGCAGATAGATATTATTTTTAAAATAGCAGGTGTAGGTTTTATTGTTGCTGTTTTAAGCATAATTTTGAAAAAAAGCGATAGGGATGATATGGCAACAATGGTCGCTTTAGCGGGAATAATCGTTGTTTTAATGCTTATTGTAAATATGGTAAATGAGTTCTTCTCTACGGTAAAGACTATGTTTGGATTATATTAATATGGATATTGTAAAAATTGCTATGGTTGGAATTCTTGGCAGTGTTATAAGCTTGTTTTTTATAAAAGATTTTAAAGAATATGCTTTGTTTGTTTCTGTTATTGCAGGAATAATCATATTAGGTTTTGCCGTTAAATATTTATATGGTGTTATAGATGTAATAAATACTTATTCCGTTAAAGCAAATTTGGACATGCTTAACATAAAAGCAATATTTAAAATAATAGGAATATCTTACATAGGACAATTTGCGTCGGAACTGTGTATTGACAGCGGTAATAAAATGCTTGGAACAAAGGTAAGTTTTTTTACAAAAATACTCATATTGTATTTTTCTCTTCCGTTATTAATAAGTTTGTTTTCTTATATCGAGGAAGTATTATGAAAAAAATATGTTTTTTGTTTATATGTTTTTTTATTATTTTTTCCTTAGGCATTGTTTGTGCGTCTAATGAAGAAAATAATGAAGATTACAGCTATTTAATAGATGGAATATATGAGCAAGGACAAATTTATAAACTTGATATGTATACTAACGATAATAGTTTCTACGAACTTTTTAATTTTAATAATATCCAAACTTTCATAAAAGATGTTTTAAGCGGAAATTATTCTTTTGATTATGACAGGTTTATAAATACCATAAAAGATATGTTTTTTTATACCTTTAAAGAAAGCTCTTCTACACTTTTAACTTTTATTGCACTTTCTATATGTTTAAGTCTTATTAACTTATTAAATTCTTCATTCATGAACAAAGAGATAAGCGATGTTGCATTCTTTGGAGTGTATCTGGTTCTTATTATGGTTGTTGTTAAATGCTTTTTCGATATTGTAAGTACAGCTTATTCTCTTGTTAAAGCAATAACAGGTTTTATGAATGTGCTTCTTCCAATAATAATAGTTTTACTTAATTTAAGCGGTAATATTTTTTCCGGAAATATAATAAGCGTAAGTTTAGTATTTATAATAAATTTCTTTGCATCAGCTATGACATATTTTATTATTCCAGCTTTAAGTTTTGGTTTTATATTAAGCATAATAGATAACATTTTAATAGATATAAATATTTCTTATTTGGTATCTTTTATAAAACAGATGGTGTTGTTTCTAATGGGGATATTTTCATGTTTGTTTTTAGGTATTTTAGGTCTTCAAGGAAGTTTGTTTTCATCTATTGACAGTCTTTCATTAAAGACAGCAAAGTTTGCGGTAAGTAATCTCGTCCCTGTTCTTGGTTCTTTAATTTCTGATAGTACGGACACGGTGATTGGATTTATAAAGGTTATAAAAAGTTCTGTAGGAATTGTAGGTATACTTATTTTTATATCTTTGCTTATTATTCCGCTTATTCATATGCTTTGTTTGGTTGTAACTTTTAAAATATCCGCTTTTTTATCCCAGCCTATAACGGATGCAAGAATAAGTAAGGCTCTTAATGATACAGCCGGATTTTTAAGTTTGATTTTTGCTTGTTTTATGGTTGTTTCTATATTATTTATTATGCTTATTGGCATCATCTCAATGATAGGAGGGTAGGATGAATGGTTATTTAAAAAGTTTTATATATTTAATGCTTGTTATAAGTATTTTAAGGATGTTATCACCAGCTAAAGAATATGATAAATACATAAAATTTTTTGTTTCATTACTATTTGTGGTATCAATTTTATCGCCTATTATATCTGTGGTAAAAAAGGGGGAGTTCTCTTCTTTTTTAAATAAAAATTATGTAACTATGGATGAGTTGGAAACGAGTATCAATAATGGAAATATTGACATTAACACCCTTGTGAAAGATGAATATAAAAAGAAACTTGAAAATAACATTAATAGTACACTAAAAAAACAATATTATGTTAATGCTGATGTTTTGGTAGTAATAAATGAAGATGAAAATTCTGCGTATTATGGGGATATAAAAAACGTAACAGTTACTTTAAACGAGGAAGATATAAAGAAAAAAGACAAAATAAAAAGTTACATAAATAAAACATATATGATTGATATAGGGAATATAAATATAAAGACAGGAAGTGTATCAAATGGATAATAAGAAGATTTGTGATATGTTTAACAAATTTTTTAAAGATAGTGATAGTAGTAAATCATTGCTTGTTTTACTTTTAATAATAGGGTTATGTTTGATATTTTTTTCTTCTTTCTTTTCATCTTCGTCTAAGGAAGATATTAAAAAAAACAGTGAAGACATATCGGCAAATGAATATAAAGAAAGTTTAGAGAAAAGTATCGAAGATACCTTAAAAGATGTTAGCGGGGTAGGTGATGTAAGCGTAACAATTACACTTGACGGCGAGGTGGAAAAGAATATCGCTTATAATGAGAACAATTCTTCTTCTTCCTCATCAAATGATAATACAAATTCATCTGATAATAATACTTCTTCAAAAGATGCGGTAATGGTGAGGGAAGGTTCAAGTGAGACACCTTTTACAACAAAAGATACATATCCTGATGTTGTAGGAGTTGTTGTGGTAGCGCAAGGGGCAAATGATAAAACCGTAGAGTATTACATTACAAAAAGTGTAGAAGCTTTATTGGATTTGCCTAGTTATAAAGTGGTAGTTTTACCAAGTAATAATAAATAAGGAGAATGATCATATGAAAAATGTAAAGAAAAAAAATGCAGTATTATTGGGGCTTGTTGCTTGTCTTCTTGCCATAAGTATTGCAAATTATACGGTGTTTTATAATGATGATACCAGCGTATCAAATGTAGAAGATGGACCAAGCAATGCAACGTTGGTTTCAAATGTTACAGAAGAAGACATATTAAGCGGAAATGCAGAGCTTTCTTCTGAGTTTTTCAGCGAATATAGATTAAACAGAGATAAAGTTAGAAGTCAAAATTTAGAAGCTCTTCAAAATATTACAAAGGATACATCACTTGATAAGGATATAATAAAAGAAGCTGTGGAAGAAAGCGTTAGTATCTCAAAATTATCTGAAACAGAACTTGTTGTAGAAAACCTTATAAAATCAAAGGGTTTTGATGATGCAATTGTAATAATACATGAAGGGTATGCAAATGTTATTGTAGATGCAGCTACATTAACACCTTCAGATGCAGCACAGATACAAAATATTGTAAATAAAGAATGTAATATTGCCATTTCCAAAATAACAATTGCTACAAGCAATAATGGTGAAAAGGGAAATTCTCAAGATAATAATCAGAATGAAGAAAATACTAAAAACACTGAAAATGAACAAGAAAATCTACAAAATTAAATTTTTTGACAAAATATGACAAAATACGATTATATATTACTTTATCATATTTTAAAATAATGTAAAAATTTGGTAGTATACTATATAATAAAATATGATTAAGTAATATGGGAGGATGAAGAAATTGAGACCATTAAAAGCAAAAGTTAGTATTACCCTGGATGAAGAGTTGATAAAAGATGTAAAAAAGTTAGCAGAACAAGATGATAGATCATTCTCTCAATATATTAATGTTGTATTAAACAAACATCTTATTGAAATAAAGAAAAATGATAATAAAGAAGTTAAATAAAAAAGAATAGTAAAACTATTCTTTTTTTATTTATCAATTAATTTATAAAAATATTCAGGAAGCTCACTGTTAAATTCCATGTATTTTTCTGTTGAAGGATGAATAAATCCGAGTTTGTATGCATGTAATAGCTGTCCTGTAAACATTTTGTCTATTTTTTTATTATATCCATATACTTTATCTCCAACAACAGGATGAGATATATATTTTAAATGTACTCTTATTTGGTGTGTTCTTCCTGTTTCAAGATGTACATCTAAAAAAGTATAGTCTTCATATCTTTTTAATACATCAAAATGTGTTACTGCTCTTTTTGAGTTCGTCTGAGTTACGCACATTTCTTTTCTTTTTATTTTATCTCTTCCAATAGGAGCATCTATTGTTCCTTGATTTTCGTTAATCACTCCGTGGCATATGGTTTTATATCTTCTGTTTATTGAATGTTCTTTAAATTGTGCAGCCAAATGGTTATGTGCATGGTTATTTTTTGCTATTATTAAAAGACCAGAAGTGTCTTTATCTATTCTATGAACTATTCCGGGTCTAATAACTCCGTTAATTGTAGATAAGTCTTTTATATGATACATTAATGCATTAACAAGTGTACCGGTATAATTCCCATTGGCCGGATGAACTACCATTCCTTGTGGTTTATCCACAATAACGACATCGTTGTCTTCATAAACGATGTTTATTGGAATATTTTCTGCTTCTACGTTAAGAGTTTCTATTTCTGGCAGTATAACAGAAATACTATCATTTTCTTCTATTTTTTTTGAAGGTTTTATAATCTCTTCATTAATAAAGACTTTTCCGTCTTTAAAGAGTTTTTTTATTTTTTCTCTGGAAAAGTCTTCTAATTGTTCTGCTAAAAATTTGTCACATCTTTTATTTATATCTTCTTTTGAAATAATAAAATTCTTTTTATCCAAAATTATACCTGCTTAAATAAATTTTTTAACTAAAAGTTTTGTGTTACCTTTTTTTGTTTGACCGTTTTCGCTGTCTATAATTGCTCTGCCTTTTGTTCTTACGGATATCATATCACCTGCTTTGACATTCATTGCAGGTTTAGAAACAGGGGTATGGTTTACTTTTACTTTACCGCCTTTTACAAACATATTTGCTTCATTTCTTGAAAGTTTAAAAATATTTCCTATAACCGCATCAAGTCTCATAGATGGAACTATGATATTTTGTTCTTTGAATTTTGGCTCTACAATGGTTGCTTGTGAAATGTCATATTCTTTAAATGTTACGCTATGTCCGCCGATTTTAGTTAGTTCTTTTGTTAGAAATTCACTTATTGTATCATAAACAAAGATTTGAATATGGTCGTCAAGTATATTAATATCACCAATTTTTGATCTTTCTATGCTTAAAGATAAAATTGAGCCTAAAACGTCTTGGTGTCTTACATCAAGCGCTTCTTGTGATTTTAATACCTTAATAGGGTATTCTAAATTTTCAGGTTCTTTGTTATTAGGGAAAATACTCATGACTTTTCTTTCGGTATATACATGACCTCCAAAAAAAGCGCAATCCATATTTTTATATCTTCCTATTTCTCTTCCTGCTAACATCTGGTTTGTAGGATCCAAGAAATCAGAAAAGACACTTCCATCTTTTTTATCAGATAAAAGTGCCATATCTTCTATTCTGGATATGAAAATATCATATTCGTTCATTGTGTTTTATCCTTCGTATTCCCAAGTATCTTTATGTGATGTTGTGTAAGAATCATTAGGTCTTTCTTGAGTTTCAACTTCAACGCCATATGGTGCTAAAATAAATACGTTTTGAGCAATTCTTTTCATGCTTGCTGCAAGTACATAAACAGCACCGCTTAAAAAATCGAAGATTTTTTTAGCATCATCATTTTCTACTTTATCCATGTTTACAACAACGGTAATGCCGCCTTTTAGTTTATCACAAACTAAAGGAGCATCGTTAAAGTTTCTTGGTTCAATAAGCATTACAGTAGATGCAGCATGAGTTGCTACTGGTGCATTATCATTTCTTGAACTTGATTTTTTACCAAATAAACCACCTCTTTTTGGTTCATCTTCATAATATTCATCTTCATAGTATTCATCTTCGTAATATTCATCTTTGCCAACAATTTTTTCGCCTAATTCGCCTATAAAATCATTAAATCCCATTTTTCTCTCCTTTAAATATACTTGTCCCTACACGGACAATATTACTTCCTTGCTCTATGGCAATTTCATAATCATTTGACATTCCCATAGATATTATAGTTAAATCTATATTATCACATTTGTTATATGTTTTTCTACAATTATCATAAATTTTTCTTAACTTTCTAAAAACATTCACAATAATTTCTTTATTGTCTGTAAAAGGAGCCATACACATTACACCTTTTACTTTTATATTTTTAAATTTCATAGCATTCTCAAATATAAAGTCAACTTCATCTTCGTTAAAACCATATTTGTTTTCTTCTTTTGCGATATTAAATTCAATTAATATATTTGTTATAACGTTTTTCTTTTCTGATTGTTTGTTTATTTCTTCCATTAGCCTTATGGAGTCTACTGAATGTATTAAGGCAGTTTTTCCTATTAAATTTTTAACCTTGTTTCTTTGAAGATGACCGATAAAATGCCAGTTTATATCTTCACCTTTAAAAAATTCATATTTTGATTCAAATTCTTTTACTTTGTTTTCTCCAAGATTATTTATTCCAAAATCTAAAACTTCCTTTATTTCATCTGTTGTTCTGAATTTTGTTACAGCAAGGAGTGTAACATTTTCATCAAATTTGCTGTTGTTTTTGCTATTTTCAATGTTTTGTAGAATTTGTGCTAAGTTATCTTTAATACTCATTTTAAACCTCCTATGTTGGATTTGATATTATTTCCATATTTTCCTTTAAATCAGGGTTTTCACTTGGTTTAAGGAGTACGGTTCTAAATTCTTCACTGTAAATTTTAACTTCAACCAGTTCTTTTAAATTTCCGTCTGTAACGGCATATACATATGTTTTACCATCTTTTTCTATAATTGCTTTCTTAGGTATTTTATAAACAGTTACTTCATTTGTATGTATATCAAGTTTTGTTTTATCTACATTAATTAGATGGCTAAATTCATCTTTTAAACATATAACCAGAATTTTTTTATCTTCTCCGCAATCAAGGGAATTGATTAAATAACCTTCATCTGTTTTCCCTTCGTTATCTTCAAATTTAATAGTAGGATACGTTATTAAAATATCAACTCTTGTAAGGAGATAATCATAATAATCTCCGTCTGTTTTTAAATCGTGGTTTTTCTTAACAGATGCATTATATTCTTTTGCTTCTTCTTCACCTTCTACATATGTATCTTTATTTACTACTGCGCAAACATATGCACATTGATTGTTTACTATTTTTATTATTGATTTATCTTCACTTGTACTTTCAGGTTTGAAGTTTTTTAAATAATCAATATAGTCACTATCTAAGGCTGCCATTACATTGGTATTTAATACTTCCTCATAGCCTGTTCTTGAAAAATATATATTTCCGGTAAAAGAAAAGTTTAAGTTAGATATTGTAAGGTCTTTTTCATCAGAACTCATTTTGCTTTTTAGTTCTTCTTTGAGTTTTTTTAATGTTTCGTCATCTGCAAAAATATATTTCATGGATTTTTGCATCATTTCTTTTTGGCTTTTAAGTTTTGTCAGTTCTGTGCTGTATTCATTCATTTTTGTTGTATTGTTTGTTGATTTTGCCTGATTATAATTATTTTCAACATTACTTATTTCTTCTTCGAGTTTATTTAAATCTTTGAAAAAGACATCACGGTTTTCATAAGAATCGTTTTTAAGTCTCCAGTCTATAACGCTTATGGCATCATCTATATATTTGTTTGTTTTTATTTTGTATGTTTTTGAAAGTATAGTATTGGCACCTACTTTTTGTCCTTCTTTTACAGTATATTTTATTGATGTGCTTTCATTTAAATCAACATATTCTGAATTTGTGAAAATATAACTTTCAGCAGTTTCTGTCGTTATATCTTTTTGTGCATTTAAAAGAATAGTATTTTCAGAATGCAATATGGAAAATAAAAAAAAGACCAAAATAGAACCCAAGATAATTATTTCTTTATATCTTTTTTGAAAGAAATTTTTTTTATGTCTTTTCCTTTTAATCGGCATATTTTGTGAAACCATTACCGGATTGTTATTTATGTCTTTATTTTTTCTTTTCATAGTTATATACCTCTTATATACCTTTTAACACAACAAAAATTGTAGAGAAAAATATTTTAAGGTCTAAAAGTAAGGAATAATCATTTAAGTATTCAAGGTCTATTTTTACAACTTCATGAATATTTAATTTTGATCTTCCTTTTAATTGTGCAAGCCCCGTAAGTCCCGGGTATGCAATATTTCTTTGCAGTTCATATTCATTAAGTAAATTTGTTTCTATAGGTATAAAAGGTCTCGGACCTATAAGGCTCATATCTCCTTTTAATACATTAATGAGTTGTGGTATCTCATCAAAACTTGTTTTTCTTAAAAATTTTCCGAATTCAGTAACTCTAGGGTCTTGTTTTATTTGAACAAACCCATTTCTGGATTTCTTTAATAATTTTTTCTCTTCCTTTTCGCTTCCTTCTTTCATTGTTCTGAATTTAATTATGTTAAAGCTTTTTCCGTATCTGCCAATTCTTTCTTGAACAAAGAATATTTTCCCGCCGTCGGAAAGTTTTATTATAATTGCTATTACTACTCCGGGAATAATAAAAGCTATGCAAAGTAAAAGAGAACATATAATATCAACAAGTCTCTTTACAATGATAGTGCTATTATATTTCCTTATTTTTTCTTTACTTATTTCTTTCATAATTTTTCCTTATATAAGTAATAATTTGCTGATTATATATTATATCATTTTATAATAATTTTTACAAATATTTCTTTAAATGGTATAAAAAATTTAAAAAACTAATATAATAAAGAAATTTTATGGTATAATTAAAAATTATAAAACCAATGGAGAAATTTATGAGGAAAAATAAAGTTATTAAACCGAAAAAATCCTTTAAAAAACGTTCTGGAAAAAAATTATTAGAAACAAAAAAACAAAGAAGAAAAAAAGTTTTTGTCATATTACTAGCATTATTAATTATTTTTTCATCTAGCGGACTTGGTTTTGCAAAAGCTCTTGGATATGATGTTTTAAGCAATGATCCGTTTCAAAGTGAAAAATATGTCAGATTAAGCGATAAAACAAACCTGAATAATTCCGCAACTTTAGAAGATACCATGAATATACTTGTATTTGGTATAGATAAAAATGAAAAAAGAAGCGAAACTGCGACTATATTTAGACCGGATACAATAATGCTTGCAAGTATCAATACAAAAGATAAAACCATAAAGCTTATTTCAATTCCTCGTGACAGCAGGGTAGATATATATAATAGAGGAGGAAGAGATAAAGTAAATTCATGTTTTTATTATGCAAGTCTTGGTTTATCTGAAGCAGATATGAATAATCAAGAAAAATTATTTGATACGGGTGTTACATATTTAAAAAATACAGTAAGTGATGTTCTTGGCGGAATTAAAATTGATTATTATTTAGGAATAGATATGGACGCACTTCCTCAAATTGCAGATGTTATGGGAGGCGTAACCATAGATGTACATCAGGATTTATATGCAAAAAACGGACATGATACGTCTGAAGTAAAAATCAAAAAAGGAACGCAGGTTTTAAATGGAGACCAGCTTCTTTACTACAGCCGTTACAGAGCATATGTTGACGGAGATATAGGAAGAGTTCAAATACAACAAAAAATAATGAAAGCAATCTTTACGGAATTTAAAAATAAAGGAACTTTTTCTCAAATTCCACAAATTTATAATCTTGTACAGGATATGGTTGAAACAGATTTACAATTTGCGCAGATTGCATCTTTAGGGTTATCTTTTAAAGATTTCAATATAGACGATTTACAAACCTATACATTACCTGGTAATTTCGGTAATTTGGGGGGAGTTTCGTATTGGATTGTAGATCAGCCTGAAAGAGTAACCTTTATTAAAGAGTTATTTAACATAGATGCTGAGCAGTTATCTCAGGATCCAAGGAGTGATTAAAAATATGCAAATTAACATAAATAGTTTAAGTAAAAGTTTTGGAAGCGAACATTTATTTACTATTGATTCCCTTGTTATAAGTGATAAAGATAAGGTGGGCATTGTCGGCAGAAACGGAGCCGGCAAGTCCACCTTGCTTAATGTTTTAATGGGAATTGATGATGATTATACGGGCAATATTTCTAAAATAGATAAAGATAAAATAGGATTTTTAAGACAAAATCTTAATTTAAATTTAGATAACGATATTTATTCTGAAGTTTTGCTGGGCGCAGAAAAATACACAACAAAAGAAGAAGAAATAGAAGAGCTGTCTATGATGCTTGAGTTTGAATCGGATAAACAAAAGCTTATAGAATTAAATGAAAAATATCACGAACTTGTAAGTGAGTTTGAAGATATGGACGGATATAAGTATAAAAGTTTATTGGTTGGGATTATAAAAGGGCTTGGTTATAAAGAAGAAGATTTTTCAAAAAAAATCTCCACTTTATCCGGAGGGCAGAAAATGAGAGTTGCTCTTGCAAAGTTATTGGTTTCTTCTCCTGAAGTTTTAATACTTGACGAACCTACCAACTATTTGGATACGGACAGTATTTCATGGCTGGAAAATTTCTTGTATTCTTTGAAATCAACTGTTATTGTCGTAAGTCATGATAGATATTTTCTGGATAAATTTACAAATAAAATAATAGAAATAGAAAATAAGAAATGCTATGTATACAGCGGAAATTATTCTGATTATGTAATAAAGAAAAAACAAAGAGTTGATATTGAAAAAAATGCTTACAACAAGCAACAAGCAGAAATAAAAAGACAAGAAGAAGTAATAAAGACTCTAAAGCAATTTAACAGAGAAAAGAGCATTAAAAGAGCAAGAAGCAGAGAAAAAATGCTTGAAAAAATGGAAAGAGTTGATAGTCCTTATTATGCTAAGAATTCTTATATAAAATTTGGATATATTCCAATGATAAGTAAAAAAGCAATAACAGTTGAAGGACTTGACTTTGGATATACAAAAGAAAAGAAATTGTTTAATGATTTTAATATTACCATTTCAAGCAGTGACAGGCTTGGTATTTGCGGAAGAAACGCAACCGGAAAATCTACTTTTTTAAAACTTATTACCGGTATTTTGAAAGAAGACAAGGGGCTTATAAAGAAAAATCCTAAATGTCAGATTTTATACTTTGAACAAGAACATAACGATCTTGATGATTCTCTTACTATTTTAGAAGAACTTAGAAAATCCACAAATGCTGATGATGGTGAAATAAGAAATATTTTGGGATGTATGCTCTTTAGCGGTGATGATATAAATAAAAAGATATCTATGCTTTCAGGCGGAGAGAAGAGCCGTGTTGCTATAGCAAAACTTATGATGAAAGAATCCAATGTACTTATTCTTGATGAACCTACCAATCATTTAGATATTGAAACAAAAGAAGTACTTGAAGAGGCTTTATTAAAATATGACGGAGCAGTCATAAGTGTAAGTCATGATAGATATTATTTAAATAAAATATGCAACAGAATAATGTATTTGACCGGTAGCGATATAAAAGTATATGACGGTAATTATGACTATGCGATGGAAAGAGAGGCTCTTTTAAATACAGAAAAAATACAGGAAACAAAAAAGGAAGTAAAGAGCGAAAAAAAAGAAAAGAAAAATTCATCTTTAAGCAACAACAAGAGAAAAGCATATGAAGAAGAGCTTAAAACTATAGAACAGGATATAGAAAGTTTGGAAGAAGAAAAAACTGAATTTGCAAATAAGATGAATGATCCAGAATACTTCAATGATGCAAGTAAGGCGCAAAGTGTTTCCATAAGATTAAATGAGATAGAATTGTTACTTGAAGAAAAAGAATCAAGATGGCTTGAAGTCAGTGAGATTTTAGAAAATGATTAATATTTTAGCTATATATTTTTTAATATATAGCTTTTTTAATAAATAAAATGAAGGTATTGTTATGCAAAAGGTAAAATTTTTATCGAAAAAAGAAATAGATGATATCGTTAAAATTTATGTTGAGTCAAATTTAAATGAAGAGGGTACGATTTCCTTATTTAAAGATGAGAATACATTTAAAAGATATTTAAAAGTACTAATAAAAGCAAGTATTAAAAATAATATGTTGTATTCTTTAAGTGAAAATAAAGAGGGATTTGTTATATTAAATAGTACTCTAAATCCTTTAAGGTCAAGTGCAAAAATATATATGTTTTTAAATTTTATAAGAACTTTTGGTTTTAAGGGATATTATAATTTTTTGAAATCAATGAAAAGTGATAAATCTTCTTTATTAGATAAGTTAAGAATGGGAAATAAGGATTTTATAAAAGTAGAAATGCTTCTTGTTGAGACTGATTTTCAAAATAAAGGATATATGCATAAAATTATGAATGAAATTTTTAAATTTGCAGATGAGTATTCTCTTCCTGTTATATTGTCAACTGACAGCGAGCTTAAGAAAGATAAATACGTGCATATAGGTATGAAATATTTATATAAAAGAAAATTAAAAGGCGGAATATATCTTTATGAATTAATTAAAGAATAAAAAAGACACTTAAAAGTGTCTTTTGTTATAATCTTTCAATTACTTTCTTTGTAAATTCTTTTGTTCCAAGATTTCCGCCTAAATCTTTTGTTAGGTATTTTCCTTCTTTAATTAATTCTTCAATTGTTTTTTCTATTCTAGCGCCTTCTTCTGTGTAACCTATGTAATTAAGCATTTTTGCACCTGCAAGAATACATGCTGTAGGGTTTGCTATGTTTTTACCTGCAATATCAGGGGCTGAACCGTGTACCGCTTCAAAAATTGCACCGTCTTCACCAATGTTTGAACCTGTTGTAAGACCAAGACCGCCTATTAATCCTGCACAAAGGTCGCTTACAATATCTCCAAATAAGTTTGTTGCAAGTAATACATCATATTTTTCTGGGTGCATAACAAGATTCATACAAGCTGCATCTATAATTAAATCATTTAATTCAATTTCAGGATAATCCTTATGAACTTCATTTACAGCATCTAAAAAAACTCTGTCTGTAAGTTTACAAATATTTGCTTTATGAAGAGCTGTTACCATTTTTCTGTTTTCTCTTCTTGCAAGTTCAAAAGCATATCTTGCAATTCTTTCACTGGCTTTTTTTGTGATAAGTCTTGTTGTTTCTGCTCCGCCTTCAATTTCCTTTTCAATTCCTGCATATAATCCTTCAGTGTTTTCTCTGATTATTACAAGGTCAATATCTTCATATCTATTTTTTAGTCCTTCATATGTTTTTACAGGTCTCACGTTAGCATAAAGGTTAAGTTCTTTTCTTAAAGTTACATTTACGCTTCTAAATCCTTTACCTACAGGAGTTGTTACAGGTCCTTTTAGAGCTACTTTGTTTTTCTTTATACTATCAATTACTTTTTTAGGAAGTGGTTCACCGTATTTTTCAACAGCTTCAAGTCCTGCTATTTCTTCTTCAAAATTAATTTCTGCGCCTGTTGCTTTGATTACTTCAACGGCACTTGCCATTACTTCTTTTCCTATACCATCACCATAAATTAATGTTACGTTTTTCATGAATATTCTCCTTTTTTAAGCTTAACTGTTATTATACTTTACTTAAAGACATTTAACAATAGTAAAATGTCTAAATATTCAAAATATTAGACACTCGTATTAACTGGTATTATTTGACATAACCGTGTTTTTTATAGTAAAATTATAAAAGATAATTAAGTTTGAATTTAATGATTTTTATATATTATTTTAAGGAGGAGTTATGGACTATAAATTACTTATCACCGATTTGGACGGAACTATGCTTAATTCTAAAAGCGAAATTAGCGAAAGGAATTTAAAAGCAGTTCATGAACTTCAAAGAAGAGGGAAATTTATAAGTGTCGGAAGCGGCAGGCTTTATGTTGATGCAATAAAATATGCAAGACAACTTGGTTGTCAATATAATTACAATATTGCAAATGCAGGTCTTACGATATTTAAAGAGGGTGAAGAAGAATATGTTGCTCATTTTGAAGAAGGATATTATAAAAGAATAGTTGATATTTTAAGATACAATCATATTCCTTTTGTCGTTATGACAAGCGATTATGAAGGTTCTTTTTATGATGAAACAAGTGAAGAATTTGTCCATAGATGTAGAGAGTTAAATCAAGGAACGCTCATTGATTTTATTGAAGCTGATGTAAGAGATTTAAAAAACGTATATAAAATAAGTTCTTCTTACAGAAATGTTGATGATATTTTTCTTCATAGAGAAGTTGAAAGATTAAACCGTCAAATAAGAGCAGATATATCAGGAGAATATTTTATAGATTTATCTCCAAGAGGTATTTCAAAATGGACAGGTGCAATAAGGCTTGCAAAAGAAATGGGAATATCTACAAAAGAGATAATAGCAGTTGGAGATCAGGAAAATGATATGCAGATTGTTGCAAATGTAGGGCTTGGTGTTGCAATGAAAAATGCTGTGGACAGTTTAAAGAAAGTAGCAGATGTTGTTCTTCCTTATACCAATGATGAAGACGGAGTTGCTTATTTAATAGAAAAATATATGCTTTAAATTAATTAATGAATAATAATTGGTATTTGCTAAAATGTTAGGGAGGATTTTATGAAATATAAACTTATTGTAATGGATGTTGATAATACGCTTTTATGCACAGATAAAAGTATATCAAAGAAGAACCTAAAAGCCATAAAAAAGTGTATGGATAAGGGTGTAATGGTTTCTCTTGCCAGCGGAAGACCTGCACTTGATGTTTTATACTTTGCAAAACAAATAGGTATAGAAGATAATTATCACGTTTCCGATAACGGTGCAGGAATATTTAAAGGTAATGATAGAAAAATAATAAAAGAATTTAACAGAGATTTTTATCTTGATTTAATAGATAAACTTAAATATAAAAATATAGAATGTGGAGTTTTCTCCAGTGAAAACTTTGATTTTGTTTATGAAGAGGGCGATGATGTAATTGCAAAGGGAATAAAAATATACTTCCCTGTTACAAAATCAAGAATAGGTAATATCAGAGATATAAAAGGAGTATACAAAGTAAGTGCATATTTTCATGATGATGAAGAATATGAATTTGTAAAAGGACTTGAAAAAGAAGGTGAAATGCAAGGTGTAGTACCTGATCCTAACTTTTTTGATATGATGCCTTATAATGTTACAAAAATAGAAGGAACAAAAGCAATAGCAGAAAAACTTGGAATTTCTATGGATGAAGTTATTGTAATGGGAGACCAAGGTAATGATTATACAAATGTAAAATATGCAGGTCTTGGAGTTGCTGTGGCAAATGCAACAGATGATTTAAAAGAGGTTGCAGATGTAGTTTTAGAACAAAGTTGTGATGAAGATGCTGTGGCTTATGTAATAGATAAATATATTTTAGGAGAATAGACATTGAAGTACGAATTGCTTATTACAGATCTTGACGATACACTATTAAAAGATGACGGAACGATTTCTAAAAAGAATAAAGATGCACTTAGAAAACTTATAAATAGTGGCGGTAAAGTTGCTCTTGCCAGTGGGAGAGCAGAGCCAACAATGAAAGATGTAATAAAAATGGTAGGGCTTAGTGATCAAAAACATCTTGCTCATAATGGACTTAGTGTTTTTAATTTAGACGGATACAGAAAAGTGTACAATTTTATTCCCAAAGATGAAGTTAAAAGGATTTTAGATTTATTAAAGGTAAATAATATAGAATCAAATGTACTTAGTTTAGATGGAATATTTCATAATCACAGTTATAAACTTGTTGATGTTATGGATAAGTATGAACATGGATATCCTGTAATTGATGTTGATTATACACCTTATGATGTAGAAAATATATTCTTAATGTATGGTCTTATTAATAATGAAGAACAAAGGAAGATGATGCGTTCATGGGGGAATGATGTTATAGAAACGGGAGAGGGAAATGGTTTTGTAATATTCTTTGTAAGGGGAGAAGGAAAGTTTCAAGGGGCAAAAAGACTTGCAAAAGAGTTTGGGATTGATGAAGAAAAAATAGTATGTGTGGGAGACGGAGGGAATGACCTTCAAATGCTTAGGGATGCACCCCTTGGAATAGCGGTTAAAAATGCAGTAGACGAAGCAAAAGAAGCTGCAAAAGTAGTTATTGATAAAACAAATGAAGAAGATGCAATAAGTTATGTAATAGAAAAATACTTTTTAGGAGAATAAACATGATTAAATTATTTGCGGTGGATTTAGATGATACTTTACTTAGGGACGGTAATATAATTTCAAAAGAAGACAAACAGGCTATAAGAGATTTAGAGGAAAGTGGTGTTAAGGTTGTTATTGCTTCGGGAAGAAGTGAACCTACTCTTAAAGATGTAATATTAGAACTTGGACTTGAAAAAAATAAACATGTAGGAGTAAATGGTGCATTAGTTCTTGATTTAAATGGAAAAAATGAATTTTCTAAATACATTGACAGGGATACATATGTAAACCTTATAGAAAGATTAAGAAGTGAAAAT
Source organism: Anaerofustis sp. NSJ-163 (assembly GCF_024135845.1). Classification (NCBI taxonomy): domain Bacteria; kingdom Bacillati; phylum Bacillota; class Clostridia; order Eubacteriales; family Eubacteriaceae; genus Anaerofustis; species Anaerofustis sp. NSJ-163. The sequence continues at coordinate 473,029 of NZ_JAMYJV010000003.1, forward strand.
AGAGAATTTTTCTGTTACTGTGATGGAGGGCTTATGTATGAACATGTGGATAAACTTAGACCTCAAGTTGAGTATTTCCACTCTGCAAAGGCTCTTATTAAAGGGGATGTTATGAGTATTCCTCAGTGTCCTAGAGTAAATACATATTATGGTGATGAAAAAGAGCTTGCATATGTAAGAAGTATATGTCCTGAAGGTTTATATTCAACTGCAAATAGCGGTATTTTGGATTATATGCCAATAGGATTAAATAAATTTTCAGGGTTAGAACTTGTATTAAAGGAATATGGAATAGATAAAAAGGATGTTGCATGTATAGGGGATCAAGAAAGTGATCTTGATATGTTCAATAACTGTGGATATTCTTTTGCAGTAAGTAATTGCGATGATTTTGCAAGAGAAGCTGCTGATATAGTTCTTCCAAGAAGTCACAACGAAAACGGTGTTGCATATGCGATTTATAAATATTTATTAAAAGACGAAGATAAATTATCGAAGATTTAAGTAGAAAAAAATAAATAAATTCGGTATAATAGCCATGGCTTAATGTTATGGCTATTAATTTTATGGAGGAAAAAATGATAAAATTATTCGCAGTAGATATGGATGATACTTTCTTGGATAAGAATGATAATATGTCAAAAGAAAACATACAGGCAGTAAGAGACCTTGTAGATGCAGGAGTTAAGGTAGTTATAAATTCAGGTAGAACAGAAGTTTTAATGAGAGAACATATTCATGATTTAGGTCTTGAAGATGTTAAACACGTTGCCGTAAACGGCGCTTTAATTCTTGATGTAAAAGGAGAAAATGAACTTATTTCTTACTTTAATAAAGAAGATTATGATAACTTTATAAAGATTCTAAGAAGGGAAAACAGAGGGTTTTTCTGTTTCCATAAAGACGGAATAATGTATGAGAATGCAGATGAAAAGCTTATGAATCATATAAAAAGATTCCATACTTTGAAAATGGCTTGTGAAGGAGATACTCTTTCTCTTGATAAATGCTGCAGAGTAGCAGTTGTAAGAAACAACGAAGAGGATGTTCCTTATCTAAGAAGCCTTGCACCTAAAGGAGTTTATACGACTGCAAGACCTTTTGGTTCTTGTGTAAGTTATATGCCTGACGGACTTAACAAAGCAAACGGCTTAAAAGTCTTAATGGATGAATATGGAATAACTAGTGAAGAAGTTGCAAGTATTGGAGATCAAGAAGTAGATACATATATGTTTGATATATCAAAATATGCATTTGCAGTAAAAAACAGTGATGAAAAAACAAAACAGAGAGCAAATATAGTGTTGCCTAGAACAAATAATGAAAATGCATTTGCTTATGCTGTTTATAAGTATATTTTAAAAGATGAAAATAAACTTAAATTAGTTTAAAAAAAGAACGCATATGCGTTCTTTTTTATATTCCTTTTTTATATAAAATAAATGAGTATGCAATTGGTACTATTACCATTACGGCAACACTAGTTAAGAAAATAGCTTGAGGTAATCTGAAGAATGCCGATGCAATTTGAATTATTCCCGCTATAACCCATATGAAGCCAGATAACCTATGAGTTTTATTCCAGTTTTCTTCACTGTTTAATGTCCATGGTAGTTTTACTCCCATTGTGTAATTTTGTTTGCATTTTGGAAGGTAGTTTCCGATAATGATAAACACCAGGCCCATTAATGCGAGAACAAAAGTTGATGTATTTATATTTTCATAAAGAGCAGATAATATAGATATAAAACAAAATAGTATTGTTAGTATCGGTATTATCCATTTACTTAATGTAAATATAACCTTTGAAGCATTTTTTCTTTTTGGGTCATTATTTATAAATACATTTACCAGTAAGTTTAAAGCAGCATAAACGAAAGGCATTACAAAGATAAATATTTCTTTTGATACATATCCGTCGGGATTTCCTGATGCGTCAAAATGTATTGGCAGACTTCCTGGAAGTTTGTCGTATACAAAAATACATAAAATTGTAGGTATAAAACAACATATTGTTGAAAGGATTATTTCTTTATTTATTTTTATTTTCATCTTTTCCTCCGCTGAACTGAGATAACCACAACATTAATTCTTCAAATACAGATGTGTTTATATCGTAGTAAATAAAGTTTTTATATTTTGTTCCGAATATTAAATCCGCTTGTTTTAATTTTGATAAATGATAGGATACCGTTGCAGCAGTCATATCGAACTTGGAAGCAATTTCTCCTGCCGACATTCTGCCGTCTTTAAGCATTACAAGAATATCTCTTCTAACCGGATCGGACAGTGCCTTTAGTGTATTTGCAAAACTCACTTTGTTATCTCCTTTCTTCTATTTAGATATTTTTCTAAATAGATATTATATCTTTCCTATAAAAAAGTCAAGAACTATTTAGAAAATTTTCTAAATAGTTCTCTTGTTTAAAATATTATTGTATTTTTGTATTATTTTATCTTTTTCTTTATTATCTAATTCATTTATAGGGATAATGGCTTTAGGATGTTTTTCAAATTTGCCAATTTCTAAGCTATACCATGCTGTGTCATACCAGTTATTATCTTTATACCCACTTTTTTCAAAAAATCCTATTTCTTTAAATCCTAATTTTTCATGGAATTTATTACTTCCCAGTGTTTTATGTACGGTTATACAGGCATATACTATTTTAAAGTTTTGTTTTTTTAGTATTTCTATTAATGCCATGTATAAATTTTTTCCTATGCCTTTTTTATTATATCCCTCTTTTATATATATAGACAGTTCTACCGTGTAGTCATAGGCTTTTCTTCCTTTGTATTCACTTGCATAAGCATACCCTATAATTTCATTGTTTTCTTCACATACCAAATAAGGATATTTACTTGTTATTTTTCTTATTCTTTCTTCAAATTCCTTAATACTTGGTACGTCATATTCAAAAGTAATGGGAGTATTTAATATATAAGGTTCGTATATTTTAAGAATGTCTTTTGTATCTTCAATTGTAACTTGTCTTATGTTTAATTTGTCCATTTATAATACCTTCTTAGTTTATAATAATTATCTATTTTAAATTAAATAAATAATATAGTCAATTTTAAATTAACTCAATTTGAATGTTTAATGTTATATAGACTTAATATCAAATCAATTGTAGTAAAAAATAAGAGAGTAAATACAGCATATACTATGGCTCTTTGAGATAAGTTTTCTTTTACAATTTCCAGTAAAATTGGATGAAGAAAGTTAAGCAGAAAAAGCCCAAAAACTCCAAATACAATGAAACCAAGAACGCAAACTCTGCCGTCTAAGTTAAATAGGTTATTTGAATAATCCCAGTATTTTTTATCAAATTTTTTTTCTAAAATGTAAGAGCTAATATATTCTATGGTGCATGAAAAAAATCCAACAAGAAAAAATAATGGAAGAGTATCTATATGGAAATTATAAAAAACTAATATAAGAAGAATACATCCAAAACCGTAAATGGGTCTTAAAGGACCGTAAAGAAATCCTCTTGAGTTAATTGGAACTTTGTTTTTTAAATTAATTAATGTCTCATAAATAAATCCAAGAAAACTATATATAAATATAAAAAGAATTGTTGTAAAGAAATTCATAAAAATACCTTTTATTTTTTATAATGTGTAAAACTAAATAAAAAATACGAAAAAGAATAAACAAAAAGAAATTTTTTTCATAGTATATTTTGAAGGATATTATTTTGGAGGTAAATATGGTAGATGTATATATTTCTCCGTCAGTGCAACATTTTAATTTAGGTTATGACGGATATGGAAGTGAAGAAGCAAGGATGAACGAGATTGCAGATATTGTGGAATACGAACTTAACAGGCATGGGCTTGTAACGGCAAGAAATTCTCCTAATATGACTCTTGCCCAAGTTGTAGAAGATTCAAACAGTGTTAATCCTAGAGTTCATGTTGCAATACATTCTAATGCTTCAAATGGAGAAGCCAGAGGTGCTGAAATCTATGCTCACAGGTTTGGCGGTGAAGGTGAAAAACTTGCAAGGGATATTTATCCTTATCTTGAAATGTTAACACCTACTGATGATTTGGGCGTAAAAGAGGGGTATTTAACCTTTAACGGAAAAGGAATGTATGAACTTAGAAAAACAGTATCTCCTGCGGTGCTTATGGAAGTTGCTTTTCATGATAATCCAGAAGACAGCGATTTTATCATAAATAATATATATGAATACGGTGTAGGTATTGCTAAAGGTATACTTGATTATTTTAATATACCTTATGTTGGAGACAGTAAAGAAAATATTGATTTTTTAAAAAATAAATATAACGGAAAATATTATGAATAAAAATTGCTTTCTTTTTTAATAATAAAATAAAAAAGGAAGTTAGTATGGATAACACAATTAAATTATTGGAATTTATTTATAAAAATGCAAAAATGGGTTCAACATCTATTGAAGACTTAATAGATGTTAACGAAGATTTAAGATTTAGAGACGAACTTGTTCATGAGAAAGAAACTTATGATGCTTTTGTTAAAAAAGTAATAAAAGTAATGAATGATATGGGCAAGGAAGTAAAAGATTTATCTTATTTTTCAGAACTTCAAAGTTATTTAATGATAAAAATGGAAACAATAAAGGATAAATCTGTTGAACATCTTGCGGGAATGATGATGCAGGGAAGTACGATGGGAATAGTTCAAATAACAAAGAAAATAAGAGATTATAAAGACAGCGACAAAAGAGTTGTTGCTTTAGCAAAAGAACTTCTTGAAATAGAAGAACAGAATTTTTATGAACTTAAAAAGTATTTATAAAACAGGCTATGCCTGTTTTTTAGTATAATTAAATTTTTATTTCATATATTTAATTGATGAGAAGAAAATTAAATATTAAAAGAAAATTTTATAAAAAAGTATTATATTTTATTTTAAATTTATTTTTTACTTTTATTATTTTATATCCTGTTTTAAATGATATTGATACAATATTCTATCTATTTAATAAAAATTATATTATAAGTAAAAACGAAACAAACCTTATAGAATATAAGGCTGAAAAATCTGATTTTATTAAACCTGTAGAGGGAGTAATTACAAGTGAATTTTCTTATAGAATTCACCCAATAACAGGTAAAAAAACAAAACATAACGGTATTGATATTGGAGCAAAGTGGCATGATGACATAAAAGCAACGGCAGACGGAGAAGTTGTTGAAGTGGGGTGTGATAAAGAAGGGTATGGAAATTACATAAAAATAAAACATGAGTATGACATATATTCTTTTTATGCTCATCTATCAAAAATAAGTGTAAAAAAAGGGCAGAAAGTAAAGCAGGGAGATGTGATAGGAAAAGAAGGGGGAGATCCTAAAAAAGATAAGAATCCAGGCTCCTCTACGGGGCATCATCTGCATTTTGAAATAAGGACATCTTCAGATGTTAAAGATTGTATAAATCCTCTTATATTTGTTGATTATGAATAAAAAAAGAGCATAAGCTCTTTTTTTTTTACAAACAATTTTATTTTTTAGGGGAATATATATATTATTTTAATGAGTTAATCAGTTCTACTAATTCATTTTTTGAAAGTCTGCCTTGAGATCTTTCTACTTGTTTTCCATTTTTGTAAATTAATAATGTAGGAATTGACATTACTCTATTTTTCATTGCAAGCATTCTTTCTTCATCAACGTTTACCTTGCATATTTTTACATCATCCATTTCTTCGCTTACTTCATCAATTATAGGTGAAAAAGCTTGGCAAGGTCCGCACCATGGAGCCCAGAAATCTACTACTACCAATTTGTCATCATTAATTTCACTTTTAAATGTTTTATTTGTTAAATTCATTACACTCATTTTATTTACCTCTTTTCTTATCTTTGATTATATTATAAATAAATAAAAATATAATACAGTGACTAAGTCACATAGAGATGAAATTTATAAATTTATTGACATAATAATGTTTTATAAAATAAAATAATAATAATTGGCAAAGAAAGATATGAAAAGATTATTAGTAACACTTTTAACTTTATTTTTAATATTAAATGTAGGTGTTGTATATATTTTGCAAATGAAAATCAAAATAGAGATGAAAAAGATTATGTTGTTACTTCAAATGGAATAGCGCTGAGAATGTAGATTTTTATATCTACATAATAAATGTAAACAACTTACTCTTACAAAAGATATTGATTATGTTATTAAAAAAGAGATAACAGATAAAAGTATAGATTTTTATATAACTTTTAAAGGAAATTATGAAGGTGTAGTAAAGAAGAGTGTTAATATAAAAGATAGTGAAAATATGGAAGTCGTAAAAAATTAAAAGAAGAAAAATAAAAAGGGAAAGAAAATGGAAACAAATAATATAGAAGAAGCTCTTTATGATTTAATTCCCGTATGGGATAAAATGGACGAAAAACATAAAAATCTTATTTTAAACAATATTGAATATAAAACATTTAAACAAAGTGATATTGTTCATGACAATGATGTAAGCTGTCTTGGTTTGGTACTTATAAAAAAAGGTAAGCTTAGAGCATATATGGTTTCTGAGAGTGGAAGAGAAATAAGCCTTTATTATCTAAATGATATGGATATTTGTTTAATGTCTGCATCTTGTGTCATGAAAGATATCTCAATTGATGTGTTTATAGATGCGATGGAAGAAAGCGAAGTCATAATAATTCCTACAATTATATATAATAGGATTTCAAAAGAGTCTTTAGTTTTCTCAAATTATATAAATGAAATAATGGCTTCAAGATTTTCTGATGTGATGTGGCTTTTAGAACAAGTTATGTTTAAGAAGTTTGACCAAAGGCTTGCTGAGTTTGTTCTTTACCATATGAACGATGATAAAAAACTAAATATGACTCATGAACAAATTGCAAATCACCTAGGAAGTGCCAGGGAAGTTGTAAGCAGAATGCTTAAACATTTTGTTTCTTGTGGGTACATAAAGTTATATAGAGGTGGTATTGAGGTAGTTGATGAAAAAGGTCTTTACGGTATTAGTGAGGGAAATTAATAATAATATATAAATACATAGGAGAAAAGATATGTTGCAAATTGATTTAACAGGAAAAAAAGCTTTTATTACAGGAGGAAGCAGAGGCGTTGGAAAAGCTATTTGTCTTACATTAGCAGATTGTGGAGCAGATGTAGCTTTTACTTATCTTTCAAGAGATGAAGCAGCAATGGAAGTAGTAAGAGAAATAGAGGATATGGGAAGAAAAGCTTTATGCTATAAATGTGATGTTGGTAATTTTGAGCAGATGAAAGAAGTTCTATCGGATGTTAAAAATAAGTTTAGTAAACTTGATATTATTATAAATAATGCGGGTGGCTCTAAGGTATTTGAAATTGATGAGCTTACCCCTGAATATCTTGACAGTGTATTAAAATCAAACTTATACGGTTCTTTTTATTCTATAATGGCAGGCGGTTTGGATTTATTAAAAGAAGCCGGTGGAGGAAGTATAATAAATATAGGTTCTTCTGCAATGTATTCAGGTATGGGCGGAGGCCCTCAGTATTCTTCTGCTAAGGCAGGGCTTATGGGACTTACGAGATATATGGCTGTTCAATATGGCAGTGAAAATATAAGATGTAATACTCTTGCAATTTCTCTTATAAAAACAGAACAGTTAAATAAGTTTGATGAAGAAATGACAAAGAAAAAAATCGCTACTGTTCCTGTTGGAAGACTTGGTACTCCTGAAGATGTAGCTTATATGGCAGCATTCTTATCAAGTGATATGGCAACTTATGTAAGCGGCGAAATTATCCTTATGGATGGTGCAAGAACATATGCAAAATAAAACTCCTTATGGGAGTTTTTTTGTTTTTATAAATGAATTATATAAGTTTTAAATAAATCATTTTGTAATATTAAAATTTCATTAAAAATAGAAAATAAATTTAAATAATCTATTGACAAAGTATAGTCGTGGTGGTATATTTATGACAGTGTTAGCACTCATGTTTAAAGAGTGCTAATAAGAAGGAGAAAGGAAAATGAACTGGGAAGATAGAAAGTTTATTATTTTAAATGCAATAATACATGATTATATTAAAACAGCAGAACCTGTTGGTTCAAGAACTCTTGAAAAAAAATATAAGCTTGGTGTATCTTCTGCAACTATCAGAAATGAAATGTCCGATTTGGAAGATATGGGCTTATTAATAAAACCTCATACTTCTGCGGGTAGAATTCCTTCTACTACGGCATATAGATTATATGTCGATAACTTTATGAAGAAAAATGCTTTAGATGAAAAAATAAGAGATGTTGTTAAAGCTGAGTATGAAAATTATATGTTTGAACTTAATAAAACAATAGAACAAACACTTAATATTCTTACTAAAATGACGAATTATACTTCTCTTGTTATGGCTCCAAGACTTTCATCTTTAAATGTAAAAGACGTAAAACTTGTTTACATTGAAGAAAAAAGAGTCATGATTATCGTTGTAACAAAAGAAGGTCTTATCAAAAATGCAGAGATAAGGTTAAAAGACAGCGTTACTTTAGAGCAGCTAGAAAAAATAAATAATTTCCTTATTTCAATAATAAGAAACAGACCTGCAAATGAAGTAATTGAACTTCTAGGTAAAGCAATTGACGGTTTAAGTGAAGATGAAAACAGAATTTTATCGGAAATAATGCCTGTATTTAGAAGTTTGGTTGAAAAGGCGCATTCTTCAAAGATTTATTCTAAAGGAGTAAGCAAAATATTAAACTATCCGGAATTTGAGGATTTGGAAAAAGCTAAACACTTTATTGATTCTGTAAACAGCAAAGATACATTGGAAAATGCAATACTATCTGCTGTGGATGATGATAAAGATATTCATATAGTTATAGGTAATGAAAACAAAGTTGAGGACTTTAGTGATTGTTCGATTATAACTGCCGATTATAAATTAAACGGCAAAACAATAGGAACAATTGGTGTTATTGGTCCTACAAGGATGAATTACGATTATGCTATTTCAACACTTGATGTTTTAAGTGATGAACTGACAAAGCATATTTCAAAAATATTTGAAAAGTGAGGTAGCTAAATGGATAATGGTAATATTAAAGATATAAATGAGCTTAGAAAAGAAAAAGAAGAAAAAGAAAAACAAAAAAATATGAAAGATGAAGAAAAAGAAGTGAAGAAAGAAGAAAACAAAGAACAGATAAAAGAAGAAAAAGTAAATGAAACAATAGAGGAAAAAGAAGAAGTTAAAGAAGAAAAGAAAGAAGAGAGCTTTGAAGAAAAATATAATAAATTAAATGAGAGCTATCTTAGAATTTTAGCCGATTTTGATAATTATAAGAAAAGAGCTGCAAAAGACAGAGAGGCAATGATTATTTATTCAACATCTAAATTCGCAGAAGGCTTATTTCCTATAATTGACAACTTCAAAAGAGCTCTTGAAAGTGAGGAGGATAAAGAAAGCGGTTTTTATGCAGGTGTTAACATGATATTCACTCAATTAAGTGAACTGTTAAAAAGTGAAGGAATTGAGACAATCGAAGCTATTGATACCGCATTTGATCCAAACAAACACAATGCGGTAGCAGTTGACAAGGTTGAAGATAAAGAAGATAATATTGTTCTTGAAGTTTTTCAAGACGGATATGTTTATAAAGAAAAAGTCTTAAGACCGGCTATGGTCAAAGTTAATAAGTTAAAATAGATTTTATAAAAAGGAGAGATTTAAAATGAGTAAAGAAAAAATTATAGGTATCGATTTAGGTACAACAAATTCATGTGTAGCAGTATTAGAAGGTGGGGAAGCTGTTGTTATAGCTAATGCAGAAGGCGCAAGAACTACTCCATCAGTAGTAGCATTTACAAATGACGGAGAAAGATTAATTGGTCAAGTAGCTAAAAACCAAGCAGTTACAAACCCAGAAAAAACAGTTGCTTCAATTAAAAGACATATGGGAAGCGATTATAAAGTTGATATTGATGGTAAAAAATATACACCACAAGAAATTTCAGCTTTTGTATTACAAAAATTGAAAAAAGATGCTGAAAGTTATTTAGGACAAACTGTTTCTAAAGCAGTTATTACAGTTCCTGCTTACTTTACAGATGCTCAAAGACAAGCAACAAAAGACGCTGGTAAAATCGCAGGTCTTGAAGTTTTAAGAATTATCAACGAACCAACAGCAGCAGCTCTTGCTTATGGTCTTGATAAAGAAGAAAATCAAACAGTTATGATTTTCGACCTTGGTGGTGGTACATTCGATGTATCTATCTTGGAACTTGCTGATGGCGTATTTGAAGTTAAAGCAACAAATGGTAATAACCACTTAGGTGGGGATGACTTTGATAATAAAATCATTGAATATCTAATTTCTGAATTCAAAAAAGCTAACGGTATTGATTTAAGCGGCGATAAAATGGCAATGCAAAGACTTAAAGAAAGTGCTGAAAAAGCTAAGATTGAACTTTCAAGTAAAACAACAGCTCAAATCAATATTCCATTCATTACAATGGACGCAGCTGGTCCTAAACATTTAGACGTAACTTTAACAAGAGCTAAGTTTGATGAACTTACAGCAGACCTTGTTGAAGCAACAATGGAACCAGTAAGAAAAGCAATCGCTGACTCTGGTTTATCAGCAAGCGATATTCATAAAGTAGTACTTGTTGGTGGTTCAACAAGAATTCCGGCAGTTCAAGAAGCTGTTAAGAGAATCACAGGAAAAGAAGCTGATAAAGGTATCAACCCTGATGAATGTGTAGCAATTGGTGCTGCTATTCAAGGTGGTGTACTTGCAGGGGATGTTCAAGACGTATTACTTCTTGATGTAACTCCATTATCACTTGGTATTGAAACTCTTGGTGGAGTATTCACTAAATTAATCGACAGAAACACAACTATTCCAACAAAGAAAAGCCAAGTATTCTCAACAGCTGCAGATGGTCAAACAGCAGTAGATATTCATGTTCTTCAAGGGGAGAGAGGAATGGCTGCCGATAATAAAACATTAGGTAGATTCCAACTTACAGGAATTCCTGCAGCTCCAAGAGGAGTACCACAAATCGAAGTAACATTTGATATTGATGCTAATGGTATCGTTAATGTTACAGCAAAAGATTTAGGTACAGGAAAAGAACAAAACGTTGTAATCCAATCTTCTTCTAACATGTCTAAAGAAGAAATTGATAAAGCTGTAAAAGAAGCTGAACAATATGCTAACGAAGATAAAGCAAAAGAAGAAGAAATTAATACAAGAAATAACGCCGATGCAGCAGTTTACAATGCTGAAAAGACATTAAAAGATCTTGGCGATAAAGTAACAGATACAGAAAAAGCTCCTGTTGAAGATGCAATTAAAGACTTAAAAGAAAAATTAGAAGGTTCTGATACAGAAGCAATTAAAAAAGCAACAGAAAAATTAAGTGAAGCTTTATATCCAATAGCAGAAAAATTATATGCTGATCAAGCTAACCAACAAAACGCAGGTGCAAATGCTCAAGGTACAAGCGGTGCTGGAAAACAAGATGATAATGTTGTTGATGCAGATTATGAAGTAGTAGATGATGACGATAAATAATTAAAACAACTTCACCCTGCTAAGTAAATACTTTGCAGGGTGCTTTTCAAATTTAAAAGGGAGTAGATAATAATGGCAAAAAGGGATTATTACGAGGTTTTGGGCGTAGATAAAAGTGCCAGCGAAGCTGATATAAAGAAAGCATATAGAAAACTTGCTATGAAATATCATCCTGACAGAAATCCTGGTGATAAAGAAGCAGAAGAAAAGTTTAAAGAAATAAACGAAGCTTATGAAGTTTTATCTGATGCTGATAAAAAAGCCAAATACGATCAATTCGGTCATGCTGCTTTTGACCCAAACATGGGCGGTGGAGCCGGTTTTGGCGGTGCCGGATTTGGTGGATTTGAAGATATGTTTGGTGATATCTTCGGTTCAATGTTTGGCGGCGGATTTTCTTCAGGTGCAAATAGACAAAATGCTCGTCAAAAAGGTAGAGATTTAAGAGTTAATCTTTCAATATCTTTTAATGACGCAATTTTTGGATGTAAAAAAGAAATCAAATTAAAAAGAACAGAAACTTGTGAAACCTGTGCAGGCAGGGGTGCAGTAAATGATGCTGACATTAAAACATGTGAAACTTGTCATGGAACAGGTCAAGTAAGAGTAACTCAACAAAGCTTGTTTGGAACTGTTCAAACAGTAAAAACTTGTAGTGAATGTAATGGTACAGGTAAGAAAATTATTAAACCTTGTCCTACATGTTCCGGTAGCGGTACTGTAAGAAAAGAAAGAGTTATTTCAATTAGAATTCCGGCAGGTGTTGATACAGGAAGTGTTCTTCCTTTAAGAGGCGAAGGTGAAGCCGGTAAAAACGGAGGTCCTAACGGAGATGTATATATTTACATAACTGTAAAACCTCATCAAATATTTACAAGAGACGGTAGCGATATTTATTGCAAAATACCGATAACTTTTGTTCAAGCAGCTTTAGGTGATCATATAATGGTGCCTACTGTTGATGGACAGGTTAAACTAAAAATTCCTGAAGGAACACAATCAGGTCAAGTATTTAAACTTAAAAATAAAGGTATTCAAAATGCCAACGGTTTTGGCAAAGGTAACCAATATGTTGAAATAAAAGTTGAAGTTCCTAAGAACTTAACTGAAAAACAAAAATCTAAGTTAAGAGAATTCGGGGAACTTTCAAGTGATAAAAACAATGAACAAAATAAAAGTTTCTGGGATAAGGTAAAAGATAACTTTAAATAAAAAGACTTCTTTAGAAGTCTTTTTTGTTTTATAAAATTTGACTATTATAAAAAAAGAGAAGTTCTAAACTTCTCTTTTTTTATTCTACGCTTTTTAGTGATTCTACCATGTTAATTTTTTTCAGTGTTCTGTTTAAGAAAATATTTACTATTACCGCAAATACAATCGTAAGAACTACGCCATATATATAACTTGATATTAAAATATCATTATAAAATTGTACGAAGTCAACAGCAACTGTGTTCATAAGGTATTGATGGAAGAATTTTCCTATTAAGCATCCTACTATTATACCGATTATATTAAGTATAATATTTTCTCTTACAATATATAAGTTTACTTCATTATTATAAAATCCTAAAACTTTTATGGTTGCAATTTCTCTAAATCTCTCACTTACATTAATATTATCAAGGTTAAACATTACTATAAATGCTAACATCCCTGCTGCGATAATTATTACAACAATAACAAAATCCAAACTGTCGAGCTGTTGAGAAAATCCTTCTGCCGTTCTTTGATTAAATTCAACACTTAATATATTTTTGTTTTTCAAAATTTCTTTACTTAGCTCATCATAAGTTTCTTCATCATTATTTGTAAGTCTTGATAAAATAAGATTTGCATTTACATCTTCATTTGTTAATTGTTCATAATAATCTTTACTGATGAATGCATAGTGGTAAATATAATTATTTACTACCCCTGCTACAGAAGCTTGATATTCTTTTCCGTTCATATCTTTTATTTTAATTGTGTCGCCTTTTTTTATTCCTGCTATTTCACTTAATCTGCTGGTTATTATAATGCCATTATCAGGAAGAGTTAAGATTTGTTCCGTTTCGTAGTCGGTTAAGTAAATATAGTTGTTCATTGCATCAGTATCTATCGGAACCATTAAAGAGAAATTATAACTTTTTTTATCTCCGTCTACTTCATAGGTATCTTGATAGAATAGTTTGCTTTCTTTTATTTCGCTGTTACTATTAAATTCCTGTTCAATCTCTTTTATTTCTTTTGTAGATACATCGCTGTCCAAAGATGTTTCCATGTTGTAATTTCTTACATGAGTATATTGTAAATCTATCATTGATGATACTGAATATCTAAGCCCAAATCCTGCGATTAAAAGTCCGCAGCATGCGCCGATTCCTACAACGCTCATTATAAGTCTTTTCTTATATCTCATGAGATTTCTTATTGTTATTTTCCATTTAAAGCTTAATTTGTTCCAAATAAAAGGAATTCTTTCAAGTAATGCTTTTCTTCCGCTTTTCATTACTTTTGGTCTAAGAAGACTTGCTGCAACTTCTCTTAAGTCTGCACTGCAAGCTACATAAGCACTGAGAACCGTACACATTACACCTACTACAAGAGAAATAACGATGTAGTTAGGATAAATTAAAGGGATAAGTTCAGGTGTTTTATATAAAATTCTATATGCTTCATAAATCATGTTTGGAACAAATGTAAATCCTATGATAAGTCCTATGATGCTGCCGATAAAACTTGCAAGGAATGCATAAACAATAAATTTCATGCTTACGGCAAATTTGCCAAATCCCAAAGCTTTTAATATTCCAAGTTCTGTTCTTTTTTCTTCAACCATTCTTGTCATGGTTGTTAAGCATACAAGTGCTGCAACGAGGAAGAATATTAAAGGAAATACTTTTGCGACTGATGTTATTTTTTTTGAATTTTCTGCGTAGCTAAAATAACTTTCGTTTGTGTTTCTGTCAAGTGTATACCACTTAACTTCTTCCATATCTTCAACTTCTGCTTTTGCATCATCTATTTTCTTTTGTGCATTTGCAAATTCTTCATCTGCTTTTTCTTTGTTTTTGTTGTATTCGCTGTATCCGCTGTCAATTTCTTTTTGTGCTGATGTTATTTGGTAAGATGCGTTTGCAAATTCTTTGTTTGCTGTATTTTCTTGTTTTTCTATTTCGCTGTATCCGCTTTTAATTTCTTTTTTTGCGTTTGTGATTTGAGTTTGTGCGATGCTTAATTCTTTTTCTTTTGTCTCTAATTCCGTTTTTGCATCTTTTAATTCTTGTTCTTGTTTAGAAAGAATATCTTTTAAGGCTTCTTTTTCCTCTTCTGTTAATGAAGCTACATAGTTATAAAATTCTTCTTCTTGTTTTTCTAATTCCTCTTTTGCTGTTTTTAATTCTGCTTTTGCGGAATTTATTTGTTTTTCTTTAGTTTCAAGTTCTTTTTCGCTTTTATTTAGTTCAGCTTTTGCGTTTGCAATTTCGTTTTTTAAAGTTGACTTCTGACTTTCAAGTTCATTTTTAGAATCAGAAATTTTAGAAGTGCTGTCTTTAAGTTTCTCTTCGGCACTGGATAATTCATTGTAAGCATCTTTTTTCTTTTCGTCCAGCTCTTTTTGTGAATCGTTTATTTCTTTATATGCTTTGTCTTTTTCTTCTTGTAACCTTTGAGTTTCTCTTAAAGATGTTGTTTCTTCTATTCTATCTTTGTAATCAGTAATGATTTGTTCATATTCTTCACTAAAACAATTTATATCTTTAGTTGATTTTAAATTTACGTATAAGTCAGTGTAGTAATCGCTGTCAAAAGCATCCATACTTAATATTAAGAATGTGTTTATTGTTCCGTCTCCAAGTTTTGAAGAGCCGTAATCATCATCGGTAATGTAATATGACCAGCTTGCTGTTCCTACTATTTTTAGTTCTTTTTCTTTAATTTTTACGCTTTCATAATCTTCTACTTTTAAAGTATCTCCGAGTTTTAAATTGTTTGCTTTTAAATAATTATCTGATATTACACATTCATTTGATTCTTTTGGATAACTTCCGCTTATAAGTTCATAATCCATCATTACAATATCTTCTTTGTTTGGCATACCATAAGCCTTAGCTACAATGCTTTTGTCGTTATGACCTAAAAGAAGATCTGTTGAATATGTGGCAAAAATATCTTTTGTGCCTTTATCGTTTTTTATTGCTTCTATGTCTTTATTACTAAAACCATATGTGGACATAAAACTTATATCGTACAAGTTGGTGTCTTCAAAATATTTATTTGCCGTATACTCCATTTGAGGTCCTATAACTCTTAGCCCGACAAAAAAGCACACTCCAAGAAGAGTGATTAATAAAATGGATATAAATCTGTTTTTTGTAAGTCTGATTTCTCTTAATAAGTCTTTTATTAATGTCTTCATTTAAGGCACCTTCATATGTTGTTATTTAAAATTCTACCATTCTATGTCTTCGACGTTTTTAACATTTTCGTTAATTATAATATCTTCAATTTGTCCGTTTTTTACCTTTATGATTTTATTTGCCATTTCCGTTAATGCAAGGTTGTGGGTTACCACTATTACGGGAATATTGTTCATAAAGCAAATGTCTTGAAGTAGTTTTAATATTGATTTTCCTGTTTTATAGTCAAGTGCTCCCGTTGGTTCATCACATAATAATAGTTTAGGATTTTTAGCAAGAGCTCTTGCTATTGATACTCTTTGTTGTTCTCCGCCGGATAATTGAGACGGGAAATTGTCAGCTCTTTTTTTTAGCCCTACATCTCTTAGAGCATCCACCGCGGATATGCTTGATTTTGATATTTCAGTTGCAAGTTCTATATTTTCTTTTGCCGTAAGGTTTTGAACAAGGTTATAAAACTGAAAAACAAATCCTACATCGTATCTTCTGTAAGAGGTAAGTTCTTTTTCGCTTAATTTACTTAAATCTTTGTCGTTTACGATTATGCTTCCTTTTGTGATTGTGTCCATTCCTCCAAGGAGATTAAGAAGTGTTGTTTTTCCTGCGCCACTTTGTCCCACTATAATCGTAAATTTGCCTTTTTCGATTTCAAAGCTAACATTATCCAAAGCTTTTACTTCGTTTTCTTTGCTGCCGTAAATTTTACTGACGTTTTGAATAATAATATTATCAGCCATATCTTTTCTCGCTTTCATTTATTCTACGTTTTCAATTAAACCTTTTCATTTATATTATTATACTATATTATTATGTTTTAACATAATAATATTTGAAATAACTTTGTGATGAAAAGTAGAAAATAAAATATACCTGTGCTATACTCTAATATATAAATTTTTTAGAGGTTATTATGAGACAAATAGATACTAAAATTATAAAAGAAGAAGTAAAAAAACTTATCCTTGAAGCAAATGTTTTTCTTGGAGATGATATTAAAAATGCTTTGATTGAAAGTGAAAAAGAAGAAAAGTCAGAGATTGGAAGAGGACTTTTAAGTGTTATAAACGATAATATAGATATTGCAGCGAAAGAAAACTGCCCTATATGTCAAGATACGGGTATGTGCCTTGTGTTTTTGGAGGTAGGTCAGGAAGTTTTCTTTACGGGTAATTACATTTATGATGAAATAAACGATGCTATAAGAGAAGCTTACGATGAAGGATATTTTAGAAAAAGTGTTGTAGGTTGTCCTTTAAGAAGAGAGAATACCAAAGATAATACACCTGGGATAATATATTATAACGTAGTAAAAGGTGATAAAGTTAAAATAAAAGTTATGCCAAAAGGTTTTGGCAGTGAAAACTGCGGTGATACAAAGATGTTAAAGCCAGCAGATGGATATGAAGGAGTTGTTGATTTTATATTACAAACAGTTGAAAAGGCAGGAAGCAAACCATGTCCTCCTATGATTGTTGGAGTTGGAATAGGAGGGACAATGGAAAAGGCTGCATTAATGGCAAAAGAAGCTTTACTTCTTGATATTAATCACAAAAATGAAGATGAGTTTTATAGAAATATGGAAGAAGAGCTTATTGATAAAATCAATAAACTTGGAATAGGTCCGGGAGGACTTGGCGGAAGCACTACAGCTCTTGGAGTAAATATTCTAACTTATCCTACTCATATTGCAGGACTGCCTGTAAGTGTTAATATAGGTTGCCATGTATCAAGACATAAGGAAACGGAGATTTAATATGGAAAAGAAAGTAAAATTACCACTTAGTGATGATGAAATAATGGATATAAATGCAGGGGATAAATTATATTTAACGGGATATATTTATACTGCAAGAGATGCTGCTCATAAAAAAATGGTTGAAACAATGGAGAATGGCGATAAACTTCCTTTTAATATAAAAGGAGAGTGTATATATTATGCAGGTCCATGTCCAGAAAAACCAGGTGAAGTAATAGGTTCATGCGGACCTACAACATCTGCAAGAATGGATAAATACACTCCTTTTTTACTTGAAAGAGGATTAAAGCTTATTATAGGAAAAGGGGAGAGAAACGACGAAGTAGAAAAAAGCCTTAAGGATAATAATGCTTTATATCTTGCGGCAGTTGGTGGATGTGGAGCTTTAATAAAAAAATGTATAAAAGAAGCTGAGCTTATAGCTTATCCTGAGTTGTTATCCGAAGCCGTTAGAAAATTATATGTAGAGGATTTTCCCGTTATTGTGGCAATAGATTCAAAAGGAAATAATTTATATAAAACAGAAAAAGAAAAATATAAAAGACCTTTCTAAAAAGGTCTTTTTTTATTAATCTTCTGATACTCTTACCCCTTTATTTTAAGGCGTTTTTATTATATAATTGAAAGGTAATTAAATTTTGGAGAATGGATATGTATAAGTATATTGTTTTTGATTTAGATGGAACTCTTATTGATACTGCTGAGGGGACGGTAAAAATGTTTCAAGAGGGGCTAAGATATGCAGGAATCATTGAAGATGACAAAGTAGTAAAATCTCTAATAGGACCTCCCTTTGCAAGAACTCTTGTAACAAAATATGGGCTAAGCGAAGAAAAAGCAAAAAAAGCCATAGATGTAAGTAACGAATACATGTTTGACAAAGGCGTTTATGAATGTAAACTTTTTGATGGAATGAGGGAAACTTTGGAAATGCTTAAAGCGAATAATATAAAATTATCAGTAGCGACAAGCCAGCCCGAAGATTCCGCATTGATAGAAGCAAAACATGTAGAAATACTTGATTATTTCGATCATTTTATTGCAAATAACCTTTATCAGACAAGAGGAAGCAAAAGCGATTTTGTTGGAATGTGCATTGATAAAATGGAAGTATCAGACAAAAGCAGTGCAATTATGATAGGAGATAAAAAACCGGATATAATCGGGGGGAAAGAAAACGGCATTGCTACTATGGGTGTTTTGTATGGATATGGTGATTTGTCTGAGATTAAAGAAAGTAATCCTATACATATTGTAAAAACACCGATTCAGATTAAAGATATTATTTTAAAATAGATTTATTATTTTTCTTGACAGTAATAATTACAATATATTAAAATTATATTTTAAGGGAAAGCGAAAAATAGCAATATTACAAGCTTTTTAATATAAATTTAGGAATGGAGTAAGATATGGTTTTTGAAGATTTGAATAAAAACAGTGTTAAAGACATGGAAAAAGAAATATCAAATTATTGGGAAGATATTGATATTCTTAAAAGGTCTCTTGAAACCAGAGAAGGCTGTGAAAACTTTGTATTCTTTGAAGGTCCTCCTACAGCTAACGGTAGACCTGGAATTCACCATGTTATTGCAAGAACATTAAAAGACAGCGTGTGCAAATTCAGAAACATGCAAGGTTACAGAGTTAAAAGAAAAGCAGGTTGGGATACACACGGACTTCCTGTTGAAATTGAAGTTGAAAAAACTTTAAATATGAACGGAAAAGGTGATATCGAAAAATACGGTATTGCAGAATTTAATAAAAAATGTAAAGAAAGTGTATTTACTTATGAAGCTCTTTGGAGAGAAATGACAAAGAGAATGGGGTATTTTGTAGACCTTGATAACCCATATATTACACTTGATAATAACTACATTGAAACAGTTTGGTGGATTTTAAAAGAATTCTTTGATGCAGGACTAATTTATGAAGGTCATAAAATCGTTCCTTACTGCCCAAGATGTGGTACGGGTCTTGCTTCTCACGAAGTAGCTCAAGGATATAAAAACATTAAAACAAATTCTGTTTATGTTGCATTTAAAATAAAAGATAAAGATGAATATTTCTTAGTTTGGACAACAACTCCTTGGACACTTCCTTCAAACGTTGCCCTTTGTGTTGGTGCTGATATTGATTATGTAAAAGTAAAATCAAAAGGAGTAACTTTCATTCTTGCAAAAGCACTTGCAAATACTGTTCTTGGTGACGAGTATGAAGTAATCGAAGAAATGAAAGGTAAAGACCTTGAATATATCGAATATGAACAACTTCTTGATTTCGTAAAAGTTCCAAACGGCAAGAAAGCGCATTATGTAATCCTTGGAGATTTCGTTTCTACTGAAGATGGTACAGGAATCGTTCATATTGCTCCTGCTTTTGGGGAAGACGACTACAACGTATCAAGAAAATACAATTTACCTGTATTAAATCCTGTTGGTGAAGACGGTAAATTCCTTGAAACTCCATGGAAGGGTACTTTTGTTATAGATGCAGATTTAGATATTATTAAATATCTAAAAGAGCATGATATGTTATTTAAGAAACAAAAAATTGAACATAACTATCCACATTGCTGGAGATGTAAAACTCCATTGTTATACTACGGAAAACCAAGTTGGTATATTGAAATGACAAAACTTAGAGATGACCTTGTTGCAGCAAATAATACTGTAAAATGGTATCCTGAATTTGTTGGTGAAAAGAGATTTGGTAACTGGATTGAAAATGTAAAAGACTGGGCAATTTCAAGAAGTAGATACTGGGGTACTCCTCTTAATATTTGGAGATGTGAATGTGGAAATATTCACAGTGTAGGTTCAAGAAAACAACTTGTAGAAGAAGCAATTGAAGATATAGATGAAAGTATCGAACTTCATAGACCATATGTTGACGATGTTCATATTAAATGTGATAAATGCGGTAAGACAATGACTAGAGTAACAGACGTTATTGACTGTTGGTTTGACTCAGGTTCAATGCCTTTTGCTCAACAACATTATCCATTTGAAAATAAAGAAGAGTTTGAAGAACAATTCCCTGCAAACTTCATTTGTGAAGGTATTGACCAAACAAGAGGATGGTTCTATTCACTTCTTGCAATATCAACATTCCTAATGAAAAAAGCTCCTTATAAGAGTGTTCTTGTAAATGACTTAATTCTTGATGCTAACGGTCAAAAAATGAGTAAATCAAAAGGAAACACAGTTGACCCATTTGATTTATTTGACAGATACGGCGCCGATGCACTTAGATGGTATTTACTATATGTATCACCTGCATGGACTCCAACTAAATTTGATGAAGAAGGATTAAAAGAAGTAATTTCTAAATTCTTCAATACATTAAAAAATGTTTATACATTCTTTGTAATGTATGCAAATACAGATAATGTAGACCCAAGAGAATTCTTTGTTGAATATAAAGACAGAGATGAAATAGATTTATGGATATTATCTAAATACAATAACCTTGTTAAAGCCGTAACTGCTGATATGGAAATTAATGAACATACAAAAGCAGTTAAGAAAATACAAGATTTTGTAAATGAAGATTTATCTAACTGGTATATCAGAAGATGTAGAAGAAGATTCTGGGCAAGCGAACTTGATAATGACAAAAAAGCCGTATACAATACAACTTACGAAGTATTAACAGGCTTAAGCAAACTTATTGCTCCATTTGCTCCATTTATTTCTGAAGAAATTTACAGAAAATTAACAGGTAAAGAATCAGTTCATATTGAAAGATATCCTGTCGCAAATGAAGATTTAATCGACGAAAAGAATGAATTTAAAATGGATTTAGTCAGAACTCTTGTTTCTCTTGGAAGAAGTGCCAGAGAAGAAGCAAATATCAAAGTTAGACAACCTGTAAAAGATATTCTTGTTTATGGTGCTGATAAAGAAGTTATAGCAGGGCTTGTTGATTTAATCAAAGAAGAGCTTAACGTGAAAGAAGTTACATTCCCTGAAAACCTTGAAGAATACATGAACTTTATTTTAAAACTTGACTTTAAAGTTGCTGGTAAGATTTTAGGTAAAGATGTTAAGAGAGCTGTTGCTGCATTAAATAGCTGTGATGCAAAAGCAGTAATTGACGAACTTGATAAAAATGGTGAAGTAACACTTGATACACCTGAAGGTCCATTAATGCTTAAGAAAGAATGGGTTGAAATAAGAACAGAAGCAAAAGAAGGCTTCAATGTTCAAAAACAAGATAATTTATTCGTAATCTTAGATACAAATCTTGATGAAGATTTAATCAAAGAAGGTTATGTAAGAGAAGTTATTTCAAAAGTCCAACAAATGAGAAAAAATAATGATTATGAAGTAACAGACAGAATTAATATAACAATTGATTGTAGCGATGTAATCAAAAATTCTATTGAAGAATTCAAAGCTTATCTTACAAAAGAAACTCTTTGCGATGAAATTATCTATGCAGAAAATGACGGTGCTAATGTTAAATTAAACGATCAAGAAGCAGTAATAAAACTTGAAAGAAAATAGATAAAAAATTAAGGATTTGCTATTTAAATTAATACTAATATTAAACAGACATATTAAATATATGTCTGTTTTTTTATGATAATGTATAAATGAAAATTTAATTTATTAAAAATGTTATTTTATGTTATTATAAAATTATATTTTTTTAGGGGAAATTAAATTGAGTACATTGCAAAATATATTTAATAATCGAGAAATTGCAATTGGCATTTGGATGGTAATTGCTATTATAATATATATATTTATAAAACCTGTAAAACAGTTTTTGAGACCTATTATTTCAATACTATTTTGCCGTAAATTTGTTGTTTTTTATATTGTATTTTTACTTCATTTATGCTTGGTGACGTATTATTTGTACTCTGCAGGATTTTGGTCTATAACATTATTAAAAGATACTATTTTCTGGGTTTTGTTCATCGAGCTCCCATTGTTCGTTAAGACTATTAAAGAGGCTAAATATAATCATTTCTTTACAAAGCTTATAAAAGATAATTTAGCCGTTGCAGTAATTCTTGAATTTTTTTTGAATTTTTGGACTTTTAGTTTACTTATAGAAATAATTATTTTACCTATAACGTTATTTATTTGTTTATTATATGATGTGTTTTTTACAAGAGAACAGAAGTATTTACAAGAAAAACATTATTTTGAATATATATTTGTTTTTTTAGGTGTTATTGTTATTATTAATTCTGGTATAAATTTGTATGAAAATCCTTTTGAATTTTTTAATTTAAGTACGTTGCAAGAATTTTTACTGCCATTATTACTACTCTTATTTAATCTTCCAGTGATCTATGGGTTGGCATTATATAATACCTACGAACAAGTCTTTATAAGAGTTAAAGGAAACAAAACGGAGAACATAAAAATGAAGTGGCGCATTATAAAATTTTCTGGTATTTACTTGTCCAAAATTACAGCTATACGCAATAATTTACAATATACTACTATCATTAGTTTAACTGATAATGATATGAAAAAAAATTTAAAAAAACTTAAAAATAAAATGTCAATGCAGATAGGAGAAAATTATATGAAAAGAGCAAATTATTATATTCTGTGGTGTATTATTGGTTTTCTAATTTCAATATTGGGAATTGTTATTTGTAATTCCCAAGTTTCTTTAAAAGATTTTGTTACATTTAATTTCATACTTGATATTTCACGTATTAAAGAAATAATTACATACATTTGCTCTTCTGGCGTTGTCTTTTCTTTCTGCCTTTTCATTTATTCTTTAGGTTTTAGAAAAAAGAAAAATGAGGAAATATCTCAGGTGAAAAAATATGCCTTACATGGATTTCTTTACTTGATAAAAAAACAATATGATATGCTTCAAGAATTTCCTCCAATTGATGACCCTAATGAGTTGTTTGTAAAATATGTTTTAAATATATATGATTTAAAAAAAGAGTGTGATAAAGATGTTGTTTCTTTTGAAAACTTGTTATATCCATGGGAATTAGATTTAATAAAACAATTGCAATCTTCCGTATCACAACTCATTTTATATATTGGAATAGATGAAACTGCAATTAAGCAATATTCTGTAGATCAATTTAGTATTTATTATTCAGATAAAAAAACGCCTTCTAAGCAGGATGAAAAAATAAATTTATTTATATATAATATTAAAAGTGAAATAGAAAAATATTCTAAACAAATACAATTGTGTTTTGAAGAGTTTAAATATTATTTTTAATAATATCAAAATAATTACTTTATAAAAATAATGTATAAATAATATTAGTTACATTATATTCGATATATAGAATAAACGGTAGTTATAATAACTACCGTTTATTCTAATAAATCTTTGTAATCAACATTTAAAGCTTTTGCAATTATTTTTAATTCTATATCAGTGACAAATCTTTTACCACTTTCTATTCTTTGTATTGCGTTTTTATCTATATCAAGACCATGGAGCTGTAAAATATCTGCAAATTTTCGTTGTGATATTTTCCCTTCCATGTTTTCTCTATAAAATTTTATTTTAGTTCCACTTATATTGTTTTTACCATCTTTAGCTTTATTTTTATACATTTTACACCTGAAAAAAATAGATTTAACATTTAGTGATTGTCAGTATGAAAATTATATGTTATTATGATAAAAGAAATGACATTCACTAAATGTCAAAATAGATAAATTAATATAAAAGAGTGGAGAAATGAGCGAAAGTATTTTAAATGAAATTCTATATTTTTATCTTGAAAATAATAAATGTGATGATAATCAAAAAATGCTAAATGAAATTATTGATTTGTTTGAAAAACTAAATAAGAACATTGATAAAACATACAGTGAAAGTTTTGAAGAGATCTTTGAAAAGATGCTTAGATATAATCAAAAAGAAAATGAATATTGTTTTAAAATGGGATTTAATATTTGTATGAGAATAGTTATAGAGATGTTTAGTTTTACATAATACATATTTTGACAAATTTCGCACTTTAATAAATGTATCTTTTATCTTGTAAAAAAATATTAAGGGGATAAGATAATGGATAAAAAGTGTGCCATAACGGGAATAAGGGATGTGAAAAATTTTGATGAAGAGAAAAAGACAATATTGTTTGAAAAGATAAAAAATATAATAGGATTACTACACGTGAAATATGAAATAAATACATTTTATTGTGGAATGGCTCTTGGCGCGGATTTGTTATGTGCCGGAGCTATTTTAGATTATAATGACAGATTTAATACAAATATTAAAATTATTCCCGTTATTCCTTGTAAAAATCAAACTAAATTATGGAAACAAGAAGATATTAAAAACTATAATTACATATTAAATAACTCTTTAGATGCAATAATTCTAAATGAAAAATATACAAGAACTTGTATGCTTGAAAGAAACAGGTATATGGTGGATAACAGTGAGTTTTTATTTGCTGTTTATGACGGAAGAGACAGCGGGGGGACAAGATATACTCTTGATTATGCAATAAAAAAAGAAAAGAAGATAATTTTTATAGACACAAAAACTTTTAAGCTATTTAAAAATTTTTATTAGGCTTAAGGTTTTATATGGAAAATATTTTACCAAAGTGATACTATATATAAAAATATAGAAATGAATAAATACAACTTAATTTGTTTTCTACGAGGTAAAATATGAAATACGATTTTGATAAAATAATTGACAGAAGAAATACTAACTGTGAAAAATATGATAGTTTAAAAAGGGCATACCCTCTTTCAGATGAAAATACCATACCTTTATGGGTTGCTGATATGGATTTCCCTTGCAGCGATGCAATAATCGAAAGCATAAAAGAAAGACTTTTAAATCCTGTTCTTGGATATACTTTCGTGTATGCTGATGATGAATATAAAAGTGCTGTTTGCGATTGGATGAGGGATAAACACGATTTTATAATTGATAAGAAAGATATATATTATTCCGGCGGGATTGTTCCTGCTATGTGTGTATTAATAACTTCTCTTACAAATGAAGGGGACAATATTATTGTAAACCAACCTGTTTATACTCCTTTTATGAATATAGTAAAGGATAATAACAGAAATCTTGTTAATTCTCCTCTTGTTAAAGATGAAAATGGAGATTATACTCTTGATTTTGAAGACTTTGAAAAAAAGATAAAAGACAATAACGTAAAAATGTTCCTGTTCTGTTCACCTCATAATCCAATAGGGAAAGTTTGGAGAAAAGATGAGCTTTTAAAAATAGGTGAAATATGTAAAAAATATAATGTGATAGTTTTTAGTGATGAGATACACTGCGATATTGTAAGAAAAGGAATAAAACATATTCCTATTGCATCTTTGTTTGAAAATGACGATATATTTATAACAGGAACTGCACCGAGTAAGACATTTAATATTCCGGGTATGAAGGTAAGTAATATAATTATCAAAAATGAAGAATATAAAAATAAGTGGAAATTATATACACAAAAAAGATTACATACTGCAGACCCTAACGTTTTTGTTCCGGGGCTTGTTAAGGCAGCATATAAAGAAAGTGATGATTGGTATAATTATATGCTTGAATATGTGGAAGAAAATTTTAAATACATAAAAAGATTCGTTAATGAAAATTTAGAAAATGTAGGTTTTGAAATCCCTCAGGCGACATTTCTTGGATGGTTTGATATGAATAAGTACGATATAGATTATAAGGAATTATCTGATTTATTTGTTACAAAAGGCGGTTTTGCTATTCAGCATGGTAAACAGTTTGGAGAAGAGGGGGTTGGCTATTTTAGAATAAACGTTGCAACAAGCAGGAAAAATATCGAAAAAGCAATGAATGGAATGAAAGAAGTATTAAAAGATATACCTGTTAAATAAAAAAAGAACATCATAAGATGTTCTTTTTATTTTTAGTAGTTTTTAGCTTTAATAAAGAAATGAGCTCTTGGATGGTCACATACAGGACAAACTTCAGGAGCTTCTTTTGCAACTACTAAGTGTCCGCAGTTTCCGCATTCCCAAACAACTTCTTCTTCTCTTTTAAATACTCTTCCTTTTTGGATGTTTTCGCATAAAGCTCTGTATCTTTCTTCATGAGCTTTTTCAATTTTTGCAACACCTTCAAAAGTTTCAGCTATATCATCAAAGCCTTCTTCTCTTGCTTCTTTTGCGAATGTAGCATACATGTCTGTCCATTCATAATTTTCGCCTGCTGCTGCGTCAAGAAGATTTTCTTCTGTTGTTCCGATTCCATGAATTAATTTAAACCAAAGTTTAGCGTGTTCTTTTTCATTGTTTGCTGTATCTTCGAACAATGCGGCAATTTGATTGTAACCGTCTTTTTTTGCTTTGCTTGCGTAGTAAGTATATTTATTTCTTGCTTCGCTTTCTCCTGCAAATGCTGTCTTTAAGTTTTCAAGTGTTTTTGTACCGTCTAATTTGTTAGCCATATATTTTATCCTCCTATATTCTTTTGTTAAAGCTATTATATCATAAAAAAAATTTTAAGTGTAATAAATAAAGAAAAGTTAAGTTATATTTAATATATTTATTATTGCTAAAAATTTTTATAATTATTTGTAAATTAAAGAATTTTAATAATCAAAAAAACGAATATTTTTTATTGACATATCTTGTATATTTTTTTATAATAATTTGTGTTGACTATAAACGTGATAACCCACGGTAGAGGGGAGGGTTGAGAGATGTCAGAAGTAAGATTAAGAGAAGGCGAATCACTAGAAAGCGCTTTAAAAAGATTTAAGAAAAAGACTGCTATGGCTGGTGTTATGTCTGAAATCAGAAAAAGAGAACACTATGAAAAACCTAGTGTAAGAAGAAAGAAAAAAGCTGAAGCAGCAAGAAAGAAAAAAAATAAAAGATAATTAGGAAGTGTTTTATATGTCACTTAAAGAAACTTTACTTGGCGATTTAAAAAAAGCCATGAAAGAAAAAGACAATATAACAAAATCTACTGTTACTATGGTTAGAGCTGCAATCTTACAAGTTGAAAAAGACAATAAAGTTGAACTTGGCGATGAAGAAATTGTAGATGTAGTTGCTAAACAAGTAAAGCAAAGAAAAGATTCTCTTGCTGAATTTGAAAAAGCGGGAAGAGAAGATCTTATAGCTGAAGCAAAAGCAGAACTTGAAGTTCTAATGAGATATTTACCAAAGCAGCTGACAAAAGATGAGGTTAAAGAAATAGTAAAAGAAGCTATTGAAAAAACCGGAGCTGAAACGGTAAAAGATATGGGCAAAATCATGGGCGAAGTTATGCCTAAAGTAAAAGGTAAGGCTGACGGGAAAATCGTTAATGAAGTTGCCAGAGAATTATTAGGCTAATTTAAGGAGTGTGTTACACTCCTTATTTTTTTACTGTGAGGTATATATGAGCAAGGAAAATATAATCGTATCGGCATGTTTGTTTGGAGAGAACTGTAAATACAGTGGCGGTAATAATGAAATAGAAAAAGAAATTATAGAGAAAATAGAAAATAAATATAATGTTATATTATGTTGTCCGGAATGTCTTGGAGGACTATCTACTCCAAGAGAGCCAAGCGAGATAAGAAAAGGAAAAGTATTTTCAAAAAGCGGAAAAGACGTTACTGAGGAATATAAAAAAGGAGCAATGATTTGCCTTAATATTGTAAAAGAAAACAATGTAAAATTAGCATTAATGAAAGCCAATTCTCCGTCTTGCGGAAATAAAAAAATATACGACGGAAGTTTTTCATCTGTTTTGATTAATGGTAAGGGAATAACTGCAAAGCTTTTTGAAGAAAATGGAATTGAAGTAATAAGTGAGAAAGAACTTGAAAAGTTATTCTAAATTTGTATGAAAATGTTTTTAATGATACTGAGTATTATTAAGAGTAAAAAAAGCATATAAATAATAAAAAAAGTTAATAAAATGAACAAAAAACTATTTACTTTATAAACTTAACAGTTTATAATACAAAAATACTTTGAATATCAAAGAACTCAGGAGGAATATAATTATGTTAGAAGATATTAAAAAGGTATTAGTAGATGCATTAGATATTGATGAAAGTTTAATTACACCGGAAGCAAGATTAAAAGAAGATTTAGATATTGATTCTTTAGCTGCTGTTGAATTATCACTTGAACTTGAAACAGAATTCGATGTTCAAATCGAAGATGAAGAATTAGAAAAACTTGTTACTGTACAAGATATTATTGACATTATTAAAGAAAAACAATAATATCACTTTTTTATTCAGTATAATATTTGGGCTTACGGGCCCTTTTATATTACATTTATTCATTATATTTTATTTTTTATTTATTCGGTTTTATAGGATATTATAGTTTGAATATCAAAGTATTATTTATTGATTTCTTTAAAATTAATTCAAAAGGAGAAAATTTTGGATACTAAAGCAATAAAACAAGTTATAGATATTTTTGAAGGCTCAAATGTTCATAAAATGGAAATTGAAGCCGGAGAAATGAAGATTAAACTTGAAAAAGAAGATAGCAAAAGTGTTGTAAATTATGTTAAACCACAAGAATATATTGTGGAATCACAACCAGTTATAAAAGAAGATACTGAAGAAGTTATAAAAGAAGAACCAAAAGGGAATTGGGTAAAAAGTCCTATTGTAGGAACATTTTATTCAAAACCAAATGAAAGTTCACCTGCTTATGTAAACGTGGGAGACAGTGTAAACAAGGGAGATATCGTTTGTATCATTGAAGCAATGAAAGTAATGAACGAAATAAAAGCTCCTTGCAGCGGAAAAATCATAAGTGTTGCAAAACAAGACGGTGAAATGGTTCAGTTTGATGAAAATCTAATATGTATAGGTGATTAAATGATAAAGAAAATTTTAATTGCAAACAGAGGAGAAATAGCAGTAAGAATAATAAGAACTTGTAAGGAAATGGGAATTAAAACCGTAAGTGTATATTCAACTGCGGATAAAGATGCCTTACATGTTCAAATAGCAGATGAAGCTGTTTGTATAGGTTCGCCTAAAGCAATGGATAGTTATCTAAATATGAGTAATATCATAGAAGCTGCTTGTCAGACAGGATGTGATGCCATACATCCGGGATTTGGTTTTTTAAGTGAAAATCCAAGATTTGCAAGACTTGTTATTGGATGTGGATTAATTTTTATTGGTCCAAATCCTGAAACAATCGAAAAACTCGGTAATAAGAGTGAAGCAAGAAAAATAATGATAGAAGCTGGGGTGCCTGTTGTTCCCGGTTCTAAAGAAATTATAAAAGATGTAGATGAAGGTAAAAAGCTTGCAAATGACATAACATATCCCGTAATTATTAAAGCCAGTAATGGCGGCGGCGGAAGAGGCATGAGAATTGTAAGAAAAGAAGAAGAATTTGAAGATGCTTTTAATGCTGCTACAAGTGAGGCAAAGGCTTGTTTTGGGGATAGTGATGTATATATAGAAAAATACATAGAAAAGCCAAAACACATTGAAATTCAACTTATAGCCGATAAGCATGGTAATGTTATACATTTATTTGAAAGAGACTGTTCTTTCCAAAGAAGAAACCAAAAGCTTATAGAAGAAGCACCATGTCATATGCTTAAAGATGATATAAGGCAGTCTATGATAAATGATGCAATAAAAGCATGTAAATATGTTGGATATGACAGTGTTGGAACAATTGAATTCTTGCTTGATAAAAGCGGCAAATATTATTTTATGGAAATGAATACGAGAATTCAGGTTGAACATCCAATATCAGAAATGATAAGCGGAGTTGATATAGTAAAACAACAAATTAAAGTTGCCGGCGGACAAAAACTTACTTTAAAACAAGAAGATATAAAACAAAACGGTTATGCATTAGAATGCAGAATAAATGCGGAAGATGTAGAAAGAAATTTTGCACCTTCCGGAGGAAAGATAAACTTTTTACATATTCCCGGAGGAAGAGGAATAAGAGTTGACAGTGCTGTGTATACAGGATATGAAATACCTCCCTTTTATGATTCCATGATTTTAAAACTCATTACTTTTGCACCTACAAGGTTAGAATGCATAAAGAAAATGAGAGTTGCATTGGAAGAGTTAATTATAGACGGAGTAAAAACAAATATAGAATTTCATTATTTGGTGCTTCACAATAAAACTTTTATTGAAGGAAAATACGATACGGGATTTTTTGAAGAGTTTATAAAGGAGTTGGAAGAACAAAGTGGAGAACTTATTTAGGAAAAGACAGGAAAGACTTGAACTTTTTAAGTCCAGAAGAATAACTTCTTCAAAAGAGGTTACAAAAAGAGAAGTTCCTGAAAATTTAATAAAAAACTGTGAAGTATGCCATAAAAATACTCCATATGATGAAATGATGGAAAATCTTTATGTCTGTCCAAATTGCGGTCATCATTTAAAGATAAGTGCAAGAGAAAGAATAAGACAACTTACGGATAAAAGAAGTTTTAGGGAAATGGATAAAAACATTGAAAGTAAAAATGAAGATAATTTCCCAGGTTATTCTAATAAACTTGATAAGTTAAAAAGAGCAACAGGACTTCATGAAGCAGTTGTTACCGGAGTTGGAAAAATAAACGGTCAAAGAATTGCCATTGCTGTTATGGACAGTAATTTTATGATGGGAAGTATGGGGCAAGTTGTTGGAGATAAAATTACTAGAATAATAGAGCTTGCAACAAAAAGAAAACTTCCCCTTCTTATAAGCTGTACCAGTGGCGGAGCAAGAATGCAAGAAGGGATTATGTCTTTGATGCAAATGGCAAAAACAAGTGCTGCACTAAAGAGATTTTCTGATGAGGGAGGCTTTTATATATCTTTGCTTACTCATCCAACCACAGGCGGAGTAAGTGCATCTTTTGCAATGCTTGGAGATATAATAATTGCTGAACCAAATGCTCTTGTAGGTTTTGCCGGAAAAAGAGTTATTGAAAATACAATCAATGAAACCCTTCCAAAAGAATTCCAAAGAGCTGAGTTTTTACTTGAAAAAGGTTTTATAGATATGATTGTAAAAAGAACAGACATGAAGAAAACCATTTATGATCTTATAGTACTTCATAAAGGAGTAAGACAATGAGCATAAAAGAATGTGAAATAAAAATAAGAGAATTGGAAGCAAAAAAGGCTTCTCTTTCTTTAACGGACAATGAAGAATTTGACAAAATAAATAAAGAAATAAGACAGCTAAAGAAAAAGGCATATGCAAAATTAGAGCCTTGGGATAGAGTATATCTAGCAAGACATCAAGACAGACCAAAAGCAAGCGATTATATATCACTTCTTTTTGATAATTTTTATGAGCTTCATGGGGATAGATGTTTTGGAGATGATAGTGCGTTAATTGGGGGTATTGGAACGTTTAATGATATTCCGGTAACCGTTTTGGCACAGGCTAAAGGAAAAACTTTAGAAGAAAATTTAAAGAGAAACTTTGGAATGATGAATCCTGAAGGTTATAGAAAGGCTTTAAGACTGGCAAAAGAAGCAGAAAAATTCCATAGACCTATTATTACAATAGTTGATACGGCAGGTGCGTATCCAGGAAAAGGTGCTGAGGAAAGAGGACAGGCTGAAGCTATTGCAAAATGTCTTTATGAGTTTTCAAATTTGAAAACACCTGTTATAAGCGTTGTTATTTCCGAAGGTGGAAGTGGTGGGGCTTTAGCTTTAAGCGTTGCCGATAAAATAATAATGCTTGAAAATGCAATATATTCCGTACTTTCTCCTGAAGGATTTGCGAGTATTTTGTGGAAAGATGAAAGCAGAGCCGAAGAAGCAAGTAAATATATGAAACTTACTTCTTTTGATTTGTATGAAAAAGGAATTGTTGACCATATAATCAAAGAACCTGAGGGAGGGGCTCAAAACGGACTTGAGTATGTAGTTGCTCAAATATCCGTTTATATTCAAAATGAGCTTATGGAATTATCAAATAAAAAAGACAGACAACTAATCAAGGAAAGATATTTAAAATATCGAAAAATAGGAATGATTTAAGATGAAAAATAGAAAAATTATTGGATACGGTTATTACATACCCAAAAATTTAATAACAAATCAAGACCTTGAGAAAATCGTAGATACAAATGACGAATGGATTAAAAGCAGATCTGGAATAGAAACAAGGTATATAAGCAGTGATGAAAATACAAGCGATATTGCTTATAATGCTGCAATAAAGGCTATTGAAGATGCAAAAATTGCTAAAGAAGATATAGACCTAATTATATGTGCAACATGTACTCCTGACAATATGACTCCATCTACTGCTTGTTTGGTTCAAGAAAAGCTTGGACTAAATGATTCACATGTAATGGCTTTTGATTTGAATGCTGCTTGTAGCGGTTTTTTATATTCAATGCAGGTTGCATCGTTTATGTTAAGTGAATATAAATGTGCATTAGTTATCGGAGCTGAAACATTAAGCAAGGTAATTGATTGGACAGACAGAAGCACCTGTGTTCTTTTTGGAGACGGAGCTGGAGCTGTAATAATGAAAAGAGAACAGACCGATAATGATATGTACTTTTATTCTAACGCAGAAGGGGATAATCAAGGGAAATTAAGAATACAAGGCTTAAGTTTAAAACAACCACTTCAAAATGAAGAAAGAAAAGTAGGTCATATTGAAATGTCTGGTAACGATGTTTTTAGATTTGCAGTAAGAGCCATGAGTGATGCTTTAACAGAAGCTTTAAATAAAGCAGGTAAAACAATAGATGATATTGATTTAGTAATTCCTCATCAGGCTAATTATAGGATTATAAAACACGTTATAAAAAAACTTAAGATAGATGAAGATAAAGTATATATTAACCTAAATAAATATGGTAATACCTCAGCTGCAAGTGTTGCAATTGCACTTGCAGAAGCTAAGGAAAAAGGATTAATAAAAGAAGGAGCAAAAATTGTTTTGATAGGCTTTGGAGCCGGATTTACATACGCTTCAGGGTATATTGAAATATAGTAAAAAATTATGACAATGTTAAATAAAATTTTAGGTATTAAATATCCTATTATCCAAGGTGCCATGGCAAACATTGCAACCGCAGAATTTGCGGCAAGCGTTAGTAATGCAGGTGGGCTTGGGATAATTGCAACAGGGGCAATGACTTGCGAACAAGCAAGAGAAGAAATAAGAAAATGTAAGAAATTAACAGATAAGCCTTTTGGGGTAAATGTAATGATGATGAACCCTCAAACAGAAGAAATCATGAATATGATATGCGAAGAAAAGGTTGATGTTGTTACAACGGGAGCAGGAAACCCAGGAAAATACGTTGAAAAATTAAAGAAAAGCGGAACTAAAGTATTTCCTATTACACCAAGTGTTGCTTTAGCAAAAAGGCTCGAAAGAAGCGGAGTTGATGCTCTAATTGTAGAAGGGGGAGAATCCGGCGGTCATGTTGGAGAACAAACGACTATGAGCCTTGTTCCTCAAGTTGTAGATGCAGTTAATATTCCTGTTATTGCAGCAGGTGGTATTGCTGATGGAAGAGGTTTTAACGCTGCATTATCATTAGGTGCAATAGGTGTTCAAATAGGAACTTGTCTTCTTGCAAGCGAAGAGTGTCCTATTCATGAAAACTATAAAAATGCAGTTTTAAAGGCAAAAGATACAGAAACAATCGTTACGGGAAAAAGCCTCAATGCTCCTGTAAGAGTTATGAAGAATAAAATGAGCAGAGAGTATGTTAAGCTTGAAGCCCATGCAGGAAGCAGGGAAGAACTTGAAAAACTTACTTTAGGCGGGCTTAGAAGAGCTGTTTTTGAAGGTGATATGGTAACAGGTTCTGTAATGATGGGACAAATTGCCGGAATGGTAAAAGAGATTTTACCTTTAGAAAAAATATTACAAAATATTATTGACGAATCAAAAGAAGAACTTGAAAAACTTATTGAAAAACACAAGGAGCTATAATGTTAAAAGAAGTAAAAATCAAAGATAAAATTTTACAAGTACCAATCATTCAAGGAGGAATGGGAGTAGGTATTTCTCTGTCTTCTTTGGCAGGTAATGTAATGAAAGAAGGAGCAATGGGCGTAATAAGTGCTGCTCATCCCGGATATAAAAAAGAAGGATTTAATAAAAATTCTCTAAAATGTAATGTGGAAGCAATCCTTGAAGAAGTAAAAAAAGCAAGAGAAATAAGCATGGGAAAAGGACTTTTAGGTGTAAATATTATGGTTGCAAGCAAAGATTATGCACAATATGTTAAAGCAGCCGTAAAAGCAAAAGTTGATGCAATAATTTCCGGTGCAGGGTTACCTCTTGAACTTCCAAAGCTTGTAGATGATAAGAGTATTTTGCTGGCTCCAATCGTTTCAAGTGGAAGAGCTATAAGATTAATACTTAAAAGATGGGATAAAAGACATAATACGGTTCCTGATTTTGTTGTGATTGAAGGAAGTGAAGCCGGTGGACATCTTGGGTTTAAAAAGGAAGAGCTTTTAAACGGAACATGTGAAAGTTTAGATAAAATCTTTGATGACGTAAAAAAAGAACTTCAGCCTTTTGAAGAAGCTTATGACAAAAAAATTCCTGTATTTGTTGCAGGAGGCATATTTACAGGAAGTGATATTGCTCATTTTATAAAAAAGGGCGCTGACGGAGTACAAATGGGAACAAGATTTATCGCAACAGAGGAATGTGATGCTGCTAAAGAGTTTAAAGATATGGTAATAAATTGTAAGAAAGAAGATATTGCAATTGTAAAAAGTCCTACAGGATTTCCCGGAAGAGGAATAATGAACTCTTTTATGAAAAAAACAGAAGAAAGAGGAAATATATCTATGTCTTCTTGTTTCAACTGTTTGTCACTATGTAATCCTTCCGATACCCCTTACTGTATATCAGGTGCTCTTATTGAAGCTGTAAAAGGGAATGTAGATAAAGGACTTGTGTTTGTAGGCAGTAATGCATACAGAGTAAATGAAATGACTACGGTGCATGATTTGATAAATGAGCTTGTAAGTGAAGCAAATGAAAAGTTAAAGGAGAATGATTAATGAAAATAGGATTTTTGTTTGCCGGACAAGGCAGTCAAAGTGTGGGAATGGGAAAAGAGTTATATGATGAATATGAAGAAGCAAGAAAAGTTTACGACAGCGTTAAACTTGATTATGACGTAAAAGAATTATGTTTTAACGGACCAAAGGAACAACTTGATGACACCGCATATTCTCAAAGTGCAATTCTTACAACTTCTATGGCAATAGCAAATGTTGTGAAAGCAAAAGGAATTAATCCCGATTATGTATGCGGACTTTCTCTTGGTGAATATTCTGCTCTTTGCTTCAGCGGTGTATTTAGCATTAACGATGCTGCAAACATAGTTAGAAAAAGAGGAGCAATAATGGCAAATGCACTTCCTAAAGGAACATCAAAAATGGTTGCAGTAATGAATTTTGATAAAGATATTATAAAAGAAACTTGTGAAGAAGTTAAAAAAGAAGGTATATGTGAAATAGCAAATTATAACTCTCCTGCTCAAATCGTTATAACAGGAGAAGTAAAAGCCGTAGATAAGGCTTGTGAAATATTAAAAGAAAAAGGTGCAAGAAGACTTATTCCTCTTAATGTAAGCGGAGCCTTTCATTCTTCTTTACTTGAAGATGCATCAAAGGAATTAAACAAAGTTTTAGGTGAATATGAAATAAAAACTCCTGAAATTCCTGTTGTTTATAATGTTACGGGAAAAGAATACGATGGTGACATAAGAGAAATTTTAACAAAACAAATCAAATCAAGCGTGTATTTCATGCAAATGGTTGAATATATGATAGATAACGGGGTAGAGGCTTTTGTTGAAATAGGACCAGGGAAAGTATTAAAGGGATTTGTAAGAAAAATCAATAAAAATATTCCGGTGTATAGTGTGGAAGATAAAAAATCACTTGAAGAAATGTTAGGAGCATTAAAATAATGGAAAGAAAAACAGCAGTTGTAACAGGTGCAAGCAGAGGAATTGGTAAAGCCATTGCCTTGGCTCTTGCAAAAGACGGTTTTAATGTAGTTATTAATTATAACGGAAACAAAGAAAAGGCAGAACAAGTAAAAAAAGAATGTGAAGATTTTGGAGTTAACGCAATAACAGTTAAAGCAAATGTTGCTGATTTTAGCGAAAGCGAAAATTTAATAAAAGAAGCAGTTTCAACATTTGGAAGTATTGATGTTTTGGTAAATAATTCAGGAATAACAAAAGATACATTACTTCTTAGAATGAAAGAAGAAGATTTTGACAGTGTAATAGATGTTAATCTAAAAGGAACATTTAATACCATAAAACACGCAGCAAGACAAATGATGAAACAAAGAAGCGGAAGCATTATAAATATGTCAAGTGTTGTAGGAATATCAGGAAACGCAGGACAAATTAATTACGCAGCAAGCAAAGCAGGGGTAATAGGGCTTACAAAATCTGTAGCAAGAGAACTTGCTTCAAGAGGGATAAGAGCAAATGCAGTTGCTCCTGGATTTATTGAAACAGATATGACAGATGAGTTAAATGATAAAGCAAAAGAAGAAATTTTAAAAACAATTCCTTTAAACGATACTGGTAAAAGTGAAGATGTTGCAAATTTAGTTGTATTTTTAGCATCTGAAAAAAGCAGATATATAACAGGTCAAGTAATCCACGTAGACGGTGGAATGTTAATGTAGTAGGAGGAAAGATGAAAAGAAGAGTAGTAATAAGCGGACTTGGTGCGGTTTCACCTATAGGAAATGATGTTGAAACAATGTGGAACTCAATCAAGGAAGGTAAATGTGGTGTTGATGAAATAACTCATTTTGATACAAGTGATTATAAAGTAAAATTAGCTGCAGAAGTAAAAGATTTGGATATGGAAAAATATCTAAAAAGAAGAGAAATTAAATTTAATGATAGATTTACTTCTTTTGCAAGAATTGCTTCAATGCAAGCTATGGAAGATAGCAAAATTGATTTGGAAAGTGTTGATAAAAATCGTTTTGGCGTTATAATTGCCAGCGGTATTGGTGGAATTGAAACTATTGAAAATGCTCAAAAAAATATGGAAAAGAGAGGACCTTCAAAGGTTTCTCCATATTTTATTCCGATGTGCTTAATTAATTTAGCAGCGGGCAATGTTGCAATTGATTTTGGTTTAAAAGGTCATTGTTCTTCTACTGTTACAGCTTGTGCAGCAGCAAGTAATGCAATAGGCGAAGCTTTCCATAAAATAAGAGACGGATATGAAGATTTAATGCTTGCTGGAGGAAGTGAAGCTTCTATTACACCTCTTGCAATGGCAGGTTTTATGTCAATGAGAGCTTTACATGAAGGAGACGATAAGGAAAGAGCAAGTATTCCTTTTGATAAAGACAGAAGTGGTTTTGTTATGGGCGAAGGTGCAGGTATATTACTTCTTGAAGAATATGAGCATGCAAAGAAAAGAGGAGCAAAAATATATGCTGAAATCGTAGGTTATGGTGCAACTTGTGATGCATTCCATGTAACAGCTCCAATTTCAGACGGAAGTGGTGGAGCTGGTGCTATGGTAAATGCTATTGAGGATGCAGGCATAAACTATAAAGATATTGATTATATTAATGCTCACGGAACAAGCACACCTCTAAATGATAAAACAGAAACTTTAGCTGTAAAAACAGCGTTTAAAGATCATGCAAAAGAACTTAAAATATCTTCTACAAAATCTAATACAGGACATCTTCTTGGTGCATCAGGTGCAATAGAGGCAATTATTTCAGTAAAAGCTTTAGAAGATGGATATATTCCTGCAACAATAAATTATAAAAACGAAGATGAAGATTGTGATTTAAACATAGTTCCAAATGAAGGTATAAACGAAGATATTAATTATGCCATGAGCAACTCTTTGGGATTTGGTGGACACAATGTTTCTTTAATATTTAAAAAGGCGGAAGAATAATAATGATATATAATTCAAATGATATACAAAATATAATACCACATAGATATCCATTTTTACTTGTTGATACAATAGAAGAAATAATAGACGAAACTTGTATAATAGGCAAGAAAAACGTAACTGCAAATGAAATGCATTTTATGGGGCATTTCCCTCAAAAACACGTTATGCCCGGTGTTTTAATCGTCGAAGCCTTAGCACAGACAGGTGCTGTTTTACTTCTTTCAAAAGAAGAAAACAAAGGTAAGATTGCGGTTTTAGCCGGTGTAAACAAGATGCGTTTTAAAAGACAGGTTATACCGGGGGATACGCTTACTTTAAAGGTTGAGCTAACAAGAATGAAGGCAGGCATAGGTTTTGCCAGTGCAATAGCTTTAGTTGGGGATGAAGTTGCAGCAAAAGGTGAGATAATGTTTGCTATTGATAAATAAAAGAGAGGTTACTCTCTTTTTTTATTGATTATAATGTTGCATTAAACTTAGTTAGGATATATAATATAAAACATGAAAAAGAAAAAAGTAAAAGTAATTAAAAAAAGAAAATCAACTGAACCTATAAAAAAAGATAAAAAAAGTATTGTTTTATATTTGTTAATAGCGGTATTTAGTATTACTCTGTTATTTTCGGCATATAAAATATATTCAATTATGTCTGAATATAACAAAGGAACTTCAACCTATGATAATTTAATAAGTGAAGTTAAAAAAGATAAAGAAATTGATTTTGATGCTTTGAAATCAATAAATCCAGATGTTGTAGGTTGGATATATTCTGAAGGTACTGTTATTGATTATCCTGTTGTTCAAGGAAGCGATAATGATTATTATTTACATCATTTATTTGATGGTACATCAAATTCAAGCGGTACTGTATTCCTTGATTATACAAAGAATAAAGACTTTACATCGAAAAACTCTATTTTGTATGCTCATAATATGAAAAACGGAAGTATGTTTGCAAGTTTAATGGGGTATAAAGATCAAGAATATTATGATGCTCATAAAACCATGGATTTATATACTCCGGATAAAAATTATGAAATAGAAGTAGTTTATGGATTTGTTATTGATGCATACAAATGGGATGATAATGGATTTGCTTCAGATGATAATGTTGAAGATTTGCTTCTTCATGCAAAATCAAATACAACATTTGACAGCGGTAAGACCATATCTTCTGATGATAAGATAATAACACTTTCTACATGTTCATATGAAATAGAAGAAGGAAGATATGTATTAATAGGGAAATTAGTTGAAAAATAAAAGGTAAGATTTCTTACCTTTTTTTTATTTTAATAAAAAATAAAGATTAAATTAATAAAAAGGTATTATATTTATATTATAGTTTTAAATATGATATTTTACATCATTCTACATAAACTTTGTCTGTTTTATGATAAAACATTTTGTGTAGCAATTTATAATATTGGAAAAAGTATATTTATGTGGTAAAATATATTCAAAATTAGGAGGTTTGTCATGAGTGGTTTTAATTTAGTTGTTCCGAGTAAAATAATTTTTGGTGAAGGGAAGGTTCATACATTAGATAAATACATATTGGAATATGGTGATAAGGTTTTATTGTTATGCGGAAAAGCTTCATTAAAAAACTCAGGGATGTTTGATAAAATAATTGGTAATTTTGAAACAGATAATATAAGTTATGAAATACATACAATAACCGATGAACCGGATGTTGAAACAATAGATAATCTTGCAAATGAATACAGAAATAAACCTGTTGATCTAATCGTAAGTATAGGTGGTGGAAGCGTTATTGATACAGGTAAAGCTTTGAGTGCAATGTTAAAAGAAGAAGGAAGTATTGTAGACTATCTTGAAGGTGTTGGAGATAAAGTCCCAAGTGGGAAAAAAGTTCCTTTTATTGCTGTGCCTACAACAAGCGGTACAGGTAGTGAAGCTACTAAAAATGCTGTTATAAAAGGACAAATCGGGGATGTGAAATTTAAAAAATCAATCAGACACGATAATCTTGTTCCAAACGTAGCTTTGGTTGACCCTGTTTTAACTTTAAATTGTTCTAAAAAGGTAACAATGCAAAGCGGTCTAGATGCTTTTTGTCAGCTTCTTGAAGCATATATTTGTACGAACTCTAATGCTTTTACGGATATGCTTGCTGAAAAAGGTCTTAGAAGAATGAGT
The DNA here is from genome assembly GCF_024135845.1 of Anaerofustis sp. NSJ-163. Lineage (NCBI taxonomy): Bacteria > Bacillati > Bacillota > Clostridia > Eubacteriales > Eubacteriaceae > Anaerofustis > Anaerofustis sp. NSJ-163. The sequence goes on from NZ_JAMYJV010000003.1 coordinate 513,777, forward strand.
GAAAGTTTGTTAAGAGCATATAATAACGGTGAAGATCTTGATGCAAGAAATGATGTATCTTATGCAGCTTTATTATCAGGTATATGTATGGCAAATGCAGGACTTACTACAATACATGGTTTTGCATCTGTAATTGGTGGTTTGTATGATGGCATTCCTCACGGTGCAATATGTGCAAGCTTACTTCATGGAGCGACTGTTGTTAATATTCAAAAGATAAAAGATTTTGAGCCTAACAATCCTTCTGCATATAAGTATGCTAAACTTGGAGCTTATTTAATGCGTGCAACATATTCTCCGGATAGACATGAGGTATTTTTCAGAGCTGTTGTTGACACATTAAAAGAATGGAATGAAAAAATGAATATTCCTAGACTTTCTGATTTTGGAATTGATAAAGATGATTTCTGGAAAATTTTGGATGAAGCTAAACAAAGAAATAATCCGGTTAAATTATCTGATAGCGAAATGGAACAAATTTTAGATATTAGTTATTAGAAAGGAAGATTATTATGGCAAGAGTAACTATTTATACAACCAAAACATGTCCTTACTGCAAAATGGCTAAGGAACTTTTAAAACAAAAAGGTATTGATTTTGAAGAAAGAATGTTAGAGTTCGGAAGTGATGAACTTATAGAACTTGTAAATAAAACACATCATAGAACTGTGCCTCAAATTTTCTTTGGAGAAGAATTTATAGGCGGTTATGATGATTTACAAAAATATTTAACAACAAAAGAATTTATTTAAAAAAGAAGGCAAAAGCCTTCTTTTTAATTGACAGAAAATTGCAATCGTTTTCCTTTTCAAAATTAAATAAATAAAAAGAAAATATGTTTTTATTCTTGCAAATATTATATTTTTTCCTTATTATAGTCATGCTATAAACAGACGTGTTTGAAAGGAGAAAATATATGAGGGTATATTTAGATAATGCGGCGACAACAAGACCTTATAATGAGGTTATAGATATAATTAACGAATATAATACTGAGCATTATGGCAATGCTTCATCCCTTCACTCTTTCGGCAGAGAAGCAAGAAAAGGAATTGAATGGGCAAGAGAAGAAATTGCAAATTTGATTAATGCATCAGCAAGAGAAATTTTATTTACAAGCGGTGCTACTGAAAGTGATAACTGGGCTATAAGAGGAGCGGCTTATCACAATATAGAAAAAGGAAAACATATAATAACTTCTGCAATTGAGCACCATGCTGTTCTTCATACTTGTAAACAGCTTGAAAAAGAAGGTTTTGAAGTAACTTATCTTCCTGTTGACAGTGAAGGTAACATCAATTTAAGAGATTTAAAAGATGCAATAAGAGAAGATACAACTCTAATAAGCATTATGGCTGCAAACAATGAAATAGGTACAATTGAACCTATTAAGGAAATAGGAGAAATTGCAAGAAAAAAAGGTATACTTTTCCATACAGATGCAGTTCAAGCCATAGGGAAAATGGATATAGATGTTGAAAAAATGAATATTGATATGCTTTCAATGTCTGCTCATAAAATACACGGACCAAAAGGAATAGGGTTCTTGTATATAAATAAAAAAGTAAGAATTGATGTTTTTATGCAAGGAGGAGGGCAAGAAAGAGCTTTAAGAGCTGGAACTTATAATGCACCTTGCATTGCAGGAATGGGTAAAGCCGTTGAAATAACAAAGGCAAACATGGAAAAAAATATTCCATATATGAAAGAACTTAGAGATTATTTTATAGATGAAATATTAAAAGATGTACCTGATACAATATTAAACGGGAGCAGAGAAAAAAGATTATGTAACAATATTAATTTTACTTTTAAAGGAATTGAAGGTGAAGCATTGTTATATGCTCTTGATTTAAAGGGTATAGCTTGTTCAACAGGATCTGCTTGTACGGCTGATTCTGGAAGTGAATCTCATGTTATAGATGCTTTAGGAGATAATAATAAGTTTGAAATAGGTGCAAGTGTAAGATTCTCTTTAAGTGAATTTAATACAAAAGAAGAAGTAAATTACACAATTGCAGTTTTAAAAGATACAATAAATAAATTAAGAAAATTAAGTCCATTTTATTAGGAGGTAAAGAAAATGTATAATGATAAGGTATTAGATCATTTCCAAAATCCAAGAAATGTAGGAGTAATAGAAGATGCTACTGTAGTAGCAAAAGAAGCAAGCCCATCTTGTGGGGATACAACAGAATTTTATTTAAAAATAGATGAAAATGATGTTATAACAGATATCAAATTTAGAACTTTCGGATGTGCTGCAGCAATAGCAAGTGCAAGTATGTCAACAGAACTTTTAAAAGGCAAAACAGTAAAAGAAGCAAGAGAAATAACAAATAAGAAAGTTGTTGAAGAACTTGGAGGACTTCCTCCTGCAAAAGTTCATTGTTCTGTTTTAGCAGAAGGTGTTATAAATAAAGCTTTGGATGAATATGAAGAAATGAAAAAGAACAAATAAACTTTATTGTAAATATAATTTATTTATGATATAATTTTAAGAAGAAAAAATATTTTTCGGAGGATAGATATGAAACATATTAAAAAAGTGAACGAAGTTAGAGAAGCAAGCAAAAATAAAGGCTGCGGAGAATGTGCTACATCTTGTCAATCAGCATGCAAGACTTCTTGTACTGTTGGTAACCAACCTTGTGAAAATAAATAAAAAAATAAATAGAATAAAAAAAGCAACCTAAAGGTTGCCTTTTTTTAAGTTAGAGGAAGATATGGGTATATATAAATATAAATTTAAAGATAAATATATTGTTTTAGATGTCAATTCATCTCTTGTTTATGATGTAGATGAAATGACTTATGATGTTTTAGATTATTATAAAGATAAAAATGAAGAAGAAATTGTTGCTATCTTAAAAGATAAATACGATGAAAATGAAATAAAAGAAGTAATAAATGAATTAAAAGAACTTGAAGAAGAAAACAGACTTTATACACCAGAAAAGAAAGTTAACAGAAAATTATTTGAAAAAGGCATTGTAAAAGCAATGTGTCTTCATGTTTCTCACGATTGTAATTTAGCTTGTCGTTACTGTTTTGCTTCCGGTGGAAATTTCAATATGAAAAAGGAAGTAATGAGCTTTGAAACTGCAAAAAAAGCAATTGATTTTATTATTAACAATTCAGGAAATAAAGTTCATCTTGAAGTTGACTTTTTTGGGGGAGAACCTCTTTTAAACTTTGATGTTGTTAAAAAGACAGTTGAATATGCAAAAGAAGAAGCAAAAAAATACGGTAAGATATTTAGATTTACATTAACAACAAACTGCGTTCTTTTAAATGATGAAATTATAGATTATTTAAATAAAGAAATGTATAATGTTGTTTTATCAATTGATGGAAGAAAAGAAATCAATGACTTTACAAGACCTACTGCAAATGGTAAAGGAAGTTATGATTTAATAATAGATAATATTAAAAAGGTTGCTAAATCAAGAGATGAACTTGGTCTTGATTATTACATAAGAGGTACTTATACAAAACATAATTTAGACTTCTATAAAGATGTTGAACATTTTTCTGATCTTGGTTTAAAACAACTTTCTGTTGAAAGTGTTGTTGCCGATGAAAAAGAAGATTATGCAATAACAAAAGAAGATTTACCTGAAATTATGGAAAGTTATGATAAACTAACAGATATCTATCTTGAAAGACTTGGAACTGATAAAGAATTTAGATTTTTCCACTTTAATGTAGATTTAGATGGTGGAAAATGTGAATATAAGAGAGTTTCAGGTTGTGGTGCAGGATGTGAATATGTTGCTGTTACTCCTTTTGGAGATATTTATCCTTGTCATCAATTTGTAGGTAACACTGATTTTATAATGGGTAATTTAGATGAAGGAATTACAAACGATAAATTAAGAACTGAATTTTATGATTCAAACAGTGTTCTTGACAAAAAAGAGTGTGAAAACTGTTTCTGTAAATATTTCTGTGGCGGAGGTTGTCACGCAAACAGCTATAACTTTAATGGCAGAATAAATGGTATTTATGAAGTTGGGTGTGATATTTTAAGAAAAAGAATAGAATGTGCCATTTATATTAAGTGTAAAGAGAAAGAACTTATTGACTAGGTTGTAATAACGTTGTAGAATATACAAATATTAATATATAGGAGAAGATCATATATGAAAAAAAAGAAAAACGGACTAAAGATGTTTCTTATTTTAGTCGTAGTTGCTTTTTGCTATTGTCTCTTTATGTTCGGACTTCCTTTAAGTAAAGTAATAGGTGTTTATGATATAGAACCTTTAAAAGATACCATAAATTATGGTCTTGACTTAACAGGAGGGGTTAACGTTGTTTTACAAGCCAAAGAAAGTAACGGTAATGAAGTAACAGACGAAACTTTAGATAAGGCAATTGAAACAATCAGAACACGTATAGATTCATTAGGTGTAAAAGAACCTACTATTTCAAAACAAGGAACTGATAAAATCAGAGTGTCAATTCCTGATGTTGAAGATCAAGAAGAAGCACTATCTTTAATTGGTAAAACTGCCAAGTTGGAATTTGTTGATCCTAATGGAAATGTTATTCTTGACGGTTCAAATGTAAAAAGTGCTAAGTATGAAATTCAAAAAAGTGATGGATATGTAGAACAACCTGTTGTTGCTTTAGAATTAGATAATGAAGGCGCAAAAGCTTTTGCAGAAGCTACACAAAATAATATTGGTAATGTAATTTCAATCAAATTAGATGGTGAAGTTATTTCTGCGCCAACAGTTCAAAATGCAATTACAGATGGTAAGTGTGTAATAACAGGTATGAAAGATTCTGAGGAAGCTACAGAGCTTGCGACTTTAATAACAGCCGGTTCTCTTCCTGTTGACTTGGAAGCTGTTGAAATAAGAACAGTAGGACCTACACTTGGTCAAGATTCTTTGACAAAAAGTTTAACTGCCGGAGTTATTGGTGTAGCATTGGTATTCTTATTTATGATAGTAATGTATTTACTTCCTGGTGTTGTTGCTGATATATCTCTTGCAATTTATATTATTGTATATTTGATTTTAATGTCAGGGCTTGGGGTTACTTTAACGCTTCCTGGTATTGCAGGTATTATTCTTTCAATAGGTATGGCTGTTGACAGTAACGTTATTATATTTGAAAGAATGAAAGAAGAATTAAGAGCGGGAAGAAGTGTAAGAGGCGCCATTGATGCAGGTTTTTCAAGAGCCCTTACTTCTATTATAGATGCGAATATTACAACAGTAATAGCCGGTTTGGTTCTGTTTTTCCTTGGTGCGGGAACAATTAAAGGTTTTGCCCTTACTTTAATGGTTGGGGTTGTTGTAAGTATGTTTACAGCCGTATTTGTAACAAAGAGATTAATGATTATGGTTACTCAATCAGGTAAATTTGATAATCTTAAATTTTTTGGAATAAAGAGTGTGGGAGGTAGCGAAAATGAATTATAATTATAAAATTAATTTTGCCAAACACGCAAAAAGATTCCTTACTATTGCAATTGTTTTAATGTTGGTATCAATATTTTCTTTAATATTTAAAGGTTTGGATTTTGGTATTGACTTTAAAGGCGGTACAATCGTAACAATTGAACTTAATAAAAAATTTACCACTGATGAAATAAAAAATATAACTGATAAGTATGATCCTAAAGCGGAAATTACATCTTCTGGGGATAATGCGACTCAAGTTGTAATAAGTACAAGTAAAGACTTAACTGATTCTGAAAGAAAATCTTTATTTAATGATTTTAAAGCTGAGTATAAATTAGATAATAGTGATTTATTATCTATTGATAATGTTTCAGGTACAATCGGTGATGAGCTAAAATCAATGGCAATAAAAGCTTGTATTATTACTGTTATATGTATGCTTATTTACATTACTTTTAGATTTGAGTTTTTACAAGGTTTATGCGCAGTATTTGCGTTAATATTTGACTTATGTATGGTTGTTGGAGTTTTCTCAATATTTGATATACAGGTAAATTCAACATTTATTGCCGCAACACTTACAATTTTAGGTTATTCCATAAATGATACAATAATAACCTTTGACAGAGTTAGAGAAAATATAATAAAAGTCGCTAAGGGTGATTTTTATAATTTAACAAATATCAGTATTAATCAGACAATGAGGCGTTCAATCAATACTACACTTACAACGCTTCTTGCCGTTACTCCTCTTTTAATATTTGGTACAACATCAATAAGAGAATTTGTATTTCCTATGATGATTGGATTTATTTCAGGGGTATTTTCTTCAATTTGTGTTGCTGTTCCTATGTGGTATTTGATAAAAGAATATCAAAAGAAGAAAAATCCAAAGAGCGTAAATATGTCTTCTAAAAAAGCAAGTAAACCAATTAATCAAGATTTATTAGATCCTGATTTTAAAGGTGCAAGTGAATATAGCTATGATGCTGATTATGCAAAAGACTTTGTAATGGAAGAAAAAAGCGATGAAGAACTTTTAAGAGAGAAAGAAGAAAGAAAAGCTAAAAGAAAAGCTAGAAAAGAAAGAAAGAAGAAAAGAAAAAAAGGACAAAGATAAAAGACCACATATGTGGTCTTTTTTTTATTTATATTTTAAAGCTCTAATGGAATTTAATATTGCGATTATTGCAACACCCACATCTGCAAAAATTGCTTCCCACATATTTGCCATTCCAAATGCGCCTAAAATCATTACTCCTATTTTTACTGCTAAGGCTATAACTATATTTTGTTTTACTATAGAAAGTGTCTTTTTTGAAATTCTGTAGCCTGTAATAATTTTACTTGGTTCATCAGTCATTATAACAATATCGCTGGCTTCAATTGCTGCGTCACTTCCAAGACCGCCCATTGCAATTCCTATATCTGCCATTGTAAGAACCGGAGCATCGTTTAAACCATCTCCTACAAATACGAGTTTGCCTTTTTCTGATTTTGTTTGCATCAATTCTTTAACTTTATTTACTTTATCAATTGGGAGTAAGTTGGTATAAACATCATCAATTCCTATTTGATTTGCAACATATTCTCCAATTTCTTTTTTGTCTCCGGTAAGCATTACGGTCTTTTTAATGCCTAATTTTTTTAAGGATTTTATAGTTTCTTTTGAGTCCTCTTTTATTTCATCTAAAAGTAGGATATAACCTAAATATTGTTTTTCTTTACTTACATATAGTACAGTTCCTATACTTTTGGTTTCTTCTAACTCAATACCATTTTGTTTCATTAAATCGAAGTTACCAACTAATATTTCATTTTCATCAATAACAGCTTTTATTCCAAAACCTGATAGTTCTTCTATATTTTCTACTCTACTTGTATCAATATGTTTATTATATGTTTGTTTAACAGATATTGCCAAAGGATGATTTGAATATGCTTCTGCATAAGCTGTAAGCTCAAGCAGTTCTTCCTTTTTAATATCTTTTGCATAAATTTCTTCTACTTTAAAATGTCCTTTTGTAAGAGTTCCTGTTTTATCAAAAACCATTATTTCAGCTTTTGATAATGCTTCTAAATAGTTACTTCCTTTTACTAAAACACCACTACTGCTTGCGGCTCCTATTCCACCAAAGAATCCAAGAGGGATTGAAATAACAAGAGCACAAGGACAGGATATTACAAGAAATATTAAAGCTCTATAAATCCAATCAGAAAAAGGTGTAGATGTTACTATTGGAGGAATTAAAGCAAGTATTAATGCACATGAAACTACTATTGGCGTATAATACTTAGCAAAAACAGAAATAAAATTTTCTGTATGGGATTTTTCGCTGCTTGCGTTTTCTATAAGTTCCAAAATTTTTGTAGCCGTTGATTCATCAAATTCTTTTGTAACTTTTATTTTAAGTATTCCGTTTAGGTTAATACACCCACTTAAGACTTCATCGTTTTCTCTTACATCTCTTGGTAGAGATTCACCTGTAAGAGCGGAAGTATCAAGGGTTGATTTACCACTAAGTATAATACCATCAAGTGGTATTTTTTCTCCCGGTTTAACTATAATTTCGGCTCCAATATCTAAATCATCAGGATCAACTTTTATTAATTCACCATCTTTTTCTATATTTGCATAGTCGGGGCATATATCCATAAGTTCTCCTATGGATTTTCTAGATTTATTTACTGCATAACTTTGGAACCATTCCCCGACTTGATAGAAAATCATAACGGCAGCGCCTTCTGCATAGTCACTTAAAATTATGGATCCTATTGATGCAATTGCCATCAAAAAGTTTTCATCAAACACTTTTCCCTTTGATATGTTTTTTATTGCTTTTAAGATAATGTCATACCCGGATAAAATATATGCTAGTAAAAACAGAATAGGTGAAAAATTTGTATTTTTAAATATAAAACCTAAAACAAAAAGCAATAAAGCAAGGATAATTTTGTATAGCTGCTTTTGTTGTTTTTTCATTTTCTTTCTCCTTAATTTTAGCTATAAAATAATAGCTTCATCATCTATATCTTTAATAGCAACTCTTGCTTTTTTTATTATTTCTTCAAAATCTTCCTCATTCGCTTCTAATGTTAATTTTTGAAGCATAAAGTTTATATTTGCACTTTCTACTCCATCTATCTTTCTAATAGCTTCTTCCATTTTCATTGCACAATTTGCGCAGTCAATGTTATCCATTTTAAATTTCTTTTTCATTTCTTTTCTCCTTTTTTATTTTTATTCTTCTATGTGATCAATTCCTTGGTTTAATATAGTCATAACATGTTCATCTGCTAAGGAATAAAAAACGGTTTTTCCTTCTTTTCTGTTTTTTATAAGTCTTGCTTGTTTTAAATTTTTTAATTGATGTGATACTGCTGATTGAGTCATATTTAAAATATTAGCAATATCGCAAACACACATTTCGCTGACAAGAAGAGCATTTAATATTTTAATCCTTGTACTATCCCCAAAAACTTTAAACAGTTCTGCAAGGTTGTAAAGTTCTTCTTCGTTCGGCATCTTTTCATGCACTTTATCAACAATATCTTTATGAATGTGTTTTAATTCACACATTTCTATTTTTGCTGCTGCCATAGCATCCTCCTTTACATATGAATATATGAATACTTGTTCATATATTTAATTATATATATGAATTAAAAAAAGTCAATAAAAATTTTAAATTTATGCTTGACTTAGAGTTGACTTTAAGTCGTATATTAGAATGTAGAAAGGAGGAGTTAATCTTTGAAAATAAAAGAAGCAGCAATAATAACAGGTATTTCTGAGAATAATTTAAGATATTACGAAAAAATAGGGCTTATTCCTAAAATACAAAAGGACGTATCGGGTGTAAGAGATTACAGTGAAGAAGATATTAGATGGATAAAATTTATATTAAAATTCAAAGAAACAGGTGCAAAACTTGAATACATAAAGGAATATATGCATCTTGCACATTCAAATGATGACACAAAGGAAAAAAGAAGGAATATTCTTTTGAATATAGAAAATGACCTTGAAACGCAAATAGCACATTTACAAGATTGTCTAAATATTGTAAGATGCAAAATTAAAAATTTTGATGATCTTTGTAATCCTGAAACAGAAAAAATAATTAGTACAATTAAAGATAATTAAGGGGTATATAAAATGAAAAAAAGGTATTTAGGAAAAAATAAACTTGAAGTTTCTTCAATTGGTCTTGGTTGCATGGGCTTTACTCAAAGTTATCCTCCATATATTACAGATGGCGAGGCTATTGAAGTAATAAGAAAAGCCGTTGACCTTGGGATAACTTTTTTTGATACAGCAGAAGTTTACGGTCCCTATGAAAATGAAAGTTTACTTGGTAAAGCATTAAAGCCATATAGAGATAAAGTAAAAATTGCAACGAAATTTGGATTTGACATAGAAAATAATCGAGTTGATGAGCTTGGCAGACCTGTTGTGTTATCAAGTAGTCCCGATTCGATAAAAAAATCAGTTGAAGGTTCTCTAAAAAGACTTAATACGGATTACATAGATTTATATTACCAGCATAGAGTAGATCCAAAGATAGAAATCGAAGAAGTGGCATATACTATAAATGAACTTATTAAAGAAGGTAAAATATTGAATTGGGGACTTTCAGAAGCGAGCGTTAACACTATAAAAAGGGCAAATACAGTCTGTCCGGTAACGGCAGTACAAAGTGAGTATTCTATGTGGTATAGAGAACCCGAGAAAGAACTAATCCCAGCTTTAAAAGAGCTTGGTATAGGATTTGTTCCATTTTCACCTCTTGGTAAAGCGGTATTAACCGGAAGATTTAATGAAAATACAATATTTGAAAAAAATGATTTTAGAAGTCAAATACCAAGATTTAATAAAGAGAATTTGCCCAAAAATATTATTTTGGTAGATTATGTAAAAAATATTGCCATTAAAAAAGAAGCTACTCCCGCACAGGTTGCACTTGGATGGCTATTATCGAAAGAAGACTTCATTGTTCCAATACCAGGAACAAAAAAAATATCAAGAATTGAAGAAAATATAAAAGGAGAAGATGTAATTTTTTCGGTTGAAGAAATGAGAGAAATAGAAAGAGATTTGAATAATATTGAAATTACAGGAGCAAGATACCCAAAAGAACAAGAGGAATTAATTGATAAATAATATTCTGCTATTACATTCTTAAATGTGATAAAAATATGAATTCAAATAGAAAGGAACCTTAAAAAGGATAAATTTTCAAAATATTCTTGACTTTTTATTGTTTATACTTTAATATAAATAAAAATTGAATCAATTATAAACCATATAGATGAGAGTAAGTAATTAAATAATTTTATTTCACAGAGAGTCGATGGTCGGTGGAAATCGATAAATATGTATTTAATGAATGGACTTATCTTGGGCAGTGAACAAATCATTTATGAGAGTATTCGCTGACGGGATCTCCGCCCGTTATAAAGGGAGCATATATGATAGTATATGATAAAGCGGCTTTTTAGCAATTTGGGTGGTACCGCAGGAAATTAGTAATCTAACTCTTGTCCCTTAGTTTGGGATAAGAGTTTTTTTTATAAAAAAAGAAAAGGAGAAAGACTATGAAAGAACAAATACCTTACAAAATATACTTAAGTGAAGAAGAGATGCCTAAAAAATGGTATAACATAAAAGCGGATATGAAAGAACAGCATGAACCTTTCTTAAATCCTGCAACAGGAGAAGCTATAACCAAAGATGATTTAAGACCAATCTTTTGTGATGAATTAATAGATCAAGAACTTGATACAACAACAAGATTTTTTGATATTCCAAAAGAAATACAAGATTTTTATAAAATGTATAGACCTTCTCCATTGGTAAGAGCGTATTTCTTAGAAAAATACTTAGACACTCCGGCTCATATTTATTATAAATATGAAGGAACGAATACATCAGGTTCACATAAATTAAATACAGCTATTGCTCAAACATATTATGCAAAAAAACAAGGTGTAAAAGGACTTACAACAGAAACGGGAGCAGGTCAATGGGGGACTGCAATGTCAATGGCTTGTGCATATTTTAATCTTCCATTAAAAGTGTTTATGGTAAAAGTTTCTGCTGAGCAAAAACCATATAGAAAGGCTGTTATTCAAACTTACGGAGGAGAAGTTATTCCTTCTCCATCCGACACAACTGAAATAGGAAGAAAAATCTTAGAAGAAAATCCTGGAACAGGTGGAAGTCTTGGATGTGCTATTTCTGAAGCTATTGAAGAAGCTGTTAAAAATGATTATAAGTATGTTTTAGGTTCTGTTCTTGACCATGTTGTTTTACATCAAAGTATTATAGGACTTGAAACCAAAAAAGCTTTAGAAAAATATGATATAACTCCTGATATTGTTATAGGTTGTGCCGGAGGCGGTTCAAATCTTGGTGGGCTTATTGGTATTTTTGCCGGAGAAAAAATTCAAGGTAAAAATAATATTCACTTTATCGCTGTTGAGCCACAGTCTTGTCCATCAATGACAAGAGGAAAATATGCTTATGATTTCTGTGATACAGGTAAAACAACACCTCTTGCAAAAATGTATACATTAGGCAGCGGTTTTATTCCATCTCCAAACCATGCGGGAGGACTAAGATATCACGGAATGAGTCCTATTGTTTCAAAACTTTATCATGATGGAATACTAGATGAATCAAGAACTGTTGCTCAAAGTGAAGTATTTAAAGCAGCGACTGAATTTGCCAGAGTTGAAGGAATTCTTCCAGCACCTGAATCTTCACATGCTATTAAGGTTGCAATGGATGAAGCTATAAAATGTAAGGAAACAGGGGAAGCAAAAAATATTGTATTTGGTTTAACAGGTACAGGATACTTTGATATGAGCGCATATATGCAATACAATGAAGGAACAATAATAGATCCTGAAATTACCGACGATATTTTACAAAAGGGTTTTGATACTCTTCCAAAAATTAAATAATTAAAAAAGATAAAAGAAACGTTTTACGTTTCTTTTATCTTAAATTAAGAACAAGTTGGCTAGAGTCTATTGTTTCGTCTGTTCTGTATTTTATTATCTTATTTAAAGAAATTTTTATTTGACTTTTATTCCCTTCTTTATTTTCTGTCGTTATTTCTTTTATTATTTTATTATCTTTATAGTCTGATATTTTTGCTGTTTCTGCATCGACATTATCAAATGTTATTATAATTTCTTTTTTATCTTTTGAATAATTAATTATATGTGAAGGTATTGTATTAGTTTGTTCAAAATCAATAATAACTTTAGTATCGCCGATTAAATCATTAATCCATATTTTTTGTATTGATGTATTTTTTGTGTTTTTTCCACCTTTAAAAGTTTCATTTGTTAAATAGTTACTTTTTTCGTTTGTTTCATATTGTTTTACAGGATTTGAGCAGCTGAAAAATATAGGAACAATCAAAATCATTATAAAAAAACTTATATATTTTTTCATTTGTCCTCCTTACAATTTCTATATTTTTATTTTTTGTAAAAAGGATTAAAATATGTTTGGTTTATTTTACAATTCCTTTTGGGTGATATGCTGTTTTTGTTATTACAATACTATTATTTCTTTTATATTCTCTTTCAAAATAGTTATAATATGATCCCGGAGATAAAATTCCATTTAAATTTAAAATATCAATTCCTGTTTGTCCTAAAATAGTATCTGCGAATTTTACACAATTAGTATAAAAAGTAAAATAATTTTTAAATCTACCTCTTTTAATTTTTCTAAATTTAATGTTTGTTTCCCTTGCTAGTTGGCTTGCATAATCATCAAATTTTTTATTTGAATTTTTGTAAAAATCTTTTGGCGATAGCCATGGATATGAATTCCTGATATGCTCACTGATTTTTTCTTCAACTTTTTTCATTTGTTCATCTGTTAAGTTAAGCCCAAAATCAAATATAGTTTTTTCATGATATTTATTACAAAATTTTATATAGTCTTCTTTTCCTTTTATAAAAAATATTACGCCTTCTCCCATTGAATCAAATAGTCTGTATGTAGCATAATCGTAGTTGCCATATGATATGACAAATCCCTTATAGTATATATCCATGTGACCAAATATACCTGCTCCAGTTTCTTTTACATGAATTAAGACTTCTAAGTTAGGTTTTAAATCTGTTTTTTTATAAATTGAATCGTTTTTGTTTTCTTCATTGTTTAAATAATTTGTAATTTTTGTAAGTGTTTTTTTTAGAATACCCATTGTAAATAAAACAGGAAGTCTTATTGATATTTTCCTAATCATTTTATTTGCATATGATTTTGGTATTTCCTCATCGATAAAATCCGTAAATATGGTTATGCCGTAAAATATCAAATATAAGCCTACTAATTTTGTTATTATAAACGTCTTATAATAAAAATTCATTGTAATAACGAGTATAGATATTACAAAAAAGAATATGGATTTTATTAATAATATTGTTGAATGTGGTGTATGTGTTTTTTTATTTTGGAAATAAGATATTAAATATATTATTCCAAGAACTGTTGAATAAAATAATACAAAGCCCGGGAAAATAAATAAAATAATTTTGGGGCTTATAAAAGCAATGATACCTTGAATTAAAATAGCAGTATCAGCAATTAATATTAATATTTTCTTTTCATTTAATTTTTTTATATAAAAAGAATAAAATTTTGATAGAGCTGTATAGATAAGGATTATTCCGGTGATGTAAGGAAACCAATTTAAAAAATTCCTTGTATAAAATAAAATAAATAATCCCAGTAATATTAATGATATAGATGAAATAAGCAGGTTAAATGCTGAAATATTTTTCTTGTAATTCATAATTTTCTCCCTCTTTTTTGTATTATATCATTTTATTTACCGGGATTTTATATTAATTATTAATTTTTTTATATATGCTTTTACCGTTCTTTATTGTTTCAAGAACATTTATATTTTGTATTTCGTCAATATTTTTTACTTTTAAAGGATTTTTATCCAAAATTATAAAGTCGGCATTTTTTCCTTCTTTAATGCTTCCTTTTTCATTTTCTTCAAAATAAGAATATGCGGCATTTATTGTTGCAGCTTTTAATGCTTCTTCTATTGATATTTTTTCTTCTTCTCCTAAAATAACTCCATTTTTTGTCTCTCTTTTTAAAGTTATCCATATACTTCTTAATATATTAGGTTCAACAACAGGTGTATCTTCGTGAATTGTGTATACTACATTATTTTTTATAGCAGATTTAATAGGTGAGATATTAAATGCACGTTTTCCTAAATTTTTCAAATGAATATCTCCGAAAAAATATATATGATCCGCAAAGAAAGATGCTATCATTCCGATTTTAGACATTTCTTTCAGTTGGTCTTTTCTTACTGTTTGTGCATGAATCATTACAGGTCTGATATTTGTTTTTTTATTTTTAAATGCACTTATTAGCTGATCTGCAGCGCTGTCTCCATTGCAATGGGTAATTATTTGAATATTTTCCTTTATGGCTGTATCTACAAAATGTTCTACTTCACTGTCTTTATAAATAGGATATCCTCTGTATTCTTTCTCGTTTTCATATGGTTTTGACATCCACGCAGTTTTACCTTGTGGCGAACCGTCTAAAAATAATTTATATCCTCCTATTTTATAGCGGTTATGATATTTTAAATATTCTTTATTTTCATCTATTATTTCTTTACAATTTTTTATGTCTACATAACTTACAACATCAATATCAAGCATATTTTTTTTAGACATTTCTTTTAAAATATTAAATTCTTCATATTTTGTAAGTCCGTCTTGAGCTGTTGTTATACCATATTGTAAATAGATTCTTTCTGCTTTTTTTATTGCTTCCATTAATTTTTCTATTGAAATATTCATGCATTTTTTTGTGTTATCTATAAAAGCACTTTCTTCAAGATATCCGTTTGGAATACCATTTTCTCTTCCTATTTTTCCTCCAATAGGATCTTTTGTATCCTTATTTATATTTAGTATTTCAAGTGCTTTAGTGTTAACAACACCCATATGACCGGAAGAATGAGTAATTAAAATAGGAATTTCTTTACTTACTTTGTCAAGAATATCTCTTGTAGGATGTTTTCTTTCTTTTAAGAAGTTATGATCATATCCAAACCCTATTAAGAATTCTCCTTCTTTTATTTTATTATTCTCTTTATATTCATTTAAAAAATTAATAATATCATCAAAATTTTTTGCATTTGATAAGTTTGCTATAAGAAGAGATTTTGCTAGTGCTGTAATATGACTGTGGGCATCTATGAAAGAAGGCATTAGACAATTATCTTCATAGTCTTTTATTTGTGTATTTTCATCCTTTAATTTTAAAATATCTTCTTTTGTTCCTACTTTTTTTATTATTCCGTTTTCTGTTAGAATTGCGTTACAATGTATATTATCTTCCATTTTAATAATATTGTTTGATAAAAATATTGTTTTCATTTTTTTATATCCTTTCTCTCTGTAATTTTATTATATCTTATTTTTTATAATTTTATAAAAAAAAGAGAGAACATTTTGTTCTCTCTAAAATTTAAGGTATTTACTATGTACATATCCATAATAAGTTTTTTTCCCTTTTTTAAAGGTAATTTTATACCATCTTTTGCCTTTGCTGTCATTTTTATATCCGTAGGCTGTAACTTTCTTATTATATGTTATTGTTGTTATTCTTTTTGAACTTGTTCCTGCATTGCTTCTTACATTTAAAACTAAAGCTTTTACTTTTGCTGTTTTTTTAGTCATTGACAAGTATGTTTTTAGCACGGCTTTTGCTTTTAACGAAGAAGAATATGAACCATAATAGTTTTTACCGCTTAAAGTTCTATAAGCTCTTACTTTATAATAATAAGTTTTATTTTTTGAAACTTTTTTATCTTGATATGTATTTCCTTTTACTGTTGCAAGGTATACATAGGTTTTTGATTTAGAATTATATTTATATATTCTGTATCCGCTTGCTCCATATACTTTTGACCATGTAAGATTTATTTTATTTGTATATGTTGTAGTTACTTTTAAACCACTAACTTTTTTAGGATCTGTTGTTGCATAGGTTGCAGAAGATGCACTGCTGTATATTCTAGAACCTGATTTGTCTGTATAAAAACTTCTTATTTTATAAATATATGTTGTAGCACTACTTCTTTTTGAGTCAGTATAATTTGTGGTACTTCCCGATGTTATGTCTTTTAATACATCATATTTTTTTGTTTTAGAATTATATCTATAAATCCTATAACCTGTTGCATTGCTTATTTTATTCCAAGTTAATTTTATTGCATTATCACTACTTGAATAAAAAGTTAGTTTTGGAGTAGATATTGATGGTTCAGATGATTTTGGAGTATACCAAACATTTATATCTACTCTCCCTGAAATACCATCAACACTTCCACTGCTTGTATGTTGCCAAAATTCATATTTACCGCTATATGATGTAGAGCTTGTATAATGAGCAAGCCATACTTTATATGTGGAATCTATTGTTGATTTGTTTAAATCATAATTAAGCATGCTGTAATTTGCATATACCATAGGAGTGTATCCTGCATTTTTTACTGTTTTGCAAAATTCCATAACAATATTTGTTGCTGCAGTTTTAGATAAATTTGCATTGGTTAATCTACCATCGCTTCCGCCGGCATATTCATAGTCGATTACAACAGGCATATCTAAACCATAACCTTTTATTTGCTTTAATGTGTAATTAGCCTCTTGTCTTGCTTCCGCAGTTGTTATTGCTTGGGAGAAGAAGTATACTCCTACCTTTATACCATATTTTTTAGCTTCTGTGATGTTTCTTTTAAAAGTTGAATCGTTGTCGATTGTTCCCATTTTCCCATATCCTCTGTATCCAACTCTGATAAATGCGTATTTAATACCATCGTTTTTTACTTTTTGCCAGTTAATTGTTCCATTCCAATAAGAAACATCAATACCATACGTTACATTATAATCTTTAAATTTACTGTTATGAGTATATGTTTTATTATCATATGGACTTTTTAAATTAAATCCGCTATTTGTACTTCTTGCCATTGGACCTGTTGAATAAAATTCATCAGAAATATCTCCGTTTGCTCTAAATTGTTGAGGGTCATCATTAGTAATATCTTTTTCTTCTGTTAAGTTATTTTGAGAAGATACAGAGTCATTTTGATTTTGTGTTTTTTGGCTATTTTCTGTTTCTTGATTAGATTGTTTTTCAGTTTCTTTATTTGTATCTGAACCTTCTTTTTTTTCATCTTCTTTTGTTGTTGTTTGAACTTCTTGATTTATTGTATTGTTTTCGTCTTCATTTATTTCTTCTTGATTTGTTGATGTATTTTGATTTTGTGTTTGAGCCGAAATAGGTACAATAAAAATATTCATTGCAAAAATAATTGCTAAAATAAAAGTTAAAAATTTTTTCATTATTTCCCTTTCCTTTAGACATTTTTATTTAGTATATCATAAAAAATATAAAAGTCTATATTTTTTTTATAAACCCCTTAAATATTCCTCTTTTAAAGCTATTTCTCCATTTATTGCATCATCTAAGGTTTTTAATAGATTTTCTTTATCTTTATTTAAAGTACCTTTTAAGTTTAAATAGTTTGAGGCATGATTTGAACGAAATACTGCATTTGAACAGTTTAGATTTTCAATTAATAATCTCGTTTCTTTTAAAATATCCTTAGGTTCCAATAAATTAAATTCGCCATTTTCAATTTGTTGTTTTAATACTGTACCCTCTTCAACCATAAGAGTTAATAGCCCTATATATTCAGGATCCATTTCAGATAAAACTTCTGCAGTTTTAATGGCATGTTCTTCCCATAATTCACATCCTCCAAGACCAGATATAACAGTCACAGATATTTTTAGTCCTGCATCTTTAGCTTGTTTTGCTGCTTTTATCATTTCTTTTGCAGATGTTCTTTTTTTAACTTTCTTTAGTATTGTGTCACTTCCTGATTCAAGTCCTATATATAAAAGTTTTAATCCTTTTTCTTTTAATACTCTTAAATCTCTTGGCTTTTTAAATAAAATACTTTTTGCTGTTGCATAACATGATACTTGCTTGCATTCCGGAAAAGTTTCTTTTATATAATCTAGAACTTCGTTTAAAGTTTCCATGTCGCTAAATAGTGCGTCGCCGTCAGCTAAAAATATTTTTTCTACATTATCATATGTCCTTCTTGCTTCGCTTAAATCTGCAAGTATATAATTTAAATTTCTTATTCTGAATTTTTTATCTTTATACATACTGCAAAAAGTACAGCTGTTTTGTGAACATCCTATTGTTACTTGAACAATAAGGCTATATGCTTCGCTTGGTGGTCTGTATACAATTCCTTCGTATCTCATATTATCTCCTTCTTTTTAAAATAAGAAGCTTCTTTAAGAAGCTTCTTAATAGTATATTTCTTCTTTTATTTCCTTTTCTTTTTCTTCGCCTTCTAACGCTTTTAGAATTTCAAATCCAAAATCAATACTTGCTGCTGCAGATCTTCCTGTTATAAAGTTTTTATCTTTTACAACATACTTATCAACATATGTTCCACCAAAATCTTCATTCATTGATGTAAAACATGTGTAATTTTTGTCTTTTAAGTATCCAGCTCTGCCTAAAATAGTAGGACCAGCACAAATTGCACATATTAATTTATCTTTATCATTAAATTCTTTTATTAATGCTTGTACTTCTTTACTTGCTTCTATTGTAACATATTCCGGTCCGCCAGGTAATATTAAAGCACTGTAATCATCACCGTTTAGTTTTGAGAAAGGTTTTAAATTTGTGCATGTAAGACCGAATCTTCCTGTTGCATCTTTATCAAGTAGTGAATAAATATCAACTTCAACTCCGCCTCTTCTTAAAATTGCATATGTTCCGATTGCTTCAACTTCTTCAAATCCGTCTGTTATTACCATACATACTTTCATATTTATATATCTCCTTTATCATTATTATCATATTAATAATTATATTATATCACTTATTCTTGATAATAGGGGATAGATTTTATGTATATGATATTTATTTAATATGTGTAAACGAATAAAATATATTTGTTGATTTATATATAGATAGTGTGTATTATATTATATATAGAATATCGAGTGTGTAAAATGGAGAGGTAAACTTATGAACAGAAAGGAGTTAGTATATGATATTTTAAGAAAATATCAATATGAACGAGAAAATGTAAAAAGTGTAGAAGATATTGGTCTTGATGCCAGTGAAATATCTGAGCTAATTAATGCTGATAGAAGTAATACAAGTAGGTATCTTAACGAACTTGTGAAAGAAGAAAAAATTATAAAATTAGATGGAAGACCTGTAAAGTTTGTTGAAAAAGAAATATACAATAATTTTATAAACGAAAAAAATAATGATATAGACGATATGGATCCTTTTAAAAATCTAATTGGTTTTAACTCATCTTTAAAATCTCATATTGAGCAGGCAAAGTCAGCAGTATTATATCCGCCAAGAGGGCTTCATACTTTAATTACAGGTCCCACAGGTACAGGAAAAAGTACTTTTGCGGAAAAAATATATGAATATGCAATGGAAATGAAGACAATAGATAGCGATGCAAAATTTGTTGTTTTTAACTGCGCTGAATATGCAGAAAATCCTCAACTTGTAATGTCTCAGCTTTTTGGTCATATTAAAGGAGCTTTTACGGGAGCAGATAAAGAAAAAAGCGGACTTATTGATGAAGCGAACGGCGGAGTTCTTTTTTTAGATGAAATTCATAGACTTTCTCCCGAGTGTCAAGAATTACTGTTTATGTTAATGGATAAGCATGTATTTAGAAGACTTGGAGAAACAGGAGGACAAAGAAAAGCAGATGTTCTTATTATTGGTGCAACCACCGAAGATATAAATGCTTCTTTGCTTCAAACTTTTTTAAGAAGAATGCCTGTTACAATTAATCTCCCTTCGTTAAAAGAAAGGCATTTATCTGAAAGATTGCAGCTTATAGAAAGCATATTGTCAAGTGAGCAGACAAATATGGATGTTTCCATAAGAGTTCATAAAGATGCTTTGATTGCTCTTTTATTATATGAGTGTAAGGGTAATGTCGGACAGCTTAAAGCTGATATTCAACTTTTGTGTGCAAGAGGCTTTTTGGATTATAAAGTGCACAATAAAAAATACGTGGAAATTTGTACATCTATACTTCCTGAACATATACAAGAAGGTCTTTTATATTCAAAGAATAAAAATGATTTGATTGACTTTATCAAAAATTCGGAAGAATATCATTATTTTAATAATAAAGAATTTGCAGTAGAACAAAATAGTGATTCTAATCTTGTTGCTCATATCAATGATAAATATAACGATTTTATCAAAATGGGAAGAAGCAGCATGGAGATAAGCAATATAATAAATTCTGATTTGGACGAATATTTCAATCAAATTTTTGAAAAATACAAAATAGATGAAAGAGATATTCACAAAGAAAGTTTATTAAAAATTGTTGATATTAAAGTATTGGAAACTTGTGAAGATGCAATTCAATTTGCGGAAATGAAGCTTGGAAGAAAGCTTTCTGACAGAATAAAAATAGGAATGATAATGCATATTAATTCCATGGTTGCAAGAGTTTCAAACGGAACATACATAAAAAATGATAAGATAAATGAAATTGTACTAAATAATCCAAAGGAACTAAAGATTGCCAAATTTATTTTTGCTTTACTGGAAGAGGATTTGAGTATAAAAATTCCAAAACATGAAATTGGATTTTTAACTATGTTTTTATGTGCGCCGGAAGAAATAGAAAACAAAAGTAATATAGGCGTTATTGTAATGGCTCACGGAAACTCTACAGCAAGCAGTATGGCTGATTTTGTAAATAATTTATTAAATACGCACCATTGCAGAGCTTTGGATATGCCTATGGATATGAGTACAAGCACTGCATTAAATAACCTTTGCGATATGATAAATGATACCGATGAGGGCAGAGGGGTACTTCTTCTTGTAGATATGGGTTCTCTTAATATGATGGGAGAAATGGCCATGAAAAAAACAGGAAAGAATATTTGTACTGTAGAAATGGTGTCTACCTTACTTGTTATAGAGGCTGTCAGAAAGGCAAGCCTAAGAGATACGGATCTAATTTCCTTAAAAAATGATTTAGAAAATATTTATCAAAATTTACACAGTAAAATAAGTGTTTTACCTGCACCTTATGAAAAACAAAAAACAATTATAACAACCTGTATTTCCGGAAAAGGTGTTGCAGTAAAAATTGATAATATAATAAAAGAATCCATTGATGTAAACAAATATAATGTAGTAATAAAACATTTGGATATATTAAGTGCAGACAATATTGACAAGGTTTTAGAAGAAAAAGGAATAAGCGATGTTATAGCTGTTGTTGGAACAGTGGATTTAAAAATTAATAATATTCCATTTATTCCAATAAATGAACTTATAGTAGGAAACGGAATAAGTATTTTGCATCAGTTGTTAAATGGACAAAAGTATATTCAAAATCAAGAAGATACAATTATTAATAAAACAGTTGTTAAAGAAACTTTAAAAAATATACTTACATTTTTAAATTATGAAAAAGCAAGTGTACTTTTGATTGACGCTTTTAATGATATCTTTTCTAAATTGGCACTTTCTGTGGGGAAAGATGTATTTTTAAGATTTATTATGCATACAGGATGTATGCTTGAAAGAGTCATAAAAAATGAATCTATTCCCCATCTTAATGCAGGAGAATTTATAGAAGAACATAAAGAAGAGTATAAAATAATAAAAGAAGCTTTCTTTAAATGCGAAGAAGATTTTAATATTTTTATACCAAAGGATGAAATTTCTTATATAATAGAGCTTTTACATTGATACACAGTAAAATTATTTTACAGTAAAACTTACACACTGTAATTAAAAAAAATTTTTTAAAAATTTTTTTAAGTCAAATACCTGTTATTTGGCTTATTTTTTTATAAATTCTAATTACACACAAAAGTTGGCACGCTTTTTGCATTATATATGGCAAATGATAAAAGAAAAATGAAAGGGGGTAAATTCATGATTGGGATATTAGTAGTAACACATGGAAATGCCGGAATAGAATTAGTAAAAAGCAGCGAGTTAATTATCGGGCATCAAGAAAAAATAGATGCGTTATCTTTAAATCATGGGGATGATATTAATGAACTTGAACAAAAGGTAGCAAAGAAATCAGCCGAGCTTGATGATGGAAGCGGAGTTCTTGTATTGGTTGATTTACTTGGCGGAAGTCCGTGCAACGTAACAGGTAAGAATATAAAAGGTTCTGACAATATCGAATGCTTGACCGGTGTAAACTTACCTATGTTAATAGAAGCGATTGCTTCAAGAGAAAATAATTCCTTAAAAGATTTGGTAAATATTGCAAAAGATTCATCTCTTCAAGGAATTAAAGATTTAAGAAATCTTATGTTTAATTAATTTTTTATATTGTCATTATTCGTAAAAATAAAAGGAGGAGGTAAAAATGGCAAAAATCAATCTTGTTAGAATCGACAGCAGACTTATTCACGGGCAGGTAATAACAAAATGGTTAAAAATGTCAGGTGCGGACAGAATAATCATCGTTGATGACGAACTTGCAAAAGATGACTTTATGTCTATTATCTATACAACTGCAGCTCCAAAAGACGTTAGCGTAGAAATACTTAGTGTAGAAGATGCTAAAAAGGGCTGGATGGAAAATGAACTTGGAAACGGAAGTTTATTAATTTTATTTAAAGATATTAAAACATGTTATGAACTTAAAAATGAGGGAGTGAATATTGAAAATATCCAAATTGGAGGACTTCCAAGTGCTCCGGGCAGAACTGTTATTTTAAGAGCAGTATCATTTGATGAAGATGATGTTTCAAAATTAAAAGAACTTCATGATGCAGGAGTTGAAATAAATATACATATTATTCCTGAAGAACCAAAAATGAACTATGAAAATATGATTAAAAAATTCGAAGAAAAAAAATAAGAAATAATTAAGGAGAAAAAATTATGTTATTAACATTAGCGATTGTAGCCGGTCTTTGGTACTGGATTAGTCAAAGTAAATTAGGTTATACATTCCACTGGGCGATTTGTCAGCCGATCGTTATGGCACTGCCTTTTGGTCTTATATATGGAGATGTTGCAAAAGCAATGATTATAGGGGCATCTCTAGAAATGGTATATCTTGGTATGGTTGCTGCCGGAGCAAATATTCCAGCAGATGAAAGTTTAGCAGGAGTTATTGCTATTCCAATAGCTTTAGTTTCAGATATTCCTGCTGCAACAGCAGTTACACTTGCAATTCCTTTTGGTTTACTTGGTGTATTACAAGATCAAATCAGAAGAACAATTCAAGCAAGTTTTGCTCATAAAGCAGATAAATATGCAGAAGAATGCAATATTAAAGGAATAGAAAGATGTGCGATATTATTCCCTTTAATTTTAGGATTTTTCTTAAGATTCCCACCTGTATTTTTAGCTAATTATTTTGGAGCGGGTGTTGTTGAAAATATTTTAGCGGCTATACCGGTTTGGTTAACTCATGGTTTAGAAGTTACAGGCGGCGTATTACCTGCACTTGGTTTTGCTATTACAGTATTTATTATTGGAAAGAAAACATATTTACCATTCTTTATTTTAGGATTCTTTATGGTTCAATACTTACAAATTAGTGTAATGGCAGCTGCAATATTCGGAACATGTATGGCATTACTTATCATATTCTTAAGAAGAGAAAATCAAAATACTACAACCTAAAAGGAGATTAAAATGAAACAAGAAAATATGGAAAAAAATTTAGTTAACGAAGAAGTTAATGAAGTTGTTGAAAATAAAGAAGAACAAGCAGAAAAAATAACACAAAAAGATATTAATAAAGCATTTTTTAGATGGTGGGTTGACGTTGAAGTTGCAAGCTCATATGAAAGAATGCAAGGTATTCCATTTTGTTATTCAATGATACCAATTCTTAAAAAGTTATATAAGAAAAAAGAAGATTTAAGTTATGCTTTGAAAAATCACTTAAACTTCTTTAATACTCAAGGTACATGGGGAACACCTATTCACGGTATGGCTATTGCCATGGAAGAAGAACTTCATGACGGTGATAGAGAAATGAGAGAAAATGCAATTACAGGTATTAAAACCGGCTTAATGGGACCTCTTGCAGGTATTGGAGATACCATTGACTGGGGCACATTAAAAACAATTATTGCAGGTATTGCGGTTACTTTCGGTATAACAGGTAGTATTCTTGGTGCGATTATTCCATTTGTATTCACAATCATTACATTCTTAATTGGTAAATATTTATGGAATATGGGATACAAACTTGGAAAAGAATCAGTTAAGAATATTCTTCAATCTGGTTGGATTAATGAACTTATTTCAGGTACAGCTATTTTAGGGTTATTCATGATGGGTGCTTTAGCATCAAGTTACGTTAAATTGACTATTCCAATAGCCTTTACAGTTGGCGGCACGGAAATGACAATTCAAGGTATCTTGGATAGTATTGCTCCTGGATTATTACCTCTTGGTGTTGTATTTGGTATTTATTACATTCTTAAAAATAAAACACAAAAATATGGACTTATTTCAATCGGTATAGTTGCAATATCAATTTTAGGTGCAATGATAGGATTATTTTAAATAGATACATATATAAATAATAGATAAATTAGATGAATTTTTAGGAGGATTTAGACGGATATGTTAGTCAGAATGGATGAAATTTTAAAGAAAGCCAAAGAAGGAAAGTATGGGGTTGCGGCGCCAAATGTTTATAACGATATTAGTGTAAAAGCTTGTTACGAGGCTGCTGATAAATTAAACTCTCCAATTATTTTAGATTGTGCCGGACTTCCTTTCCTTGAAGAAACTGCGGATATCGTAAGATTTTATGAAAGAAAATACCCACATGTTGTTGCAGCATTAAACTTAGATCATGGCGGTCCTTTTGAAGAGATTGTTCATGCGATTAAATATGGTTTCACATCTGTAATGATAGATAGATCAACTCTTGAATTTGATGAAAATGTAAGAGAAGTAAAAGAAGTTGTAAAAATTGCCCATGGTGCTGATGTTTCTGTTGAAGCTGAACTTGGGCATGTAGGACAAGGCTTTGAATATGAGCAAACAAGAGATGCTGGTCTTACAAAAAAAGAAGATGCTTTAAGATATATTGACCTAACAGGTGTTGATTGTCTTGCTGTTGCAGTTGGAACATCACATGGTACATATAAGGGAACTCCACATTTAGAGTTTGAATTATTAGATGATTTAAGTAAATCAATTGATATTCCTCTTGTATTACATGGTGGTTCAGGTACAGGAGATGATAACTTACAAAAAGCAGTACAAACAGGTATTCAAAAAGTTAACTTATTTACAGACTTAAGTACAGCAGCATTAAATGCAATGGTTAAATATCTTGACTTTGATTGGGACGGTATGAAACAAGACGGTTCAAAAGGTGAATTTGGTAACTTAAAAGCTAATTTATGCGATATTTCAATTGCCGCAAAAGATGGTTTTGTTGAATCTTTAGAACATTACATTAAACTTTTTGGTTCAAACGGAAAAGCTTAATTTATAAAAAATTGATTAAAATAAACTATATAAGGAGATATTATGAACAACTTTAATTTTTTATGTGATACTAAGTTTATTTTCGGTAAAGAAACCGAAAAAACTGTAGGTAGTGAAATAAAACAATATGGTAAAAAAGTCTTATTTGTAAATGACGGCGGGGATTATTTAAAAACAACCGGTTTATACGATTCTGTTGTAAATTCTTTAAATGAAGAAAATTTAGAATTTATAGAATTAAGCGGTGTTAAAGCAAATCCCGAAGTTGAACTTGTAAGAGAAGGTATTGACATTTGTAAAAAAGAAAACATTGATTTTATTTTGGCAGTGGGTGGCGGAAGTGTTATAGATACTGCAAAATCAATTGGTATAGGTATTTTCTATGATGGTGATGTATGGGATATTTATGAAGGAGTTGGAACAATAAACGATACTTTGCCAGTAGGTGTTGTTCTTACAATTCCTGGAACTGGAAGTGAATCAAGTATATCTTCTATTTTAACAAACGGTAATTCTAAAAGAGCCATTGATGATGTAAGAATGAGACCTGTATTTGCAGTTATGAATCCTGAACTTACATATTCTCTTCCTCCATTCCAAACAACAGCAGGTTGTGTAGATATTATATCTCATGTTTTTGAAAGATATTTTACAAACACAAAACATGTTGAATTTACTGATAGATTATGTGAAAGCACAATTAAAACAATTATTGACAATGTATATAAAGTTTTAAAAAATCCAAAAGATTATGAAGCAAGAGCAGAAATAATGTGGGCTGGAACAATTGCTCATAACGGAATTTTAGGAGTAGGCAGAGACGAATGCTGGGGGGCTCATATGATAGGTCATGAACTTAGCGGTGAATATAAAATTACTCACGGAACAACACTTGCTCTTATTCTTCCTTATTGGATGAAATATGTATATAAACATGATGTAATGCGTTTTGTAAGATATGCAGTAGAGGTTTGGGGAATCAGACAAAACTATGATGATCCTGAAGAAACAGCTCTTGCAGGTATTGCAAAAACAAAAGAATTCTTTGAATCAGTTGGACAACCTACATGTTTAAAAGACGTAAACGTAGGGGATGAAAAAATCGTTGAAATGGCAGAAAAATGCACAAAGAACGGTAATGTAGGCGGATTCGTTTCACTAAGCAAAGAAGATGTAATAAGTATTTATAAAAGTGCTTTAGAATAAAATTATATGGTAAAAAGGAGAAATAAAATGGACATAAAAGAAATGAAATTTTCAGTTTTAACAGAAAAAGGGCATGCAGAAGTTAGAACAAGACCTTTACCTGAACTTGGAGATAGACAAGTTTTAATTAAACAAGAAGCTTGTAATATATGTACAACAGACTATGGTCAATGGTTAGGACTTAGAGAACATCAAGGCTATCCTATGGCAGGCGGTCATGAAGGCTCTGGTACAATCGTAGCAAAAGGCAAAAAAGTAATGGATTTTGAAATCGGAGACAGAGTTGCAATGGCTTATGATGGATGCGGAGAATGTGAATCTTGTAGAAAAGGTGATGTTTTACATTGCAGTGATACTTCTATAACAGGAAGAACAGAAGATGGTTATTTAGGTGCTTTTGGTTTTGCAAATTATGCTGTTAGAAATGCAAGAAGCGTTATCAAAGTAAGTAAAGATTTATCTCCTAGCGAAGCTGCTTTCCTTGAACCATTGGCAACTGTTGTAAAAGGACTTAAAAAATTAAGAGTAAAACCTATGGAAAATGTAGTAATCATAGGTGCAGGTACAATGGGACTTGTTAATGCACAGGCTGCAAAAGCAAACGGATGTAGAGTTATTGTTTCAGAAGTAATGGAAAAGAAACTTGAAACTGCTAAAGCTATGGGCTTTGAAGTTATCGATGCAGGTAACTGTGATCCAGTGGAAGAAGTAAAAAAACTTACAGGCGGTGTAGGCGCCGATGCAGTTATCGTTGCTGTAGGTTTAACACTTGCAAATAATCAAGCTATTGAAATGTTAAAACCAACAGACGGAAGAGTATTATTCTTTGCTGCCGGATATCCTGCTCCACAGCTTGAGTTTGATTCAAACTTAGTTCATTATAAGAGACTTGAACTAATCGGTACATTTGCAGCAGATTCAATTGATTTCTTCACAGCTGGAAGAATGTTAAGTGATAGAAGCGTAGATGTTTCAAAAATTATTGAGCCAACTAAATTTAAACTTGATGATGTGCAAAAAGCCTTTGAAATGGCTTCAAAACCTGGTATGTATAGAGTAAGCGTACTACTTCAAGATTAATTATAAAAATGTTCGAATAAAAATAATAAATACTTTAAAATTAAAATTGTCAAAGGAACTATGTAAAATAGTTCCTTTTGGTGCTGTTATAAACTTATGTAAATAATTGGTGTGTTTTTATAATTAATTTTGTAGCAATAAATTTTAATATATGTTATATATGGTATTAGGAGGAAAGGCTTATGATAAAGTTAGAGCAATCTCAAAAACAAAAGCAGCAGCTAGTAATGACACATGAAATGAAACAGGCTATACAACTTTTACATTTTAATGTCTTTGAACTCACTTCTTTTATAGAAAATGAGGCTGATTTGAATATTTTTATAGAATATGAAAATCCCATAAAAAAAGATATTACAGGATCTATGGAAAGGGAAGAATCTATAATAACAAAAAGCGAGGAAGATGACGGGAACTCTTATGTTTTCACTTCTAACAGCGGATTTAACGAAAGTATTGCAAAGGATTTATCAGGACAGACTTTAAAAGAAAATTTATTATTTCAAGTAGGGCTTTTAGATATAAATAAAGACGATAAGTTTTATTTGGAATATTTAATAAATGATGTTGACTCAAAAGGATACTTGAATATAGATACTAAAGCAGTAAGTTCTGTTTTATCTTTAAAAGAAGAAAGTATTATTAGATATATAAATATTTTACAGTCTTTTTCTCCTTGTGGTGTCTGTGCTAAAAGCCCAATTGAGAGAATCGAAATACAACTTAAAGAAAAAGGAATTTATAAAGAAGAACATTCTATACTATTAAACAGCTATATGGAAAATATAGCTTATGGTAAAATAAATTCAATACATTTAAAAACAGGTTTTGACATAGATTATATTAATGATTTGATAGAAGATATAAAGTCTTGTAACTTGAATATAGCAAGTGAGTTTATTGAAGATGATAATAATTTATACATATATCCTGAGCTTAGGGTCTTTGAAAAGAACGGGAAAGTTATAGTATCTTTAATTGAAGATAACACTCCTTCAATACAAATGGATAAAAGTTCTTTAATAGAAATGAGTCGTTTTTCAAATGACAAGGATTTATCGAGTTTCTATAAAGAACATTATGATAAGGCTTTGTTTATAATAAGTGCAGTAAAAAAACGAAAAGAAAATATGCTTAAGGTTACTAAGGCTATATTTAAGGTTCAAGGTGAATTTCTACAAAATGGCAATTTAAAACCTCTAAAAATGTCTGATATAGCAAATGAGTGTGATATAAATGTTTCTACCGTAAGCAGGATAGTAAATGAAAAATATGTAGAAACAAAAAGAGGTGTATTTCCTCTTAAGTCCTTTTTCAAACAGACAGTTGGCGGTAACAGCGAATTAAATGCAAATGAATGCACTGATGATGAAATAAAAAATCAAATAAAAATCATTATCGAAAAGGAAGATAAAAACAAGCCTTTTAGTGATGAAAATATATCTAAAATGTTAAAGGAAAAAGGGTATGCAATTTCAAGAAGAACCGTTAATAAATATAGGGGAGAAATGGGGATACCTTCAACTAAAATAAGGAGAAAAGATTAAAAGCAGAAGTTTTACTTCTGCTTTTTTATAAAAAAGTTTTGATTTTTTATGGCGGGGGTAGCAGGACTCGAACCCGCGAATAATAGAGCCAGAATCTATTGCCTTACCAACTTGGCGATACCCCTATATTTATAAAATATGATATACCAACAAAATATATTTATCAAGTAAAAATAAAAACAAATATAAAATAAAAAAATCGAATGATTGCTCATTCGATTAATTATCTGCTTGGCAGGGGTAGCAGGACTCGAACCTACGATCACGGAGTCAAAGTCCGTTGCCTTACCGACTTGGCTATACCCCTGTGTTCTGGGGTGAAAGATGGGATTCGAACCCACGGCCTCTGGAGCCACAATCCAGCGCTCTAACCAGCTGAGCTACAATCACCATCAAACATCAAAGTTTATTTTTGTTTTTATGGCGCGCCTGAAGGGATTCGAACCCCTGACACACGGCTTAGAAGGCCGTTGCTCTATCCTGCTGAGCTACAGGCGCATATTTTAAATTAATGGAGCGGGTGAAGGGAATCGAACCCTCGCGACTGGCTTGGAAGGCCAGGGCTCTACCACTGAGCTACACCCGCATCTCACAAATGCTTAAATAGTATACCCCATATTTTTAATCTTGTCAACACGTTTTTAAAAAAATATTTAATATTTTTAAATATTTCTTTTTTATTAAATTATACACGAATATGAAAGAGTGTTTTTGCCTATTATAAAAGGGTTTTATTCATTAATAAATATATGTGGTGTAAATTTAATTTTATTTATTATAAATTATGATATAATAAAATAAATTAGGGATTTAAGGAGAATATTTATGGAAATAAATACAAAGCATTTATTTGAAAACTATAATATGTATGACGGTAAAGAAGTTATTGTCGACGGATGGGTTAGAACAATTCGTTCTTCAAATCAATTTGGTTTTATGGAAATAAACGATGGAACCAATTTTAAAAACGTACAGGTTGTTATAGAAAAAGATAAAATCGAAAACTATGATGAGGTAACAAAATTTCATGCTTGCAGCGGTGTTAAGGTTGTGGGAATATTAAATGTTACTCCTGATATGAAACAGGATTTTGAAATAAAAGCAACTAGCGTTACTCTTCTTGCAGATAGTGATAACTCTTATCCTCTTCAAAAGAAAAGACATACTTTTGAATATATGAGAGAGATTGCTCATTTAAGACCAAGAGGAAACAGCTTTAATGCAGTATTTAGGCTTCGTTCATTACTTGCATATGCAATACATGAATTTTTCCAAACAAGAGACTTCGTTTATGTTAATACTCCTTTAATTACTGCAAGTGACTGTGAAGGTGCCGGTGAAATGTTCCAAGTTACTACACTTGATATGAAAAATCCACCTTTAAATGATGAAAATAATATTGATTATACAAAAGACTTCTTCTCTGCTGAAACATATTTGACAGTATCAGGACAATTGCAAGCAGAAGCTTATGCTATGGCATTTAAAAATGTATATACTTTTGGTCCTACTTTTAGAGCTGAAAATTCAAATACTCCTCGTCATGCTGCTGAATTTTGGATGGTAGAACCTGAAATTGCTTTTGCTGATTTAAATGATGATATGAATTTGGCAGAAGATATGATGAAATATGTTATAAGTTATGCACTTGATAAAGCAAAAAATGAAATTGAATTTTTCAATAAATTTATAGATAAAGGACTTATTGAAAGACTTGAAGGTATAGTTAATTCAACATTTAAAAGAATTACTTATACCGAAGCTATTGAAATTTTGAAAAATGCAAAAGAAAAATTTGAGTACCCTGTTGAGTGGGGACTTGATCTTCAAACAGAACATGAAAGATATTTGACAGAAAAGCATTTTAAAGCTCCTGTTTTTGTTACAGATTATCCAAAAGAAATAAAAGCTTTCTATATGAGAATGAATGATGATAATAAAACAGTTGCTGCCGTAGACTTGTTAGTTCCGGGCGTTGGTGAAATTATCGGAGGAAGTCAAAGAGAAGAAAGACTTGATATTTTGGAAAACAGAATGGATGAACTTGGAATGAACAAGGAAAGTATGCAGTGGTATTTAGACCTTAGAAGATATGGAGGAGTAAAACACGCCGGTTTTGGACTAGGATTTGAAAGACTTGTTATGTATCTTTCAGGAATGAAAAACATAAGAGACGTTATTCCTTTCCCAAGAACAGTAAATAATGCAAAATTTTAAGATAGGGGATAAATATGTATAAAATTTTAGCGCTGGATATAGATGGAACATTATTTAATGATAAAAAACAAGTAACACCAAAGACCGTAGATGCGATAAAAAAATGTAAAGATTTAGGTGTGTATGTTGTTTTATCAAGCGGAAGATATTATAAAGGTGTACTTCCTATTGCCGAAAGTCTTGAACTTGATAATTGTTATCATGTTGCGGATAATGGTATAAGTTATTTTAATACAAAGGGAGAAGTAAACTTTATAAAAGTTTTTGATAAAGAAGATTACAAACGTCTTGTAGAACATTTGAGAAAAACATGTAAATCTTTTGTGGTTACAAATGAAATGGGAATGTGGTATGAAACTGAAGATAAAAGTTGCGTTACTACAATGCGTCCAAATAATGGTGATGCTCATTTTATCAAGTTAAAAGATATTTTAGATGTTCCAAATCCATTTAAAATTTGTGCATATTATGAAACAGAAGAGGATGTAGAAAGGATTTTGTCAAAGAAATATGAAACAATAACGGGATGTGTTTCTTACAGGGTTTTGATAGATTTTTATCCTAAAGGAATAGATAAGTTTGTTACATTAATGGAAGTTGCCGATAAATTAAATGTAAAAGAAGAAGAAATTATCGCAGTGGGAGATAGTGACAATGATCTTCCTTTAATTGAAAATGCTACGCTTGGTGTAAGTGTTGCAAACGGCAGTAAAAAACTAAAAGAAGCAAGTGATGTTGTTTTGGATCTTGATAATAATAACGATCCCGTATGTTATGTTATAGAAAATATAATAGAGAGAACGTTGTATACGGGAATGTTTTAAAAGGAGCGTAATGCTCCTTTTTTATTATACTTAAATTAAACTTATATAAGTGTATATTAATTCCTTTATATAAACAGAGCTAAGTTTGAATGAGTAATTAAATATTAGATTTTAATAATGTTAATGCTTGAAATTACATTATTATGTATAAAATTTATGGAAAAGATATTATAAAATATTTTGAATTTAAAAGTTTCTATGTTGTTTGAAAGATGAAAGAATGGTGTTATAATATCTGTTAAAGTATAAGAACAAACGTGGAGGTAGCTATGTATAAAGGTGGACTTGTTCTTGAAGGCGGCGGTATGAGAGGTGTCTATACTGCAGGTGTTTTGGATTTTTTTATTGATAAAGATATATATTTTGAAAATACTTATGGAGTTTCTGCAGGGATTTGTCATGCTTGTTCCTATCTTGCAAAACAAAGAGACAGGGCTTACAGGGTAAATGTTGATTATCTTGATGATAAGAGGTATGCGAGTTTTTATAGTCTTGTTACAACAGGGGATTATTTTGGGGTAAAAATGGTATATGAAGATATTCCAAACAAATTATATCCTTTTGATAAAAAAACTTTTGAAGAATATAAAGGAAATTTATATTCTGTTGTTACAAATATGAAGACCGGGGAGGCTGAATATATAAAACTTAAAGATATGGATAAAGATATTATTTATGTCAGAGCTTCCAGTTCTCTTCCACTGCTTGCAAGAATTATTAAGGTTGATGGGAAAGAATATCTTGACGGAGGGATAGCAGATTCTATTCCTATTGAGAAAGCAATAAAAGATGGAAATGAAAAAAACGTTGTTGTGCTTACTCAGCCTAATGGATATAGAAAAGAAAAAAATAAGCTTTTGCCTATAATGAAAATAAAATATAAAAAATATCCAAATTTTATAAATTCAATGGCAAACAGACATATTAATTATAATAATTCATTAAATAAAATTAAGGAAGAAGAGGAAAAGGGAAATGTTTTTGTTATAAGACCAAGCGAAAGTTTGGATATAACAAGACTTGAAAAAAATAAAGATAAACTTGAGGCATTGTATAATCTTGGTTATAATGATGCAAAAAAAGCTTGTGATAAACTATTAAACTTTATATCTAATTAAAAAGAACCTTATGGTTCTTTTTTTATTAATTTTTCTTAATAACTATTAAAAAAATTTAATAACATCTTAAACTAGGCTTCAAGATTTTATTCTTTTAAAAATTTATAATGATATTACAGAATTACTACATACTTTGCAAAGTTTTATATTATTTTTAGAAGGTGGAATTTATGAAAAAAGATGTTTTAGTTGTTTTCGGAGGAGCTTCATTTGAGTATAAAGTTTCTTTGGAAAGTGCTTACTATGTTATTAAGTCAATCAATAAAGATAAATATAATATTCATTTACTTGGAATAAAGAAAAATGGAAATTGTTATTTGTATGAAGGTGATGTGAATCTAATAAAAGATGATAGATGGTTTGATGATGAAACTTGTTATAAAGTTTTTCTTCCTATGGCTAAGGATGCAAATGGGATTAATTATATAAAAGAAGATAAGGTTTATTTTAAACATATAGACGTTGTTTTTCCCGTTCTTCACGGAAAGAACGGAGAAGATGGAACAATACAAGGTCTTTTAGAATTTACAGGTATTCCTTTTGTTGGGTGCGGTGTGT
This sequence comes from Anaerofustis sp. NSJ-163, assembly GCF_024135845.1. Classification (NCBI taxonomy): domain Bacteria; kingdom Bacillati; phylum Bacillota; class Clostridia; order Eubacteriales; family Eubacteriaceae; genus Anaerofustis; species Anaerofustis sp. NSJ-163. The sequence goes on from NZ_JAMYJV010000003.1 coordinate 548,361, forward strand.
TGTCTTCTTCATTATGTATGGATAAATATAGAGCTCATAAACTAGTTGAAGCTTTTGGGTGTAAAGTTCCAAGTAGTATATTGATAGATGATATTAAGGATAGAGATAAAAATTTAAATTTTATTGATGATGTAGGCTTTCCTGTGTTTATAAAACCTTTAAAATCAGGATCGTCTTTTGGTATTACTAAAGTAATAAGTGAAGAAAGATTATATAAAGCATTAAAGGAAGCTTTTCGTTATGATGATAAAGTTGTAATTGAAGAAAATATTGATGGGTTTGAAGTAGGGGTAGCTATTCTTGGTAATAAAAAAATTGTTACAGGTTTGATAGATGAAATAGAAACCGGAGGGAAGTTCTTTGATTATAACGAAAAATACACTCTGGAAAAATCAATAATTCACTTACCTGCAAGAATAAATAATGAACTTGAAAAAGAAGTTTTAGCTTTAGCAGAAAAAATATATAAAATTTTAGACTGCAAAGATTTTGCAAGAGTTGATATGTTTATAGATAAAAATAACAACATATATTTTAATGAAATAAATACCATTCCCGGATTTACCCTTCATAGCAGATATCCAAATATGTTAAAAGGTGTAGGTATAAATTTTGATGCAATTGTAAATACACTTATTGAAATGGGTGGCGGTGATGAAACTATTTATTAATAATGATATGGTTTATGACGGTGAACTGGTTTTAGTAAATAGAAACTACCCTTTAAAAAATGAACCTTTAAAGTCTGGTATGAAAAATATAGATTTTGAAAATGGTATTTATATAAAAAGTAAAATGGCATTTATGCTTAAAGAACTTCTTTTTGATATTGGTGTTAAAGATGAATTTGTATACGTAAGCGGTTTTAGAACTTTGACAGAACAAGAAAATATTTATGAAAGTTCTATAAAAGAAAATGGTGTTAATTTTACAAATAAATATGTAGCTTATCCTATGTGTAGTGAACATCAAACAGGGCTTGCTATTGATATAGGTAAAAGATGTGAAGATGTTGATTTTATAAGACCTGATTTTCCAAATAGCGGGATTTTTAAAATTTTTAAACAAAGAGCCGTTAAATATGGTTTTATAGAAAGGTATAAAAGGAATAAAGAAAAAATAACTGGAATATCTTATGAACCTTGGCATTTTAGATATGTTGGATATCCGCATTCTTTAATTATGGAAAAAGAAAAATTGTGTTTGGAAGAGTATATCGAATATGTTAAATCTTTTAAACATAAAGAAAAAAGTTTGTTTTATAGTGACATTAATAATTTGATAGAAATATTTTATGTTCCATTTGAAAAGGACGGATATATAGATATACCCGATAATATTTCTTATACGATATCAGGTAACAATATTGACGGTTTTATTGTTACTCTTTGGAGAAGTTAAAATGGAAAAAAGAATAGGGTATGGCGGAATTGATATTTTTAAGTTAATTGCTGCGTTTATGGTTGTTGCAATACATATCTCTCCATTATCTTCTTTTAATGAAAGTCTTGATTTTTATATTACATATGTATTGTTTCGTGTTGCAGTACCGTTTTTTTTAATGGTATCAGGGTATTTTGTTCTTTATAAAGTGTTAACATATTCTAATGGTGTAAATATATTAATGGCTTTTATAAAGAGAATTGTTGTTTTATATTTGCTTGCAACATTATTATATATTCCAATAAATTTGTATGCCGATAGTTTTGAAGATATTAAAAGTATAGGCAGTATTTTAAAAATGTTTTTATTTGACGGAACATTTTATCATTTATGGTATATGCCATCTGTCATTATAGGAAGTATATTGATATTTATTTTAAGTAAAAAATTTGATTTAAAGCAGGTTTTTGTAATAACGTTGATTTTATATGTTATGGGACTTTTGGGAGATGGTTACTATGGAGTTATGTATAATGTAAAATACATAAAGTGTTTTTATGATTTTCTTTTTAAATTTTTTGACTATACAAGAAACGGTATTTTTTATGCACCAATATTTTTAATGATAGGTGTTTTATTTAGAGATAGAAAGAAGGTTTTAAAAAGAAGTGTAAATATTTATGGGCTGACTTTATCTATTATATTTCTTTTAATTGAAGGGATGATGCTTAGAAATGTAAATTTACAAAGGCATTCCAGTATGTATATTTTTCTTGTTCCTTTAGTTGTGTTTTTATTCTCTTTTATTTTGAGTTTTAATATAGAGAATAAAAAAACATTAAGAAGTTTGTCTATGTATGTTTATATAATTCATCCTTTTATAATTGTTTTATGCAGGTTCATATTAAAAAATATTGTATTATTAAATATTGTAATAAATAACTCGATGTTATTTTATATATTGGTTTGCATTTTTTCTTATTTGTTTTCTGAAAGTGTTAGGAAATTATTTTCTTATAGAGGGCTAATAAATGGAAAATTATAAAAGAGCTTGGATGGAAATAAATCGAAATAATTTAATTTATAATGTAAACCAATTTAGAAAAATAGTGGGAAGTAGTTGTAAATTGATGCCTGCAATAAAAGCTAATGCGTATGGTCATGGAGATGTTGAAGTTGCAAGTATTTTAAATGAAGCGGGTGTATATGATTTTTGTGTAGCGAGTTTGGATGAAGGTATAAGACTCCGTAAAAGTGGTATAGCCGGGACTATATTGATTCTTGGGTATACAGATGTAAGTTTTGCATATCTTATTAAATTATATGATTTAACTCAGACTGTTATTAATTATGAATATGCTTTAATGCTTAATAACATTAAAATAGATATTAGGGTTCATATTGCAGTGGATACAGGTATGCATAGGCTTGGAGAGAGTTTTTCTTCTGTTAATAGTATTTTAGATATACTACGTTTAAAACATTTAATTGTTGAAGGTGTGTTTAGTCATTTATGTGTAAGTGATAGTTTAAATAAGAATGATATTATGTTTACAAAACTTCAGATAAAGCGATTTGAAAAAGTTAGAAAGTTTTTAACGAAAAGAGGATATAAGGATTTAAAATATCATATTCAAGGAAGTTATGGAGTTTTGAATTACCCAAATTTAAAATATGATTATGTAAGAATAGGTATTGCTCTTTATGGTATTTACAGCAAAAGTAAAGATAAAGTTTTGTGTGATATTAATCTTAAATGTGTTATGACGTTGAAGTCCAGAGTAGAGCTTGTTAGAGATATTGGTGTTAGTGAAAGACTTGGGTATGGACTTGATTTTAAAGCAGATAAAAAAATGAAAATAGCAGTTATTTGTATAGGGTATGCAGATGGTATTCCAAGAAACCTTTCAAATAAAGGGTATGTTTTGATATGTGGCAGAAAAGCAAAAATAGTTGGGCGAATTTGTATGGATCAGCTTTTTGTTGATGTAAGTAATATAAATGAGGTTAAGATTGGAGATGAGGTTGTTTTAATAGGTGAAAATCTAAGTGCAATGGATATGGCAGATGTGGGAGGTACAATTTCAAATGAAATTGTAAGTCGTTTGTCGAAAAGAGTATCAAGAGTGATTATATAATGTATTTTATATGTTTAATTTTTAATTTATTTCTAAATTTCGTTTTATATGTATAAAAAACAAAGTATTAGTGCTATAATGTTATGAAAATGAAAAAATAAATTAAAGAGGTAATATTGTAATGAGTGAATGTTCACATGATTGTTCAACTTGCAGTGCAAATTGTTCATCAAGAAAACAAACAAAAGAGGATTTTCTTGTAAAACCTCATAAAAAAAGCAATATAAAAAAGGTAATTGGAGTTGTAAGCGGTAAAGGCGGTGTCGGTAAGTCTTTAGTTACATCTTTACTTGCATCAAACATGAAAAAGGCTGGATACAATGTAGGGATACTTGATGCTGATATTACAGGACCTTCAATTCCTAAAATATTTGGTGTAAGCGGTAGCGTTTATGCAACGAAAGAAGGTGCATACCCTAAGAAGAGTGAAGGTGGAGTTGATATTATGTCAATAAATCTTCTTTTGGAAGATGATACAAAACCTGTTGTTTGGAGAGGGCCTGTTATTGCAGGAGCTGTTGGTCAATTTTGGACTGATATAATTTGGGAAGATGTTGACTATATGTTTGTTGATATGCCTCCCGGAACAGGTGATGTTCCTTTAACTGTTTTTCAAACAATTCCTGTTGATGGAATTGTGATTGTTACATCTCCTCAAGAGCTTGTTTCTATGATTGTTGAAAAAGCTGTTAATATGGCCGAAATGATGAATATCAATGTTCTTGGACTTGTTGAAAATATGAGTTACATTGAATGTCCAAACTGTCATGAAAAAATAAGTGTATTTGGCGAAAGTCATGTTGATGAAGTTGCTAAAAAATATGGATTAGAAGTTCTTGCAAATATTCCAATTGATCCTGAAATTGCTAAAAAATGCGATGAAGGTAAAATTGAACAGCTTGATAAACAATATGTTGATAAAGCAGTTGAAAAATTAAAAAATCTGTAAAGGGTGTATAAAATGATAAAACATATAGTTTGCTTTAAGTTAAAAGATAATAGTGAAAAGGCATGCAGAATGGCTAAAGAAACTCTTATGTCTATGAAAGATCATGTATCATTAATAAAAGATATAAATGTAGGAATAGACTTTCTCCATTCTGAAAGATCTTATGATTTAATATTAGAGGTTGTATTGGATTCAAAAGAAGCTTTAGATGAATATCAAAAAGATCCATATCATTGTGATGTTGTAAAAAGCTATATGCACAAGGTGAGAGAAACTAGTGTGGCAGTAGATTATGTCATTGAATAGATTTTTTGTAAAAAAAACTGTAAAAAAATGTAAAAAAGGTATTGACAGTTAAGGAATAAAGTGATAATATAACAAAGCTGTTTCGAGCGGATAGCTGGATAAGCATACGAGAAGAAGTCAATGAAAAAAAATGACAAAAAAAGTTAAAAAAGTAGTTGACAAGAGATTGAGTATGTGGTATTATAATTCAGCTGACTCTGAAAGAGGCGGCGAGATAATAAGACAAAAGAATAAAAGAGAAAA
>NZ_JAMYJV010000004.1:0-257975 GCF_024135845.1 Anaerofustis sp. NSJ-163
GTGTAGTACTTTTGTGATTGCTGCTGTTAATGTTGTTTTTCCGTGGTCTACGTGACCGATTGTACCAATATTTACATGTGGTTTAGTTCTTTCGTATTTTTCTCTTGCCATTTTTATTCTCCTTAATCTATCATTAATTGTATATTATTCGTTTTTAAGTTTATCTAACATACTTTGAGGTGCTGGCTCATAATGAGAGAATGTCAAAGTATGAGTTCCTCTACCTTGAGTTTTACTTCTAAGGTCTGTTGTGTATTGGAACATTTCTGATAATGGAACAAAACCTCTAAGAGTTTGAACACCATTATGAAGTTCCATACCTTCAATCTTACCTCTTCTTGCTGTTAAGTCACCCATAACATCTCCAAGGTATTCTTCAGGAACAACAACTTCAATTTTAAAGATAGGTTCAACTAAAACAGGGCCTGCTTTAGCCATAGCTTCTTTAAATGCCATAGAACCAGCCAATTTGAAGGCCATTTCAGAAGAGTCGACATCATGGTAAGAACCGTCTACTAATCTTACTTTAACATCAATAACTTCATATCCTGCAAGGATACCATTTTCCATAGCTCCTTGGATACCTTTGCTAACAGGTTCGATATATTCTTTAGGAATTGCACCACCAACGATTTCGCTAGTGAATTCATAACCTTTACCTTCTTCATTTGGTTCGATTTCAATAACAACATGACCGTATTGACCTCTACCACCTGATTGTTTAGCATATTTGTAGTCAGCTCTTGCTGGTTTAGTAATTGCTTCTTTGAATGCAACTTGTGGTTTACCAACATTAGCTTCAACTTTAAATTCTCTAAGAAGTCTATCAACGATAATTTCAAGATGAAGTTCACCCATACCTTCAATAATTGTTTGACCAGTTTCATCATCTGTCTTAAATCTGAATGTTGGGTCTTCTTCTGCTAATTTTACTAAAGCAGCGATCATTTTTTCTTGACCTGCTTTTGTTTTTGGTTCAATAGCTACAGAAATAACTGGATCTGGGAATTCGATTGATTCAAGTAATACAGGAGCATTTTCAGCACATAAAGTATCACCTGTTGTTGTATCTTTTAAACCAACTAAAGCAACGATATCACCAGTTCTGATTTCTTCAATTTGCTTTCTGTCGTTCGCATGCATTCTTAAAATACGACCAACTCTTTCTTTTTTACCTTTTGTTGAGTTATATACATATGAACCACTTTGAAGTGTTCCAGAGTAAACTCTTGTAAATGCTAATTTACCAACAAATGGGTCAGCCATAATTTTAAATGCTAATGCTGAGAATGGATCATCATCTTTAGGATGTCTTTCCATTTCTTCACCTGTTTTTGGATCATGTCCAATCATAGCTGGTACATCAAGTGGAGAAGGCATTAAGTTAACGATAGCATCAATTAACATTTGAACACCTTTGTTTTTGAATGCTGTACCGCATAATACAGGTATAAAATCAAGATTTAGAACACCTTGTCTTAAAGAAGCAATAATTTCTTTTTCTGTTATTTCTTCTCCTTCAAGGTATTTTTCCATAATTTCTTCGCTGTTTACAGAGATTTCTTCTAATAATTTTTCTCTGTATTCTTCAGCTAAATCCATCATATCTTCAGGAATATCTGTTTCTTCAATATCATTACCTTGGTCATCATGATAAATAAATGCTTTCATTTTAACCAAGTCAACAATACCTACGAAATCTTCTTCTTTACCAATAGGTAATTGAATTGGAACAGGATTTGCTCCAAGTCTTTCGCTGATCATTTTTACTACATTGTAGAAATCAGCACCCATGATATCCATTTTATTTACAAATGCGATTCTTGGTACGTTATATTTGTCAGCTTGTCTCCATACTGTTTCACTTTGAGGTTCAACCCCACCTTTAGCACAGAAAACTGCAACAGAGCCGTCAAGTACTCTTAGTGAACGTTGAACTTCTACTGTAAAGTCAACGTGTCCTGGTGTGTCGATGATGTTAATTTCATGACCTTTCCAATGACATGTTGTAGCTGCAGAAGTAATTGTAATACCTCTTTCTTGTTCTTGTTCCATCCAGTCCATTTGAGCTCCACCTTCATGAGTTTCCCCAATTTTGTGGATTTTACCTGTATAGTACAAGATTCTTTCAGTAGTTGTAGTTTTACCAGCATCGATATGAGCCATAATTCCGATATTTCTAACTTTATCTAAACTAAACTCTCTTGCCATCTTTTATTCACCTTACCATTTAAAATGAGCGAATGCTTTATTAGCTTCTGCCATTTTATGAGTATCGTCTTTCTTTTTAACTGAAGCCCCTGTGTTATTGATAGCATCAATAATTTCAGCAGCTAATCTTTCTTTCATTGTTTTTTCGCCTCTGGCTCTTGTGTAAGTTACAAGCCATCTTAGACCTAATGTTTGTCTTCTATCAGGTCTGATATCCATTGGAACTTGGTATGTTGCACCACCAACTCTTCTGGCTTTAACTTCAAGTGAAGGCATGATATTATTTAAAGCTTCTTCAAAAGCTTCTAATGGTTCTTTTCCTGTTTTTTCTGCTACGATGTCAAAAGCACCGTATACAATTTTTTGAGCTACACCTTTTTTTCCATCAAGCATAACGTTGTTTAATAACTTAGTTACTAAAACTGAATTATACATTGGATCAGGTAGCACTTCTCTTTTTGGTACTGGACCTTTTCTTGGCACTGTACTTCCCTCCTAATAATTTAAATTTTTTCATTGGTACTCGATAAGTAAAAATTTATCGTTGTGCTCTATATATTAGATATATAGGTATAAGGCTTGCCTTATAGTTACACACATTATAAATTATTTCTTAGCACCGTATTTACTTCTAGATTGTTTTCTGTCAGCAACTCCTTGAGTATCAAGTGCTCCTCTAATAATCTTATAACGTACACCTGGTAAGTCTCTTACTCTACCACCTTTAACCATAACAACGCTATGTTCTTGTAAGTTATGACCGATACCTGGAATGTAAGCTGTTACTTCCATACCGTTAACAAGTCTAACTCTGGCAATTTTTCTCATAGCTGAGTTTGGTTTTTTAGGTGTAGCAGTTCTTACAACTGTGCACACTCCTCTTTTTTGAGGATTAGATTTAAGAGCAGGAGATTTAGTTTTGTAAACTAAGTCTTTTCTACCTTTTCTAACTAATTGATTAACTGTTGGCATTAAACCTTATTCCTCCTTCCTCAAATTTTTAATATACAAGCAACAGCAGCATCTATGCTTATGTTGCATGCTTTACCTAATTCTTTTTTTGTGGCTACATATTCTATAGTCACATCGTTTTTTTGACAAATATTAACTATTTTGTCTTTTATTGCCGCATCTGTGTCCTTAGCCAAAAACACTTTCAAAGCTTCATTTTGTTCAACAGCTTTTAAAGTCTGTTTTGTGCCAACCACATATTGTGATTTAGGTATTTCATTAAGCATTTTTTCAACTCCTTTTCACAGTCAGCCTAAAAAGTTTATCAAAAAAAACTTGAAATGTCAATAAAAATCGGCATTTCAACGATTTTTTTTATATAATATTTAAAACTAAAAAAAAACACTTAACAAAATATATTTTATACCTTTAATTTAAAATAATCCAGTATTTTTCTATTATTTTACATATTTTTTTACACTTACTAATGTTAATATTACACTAACAGCAAAACAAATTAAAAATATGTAATTCATTTCATCTACAAATGTATTGTTCATAAAAGATATAAAACTAAACAAACCAAAAATTAAATTACAAAAACAAAAAAATAAAACAAAAAATCCCTTTAATAACTTCATATTTGTCACCTCATACAAAGTTTATAAAATGGGTTTCAAATAATTTGTAGTTTTATAAAAAAAGACTGGTTATTACCAGCCTTATTCTATATTTATTGTAACACTATAAACACATCCACTATCAACCAAATCTATATCATCTTTATTTATATCACTTATAATTGCATCTATATAGTATTCTCCGGGTTTTAAATTTCCGGTTTCCACTACGATTTCCTGACTTATTTCCCCTGTTACATTATTTATTGTTTTATTATAAGCATATGTTTCATTTTTTATATCATATATTCCCAAAAAAATATTTGTATTTCCCTCTTCAAATATGTCTTTTGCCTTTAATTGTAATTTTATTGTTGAACCTTTTGAAAAAGTCTGACCATCTTCTATATTGCTTATATATATGTTTTTATCTTTAAACTTTTCATCTTCATTCTCTTTCCCCAAAAGATTGTTAAAAAACTCAACTATACCATTTTGTTTTTCTTCAGTTGAATATGAAGCACTATTACTTACATTAGAATGTTCACTAGATAAATAGTTAGAAATAAAAAAGGCTATGCCCCCCAAAAGCAATCCAAGTAATATTATAAAAACAATAATAACAAAAAACAAATTCCTTAAAGAACTATTTCTTCTGCGTCTTTTTCTTCTCATTACATTTACTCCAATATATTTTGGTTTCTTTAAAAATATATCATAAAAAAATTGTAACTACAATGATATATATAAAAAAAGAGCATTAAAGCTCTTTTATATCTCATCTATAATTTTACCATCTGTGGAAATAGTAACAACTTGCCATGGAATAAATTTCCCGCTTTCAAAAATTGCTTTTTTTACTGCATTTTCAATTCCTCCGCAGCAAGGAACTTCCATTCTTACAACTTTAACACTTCTTATATTATTTTCTTTTATAATGGCTGTAAGTTTTTCACTATAATCAACACTATCCAATTTAGGACAACCTATAAGTGTTATATGATCTTTTATAAACTCATTATGAAAGTTACCATATGCGTAAGCACTACAATCTGCTGCAATAAGAAGTTTTGCATTTTCAAAATAAGGAGCATTAACAGGAGCTAATTTAATTTGGACAGGCCACTGTGATAATTTACTATTAACATTTACATATTCATTTTTATTTTTTGATTCATCTAATTCATTTTCTTTCCTATTTATTGCTTTTGAAGAACTTCCAGGACATCCACAAGGAAGATTGTTTTTTTTCTTTTGATTTTCCATAACAGCTTTTTCATCATAAGCCAATGCTTCTCTTTCTTCAAATGATATTGCACCTGTTGGACAAACTGGAAGGCAATCTCCAAGCCCGTCACAATAATCATCTCTAAGTAATTTTGCTTTTCCGTTAACCATCCCTATTGCTCCTTCATGACAAGCCTTTGCGCATAGTCCGCAGCCATTACATTTTTCTTCATCTATTTTAATAATTTTTCTAATCATTATTTCCCTCCAAAATTATAAATTGATTATTTAATGGCATTATAATATAATGTATATAAAATATACGTTGCAAATGCAACAAGAAAGGATTTTTATGAAAAATTTATATGAAAAATTAAAAAAAATACCTTTATTCAACAATGTACAAGAAAAAGAAATAAATGAAATAATAGACCAATCATATATAAAATCATATCAAAAAGATGAATATATTTTAAAAGCAGGTGACTTCACATCTAATACAGGAATTATTTTAAAAGGAGAAATCAGCGTTATTAGTGAAGACTTTTGGGGAAATAAAAATATAATTTCAACTTTATCTAAGGGGAATATTTTTGCAGAAATATTTTCTTTAAAAAATAATATACCTTTAAATGTAAGTGTTATATCAAATGAAGATTCAACAATATTATTTATTAATGTAAATGAAATAATAAACAAAACAAGAAACTTTATATTTATAAAAAACCTTATGAATATAATAAGCACAAAAACGTTAATGCTAAATAGAAAAAACGAACTTCTGTCAAAAAGAACCATAAGAGAAAAAGTCATGACATTTTTATCTCAACAAGCTATAAGTGCAAATAACAATTCTTTTAAAATACCTTTTTCAAGAGAAGAAATGGCGAACTTCTTGGCAGTTGACAGAAGTGCGTTATCAAGAGAATTATCAAAAATGAAAAAAGAAGGAATTATAACATACAATAAAAATAATTTTACATTAATTACAAAATAATTTTATAAATATATGTTAATCAAATTGTATTTGTTAATAATTTCTTCCATTCTTTCTATATTTATATCAGAATGTTCAAGCTCTCTTGAATATCTCCATGCAAGTTCTACTTTATCATTTTCACAAAACCTATCTTTTAATATTGATTTTTGTAGCTTACAAATAATATCCCAAATATATGTACTTAAAACAGAAATACCAATTTTAGAAATGATATCATAGTCATAAACTCCACCAGAAAAATATACATATATAAAATATACTAATATTTGTTCAAGCTGTATTTGTGAATTGACTTCAAAACTTAAATCAATATTTTTTTCACAAATAAGTTTATTCCATCTTTCTTTATCCTCATTCCATTTCTCATCTAAAAGTTCAAACTCATTTAATAATCTTAGTATTTTTTTTGCATTGTCTTTATTTATCCATTTTTCATATATTGTTTCTATTTCTTCGTTTTTAAATTTTTCTTCGTATTCAACTAAGATATTTTCTATATTAAAAATATTATTTTCATCTATGCATTCCTGTATTTTTTCACAAAGAATAAATACCTTATTTATTCTAATAAATATATCTTCATTTCTGTTTTGAATTATTTCTAATATTACTTTCCTGCTTTGCTCTAAGGCTGAATATAAAAAGAAATCAAAATCATCATCTTCAACATCTTCTTTATCATCTTCTACTGTTATAAATGAAACTTTATTTTTGTTACTTAAAACCATTTTAGCAACCATAGGACAAGACAAAGCGAGAGACATCTCCATCTCATTTTCAAACTCTTCTGTATGATATGGATAATTTTTACATGTATCACACATCATTCCTCTCCCTGCTTCTATATGTATATCGCAAAGATTATCTTCATTTAAAAATGCACATCTTTTATTATATTGTTTATAAATCCCTTTATCAAAATCAACAGAATTCTTAAGTCTATTTCCAAAAGAACCTTCACAAGATATATATTTCTCAATTGTATTTTCATCAATTACAATCTGCCACCCTTCACAACAGCTTTTAGGGCATTTATCCATAAGGCAATAAAATTTTTTATAATAATCAGGATATGTATATAACATAAACATCCTCCTTGTTTCATATATAATATATTTTATATTTTAACATTTTATTTAAAAATAAAAAAGCCGATATATATCGGCTTTTAATCTTCTCTTTTATCTCCTACAAAGAACAAAGCAACCGTACCGGGACCAGTATGAGAACCTATTGTTGTTCCGACACTATTTATAACTACTTTCCCATCTAAATTTTTAAACTTTTGTTCAATTTTATCTGCTACGGCTTTTGCATCTTCAAAACATGCAGAATTTGATATGTAACATTTTCCGCTATAATCAAGACCATCTTTTGCATGCTGTTCCATTCTTTTAACAATTTCTTCAATTACTTTTTTCTTTCCTCTGTATTTATTTCTTGGAATAAGTTTTCCATCATAACTCATATTTAATAATGGACAAATTTTAAGAGCTGTACCAAATATAGCAGATGTTCTCGATATTCTTCCTCCTCTAAAATAGCTTGTTAAATCAGTTGAGAAAAACCAATGATGTATATTTAATCTGTTATCCAATACCCATTTTGCAACTTCATCAATACTTTTCCCTTCTTTCTTCTTTTCATTTGCTAATGTAACAAGTAAACCATATCCGCTTGAAGCACCAAGAGAATCTATAACATAGATTTTTCTATTTGGATATTTTTCTTCAAGCGTCTTTTTGGCAATATTTGCAGAATTAATTGTTCCGGAAATACCGCTTGATAAACTTATATGCAAAATATCCATATCTTTTTTTAATATACTTTCAAAAAGCTCTATATATTCTTCAGGGCTTATTTGAGAAGTCGTAGGCATGGCACCCTGCTCAATTTTTTTATAAAATTCATCAAATGGTATCGTCTTTCCTAAATCATCCTTATATTCTTTACCATCTAAAATATAATGGAAATAGGCTAAAGGGATATCGTTTTGTTTAAAGAACTCATAACTCATGTCTGCAGTAGAACAACATGTTATTTTATAATCACTCATTTTAACCCCTCCCTTGTATATATTTATTATATCACAAAATAATTTTTTACATAATGCAAATGACATATTTTCATAATATCAAAATATCGTCATATATATTAGTATGAAAAAAATATTTAATAACACAAAAGAAAAAATAACAAAATCTCTTCAACTTCCGGAAGATATTTTACTTGAAAAACTAAATATAGAGATTCTCGGAAATGAGAAAATAAACATAATAAACCATAAAGGAATTATTTATTATAGTAGTGAAAATATAAGAATAAATTCAACTTCAGGTTTATTATCAATTAAAGGTAAAGATTTACTATTATCAACATTAATCAGTGAAGAATTAATAATCGAAGGAGAAATAGATTCAATCGAATATATAATATAGGAGAACAAAATGTTTATTTTAAGATTTTATCATTATTTAATGGGTTATTATTTAGTAGAAATAAAAGGGCTTAATCCCGAAAAAATAATAAATTTATTAAATATAAACAATATATCCGTATGGGATATAAAAAAATCAGACAAAACAACCGTAACATTTAAAATAATGTTATCTGAAATAAAGAGCGCAGAAAAAATAGCGAAAAAAGCTCATTATATAATTGAAATAAAAAAAGAATACGGAAAAAATACATTGCTAAAGACACTACAAAAAAGAAAAATATTTATTTTTAGTGTCTTTTTAATTTTTATTGTAATGTTTTCTTTTTCTTTCTTCATATGGGATATAGAAATAGAAGGCAGTAAAAATATTGATACAAACAGTATTATTGCTACTCTCACAGATATAGGATTTAAAGAAGGATGCTATAAATATGGTATAGATAAAAAACAAATATCAAAAAAACTTCTAAACACATATAATACACTTTCAGATGTAACAATAGAATATAAAGGAACAAAAGCTATAATAAAACTAACCGAAAAAAATTCTCCAATAAAACAATTTGATAAATCAAAAGCAGTAGATATAGTGGCTGCAAAAAGCGGAAAAATAGAAAGTATTATTGCTTATAATGGTATAACAAAAGTTAAAAAGGGTGATAAAGTAAAAAAGGGAGACTTACTTATAAGTGGAGAAATAAGCTACGAGGGAAAAGACGGTGATATGGTTTCTTATTATATACATGCTATGGGCGATGTGTTTATAACAAGCAAATACACTTATAACAACATCAAAATCAACCCATATTTAATACAAGAAGATGACGAGTATGAAAAAGAAGTCACTTATTCTTTTAAAAATAGAAACTTTAATTATAAAAAAACTATCAAAGACAAATCATATATCCAAATAAAAGAAGAAAAGAAAAAAACTAAGTTACTTTTTATCCCTCTACCTATAGAGCAAACAACAACAAAGTGGTATAATATAAAGAATTTAAAGAAGAAAAATAAAGAACAAATTGAAAATGATGTCATCGAATATTTAAATAAAACCCAAAATATTGACAAAGATAACATAATTGATATATATTTAAATATTGATGTATCAAAAGATAACTACTACAGTATTACTGCAAAAATAAAATTAAAAGAAAATATTGTAGAAGAAAAAGAAATAAAAAAACAATAAGGAGAATAATTTGGAAAAATTCACTGCAAAAATCGACATTCCAAGCGACGAATTTGACAACCTTACTCTGTTTGGAAGCAACGACAAATATTTAATGGAGATTGAAGAAAAATTCTCTGTTAAAATTACATTAAGAGATAATAAAATAAACATAAACAGTGATAATGAAAAAAATCTGTCAAAAGCAAAAGAACTCTTAAGCTGTATGATAAAGAGAATACAAGATAACTCAGCAATAAATGATCATACTTTTAATTATCTTCTAAATTTAATTGATGAAGAAAAAAAAGACATTGGAAATTTTGACCAAGTAATATGTTATACATTTAAAGGTAAGCCAATTAAGACAAAAACAATAGGTCAAAGTGCATTTATAAATGCAACCAAAAGAAATGATATTGTATTTTCCATAGGTCCTGCAGGAACAGGAAAAACTTATCTTGCAGTCGCTCTTGCTGTAAAAGCATTAAAAAACGGTGATGTTTCAAGAATAATATTGACAAGACCCGCTGTTGAAGCAGGAGAAAGTCTTGGTTTTCTTCCGGGAGATTTAAAAGAAAAAATTGATCCTTATTTAAAACCTTTATATGATGCATTATTTGATATAATGGGCAGCGAATCATATGAAAGAAACGTAAGCAGAGGTAATATAGAAATAGCGCCTCTTGCATATATGAGAGGAAGAACTTTAAACGACTCTTTCATTATTCTTGACGAAGCTCAAAATACAACAAGAGAACAAATGAAGATGTTCCTTACAAGACTTGGAGAAGGATCAAAAGCAGTCGTAACCGGAGATGTAACACAAGTTGATTTACCAAGTGGAAAAAAATCAGGTCTTTTATACGCAGAAAGAATTTTAAACAAAGTCGAAGGAGTAGATTTTGTACATTTAACAAAGAGAGATGTCGTAAGAAATCCTTTGGTACAAAGAATTATTGAAGCCTATGAAGAATATGAAACAAAAAAACAAAGAGACTAAGATATCAGCTTTTTTTGAAAATGTAAAAACAAATAAAAAAGTAAAATTATCCATAGCAATAATTTTCTTTATTTTAACTTTTTTCCTATCTTTTATTAGTGCTATACCGCATAGATACGATGTAGAAGTTGGACAAGTTGCTACGGAGGATATTATTGCGCCAAGAAAAATTATTAACACAAAACTTACAAACAGCTTAAAAGAACAAGCCGTTGAACAAACTCCAAACGTATATGACTATATACCGGGAACTAAAGATTCGGTAACAAAAAACATAAACACATTATTTAAAGAACTTGAAGATATAAAATCAGATGATTTAACTAAAAGCTCAATAGATGTATACAACAGCAAAACTGGAATTGATTTAACAAAAGAAACTTATCAAACATTAATAAATCAAGATAAAAATACAAGAGATAATATAAAAAATGAAATAATATCTTTAATAGAAAACATTTATAACGATGAAGTAGTATCCGATGAAATGAATACTTATTATAAAAAAATAAACAATTATTTTAAAAATTCATCTTTCAATGCTGATGTAAGCACAGCATGCATTAATGTATGTAAAAATGCATTAAAAGCAAATATGGTTCTTAATGAAGAGGCAACCGAGCAAGCTAAGCTTAATGCAAAAAATACAGTTGAAGATATTACCTATGAACCCGGTGAAGTAATCATTAAAAAAGGTGATACTATAACCCAAAATCAAATAGACGTTTTACAAGAAGGCTCAATGATAAGAATCAGTTTATTTGATGACTATAAAACCACAATAGGTCTTGCCTCCATGATTTTACTTTTAATGGTTATATATACTCTTTATTTAAAGATATTTCATAATCATATATATAACAACAATAAACTTTTAGCTTTAATAGCAAGTCAGTTCTTATTAATGATAGTATTATCACAAATTGCAAGTTTATTTAATATATATTTAATACCCATCTCAATAATGAGTATGACTTTATGCATATTAATAGGTCCAAGAATAGCAATAAATACAAATGTATTTATAACCCTTCTATTAGCAGTAACTTTAGATATTAATACAGAAGCTTTAATATTCCTTCTATTATCAGGTTTTGTAGGAATACTATATATGCAAAGAGTTCAAGAAAGAAGCAAAATATATAAAGCTGCTTTAATTGTCTCTATATCAAATATGATTATAGTTTTAATAAACAGCGTACTTGAAAATACACTTGGAATAAGTATGTTTTATAACATATTATATGCAGGCATAAACGGACTATTATCAGGAATGGTCTCTCTTGGAATGATGCTTTTCTGGGAATATATATTTGATATTTTAACACCATTTAAACTTCTTGAACTGTCAAGTCCTACAAACGAACTTATAAGAAAGCTTATAACAGGCGCACCAGGAACCTATCACCACTCGCTTCTTGTAGGTAACCTCGCTCAAGAAGCTTGCAACGATATAGGAGCAAACGGACTTTTAGCCAGGGTCGGTGCTTACTATCACGATATAGGAAAAAGTGAAAAACCGCTTTTCTTCAGCGAAAATCAACAAAACGGTAACAATCCTCACGACCATTTAGACCCAAATGTTTCCGTAAGGATTATAAAAAACCATGTAAGAGACGGTGTATATTTGGCAAATAAATATAAGTTGCCTGATGAAATTATTGAATTCATAAAAACTCATCATGGTGATACTTTAATACAGTATTTCTATGTAAAAGAAAAAGATAGAGGATATGAACCTGATTTAAAATCTTATTCTTATGAAGGTCCAAGACCAACAACAATAGAAACTTCCGTTGTTTTACTTGCAGATGGAGTTGAAGCTGCGGTAAAAAGTATGGATACAGGGAATAAAGAAAAAATAAAAGAAATGATTGATAAAATAATTGATAAAAAAATAACAGACCATCAATTAGATGATTCTCCACTAAAAATGAAGGATATTGATACAATAAAAAAAGCATTTTTAAGAGTCCTTACAGGTGTTTATCATGAAAGAGTTCAATACCCAGGACAAGAAAAAATAAATCAAGAAAATGAGGTAAAGTAATGATAGAAACAGAAGTACTTTTTGATAATAGAAGTAAAGAAGAAATTTCTAAGGAAACTTACGAAAAAATAGAAAATGCAATAAACGAAACACTTAAAAACGAAAATTTTACAAAACCATCTCAAGTAAGTGTATCAATAGTTGACGGTGAAGAAATAAAAGAGCTTAACAAATATTACAGAAATATTGATAAAGAAACAGATGTACTTTCTTTTCCTATGGATGAAGAAGGTTTTGAAGATGAAGTTGTAATCTTAGGCGATGTTGTTTTATGCATAGATAAAGCTAAACAACAAGCCGTAGAATTTGGACACAGTACTGACAGAGAAATTTGCTACTTGACAGTTCATTCAATTTTACATCTTTTAGGATATGACCATATGGATGACGAAGAAAAAAAAGAAATGAGATTTCATGAAGAAGAAGTTATGAAAAAACTAAATCTTACAAGAGATTAAGGAGAAGAAATGAAAAAAAACATAAAAAGATTAATAAAAAGTTTTAAATATGCATTTCATGGAGTTGAATATAATTTTAAAACACAACAAAACTTTAAAATTCATTGTACATGTGCCCTTCTTGCAATCATAGGAGCAATTTTATTAAAATTTTCTTACTATGAATGGTTATTACTTGGATTTATAATTTTCCTTGTAATAATACTTGAAGCTGTAAATACGGCAATAGAAGAAGCTGTTAACTGTGCAACAAAAGAAATGAATGAAAACGCAAAAAGATCAAAAGATTCAGCAGCATGTGCCGTATTAATCGGAGCATTTATGGCTGTAATAATGGGTATAGCTCTATATATACCTAAAATAATACATTTAATATGGGGATAAGAAAAATGAACAATAATTATAAAAGTGGATTTATATCAATTATAGGAAGAACAAATGTAGGAAAATCAACACTTCTCAATACACTAATAGGTCAAAAGATATCAATAATATCAAACAGACCTCAAACAACAAGAAACAATATTAGATGTATAAGAACTACAAATACATCTCAAATGGTTTTTATAGATACACCGGGCTTTCATAAACCTAAAAGCAAACTATCTGATTATATGGTAGAAGTTGCAGGTGAATCTTTTAAAGAAGTAGATTTAATTCTTTTCCTTGTTGAGGAAGACTTAAATATAGGAAAAGGCGATGAATTTTTACTTGAAAAATTAAAAAATGAAAAAACACCGGTAGTTTTGGTAATAAATAAAATCGATAAAATAAAAAAAGAAGATATTCTTGTAAAAATAAAACTATATGAAAAATATGACTTTATAAAAGATATTGTTCCTATAAGTGCTTTTAAAGGAGAAAATATCGATACTTTAGTTACAATAATAGAAAAATATCTACCTTATGGACCTATGTACTTCCCTGAAGACATGGTAACAGACAGAAGTGAAAGATTTGTTGTAAGTGAACTTATTAGAGAAAAAATATTAAGATCTCTTAAAGAAGAAATACCTCATGGAACTGCCGTTGAAGTAATGCAGATGAAAAAAAGAGACGATAAGGAAATTTATGATATTGAAGCAAACATATATACTGAAAGAGAAAATCATAAAAGAATTATCATTGGTAAAGGCGGTAATATGCTAAAGAAAATTGGCAGTGAATCAAGAAAAGAAATTGAACAAATGCTTGATTGTAAAGTTAATTTAAAATTATGGGTTAAAGTAAAAGACGAATGGAGAGATAAACCAAACATTTTAAATTCTCTCGGATATAACAAGAAGGATGAACTATAAAATATGAGCGCAATTAAATATGAACTAATAAAAGCAGATAAAAGAAGCGGTGCAAGAGTTGGTAAAGTAATAACTCCTCACGGAGAAATACCTACTCCTATTTTTATGCCTGTAGGAACAAGAGCTACAGTTAAAGCAATGCTTCCGGAAAGTTTAAAAGAAATAGATGCAAAAATAATATTAGGAAACACATATCACTTATATTTAAGACCAGGAGATGATATAGTAAAAAAAGCTGGTGGTCTTCATAAGTTTATGAACTGGGATAGACCAATTCTTACAGATAGTGGCGGATTTCAAGTTTTTTCTTTAAGTAAAACAAACGATATAACAGAAGAAGGTGTTACATTCAGAAGTCATATTGATGGAAGCAGACACTTTATTACACCTGAAAAATCTATGGCAATTCAAAATAATTTAGGCTCTGATATAATGATGGCTTTTGATGAATGCGTACATTATGGAGCAGATAAAACTTATACAAAAAACTCTCTTGAAATGACTACGAGATGGGCAAAAAGATGTAAAGAGGCTCATAAGAACACAGAAAAACAAGGACTTTTTGGAATTATACAAGGTGGAATGTTTAAAGATTTAAGAAAAGAATCTGCAACACAGCTTATTGATCTTGATTTTTCTGGATATGCAATCGGAGGTCTTAGCGTAGGGGAACCTATGGATATGATGTTTGACTTACTTGATTATACAACTCCGCTGCTTCCAAAGGATAAACCAAGATATTTAATGGGTGTAGGAAGTCCTGATGCTCTATTAGAAGGTGTAAAAAGCGGTATAGATATGTTCGACTGTGTTTTACAAACAAGAATGGCAAGAAACGGTACAGCCCTTACAAGCAGCGGTAGAGTAACTTTAAAAAATGCAAAATACAAAGAAGACTTTACACCTCTTGACCACAAATGTGACTGCTATGTTTGTAGAAACTATACAAGAGCTTATTTAAGACATTTAGTTGTATGCAAAGAAATTCTTGCAAGTATGTTAGTAAGCTATCACAATTTATACTTTACTTTGAAATTAATGGAAAACATGAGAAACGCCATTATGGAAGATAGATTTTTGGAGTTCAAACACCAATTTGAAAGTGATTATGGAATAATTTAAAAATCAATTCAAGGAGAAAAAAATATGGGAATGAATAATGTTTTTGCAATGCTAGTTATTATTATTGTTATGTTTGTAGTAGTATATTTTTCATCAATAAAACCACAACAAAAAAGATTTAAAGAACATCAACAACTACTTGATAGCATTAAAAAAGGTAATAAAATAATGACAGTTAGCGGCCTTTATGGAACTATTTTAGAAGTTTATGATGAAGATATATTAATTGCACTTGATCCTGAAGGAGTAAAAGTAAAATTAAACAGAAATGCTGTTGTTTCTATAATAGAAGATAAAGAAAATAATGAAGAATAAAAAGCGTCTTTAAAGACGCTTTTTTTATACAAATAAATCTCCTTTTACCATTCTGTCTGTCCACCTTATAAATGTTTGATATGACACATTTAAATGTTTTGCTGCTTTCCTTGATGATATTTTACCATTTTGCCATAAATCATAAAACTCAAAAAATTCATCGGGAATATGTATTCTAGGTCTGCCAAACTTTACTCCTCTTGCTTTTGCTGCCATAATCCCTTCTTTTTGTCTTTGTTTTATATTTTCTCTTTCGGACTGAGCAACATAACTTAAAAGCTGAAGTACAATATCGGCAATAAGTGTACCTGTTAAATCTCGTCCTTCTCTTGTATCAAGTAAAGGCATATCAATAACAACAATATCTATATGTCTTTCTTTTGTTAAAAGTCTCCACTGTTCTAAAATTTCATCATAATTTCTTCCAAGCCTATCAATGCTTTTAACAACAAGTACATCTCCTTTTTCCATCTTCTTTAAGAGTTTTTTGTAATTAGGACGATTAAAATCTTTTCCGCTGAATTTATCAACAACAATATTTTTATCTTCCACCGGAAACTTCCTCATAGCCTCAAACTGTCTTGCAACATTTTGTTCTTTGGTTGATACTCTCACATAACCATAAATTTTCATAAAAAATACCTCCGTTTGTTTTTTTCCAAAAATAAGGAAATATATTTACGGAGAAAGAATAAATATTTATTTTTTTTATAAAATTATAATGAAAAGCATAAATCAAACAAAAATAAATGAAACTACATATAACTATATTTCGTCCTAATCCCAAGATGATATCCTTTTTATTTTATTCTAATACTATATTTATACTACTTTATACGACCTGTAGGGTTAAATAAAAAAAGTCCATAAAGGACTTCTTTTATTCAAACATATCTTTTAATAAATATTTTTCTACTATCATTGCGCTATCTTTAACACATCCTGAACAGCTTCTTATAGGCGGAGCATCATTACCGATATTTTTTAATTCTTTGCATTTTACGGTAGTATTCATTTCTTTAAATTTTTCCATTAGTTCATTGCCAATTTTTAAAGTTTGAATTTTTGTTTTAGGTTTTTGTAGATTTTTATCACTGTTTAAAAGTCCTGCCAGCATTACCATTCCACAAACACTTCCGCAAGTTTCCTGTGTTCTTGCAATACCGCTTCCAAACCCCTCTGCCAAAGCAAATGCAGTTGCTTCATCAACTCCAAGCAGATCACAATATGTACAAACAACCGCTTGTGAACAATTATATCCATTCTTAAATTTTTCAACTGCTATTTCTACTCTTGATTTTTCCATATTTTATCTCCTTATATTACTTAAAATAATTTTATTCTTTTTTTAATAATTTATCAAATATATCATTATAATAATTTCTATATTGGCTGTTTTTTCTCCAAATAAAGCTAAATTCATGATCTATTTTCATATCTTTTATATTGAGTTTACAAAACTCTTCACTTTTTAATTCTTTTTCTACTGCAAGTTCATATAAAAAAGTTATTCCCATATTTTTTTTTATGAAATTTTTTATTATATCAATGCTGTTTATTTCCATTTTATTTTTAAAATCAGAAACTAAAACACTTTTACTCTCTAAGTATCTTTCAATAAGTTCTCTGCTTCCGGAACCTTTTTCTCTTATTATAAGTCTATAATCAAGCAAGTCTTCAAGAAAAAGTTCTTTATCTTTTAAATCACTTAAACAGCTGCATACACCTACATAATTTTCATTCAATATCGTAATATATTCATATTCACTTTTAGGAAAATACCCTTCAATAATTGCAAAATCTATTTTACCGTCATTTAAGTATTTAAGTAGTTTATCAGTATTTCCAACAATCATCTTGATATTTGTGTTCGGATATAACTTTAAATATTTATCCAATTTATCCGGCATTAAATATTCACCTACAGTTAACGTAGCACCAAAAATAATAAATTTACTCTTATTATCTATATGAGATATTTCATTTCTAAGTTTTAAATCATCATGTTTGAGAGTTGTAATGTAGTTTAAAAATACCTCTCCCTCTCTTGTAAGATATAGTTTTTTTGATTTATACCCAAATAACTTTACTCCATAACTTTTTTCAAGGTATTTTATATGTTGAGTTACGGCAGGTTGAGTAATATTAAGATTTTTTGAAGCCTTTGTTATATTCATGCATTTACAAACTTCTAAAAAAGTATCTACCCTAAAATCTAACATTACAGTTCTCCTTTTAAATCTATTTTACACATTATAACATATTTTTATATATAAATAAATATTTATAATTTTAAATTATTTATAAAAGATGATAGAATACATAAGTATTAAATTTAATAAAGGAGAAATTATGGAATTTATAAAACAAAACATCAAAGGTTTAATTTTATGTCTTATAATATCAATCCCTGCTTGGTATCTTGGAAAACTTGTTCCTGTTGTTGGTGGACCTGTATTTGCAATTATTGCGGGAATGGTTATAACATTATTTATTAAAGATAAATCAACTCTTCAACCCGGTATTACATTTACATCAAAAAAAATACTTCAATATGCCGTTATTTTACTTGGCTTTGGTATGAATTTAACTGATATTTTAATGAAAGGTAAACAATCTTTACCTATCATCATAGCTACAATTTCAACATCACTTATTATTTCATACGTATTATGTAAATTATTAAAAATACCATCAAAAATATCTACACTTGTAGGTGTTGGCTCGTCAATATGCGGTGGTTCTGCAATAGCAGCAACTGCACCTGTAATAGATGCTGATGATGAAGAAATAGCACAAGCAATTTCCGTTATATTCTTATTTAATGTAATTGCAGCTTTAATATTCCCTGCACTTGGTTCAATGCTCGGACTTTCAAACGAAGGTTTTGGTTTATTTGCCGGTACAGCTATAAATGATACATCTTCAGTTACGGCTGCAGCATCTGCTTGGGATGGAATTCATGGAAGCAATACTCTTGCTGAAGCAACAATAGTTAAATTAACAAGAACTCTTGCTATTATACCCATAACCTTGGTACTTGCTTTTGTAAGAACAAAAAGAGAAAAAAATGAAGGTGGAAATAAAGTAAACATAAAGAAAATTTTCCCTTTCTTTATTCTTTACTTTGTACTTGCTGCCGTAATCACAACTGTATTTAACTTATCTCCTACAATAACAGACCCAATAAAAGAGTTAAGTAAATTCTTTATAGTAATGGCTATGTCAGCAATTGGACTAAATACACATATCGTTAAACTTATCAAATCAGGAGCAAAACCTATATTTATGGGAGCCTGCTGTTGGGTAGGAATAGCATTTGTAAGTTTATTAATACAACATTTACTTCATATTTGGTAAAACAAAAGCACTGCTTTGCAGTGCTTTTTTAAATATATTCTTTTATAAATTCTTCAAAAAGTTTCCCGGCTTCTTCTTGCACCTTTAGACAACCTCTTACAGGATCTTTATGTCTTGGTCTTATATATTCACAGTCTATTGAGCCAAATCTTTTGGTATATATTTCAACCCATTTTTTCACAATTTCTTTCATTTTATCGTTAGTGGATGGTTTATCCTCCGTAAACATTAATCCAATAGCAGCAATCCCGCCTGCAAAAGCTCCACAGGTTTTGCCGCTATTAAGACCAAACCCGTAAGGAGCAAGCATTTTAAAAGCTTTAGTATCTATATCTATTTCATACTTCAATGAGAGAGCTTCAATAAGCGTCTCACCGCAGTTTTTGTGATATAAAGGTTTTTCTTCATCAATCTTTGAATTCTCTTCTTTTTTGATGTCAGCGATTATATCAACAACACTTTTTTCTATCATTTTCTCTCTCCTACATTTTTTCAGGAGCACTTACACCTAAGATACTTAAAGTATTACTTAATACTTCTCTTGTTGCAACAACCAAAGCAAGTCTCGCATTAAGCAGTTTTTCATCATCTACAATTACTCTATGAGCATTATAGAATGAATGGAAAGCAGAAGCTAAATCCATAGCATATTTTGTTATTTTACTTGGATCTAAATCTTTGCTTGCTTTTATGATTTCATCACTAAAGTTTGCAATAACTTTAAGTAAGTTTAATTCTTCTTTTTTATCAAGTAAATCAAAGTTTTCTATTTTTACTTCTTTATTGATATTTCTTATAATACTGCAAATTCTTGCATGTGCATATTGAACGTAAAATACAGGATTGTCACTTGATTTTTTAATAGCAAGATCAAGGTCGAAATCCATATGTGTATTTGGTTTATTGTAGTTAAAAATAAATCTTGCAGCATCTTTTCCTACTTCATCAACCAGGTCAGATAATGTAAAAATATTACCTTTTCTCTTAGACATTCTAACTTGTTCATCACCTTTAACAAGATGAACAAGCTGCATTAAAATTACTTCTAATCTATCTTCACTTACTCCAAGAGCAACCATAGCTTTTTTAAGTCTTGCAACATGTCCATGATGGTCTGCGCCCCATACGTTTATTGCATAATCAATATTTCTTTTTACCAATTTATCATAGTGATATGCAATATCAGCAGCATAATAAGTAGGTACCCCATTTTGTCTTATTAAAACTTCATCTTTTTCAAGTCCGTAATCAGTACCTTTGAACCATACTGCATCATCTTTTTCATATACACTTCCCATTTCTTTCATTTTATCAATAACATCAGTTATTGCACCTGAATTATGAAGTGTTTTTTCACTGAAAAATACATCATAATTTATACCATAATTTTTAAGGTCATTAACCATATTGGTAACATTCTTGTCAAGAGCAAATTCAACAAGTTCATGTTGTCTTTCTTCTTCATCAACGTTTTCAAGTTTATTTCCATATAATTCAATATGCATTTTGGCAAGTTCAATTATATCGTCACCCTTATAACCATCTTCAGGAAACTCAACATCATGTCCTAAAGCCTGTAAATATCTTGCTTGTAAAGATTGACCAAATTTTATAATTTGATTTCCGGCATCATTCAAATAAAATTCTTTTGTTACTTTATATCCTGCCCAAGTAAAAATATTACTTATAACATCACCTATTGCGCCACCTCTTGCATTTCCTATATGAAGAGGACCAGTTGGATTTGCACTTACATATTCAACATCAACAGTTTTCGGATTTTCTTCAACGATTTTACCGTATTTTTCTTTTAATGAAATTACTTTTTCCATTTCATCATATAACCATTTATTGTCTAATGTAAAGTTAATAAATCCAGCACCTGCGATTGAAATATCTTTTACATATGAATCTTTTGTATCAATATTTTTTACAATATTTTCGGCAATAAGTCTAGGATTACATCTTGCCTTTTTTGCAAGTTGCATTGCAGTATTAACACTAAAATCACCAAATTTTTCTTCTCTTGGTACTTCCACTTTTATAGATGGAATATCTTCTTTACTTATTTCTATTAATTTTTCATCTATACATTTATTTATTGAATCTTTTACTAATGCTATAATTTCTTTTTCTCTTGTTTTCTTTCCGAACATTACCTTCTCCTATTATTCTTTTATTGTTAGTTTATGTTTTATTTCATATCTTTCAAAACCTAAATCAATAAGCTTATCTATTAAATCAGAATATTTAACTCCCATATAGTCCCACATTTTTGCATACATGCTTATATTTGTAAAACCGGGAAGTGTATTAACTTCATTTAAGTATAAATTACCGTTATCTTTATCAAGGAAGAAATCTACTCTGGATAAACCGCTTCCTCCAACAGCTTTAAAAGCCCTAACGGCATAAGTTCTTATTTTTTCTATAATATCATCGCTAACCTTTGCAGGTATATCTATTCTGCTGTCATCACCTGATAAATATTTTGCTTCATAATCGTAAAATTCTTTACATGAAACAATTTCACCCGGATAAGAAGCCTCTGGATGAGAATTCCCAAGAACAGCAACTTCTATCTCTCTTGCATTAATTGCCTTTTCAACCAATATTTTTGTATCAAACTGAACGGCTTTTTTAAGAGCATCTATTAAACCTTGTCTATCCTTTGCTTTTGAAATACCAACACTTGAGCCCATGTTTACAGGTTTTACAAACATAGGATATGGAAGATTTTTTTCACATTTTTCTATCGTTTCATTTAAAAGTTTATCACTTTCAATATCCGTATTAAATACTAAAACATCGTCAACAACAGGTATATCTACGCTTTTAAATACTCTTTTGGCAATATCTTTATCCATACAAACTGCAGAAGTCATTACTTCACAGCCAACATATGGTTTATTCATCATTTCAAATAAACCTTGAATTCTTCCGTCTTCACCGTTTTGTCCATGAAGAACAGGGAAAATTATATCTATGTTTTTAATTATTTCATCATCAAAAAGTGAGAATTCAGATATTAAATTTTCGCTATCATTAATCCATTCATTGTTTTTTATTTTTTCAACATCACCTTTGTAAATATAAAATTTACCTTCAAGTGATATTCCAATCAAAGTTAAATCATATTTTTCTTTGTCGATTCCGTTTATAACATTATATGCAGACAACAAAGAGACATCATATTCTCCGGATTTACCACCGAATATAATACCTACATTTCTTTTATTATTCATTTAATACTCCTTAAAAATTATTTTTGCACAGATGCAAGTAAGTCTTTTTTAATGTCAAATAAATTATCAGAAATATCTACGTGATATTCGCTTGGATTAATAAGTCTTAAATATTCTGGCCAGAATGTACTCTTGGCAACTAAATGATTTTCCCTTATTTCAGATAATTTTGGAGACTCATAAACCTGTTTCCCATCAACAAAAATAGGTTTTAACAATTCTTTTACATGAAAATTTTCCAAAGTTCTTTTCTTCCATGTATGAACAGGATGGTATATTGTTAAAGGTTTTGTTTCATCTATAACCTCATCATTTAATGTTATTAAATCAGCAATAGCTATATTCGTACGATTATCATAAAATCTTAAAACTTTCTTATATCCCGGATTTGTTATCTTAATTGGATCATTAGATACTTTTATTTTTGGTGATAATTTTCCGTTTCTTTCTATCGCAGCAAGTTTATATACTCCACCCAAAGCACTAGTACCGTCTGCAGTAATCATTTTTGTCCCTACTCCGTACATTCCAATCTTAGCACCTTGATTTCTTAAATCAGAAATAATATATTCATCTAAATCATTTGATGCACTTATAACAGCACTTTCAAATCCTGCTTCATCAAACATTTCTCTTGCTTTTACAGATAAATATGTTAAATCTCCGCTGTCAAGTCTAATACCATAAGCACCTTTTAATCTTCCTGCTTCTCTTTCTTCCGTAAATACCTGTATTGCATTTTTAACACCGCTGTTAAGTGTATCATAAGTATCCGCAAGAAGTATTAAATTGTCCGGATTATATTTTGCATATGCTCTAAAAGCATCTATCTCTTTATCAAAAGCCATAATAAAAGCATGAGATATAGTTCCTTTAGAAACTGTATCCCAGCAATATTCAGCCTCTACATTACTAGTTCCTACACAACCGCCTATAATACATGCTCTTGCACCGTAAAGGCCTGCTTCTGTTCCATGAGCTCTTCTAAGTCCAAAATCAAGTACAGGGTCATAAGTTCCGGCAGCAGAACATATTCTTGAAGCTTTTGTTGCAATTAAACTTTGATGATTAATTATCGCTAAAATTGCAGTTTCTATTATCTGAGCTTCAATTAAATTTGTCTTTACTCTTAAAACAGGTTCTGAAGGAAAGAATATTTCTCCTTCTTCCATTGCATATATTTCACCGCTGAATTTAAAGTTTCTTAAATATTCTAAAAAACTATCAGTTAGTTCAGGATGATTTTCTTTTAACATTTTTATGTCATCATCATCAAACTTTAAATTATTAATATAATCTATTACTTGTTCTAATCCTGCAAAAACAGAATATCCTCCTTCAAAAGGATTTCTTCTTATAAAGACATCAAAAACGGCTTTTCTGTCTTTAAAACCCTTTGCTTCATAAACGTTACTTACGCTTAATTGATAAAAATCAGTAGCTAATTCAAGCTTCCTTTGTTTTTCCATATCTAAACTCCCATTTATTACATTTAAATGTCATGTATAATTAAATATTATATCACTTTTTTTCTAAAAATCATTAAAAATAGTATAAAAAACCATATTATAGCAATACTTATAATATGTTTCAAAAAATAATACAAGAAAGAATTAAAATTTTATCCATATTTATTATTATATTATTTACTCTGTTAACAATTTTTGTAATAAAAGCATTCATGTTTCAAGATAAAGATAACATAAATAAACTTTCATCTCAATACGAAACAGTTATACAAACTTATTATCCTCGTGGTGCAATACTTGATAAAAACGGAATAAACTTTTCTGATAACAGCTCTTTTGAAAACTTAAAATTAAATATTCAAAACAACATAAATTTTACCATTGGAAAAACGTTTATCGGAAATATTCAAATAAACGAGGAAACTACAACAAATCAAGCAGTTAGTGGAGTAAGCGGTCTTCAATTATATTATGATAAGCAGCTAAACGGAGGGGAGGCAATTAAAATACTTTCACAAATAGATGCAACGGGACAAACAATAAACCAAAATAATTATTTAGCAGTTAACGACCATATAAACGAAGGTTATAATATTAATACAACAATAGATTATCATGTGCAAAAATATACAGAATCTTATGTAAAAGAATATTTAACAAAAAACAACTTAAAAGGTGCCAGTGTAGTAATAACAGACATCACAACCGGTGAAATAATTACAATGTATTCAAGCGATGAAACCTTAAATAAAAACGTACTTTCATATCAGCCCGGAAGTGTATTTAAAATTTTAACATTAGCTCTTGCACTTGAAAATAATGTAGTTGATTTAGATGAAGAGTTTAATTGCAGCGGTAAAATAAATATTGACGGAGTAACAAGATATTGTAACGAAGGAAAGGGGCATGGGAAATTAACAGTTTTAGATGGTTTTGCAAA
Source organism: Anaerofustis sp. NSJ-163 (assembly GCF_024135845.1). Lineage (NCBI taxonomy): Bacteria > Bacillati > Bacillota > Clostridia > Eubacteriales > Eubacteriaceae > Anaerofustis > Anaerofustis sp. NSJ-163. The sequence goes on from NZ_JAMYJV010000004.1 coordinate 24,881, forward strand.
ATCATGCAATGAAGTTTTTTATACTCTTGCAACAAGATTAAATATAAAAGATAAAAACGGAAACATTACTTCAAATAAAATTATAGATTATGCAAAAGAACTTGGATTTGGAAGCGTCAATGATAAAACAAATAAAAACAAAAACTTTATATTGGAATATAATGACTATTATTCATTTGTTCCAGATAATATATACAACAACCTAGATACGTTTAATCTTGCATTGGGACAAGGAAACGTTCAAGCGACACCTCTAATGATGAATACAATAATGTCAGCCATAGCAAACGGAGGAAAAACCAATTACCCATATATTGTGGAAAGTGTAACATCTCAAAATGGAGAAATAAAAGAAATAAAAGAAAATACGATATTTGATATGAAGCTTAGTGATAACACCATAAAAACCCTACAGAAAGCTCTAAGAATGGTATGTACAAAAGGAACTGCAAAGAATAATTCTCTTGATAATTATGGTGGACTTGCAGGGAAAACAGGAACCGCAGAAAATACAAAAGAAACTCCTCACGCCTGGTTTAGCGGATATTTTCCATATAATAACCCTAAATATTCAATGACAGTATTTATTGAAAACGGAGGATATGGTTCGGGAGCTGCTCTTGAAATTTTTGATAATATTGCAAATACTCTTTTAAACATGGAAGATTAAAAAAAGAAGGATAAACCTTCTTTTAATCTTCTTTTATTCCCGTCATAAGATACATAAGATGCTTAACTGCTTTTACCTTTTTCCTAGAACATACACTTGCATCATAATTAGTTTCCTGTGCAATTTTAACCATACTCATTTTTTCAAAATAATTAGACTCAATAATATTTCTATCCATCTCTTCCAAAGAATCAAGTGCACTTTCAAAAAATGATAATTCTTTTTCAATTGCTCTTTTTTCGTTCATAATTTCTTCGTCGCACATTTCAAGTTGTTCAATTAATACAAGTCTTTTTCTTTTAAAATTCATTCCCTTTAATCTTTTTTCAAAAATCTTATAATTTTCACTCTTAGCCATAATCCCCTATCTCCTAATTAAATTTAAAAGAAAATAAAAAGAATAGTAAAAGAAATTCATTTTGACAACCTGTAATGATATAACTATAATCTCTGCTAATATTCTTTTTATTTTTAATATTCAAATGTATAAATATAAAAATTTAGCTTTAATTATACATTAATCATATACATATTATATATATTTCCCATTATAAAAAACAAGTAAGCTATGGAATAAATTTATACTACTTTGTCATATTTTAAGAAACAACTTGTATATTATCACAAAGTCTTGAAAATAAATTACCGATATTGGTTAATGTTTTCTTTTCCGGGCGATGGAATGTATATTTCTGCTCTTTTCCAAGCAAACGATACATATGTTCATTTTTATTACTATATCCTTTTATTACAATTCCATACAGTTCTAATTTAGACATAAAGCCGACAATTTGTTTTAATTCGTTCATATTGCAATTTACTTCATTAATAAACGTAATTGAAATAATAACTTTAGACATAAAACATACTTTCTTTAAATTTTCAATTATTATTTCATTACTTTGTCCAGTATATTTTTCATGTACTTTTTTATTTACCAAATTAAAGTGATAAATAAAATAATCAACATAAGGAATAAATTTTTCCATTATTTTATAATCTATGAAACCGCTTGTGGAAACAGCTACATTAATATCTTTTTCTTTAAGTTTTTTTATAACCTCAAGTAAAAATTCTTCTTGAAGCATAGGTTCACCACCGGCAAAAGTAACTCCGCCTCCGCTTGCTTTATAATACTGTATTTCCGGAATTATTCTTTCAATCAATTCCTCAACAGAAATTTTCTCACCTATAAGTTTTCTTGCTCCCATTGGACAAGCATCTACACATTTACCGCATTTTGTGCATTCAAAAACTCTGTTTTCTTCTTCTGCAAGCATTCTTTCATTACATGCTTCTATACATTTATAGCACATATTGCATTTTTCTTTGTCATAAAGCATTTCAATATTTTTACTTAAAGCTTCAGGATGTTCTCCCCATGGGATATTTAAAGATGATCCTTTCATATATACAACAGTTCTAAAACCAGGACCATTTTGAGTAGAATATTTATCTATTTTATATATTAACCCTTCCATAAAATCTCCTTTTTTTGTATCTTATGTTAGAAATATTTTTAAATTCAGTATATTCCATATTATTATAATATATTTTACTCAAATATCAAAATATATTATTTAACTATTTATTATAAAAAAATGATTTAAAATATAACTTATTTGAAAGAATCTGTTTGAACAAGAATATATTATCAAAGAAGGTATATCTTTGTTATAAATCAAATTAATTATTTTCATAAGCTCAATTAAATTTATATTATCATAATCATTTAAATTAAGTCCTACTGCAATTTTATCCCTTTTAAAAACATTTATTTTTTCTATAAACTTTTTATATTCATCATAGGATAAACTCTTTTTATCGCTTATATATGTAGGTAAAATAAAAAGTTTATTAAAGTTATCATTTATCTTTTTCACAATATCTTCATTCTCTAATACTTTATTTAATAAATATATATCTAAAACAATATTAAATTTAAAATAAGAATGATTAATATTTGCAATTAATTCATCAAAATCTACTTTAGTGATGTCATAATAAATATTTACTTCTTTATAATATTTTTTATCAAATTTCAAATCTATATATTGCATGAAAGTTTTAACAGAATAAAAAACTTTATTATGAATAATTAAACTGACCTCCTTATTTTCTATTTCTGATATTTTCTTCAAATAAAAATCTTCAATATCATCATTATCATCATAAGCTACATTATATCCCATAAAAGAACTTACATAGGAATTTTCCAAGTCTGCTTCGATAAAACTATTACTTCCCATTGTTAAATCTACCAAAGAATACACTTTTATATTTTTTTTCTTTTGCTTTAATTTTAACCTTATTCCTCCGTCTTTAAAGCATAATGGACTTTTATTTAAAGAATATAATTCTTCTTTTGCTATATCAAATTTACTAAGTATACTTTCTATACTCTCTTCATACTTTTTAAAATAATAAAAATCATCACAGGGGATAATTACTTGCTTATCTCTTAGCTTATCCCCTCTAAATTTATTTGCTTCCATTATTTTATTTTTTTCTACCGAATATAATATACTTAAATCATCAATATTTTCATTTTCTCTTAAAAAATGAATTTGCATATTTTCCCTCCAAATAAAAAAAGATTATTCATATATATGAATAATCTTTTTATTTTATTATTTAAACTACTTAACGTCTACTGGTCTTCCTCCACCGTTAACACATCCGCCTTCACAAGGAATAACACATACAAAATCGTATTCGCTTTCTTTATTTATAATCTTTTCAACTTCTTCTTTAGACTGTTTTAATCCATTTACAACAGCACATTTTATTTCTTTACCATCTGACAATTCAAATGAAAATTCCTTTATGTTACCTTTATCATTCTTTATTGAAGACTTATCTCCAAGTCTTATAATAGCATATGCTGTATTTACACTTAAGAAATAAGGATTAAATATTCCTGTATAATCAAGAGTATCAAGAGGCTTGTTATTTGCTTTATTTAAATCAATACAGCTTGTTTTAATTAAGTTAACAAGTTGATTTGTAGTAATTGAAATATCAATACCGCTTGTTTCTTCATTTTCATTTAAGAAAGCAGTACAATTTTCAACTCTTGTTAAATGAACATCTTTATCTATGTTTCTATCTAAGTAATCTTCTTTAAATTTCATGTTGATATCTTTTCTTATTTTTGGAAGATTTACAAAGTAATTATCAGCTTCAGGATAAGCGTCTTCTATTTCTTTTCTTATTCCAGGTGAACAAGCATATATTAAAGATTTTCCTTCAGCCATATTTTCTTTTAAAATATATGCAATAGCATTCATTTCTTTTATTAAATATTCTTCATAATCAATTACTTCGCTAAAACCAAGTTTATTTAAAACATCAACAACTTTTGCTTTAATAAGTGCATCATCCACACCTAAACCTTTTGATAAAGATTCATATGTGCCATATGACAATAAGCAAATATTGTAATAAGTATCTTCACCTAACAAATAATATAATTCTTCAGTTGTTCCTTTTTCTACCAATGCACCTGTCGGACAAACTGAAATACATTGACCACATCCTATACAATCGCTGTTTATTACAGGAATATCAAAAGGAGTGGATACAGTTGTACTGTCACTTCTGTTTACAAAAGAAATAGCTTTTGCACCAACTTTATCTTTACAAATACTTACACATCTTCCGCATTTAATACATTTGCTATAATCTCTTGTTACACAGTTTGAAGAATCATCAAAACCTTTTTCAAAACAAGTTTCAAAATCACTTGGACCTGTCAAATATGTATTTGCTAAAGTTTGTAATTTGCAATTACCGCTTTTATCGCATATTGTACAATCGCAATTATGATTTGCAAGAGTTAATTCAAGTATAGTTTTTCTTATATTTCTCAATTTTTTTGTCTGAGTCTTTACATCCATACCTTCCCATACAGGTGTTACACATGAAGGAGAAAGTCTGCCTGATACATCAACCATACACATCCTGCATGAAGCAGGTTTATTTACATCTTTCAAATAACAAAGTGTAGGAATTTCAATACCGGCTTGTTTTGCTGCATCTAAAATTGTTGTACCTTCTTTTACACTTACTGGTTTATTATCAATAGTTAAATTTATCACTTCTATTCCTCCCCTTTAAGCGCACCCTTAAATTCATCAGAAAAATAAGTATATGCACTGATAAACGGTGTAATCTGAGTTCTACCGCTTCCGCATAATGACGCATCCAAAGCATTAACTATTCTTACATAGTTTTTTAAATCTTTTAAAGTGCCTTCTTTTTTCTTGAATCTATCCATAATCATCTTAAGCTGTCTATTACCTTCTCTACATGGAACACATTTACCGCAGCTTTCATGATAGAAGAAATCTTCAACAACAGATAAATAATCAATTACACTATCATCTTCATCTCCGACTACAATAGCCCCTGAACCAATACTTCCTTTTACTTGCTTCATTCCCGAATATGTATAAGGAATATTAAGTTTTTCATAAGGTACTATAGTTCCGCTGGCACCCCCAAGTTGTACGAATTTAGGTTGTTTATCGTTTCTTATTCCACCTGCGATTTTTATAATATTTTGAACGGTTGTACCAAACTCAACTTCATAAACACCAGGATTTTTAACCTTTCCGCTTACACTTATCATCTTTGTTCCAGGGCAGTCTTCAACACCGTATTTTAATACTGTTTCATATCCGTTTTGCATTAATGTAGCTATTACACTGACTGTCTCAACATTTATTACAAGAGTAGGTTTACTATGTAAACCACATTGTTTTACATAAGGTGGTTTACTTCTAGGTCTTCCGCTCTTTCCTTCGATACTTTCGCACATTGCGAAACCTTCCCCACAAACATAAGAGCCACCGCCTGAGAAAAGAGATAATTCAAAATTAAAACCACTTGATAAAATATCTTTACCTAAAAATCCTTTATCATAAACTTGTTTTATTGCATATTCAATATCTTTATGCATGAAAGTATACTCTTCTCTTACATAAATATGTCCGGTATTTGCTCCTGCACAATAAGCTGCAATTATAATACCTTCGATTACTTTATATATACCGTTTTTAAGTAAATACTTATCTTTAAATGTTCCCGGTTCTCCTTCATCTGCATTACAAAGAACATATCTTTCTTCATCTCCAACAGCTTCTCTTGCCTGAGCAAGTTTTTTCCCTGTAGGATAGTTTGCACCACCTCTTCCTTGAAGTCTGCTTTTAGCTACATCATCTGTAGTCTTTTCATATCCTTGTTCAATAGCTTTTTTAAGTCCGCTAAAACCGCCTCTTTTTATATATTCATCAATATTGAAGGCATCATATGTTCCATAATCTTTAGAAATATATTTTACTTGTCCCATTATTTAGCCTCCCTTAATTTAGCAATTAAAGCTTTAACTTTCTTTTCATTTAATTTTCCAACAACATTGTCATTTACCCTAACGGCAGGAGCAATGTCGCAAGCACCAAAGCAAGGAACCAATTCCAATGTAAACAAACCATCTTCAGTAGTTTGACCTGCTTTAATACCAAGTTCTCTTTCAAAAATTTCTCTTATTTCATCTTTACCGTTTAAACTGCAAGCAGTTGCATTACATAAACCAAGTATGTATTTACCTCTTTTTTCAGTGCTTAACGCATCAAAATATGTTACAACTTCTGATACGTTGCTAAGAGGAATGTTCATCTTGCTTGCTATATACTCAGCTGTATCCAAGTTTATAAATCTCCCAGGAATTTGTCTTTGAATTTTTAGTAAAATCTGAAGCAAATTCGATGGGTTATTATCATAATATTCTATTATGTTATTACAAACTTTTTTTTGTTCTTCTGATAACTTCAAAACAGCGTACCTCCCAATTAAATATACTTATAACATTATATCAAAAAATTACAGAATATTCAAATAATTTAAATTCCTATAATTACTTATTTAAAATAAAACCACATTAATTTTATAATAATTGTTTGATTTTTATTATAAATTTCTTATACTTAAATATAATAAAATTTTTAGGAGAAAAAAATGTTAAATATAGGACCACACATATCAATAGCAAAAGGATATAAAAAAGCAGGAGAAGAAGCTTTAAAAATAAGCGCAAATACATTTCAGTTTTTTACAAGAAATCCAAGAGGAGGAAAATCAAAAGATTTAAACGAAAAAGATGTTGAAGATTTAACAAAAATAATACAAGATAATAATTTTGCCCCAATACTTGCCCATGCTCCATACACTCTAAATATGGCATCAGCAAAAGAAGATGTAAGAGAAGCTGCAAAAGAAATATTTAGAATGGATTTAGATATAATGAATCAAATCCCTTCAAAATTATATAACTTTCATCCTGGAAGCTACACAACAGATAACGTTGAAATAGGAATAACAAGAATTACCGATATTTTAAATGAATGTATAAAGGAAGATGACGATACATTTATTTTACTTGAAACAATGTCAGGAAAAGGCAGCGAAATTGGGAGAAGTTTTGAGGAACTAAGAGAAATCATTGACAGAGTAAACTTGAAAGATAAAATGGGAGTATGTTTGGATACTTGTCATGTTTACTGCGCAGGTTATGATATTGTAAATAATTTAGATAAAGTTTTAACCGATTTTGATAAAATCATTGGACTTGATAGATTAAAAGCAATTCACTTAAATGATACATTAAATGACTTCAATACAAATAAAGACAGACATGCCAAAATCGGAGAAGGCTTTTTAAAATTAGAACCAATAATAAGATTTGTTAATCATCCCGCATTAAAGCATTTACCATTCTTTTTGGAAACCCCAAACGATATGGATGGGTATAAAAAAGAAATAGAATTATTAAGAGGAAATTACAAGGAGTAAAAATGAATAAAAAAGATTTAAGAGAAAAAATTCAACTTAAATTGAAAGACCTACATAGTAGAGAAGAAAAAAACAAATTAATATTTGAAGAATTAATAAATAATAAAGATATTAAAAATTCTAAAAATATTATGTGTTTCGTGAGTTTTAAAAATGAAGTTGATACACATAAATTTATTAAATATATGTTAAAAAATAATAAAAACATATATATACCAATAATAGATAGCAAAAATAAAATAATGAATATTTCTAAACTTAAATCCTTTGATGAGCTTGAAAAAGGATTTTATGGAATCCTCGAACCAAAGAAAGAATTTATAAGAATTACAAATCCAAATATTTTAGACATTGTAATAACTCCAGGAATAGTATTCGCAAAAGATAATTACAGAATAGGATACGGCGGAGGATATTACGATAAATTTTTTGCAAACAAAGAATTAAATGCATTAAAAATAGGAGTATGCTTTAATGAGCAAATAATTGAAAAGGTACCTTATAATGAATATGACATTCCAGTTGATTATATAATTCATAAATAAAAAATACCCATAAGGGTATTTTTTATATTCCTATTTTTACAAGCTCTACAAATTGTTTTGCAGTTCTTGCACTCCTTCCACCGTGTCTTATTGCAAAAGCCTCAGCCTTTGTAAATAACTCATCAAAATCCATCTCTACGCCGTATTGTTTAGCAAGATTTTCAACTATATTCAAATATGCTTTTTTATCAGGTTTTTGGAAAGTTATGGTAAGTCCAAATCTCGCAGAAAGACTCATTGTTTCTTGAAGTGTATCATTTCTATGAATTTCATCGCCTTGTCTTTCTGACATTGTTTCTTTAACCAAATGACGTCTGTTGCTTGTTGCATAAATAGCAACATTATTGCCAAGAGCAGATACCCCGCCTTCCAATATAGCTTTAAGAGCCGAAAAATTGTCGTCATTACCGGTAAAACTTAAATCATCAATAAATATAACAAATTTTAATGGATTTGCCGCAAGCTCATCTACTATATTAGGTATTTTATATAACTGATTTTTCTTTATTTCAAGAAGTCTCAAACCGTCATTTTTAAAATGATTGCAGACTGCTTTTACACTTGAACTTTTTCCTGTTCCGGCATCACCATATAAAAGCATATTACTTGCACCTGTACCGTCAAGAAGAGCTTTAGTATTTTTAATTATCAAATCTCTTTCTCTTTCATAACCAAATAAATCTTCAAGTCTTTGAGAATCAGGATATTTTACAGGAACTATTTTATCGTCATCAAGAACAAAAGCCGTATATTTTGCATATATTCCATAACCCGTAACAGTTAAAGAATTTACTTTTTCCTTATATTTTTCTTTTAAATCAAGCATAGTATTTTCCCATGCTGGTAGGAAACCATCATAAGAAATAAACTCTTTTATTTCAATAGGTGTTAACTTACTTAAATCATCAAGAATATTTAATTCTTCATCAACACAGTTTTCTATAAAATCAGGAACATTCTTACCTGCAGCCTTAGCTTTTATATAAAAATTTTCATCATTTAATATAAAATTAAATATGTATTTTGAAAAATCAAAATCATAATTATAAAGACATGAAACAAATTCACTATATGCGAATACCATTGATTCATCATCTTCATATTCAAGAATAGTATCTAATAATATTCTTAAATTTTTTATAACATCTGTATTTAAAATATTTCTAAAAACTGCCAATGAATCCAGTTTTTCATTTAAACCTTTTAATGTGTGTTGCATTTTTCTTCTCCTATAAAAAAATATAATAAGAGTATATCACTAAATTTTTCTTTTTTAAATATTTAATTAAAAATATTTGAAATTTTCAGAAAATAATATATAATGTAATTTAATAGATTTTTATTTATAAGGAGGGTTAAAATGTTAACATTAGATAAAGTTTATCATGCAGCATTTACACTAAAAGATGTAATAAGGAAAACAGACTTAATTATTGCACCCGCTCTTAGTGACAAAAATAATATATATTTAAAAACAGAAAATTTACAAACAACAGGTAGCTTCAAAATTAGAGGTGCCTATTATAAAATAAGCCAATTAAAAGATGAAGAAAAGGAAAAAGGCATTATAGCTTGCTCTGCGGGAAACCACGCACAAGGCGTTGCGTTAGCCAGCGAAAAAAGCAATATACCTTGCATTATATGTATGCCTGATGGCGCACCAATAAGCAAAGTAGAAGCAACAAAAAGCTATGGTGCAAAAGTTTGTCTTGTAAGTGATACTTATGATGATGCTTACAATAAGGCATTAGAACTACAAAAAGAAGAAGGCTATACTTTCATTCATCCTTTTAATGATGAAGATGTAATAGCAGGTCAAGGAACAATCGGACTTGAAATTTTAGACCAACTTGCAAATGTAGACGCAGTTGTAATTCCTATCGGAGGTGGCGGACTTATAAGTGGTGTTGCTTATGCCATAAAACACCTAAAACGTGAATGCAAAATATATGGCGTACAAGCTGCAGGTGCTCCAAGTATGTATAAATCTGTAAAAGAACATCAAAGACAAGCAACAGAAACAGTAAATACATTTGCAGATGGTATTGCAGTTAAGGAACCTGGAGATTTAACATACGAATTAGTAAGCGAATATGTAGATGAAATTATAACTGTAACAGAAGATGAAATAGCAGCAGCAATACTAACATTAATGGAAAAACAAAAACTTGTTGCAGAGGGCGCAGGAGCCGTATCTGTTGCCGCAGCAATGTTTAATAAAATTCCACTTAAAAACAAGAATGTTGTTTGTATCGTAAGCGGTGGTAATATCGATGTTAACATTTTAAACAGAGTAATTGACAGAGGTCTTGTAATGAGCGGAAGAAAAAGTGCTCTTACAATTGCTCTTACTGATAAACCTGGACAACTTGTTGGAGTAAGTAACATAATAAGCAAATGTGGAGCAAACGTTGTAGGAGTTCAATACGACAATGGAGATCCTGAAATGCCTATAAACAGTTGTTTCATTAAGATTACAATGGAAACAAAAGACAGCGAACAAGCAAAAGAAATTGAAAAAGAACTTACAGAAAACGGATTTAGAATAGTAAGTGAAAGAGTATAAAAAAAGAAACCTAAATGGTTTCTTTTTTTGCTCTTAATTTTAAAAAATTTAAAAGTATAATAAAAAAAAGAGATATATCAAATATATCTCTTTTTAATTTAATTTCTTATTTCATTACAGCACCTTTGCTTGCTGAAGACACATTTCTTTGATATCTTGCAAGCCATCCGCTTTTAACAGGTTCTTTCGGACAAACGTAAGCTTCTCTTCTTTTATCAAATTCTTCATCACTTACTTTAGCATTAATCTTAGATGCTGGTATATCAATTTCAATAATATCCCCTTCTTCAATTAAACCTATGTTTCCACCCGCAAAAGCTTCAGGACAAACATGACCTATTGAAGCACCTCTTGATGCTCCAGAGAATCTTCCATCAGTTATTAATGCAACTGTTTTATCAAGTCCCATTCCTGCAAGTGCACTTGTAGGATTTAACATCTCTCTCATACCTGGTCCACCCTTAGGTCCTTCGTATCTGATAACAACAACATCACCATCAACGATTTTTCCATTATATATTGCATCAATAGCTTCTTCTTCACTATTAAATACTCTTGCCGGACCGCTATGTTTAAGCATGCTTTCATCAACAGCACTTCTCTTTACAACGCAACCTTCTTGAGCGATATTACCCCACATAACTGCGATACCGCCTGTTTCGCTATATGGACAAGCCACTGTTTTAATTAAGTTAATATCTTTAATTTCATGACCTTCAATATTTTCACCAACTGTTTTACCGTTTGCTGTGATTAATGATTTATCAACTAATCCTTTTTTATCAAGTTCATGTAAAACAGCCATTAATCCACCGGCTCTGTTTAAATCATGCATATGAGTTCCGCCTGCTGGTGCAAGATGACATAAGTTTGGAACTTTTGCACTAAATTCATTGAATATTTCAAGGTTTAATTCAACACCTGCCTCATTTGCTATTGCCAACAAATGAAGTACACTGTTTGAAGAACAACCAAGTGCCATATCACAAGCAAGTGCATTTCTTATTGATTTTTCATTGATAATATCTCTTGCTTTAATATCTTTTTCAACTAAATTCATGATTGCCATACCTGCTTTTTTAGCAAGTCTTATTCTTCCGCTTTCAACAGCAGGAATTGTTCCGTTTCCAGGTAAAGCAATCCCAATAGCTTCAGCAAGACAGTTCATACTGTTTGCTGTATACATACCAGAACATGAACCACATCCAGGACAAGTATTTTCTTCATATTCTAAAAGTTCATCATCATTTATTAAATCTGCTTTTCTTGCTCCTACTGCTTCAAACATCTTAGATAAAGAAGTTTCTTCTCCTTTTACAAGTCCTGACATCATAGGACCACCTGAACATACAACTGTTGGTATATTTAATCTTACAGCTGCCATAATCATTCCAGGAACGATTTTATCACAGTTAGGAACCAATACAAGACCATCAAAGCAATGAGCAATTGCCATTGTTTCAACACTGTCTGCAATTAACTCTCTACTTGGAAGAGAATATCTCATTCCTGCATGTCCCATTGCTATACCGTCACAAACACCAATTGAAGGAACTTCTATAGGTGTTCCCCCTGCCATTCTTATTCCGGCTTTTACAGCTTCCGTAACTTTATCTAAATGAATGTGACCCGGAACAATTTCACTTTTTGCGTTTACTACCCCTATAAGAGGTCTATTTAACTCTTCTTTTGTATATCCCATTGCATAGAAAAGACTTCTAGCAGGCGCCTTTTCTAAGCCTTTTGTTACATTTTCGCTTCTTAACTTCATTGTCTTCTCCCTTTGTCGTTTATTTATTAATGTATTTCTCTTAAATCTCTTGAAATTCCTGTTATACCTGTTCTACAAACTTCTACAACATCATAACAATCTATCATTTTCATAAATCCATCTAATTTTTCAGGAGCACCTGTTAATTCAATAATCATGCTTTCTTTAGATAAATCGATTATTTTACCTCTGTATATATCAACAATTTCTTTAAGTGATGTTCTTTCTGTTTTATCTGTTTTAATTTTCACAAGTAAAAGTTCTCTGTAAAGAGAATTGCTTGCATCTAAAACAAATATATCTCTTACAACTTCAAGTTTTTGTGTTTGAGTAATAATTTGATATAAAGATTGATCACTACCGTTAAAAACAATCGTAATTCTTGAAATATTAGGATGATTTGTCGCTGAAACAGTTAACGAATCAATATTAAAACCTCTTCTTCCATACAAACTTACAATTCTAGTTAAAACATTAGATTGATTGTCAACTAAAATACTTACAACTTCTTTTCTATCAGCCATCTTACATTCTCCTTATTTTAATTTATTATCATATCATCAATGGTTCCACCATTAGGAATCATAGGTAGAACTCTTTCAAGCTCTTCTATTCTACAATCAATCCATACAGGACCATCTTGTTTTAAAGCTTCTTCAAATACATCTTCAAATTCTTCTAATGTTTCTGCTTTATAACCTTTTAAACCAAAAGCTTCAGCTAATTTAACAAAGTCTGTTTTTCTGTTTAATACAGTTTGAGAGTATCTTTTATCATAAAATACTGTTTGCCATTGATAAACCATACCAAGAACGCCATTATTCATAATAATTGTTATAATAGGTAAATTTTGACTAACAGCCGTACATGCTTCATTTAAGCACATATGGAAAGAACCATCTCCTACAAATTGAACTATTCTTTTATCAGGACATCCTACTTGGGCACCAATGGCAGCACCATAACTATATCCCATAGTTCCAAGTCCGCCACTTGTTAAAAATTTAACCGGTTTTACATTTTTTAAATATTGTGCAGCCCACATTTGATGTTGACCTACATCAGTAACAAAAATAGGTTTCTTATCCATCATACCGCAACTTGTCATTACAATATCACCAGGATGTAAGTTACCTTTGTAATATGTATCTTCTACAGGAGTTTTACTCCATTTTAATGTTGTATCCAACCATTCTTTTCTTGATTTCTTTTCAATTAAAGGAATTAATCTTTGTAAGAAATTTTTTACATCACTTATTATGCTCTTATGTACAAAAACATTTTTGTTAATTTCGCTTTTATCAATGTCAACTTGTATTTTTTTTGCATTGCTTGCAAATTTGTTTGGATTAAGTGCAACTCTGTCACTAAACCTAGTTCCAAGAGCTAAAACCAAATCCGCATTATATATAGCTTTATTTGCAGCAACAGTTCCGTGCATACCAATCATTCCAAGTCTTCTTTTATTGTTGTATCCAAGAACACCTGTTGCCATTAAAGTATTAGTTGCAGGTATGTCACCTTTTTCAAGTAACTCGTTTAATTCTGCTATTGAATCAGATGCAACTATACCTCCACCAAAATATATAACCGGTTTTTCTGAATTATTAATCATTTTTGCAACTTCTTCAACTTCTTTATCTGTTGCAATAGGATTTTCATATAAAGGAAGTGGTCCTTCTTTTTTATACTCAACCAAATTTGCTGTTACATCCTTTGTAATATCAACTAGTACAGGTCCCTTTCTTCCGCTATTGGCAATTCTAAAAGCTTCTCTTAAAGCATCTTCTAAATCTTCTACTCTATTAACAAAAAAGTTATGTTTTGTTATAGGTAAAGTAACTCCTGTTATGCAAATTTCTTGGAAAGAATCTCTGCCAATTAAATTATCCGGAACATTAGCTGTAATGGCAACCATAGGAATACTATCCATAAATGCTGTAGCAATACCTGTTACAAGATTTGTTGCCCCAGGACCGCTTGTTGCAATAACAACGCCTGTTTTACCTGTTGCTCTGTAATATCCATCTGCTGCATGTGCTGCACCTTGTTCATGTGCCGTAAGGACGTGCTTAATTTTATCACTATATTTATATAATACATCGTAAATATTTAAAGCTGCACCTCCCGGGTAACCAAACACCGTATCTACCCCATGCTCTAATAATACTTCTGCTACAATTTCAGAACCTGTTAATTTCATACCGCATCATCCTCTTCTATCTAATTATTTATTATTATTTATTATTATTTTTTTTATTGATTTTTTAATTATATAAATTTTATCAAAAAAGTACAAGTATTTAAACTAAATTATTAAGAATTTTCAGAATTTTTATATAATTTAACAAAATAAATACATCTTATATTTGCAAAAACTTCCCATTAAAAAACTTAATGGGAAGTTAATTTCACTTTTATATTTTAGCCACCTAAATATGCTTTTCTTACATCATCTGATTGAAGTAATTCTTTTGCGTCTCCGCTCATAACAACTTCACCTGTTTCAAGTATATATGCTCTATTTGATATTGAAAGTGCCATATTTGCATTTTGTTCTACCAAGAATATTGTGGTACCTTCTTTATTTATTTGTTTAATTAATTTAAAAATATCTTGAACGATAACAGGTGCAAGCCCCATTGAAGGTTCATCTAAAAGTAAAAACTTAGGTCTGGACATTAATGCTCTTGAAATAGCAAGCATTTGTTGTTCTCCGCCGCTAAGTGTTCCGGCAAGCTGATTTTTTCTTTCCTTTAGTCTTGGGAACTTATTGTATATTTCTAGAATATCTTTTTTTATACTATCTTTGTCTCTTCTTAAATAAGCACCCATTTCAAGATTTTCATAAACAGTCATATCAGCAAAGATTCTTCTTCCCTCAGGAACATGAGAAATACCTCTTTTTACGATATCCGTAGCTTTTACATTATCAAGACTTTCTCCCATAAATTCAATATTTCCGCTTGTTTTTGGAACAAGACCTGATATTGTTCTCAAAGTAGATGTCTTTCCGGCACCATTTGAACCGATTAAAGTTACAATTTCTCCTTCGTTAACTTCCAAAGAAACATCTTTTAGGGCATGAATAGCACCATAATGTACATTTAAATTTTCAATTTTAAAAAACATTCTATACTTCCTCCCCTAAATATGCTTTAATTACTTTTTCGTTATTTTTTATTTCTTCCGGTTTCCCTTCAGCAATAATCGTACCAAAGTCTAAAACATATATTCTTTCGCATATTTCCATAACGAATTTCATATCATGTTCAATTAAGATAACTGTTAATTCATATTTCTTTCTCAAATTTTCTATTAAAATTCTAAGTTCATCTGTTTCACTTGGATTCATTCCCGCTGCAGGTTCATCAAGGAATATTACACTTGCCCCTGTAGCAACAGCTCTTGCAATTTCAAGTTTTCTTTGTTCTCCATAAGGAAGATTTTGAGCAAGTTCATCTCTTTTATCTGCAAGACCAACAAATTCAAGAATATTCATTGCATTTTCATAAAAAATAGTTTCACATTCTCTGTATGCTTTAGTTCTAAAAATAGCAGAGAAAATATTATATTTTACTCTTTTATGCATTGCAATTCTTAAATTATCAAGTACGCTAAGTTCATTAAATAATCTGATATTTTGAAAAGTTCTGCTTATACCAAAGCTACTTGTTATATAAGGCTTTAAACCGTTAATTAAAATTGTATCTCCAGTTTTATCATTTTTTAATTCAATTTTACCTGATGTTGGAGTATACACACCTGTAAGCAAGTTAAATATTGTAGTTTTTCCTGCCCCATTAGGTCCTATTAGACCTATTAATTCACCTTTTTCAACATTTATATTTACATGAGAAACAGCTTTTAAGCCGCCAAAACTTTTACTTAAGTCTTCAATTTTTAATATTGCCATAAACTATTCCCCCACTACATCTTTATTCTTTCTTATTTTATTTTTAAACTTTTCAACAGAAAACATTTCTCTTAATTTAACAAAGAAAGGAGTTTCACCTGATTTAATAAGCATTATGGCAATTAACATAATCGCATATAAAATCATTCTGATTTCTGAGAAGTCTTGAAGAGCAAAAGAAATAATATTTAAAACAAATGCTGCAATAATTGTTCCATTAATATTTCCTAGTCCGCCAAGTACAACAATCATTAAAATATCAATTGACTTCATGAAACCAAAGTTCTTTGGTTGAATAACGCCTACATAACCCGAATATAATGCTCCCGCAACACCTGCAAAGAATGTTCCTATAATAAAAGCAAGAATTTTTGCTTTAGTTACATTTACACCCATTGATTCAGCCGCTATTTCATCTTCTCTTACAGATACGCATGCTCTACCATATGATGATTTTAAAACATTTGTTATTACAAAATAACAAATAAACATACATATAAAACATACTTCAAGTGAAGAATATAAAGGGATTGAAGACAATCCGGCAGCTCCACCAAGGATAGTTTGGTCTACGTTTTGAATAACAATTCTGATAATTTCACCAAGACCTAATGTAGCAATTGCAAGGTAGTCACCTCTTAAACGAAGAGTTGGAATACCAATTAAAAATCCTAAAAATCCTGATAAAATTCCGCCTAAAATTAACGCAAGGATAACCATAACAATGCTATCTGACATTCTAAGAGTCATAAGAGCACTTGTATATGCACCTATTGCCATAAATCCCGCATGCCCTAATGAGAACTGTCCTGTAATACCTGTAATTAAGTTTAGACCAAGAGCTAAAATAATATCTATACAAAGTTTTAATACAATAGTTTCATAGAATGGAGAAATAATTCCAACAAAAATTAATAACTTTATTATTATATATGCAGCAACAAAAGCTATTACAGTAGGAATATTTCCTTTTAATCCAAGTATCTTACTTGGATCTTGCTTTTTAAACATATCTAAAATCTTTTTCATATTAAACGTTACCTCCTATACTTTTTCCTTTCTATTCTTTCCAAGTAAACCTGACGGTTTAACAATAAGAATAATTATAAGGATTGCGAAGGCAACCGCATCTTTATATGCACTTGAAAGATAACCACTAACCAAAGTTTCAATTAGTCCAAGTGATACACCACCAACGATAGCTCCCGGTATACTTCCTATACCACCAAATACGGCAGCGATAAAAGCTTTTAAACCAGGTGTCATACCTGATAATGGATTTACAGTAAACATAGCACCATACATTACACCGGCAACAGCTGCTAAAGCAGAACCAATAAGGAATGTGAATGAAATTGCTTTATCTACACTTACACCCATTAGTTGAGCAGCATCTGGATCAGATGAAACAGCTCTCATTGATTTACCCATTTTTGTCTTACTAATTAATAACTGTAATAAAACCATTAATACTAGTGTAATCAATGTAACCATTAATTTGTCACTTGGAATTGAAATCCCGCCTAAATTAATGTAACCAAGTCCAAAAAATCCTGAAGGATATGTTCTAACATCCGGACCTACAAAATACATCATTGCATATTCAAGCAAGAAACTTACACCAATAGCTGTAATAAGAAGTGTAATTCTTGGTGCATGTCTTAGTGGTCTATATGCAACTCTTTCAATTACAACTCCAAGTATAGAACAAATTATAACTGCAATAATAGTTGCAGGTATAAAGCCTATTCCTAGCGTATATGAACAGAAAAATCCTACATATCCTCCTATCATTAAAATATCTCCATGCGCAAAGTTAATAAGGTTTATAATTCCGTAAACCATAGTATATCCAAGCGCAATCAAGGCATAAATACTACCAATGGAAATCCCATTGATAATTTGCTGAATAAATTGTTCCAAATTATGTACCCCCAGTATCTTTATTATTTTAAAAATATTGTTAAAACCATATTATATTCATATATTGTTTTAATCATATCCTTAAAACTGCAGTAAAGTGGTGAGTTTTTCTCACCACTTTACCAAAATTTATTTTATTTGTTAATAAATTTCAAATATTTTATTCAATTAAAGTTTTGTATTGAATACAGCATTTCCATCTTTAAATTCAAGTACTACTGTTTCTTTTACAGGATTATGTTTTTCATCAATACTTAAAGTACCTGTTACAGCTTGGAAATCTTTTGTTGCAGCTAAAGCTTCAGAAACTTTTTGAGGGTCAGCACTTCCCGCTCTAGCGATTGCATCGCAAGCAAGTTTACCTGCATCATAACCTAATGTTTCAAAAGCACCAGGATTTTCATCGTTATTTGCAGCTTTATAAGCTTTTACGAAATTTTGAACAACTTCTGATTCATCATCTACTGCATAATGATTTGTATAATATACATTTTCAAGTGCTTCGGCACCTGCTGTTTCAAGCATTGTTGGAGAATCATATCCATCAGCACCTAAGATTGGTAAATCAATACCTAATTCTCTTGCTTGTTTGATAATTAAAGAACATTCTGTGTAATAACCTGGTAAGTAAATTACATCAGCTTTTTTATCTTTGATTTTTGTAAGTACAGGAGAGAAATCTTTATCTTGAGCTGTAAATGTTTCTGTTGATACGATTGTTCCTCCGTTTGCTTTAAATTCTGATTCAAATGCTTTTGCAAGTCCGTTTGAATAATCATTTGATGTATCAGCTAAAACGATTGCTGATTTTGCATTTAATTTTTTAGTTGCAAATTCAGCCATTTTACTACCTTGTAATGAGTCTGTATAACATAATCTAAATATGTACTCTTGTACATTTCCGTTTGAATCTACTGTAATATCATCTGATGTACCTGAACATGTAATTGCAGGAACTTTATATTGATTTGCAGCTGCGATTGTTGCTTTGAAAGCACCTGAAGTAGCAGGTCCAATCATAACACTTACGCCTTCTTTACTTGCAAGTTTTGTTGCAGCACTCATAGCTTCATTGTTATCTGATTTGTTATCAATTTTAACAATTTCAACTTTTTTACCATTAATTCCGCCAGCTTCGTTTACTTCATTAACGGCCATTTCAATGCCTTTTGTACAAGATTGTCCGTATGTTGCAACGTCACCTGACAATTCATAGTTAACCCCTATTTTAATTGTGTCTGAATTTTCTGCGCTGCTTCCTCCACATGCACTAAATCCTACAAGCATTGTTGCAGACAAAAGTAAAGCAGCAGCTTTTTTCATTGTCTTTTTCATTGTCTATACCCCTAACTAATTTTTTTAATTAATATAAAAATATATTAATAATTGTTATTATCTTACCCTTACTATTTTCTTTTGTCAAGTAAAATGATACAATTTTCTGAATATTTCAAAATATTATATATTACTCCCGATTTTTTTCAAAAATATGATATAATTTTAATCAAGTTTTTATATTAAGGAGATACAAATTGAACTACGAACAAGCAATAAATTTTATACATTCTACAAATAAATTCGGATCTGTACTTGGACTTGATAATATCAATGAATTACTTAGACTTATAGGAACCCCTCAAGATGATTTAAAGGTAATTCACATAGCAGGAACAAACGGAAAAGGCTCTATTTCAACAATGTTAAATGCAGTTTTATCAAAGTCTGGATACAAAACAGGTCTATACACTTCACCTTTTTTGGAAAAGTTTAATGAAAGAATAAAAATAAACGGTATAGACATTTCAAATGTGGATATAGCATATTACGTATCAGTAGTTAAAGATAAAATAGATAAAATGATAAAAAATAATTTCCCTCATCCTACAGAATTTGAAATAATAACTGCAGCAGCCCTTCTTTACTTCAAAGAAAAAGATGTTGATATAGTTATACTTGAAGTAGGGCTTGGAGGTAGATTAGATGCTACAAACGTTATAAACAATCCTCTAATAAGTGTTATAGCATCAATAAGTTTTGACCATGTTGAGCAACTTGGAAATACCTTAAAAAAGATAGCATATGAAAAAGGCGGAATCATAAAAGAAAATTCAAATGTCGTAATATATCCTTCCGATAGAGAAGCTGTAGATGAGCTTATAAAAATATCTAAAGAAAAAAATACTTCTTTTTATTTACCCAAAAAAGAAGATATTGAATTAATAGAAAGCAGTTTTGACGGAAGCAAAATTAAATATAAAAAAACAAACCCTTTTAATATGAATGAATTCAAACTTTCTTTACTTGGTAAAAATCAAGTGTATAATGCATTAACAGTTTTACAAACTTTGGAAGTACTTTATTCACTTGGATATAAAATAAAAAAAGAAGATATACTAACTGCATTAGAAAATATACATTTTAATGGAAGATTTGAAATTTTCTCCAAAAATCCAATAATAATATTAGATGGAGGGCATAATAAAGAAGGAATTGAAAGTTTTGTAAATAACTTAAATATTTATTTTAAAAATAAGAAAATAATACTGTTTTTTGGAATGTTAGCAGATAAAGATATAGATAGTTCATTAAAAAAACTTTTGCCAAAAGCAGAAAAAATTTATACTCTGACGCCAAATAATAACCGTGCTTTTTCAAGCAAAGATATGTATGAAAAAATTAAACAAATAGATAAAAATGCCCATGTATCATATATCACTGATACGGCAAAATCAATTGAATTAATAGAAAAAAATAGTGAAAATATATATGCTTTTGTAGGTTCATTATATCTTATAGGAGAAATAAGAACTTTACTTAGACATGCAAATTATTAAAATTTCATTATAAAAATTATTTTATATTGACATATCAAAATTTCAGTAATATAATTAAGCAACAAAATAATTAAGCAACTTAACTATTTGTTGCTTTTTTTATTTTAGAGAGGATAAAGAAATGCATGATAAAATTGAAAAAAAAGAAATCAAAGAATTTATTTATTATCTGCACTCTATCGGTAAAATCTTAGGTTCAAAAACGGAATGTGACATTAAACTCCCGAAATCTGAATTTTTCCTTCTCGCTTTTTTAATTAAACAAAAGAAAGAAAAAAATATCGACAGTGTTTTACCTTCAACAATAAGCGAAAAGACAAAACTATCAAGACCGGCAGTAACACAAACGTTAAACAGCCTTGAAAAAAAAGGATATGTAGTAAGGATAATGGATAAAAAAGACAGAAGAAAATTCAAAGTAGAAATAACCCAAGAAGGAATAAAAATTTTTAATGAAACCTTTGAATCCAGATTCAGTGAACTTATGAATATTATCGAAAAATTGGGGAAAGAAAAAGTAAATCAACTTACGGATATTTTTAAAGAAATAGTAGAAATATCCAAAAATAAACAGAAAGGAAATGACCTATAATGATTAAATTAAGAAAATATTTAAAACCTTTCATCTTCTCTATTATTTTTTCAATTGTATTTCTATTAATACAGGCAAATTGTGAACTATCCCTACCTGATTATATGTCTAAGATAGTAGACTACGGAATACAAAACGGTGGCATTGAGAACAACCTTCCAAATGTAATAAGAGAAAATGAATATGAAAAAGTTAAATTTTTCTTAGAAGAAAATGAACAACAACAACTTGACAGCATTTATTCAAAAATCACAAAAGAAAACAGTGATTATGATAAATACAAAAAAGAATATTCTATTCTTGAAAAAGAAAACGTATATGTTCTTAAGAACAATGTAAACAAAGATATTATTAATTCATTAGACTTAGCAGTTGGGAAAAGCGAAATTATCGTAAGTTTTATTGATAATCCTGAAAAAATGCAAAAACAAAATTTATTTGATATCGATACAAACGAAGGTGACAATAAAACAGCTGATATGAGTTTAATGATGTCAAGTAATACAGATATGTTTTCTTTAATAAAAAATATGCCAAAAGAAAACAGATATGAATTTTTAAATAAAATAAACTCTCAACTTGATAACATTCCCGAAACAAGCATATCGCAAATTGCTTGTACTTATATAAAAGGTGAATATCAACAAGTAGGACTAAATCTTGAAAATGTCCAATCATCCTACATTTTAAATATTGGAATAAAAATGCTTTTAATTGCATTTATTTCTGCCGTTTGTGCGATTGCTGTAGGTTTTCTTGCATCAAGAACCGCAGCAGGAGTTGCAAGAGCTCTAAGAAAAGATGTATTTGCAAAAGTTGAAAGTTTTTCTAATGTTGAATTTAATAAATTTGCGGTATCTTCTCTTATAACAAGAACAACAAATGATATCACACAAATTCAAATGCTTATTGTAATGGGACTTAGAATATTATGTTATGCACCTATAATGGGAGTTATTGCAATAATGAAAGCCCTTAGCTCCAGCACATCAATGAGTTGGATAATTCTTCTTGCAGTAATAGTAATATTAGGATTTATGATGATATCCTTTAGCATCGTACTTCCAAGATTTAAAAAAATACAAAAATTAACAGATAAATTAAACCTTGTTGCAAGAGAAAATTTATCAGGACTTATGGTTATAAGAGCATTTGGCACAGAGGATTTTGAAGAAAAAAGATTTGATGACACAAATAAAACACTAACAAAAAACAACTTGTTTGTTAATAGGTTCATGATGTTCTTAATGCCTTTTATGATGTTAGTTATGAACCTTGTACAGCTTCTTATTGTTTGGGTTGGCGCAAACCAAATAGAAGCAAGTACTCTTCAAGTTGGAGATATGATGGCATTTATTCAATACGCAATGCAAATAATTATGGCGTTCTTAATGATTTCAATGATGTTTATTATGGTTCCAAGAGCAAGTGTTTCTGCTAATAGAATAAATGAAGTCTTACAAACACCTTTAGAACTAAAAGACCCTAAGGAAGAAAAACCTTTTGATGATAACAAAAAAGGAGTTGTTAAATTTAAAAACGTTTCTTTCGCTTATCCGGGTGCTAGTGAATATGTGCTTCACAATATAAACTTTACCGCAAGTAAAGGCGAAACTACCGCAATTGTAGGTTCTACGGGAAGCGGTAAATCAACACTTGTACAATTAATACCGAGACTTTTTGAAGCAAGTAAAGGTGAAATATTAATTGATGGAGTAAACATAAAAGATATTAATCAAGCACATTTAAGAGATAAAATAGGATACATTCCTCAAAAAGGAGTCTTATTCAAAGGAACAATACGATCTAATCTTGAATATGGAAAAGAAAATGCAACAGATGAGGAATTATGGAAAGCTTGTGATATTGCACAAGCAAGTGAATTTATAAAAGGAAAACCGGATGGTTTTGAAACTGAAATTGCGTCTGGAGGAACTAACGTTTCCGGAGGTCAAAGACAAAGATTATCAATAGCAAGAGCAATCGTAAAAAATGCAGAAATATATATTTTTGATGATAGTTTTTCTGCCCTTGATTTTAAAACAGATAAAAATCTTCGTAGTGCAATAAATAAAGAATTATCAGATGCTACAATAATTATAGTTGCTCAAAGAATCAGCACAATTATGCATGCAAAACAGATAATAGTACTTGACGATGGAGAAATCGTAGGAAAGGGCACACATAAAGAATTAATGCAAAATTGTGAAGTATATAAAGAAATAGCCTTATCTCAATTATCAGAAGAGGAGGTAAGAAACAATGAGTAATCATAAAAGAGGACCGATGAGAGGAATGCCTGCAATGAGAGGCGGAGAAAAAGCAAGAGATTTTAAAGGAACAATGAAAAAACTTCTTCATTATCTCGGAACAAAAAAAATACAAATATTTATTGTTTTTATATTTGCAGTAATCTCAACGGTATTTAATATAGTAGGACCTAAAATACTTGGTAAAGCAACTACAAAAGTATTTGAAGGAGTAATGGGAAAAATTGCAGGAACAACAGCCGGAATCGACTTTGTATATGTTGGTAAAATACTTATTATATTAGTATGTTTATATGTAGTATCTGCCATATTTTCTTATTTACAATCACATATCATGACCGGTGTTACAACTGAATTAACTTACAACTTAAGAAAAGATATCTCTCATAAAATAAATACACTGCCTTTAAAATACTATGACAAACAACAAACAGGTGAAGTTTTATCAAGAATAACAAATGATGTAGATACAATAAACCAAAACTTAAACCAAGGACTTACACAAATAATAACAAGTATTACAACGGTAATAGGTGTTTTAATAATGATGGCAAGCATAGATATCACAATGACTATTATTGCTTTGCTTATCATTCCTATTTCTTCAATATTTATTATGACTGTAATACACTTCTCACAAAAGTATTTTAGAAGTCAACAAGAATACCTTGGACACGTTAATGGTCATATTGAAGAAATGTATTCAGGACACTCTATTGTTAAAGCATTTAATAGAGAAAAACAATCAATCAATGATTTCAATGAATATAACGATACTCTATACCATTCAGCATGGAAATCACAATTTTTATCAGGGATGATGCAGCCTATCATGAGCTTTATCAGTAACCTTGGATATGTAGCAATTTGTATCCTTGGAGGATATAGAGCAACAAAAGGATTTATAACAGTTGGTGATATACAAGCATTTATACAATATGTAAGAAACTTTACTCAGCCAATAACACAACTTGCAAATGTTTCTAACATACTTCAGCAAACAGCAGCTGCTGCTGAAAGAGTTTTTGAATTCTTAGATGAAGAAGATGAAAAAGAAACTACAACCGCACCTAAAGAAGTTAATCTAAATAATGTTAAAGGCAGCGTTGAATTTGAACATGTATATTTTGGATATGATGAGAATAAACCTATCATTAAAGATTTTTCTTCTAAAGTAAAACCAGGTCAAAAAATTGCAATAGTAGGACCTACAGGAGCTGGCAAAACTACAATAGTAAAACTATTAATGAGATTTTATGATATAAACAGCGGTTCAATAAAAGTTGACGGTGTAAATATAAATGATTACAAACGTAGAGATTTGAGAAAAATGTTTGGTATGGTTTTACAAGATACATGGCTATATAATGATACAGTAATGAATAACATTAGATATGGTAATTTAAACGCAACTGATGAAGACGTAGAACAAGCTGCAATTGCTACTCACGTTGATCATTTTATAAAAACAAATGTTGATGGATATCAGATGATATTAAACGAAGAAGCAAGCAATATTTCAAGCGGACAAAAACAACTTCTAACAATAGCAAGAGCATTGCTGGCAGACCCTAAAATTTTAATTTTAGATGAAGCAACAAGCTCCGTCGACACAAGAACAGAAAAATTAATTGTAAAAGCCATGGATACCTTAGTAAAAGGAAGAACAAGTTTTATAATTGCACATAGATTATCCACAATAAAAGACGCAGATTTAATACTTGTAATGAATGAAGGAAATATTATTGAACAAGGTACACATGATGAATTAATGAAAGAAAACGGATTTTACTCAAACCTTTATAATTCTCAATTTGAAGAATAAAAAGAGCCTTAAGGCTCTTTTTTTAATATTTTATTTAATATTTGGGAAAATAAATATTAAGGAGGTTATTATGAAAATAAACAAAAAAGATTTAAATCCACCCGATACTGATTTTTTAAACAATTCAAAAACCATATCATCAACTGAATGTACAGGATTAATACAAAATATACCTAAAAATAATGACGAAGAAGAATCTTATGAAGATTTATATCAGACACAAACAAATATTGACAAATAAAAAAACGCAATAATATCTATTTATTAGATATTATTGTGTTTTTTCATAATCAGCATAATAAAAAATTTCAATATCAAAATTGTCAGGTTCTAAAACGTCTTTTAACAAAAAATGAAAATCTTCATCAATCGCATATATAATCTTATATAGATTATATATGTCATCTTTTGTCATATTTAAAACTCTCCCCTCATAATTTATTTAAAATTTTTTGGATCTTTATTTATATAACTGCATATTTCAAGAAACTCATCTACATCCAAACTTTTTTTATTTTCATCAATACTCATTTTTACATTATTATAATTTAAACCTGTTTCTTTGCATATTTGTTCAATATCAATATTATTATCCAGTATATATTTTGATAACTTTTTACTAGCATTATCAGTATTCCCTACTCCATCATCCAATTTCTTACTTAACATCTTTTTCTCCGTTTTGAAGAATTTTTATTTTATTATAATATTACACAAAAACTTTGTCAATAAATACTCTTCAAATCGAAGAATATTTATTGACAAAATATTGACAAAAAAGTGACTTTTTTATATGATTGAAAAACAAGGAGTTAACAGTATGATCAAGAAAGGAATCTCACTAAAATTAAAAGAACTTAGAAGAAAGAATAAATTAACAATAGAAGAAGTTAAATATCTTTTGGAAAAAAGAGATATAAATGTTGCAATAAAAACAATATACGGGTGGGAAAGCGGACAAAGACTTCCAAACCCTGATATTTTTTTAAATTTATGCGATATATATAATGTTAATGATATCTTAGAAGAATTTGAAGTTGGAAAAAGAAAAAAGAAAGTAAATGACAATTTAAAAATGATAGCAAGAGAAGACGGAATAAGTTACAATTCTCTTAGTAAATCCGAACTAAAAAAATTAAAAGAAACTACTGTTTTAATTACTGAAGATGAATAAAATAGATTTAAAAAATTATAAAAGTATACAACATCTGGTTTGGTATATTTTAAGAGAAACAAAAACAAATAAACTTCCTGTTGATATCATTCATATATGCAAGGAATTAAATATAAAAATAAGATATTACGATAATAATAACGATATCGCAAAAACCTATAAAGATGGCTTTTCATGCATAACAGAAGATGATGAAAAAATAATCTTTTTTAATAAATCCATAAATAATTCTTGTAGGCATAGATTTACAATAGCCCATGAGCTGGGGCATATTTTGCTTGAACACAATAAAGATAAAACTAAAACATACAACGAAATGGAAACAGAAGCAAATATGTTTGCTATAAGGATTCTAGCACCACTTTGCGTTTTAAAAGAAATGAATATATCTTCTCCTGAAGAATTATCCCAATTATGTAATATTTCTAAAACTGCAGGGAAATATAGATATGAAAGGTTACAAAAAGCATTAATAAAAAATAAATTTTATATTAATCCAAAAGAAAAAAAGATTTTACAACAATTTAATAATTACATAAACAGTTTTTCCAGAGATATTTAATAAAATATCTCTTTTTTTTAATAAAAAAACAATGATTAAAACCATTGTTTTATAATTAATTATTAAAATATATAAAATAAAAAATATAAATCTTGATATTATTATCATTGGTGGAGATGGGGGGAATCGAACCCCCGTCCAAAACCAGCTAAATTAAACTTTCTCCGAGTGCAGTTTGTCTTAAAATTTAACCTAATACTATAAAACAAACAAAATTATATAAGGCGAGCCTTAATTAATACTATACATTGTCAAGACACCCAACATATAGGTCCCTGCGAAAGTGTGACAATCGTTATATTTCTTGCAGGTCAGAAATAAACGACCGCGCTGCAACTAGGCAGCGAAAGATAATCTATTGTTATCGTTTATTTTTTAATTTGCTTATTTTAAAGATGTTAAGCTCATCTACTCGCTTATTTAACCTCACTAACCCTGTCGAAACCATTGCATCCCCGTTTATCTATAACTGTTTTTAAGATTTCTGGCTATATCACGCTTCGCATCTTTTTCTTTAAGACTTTCTCTTTTGTCATAAAGCTTTTTACCTTTACAAACAGCGATATCCATTTTAACATAACTTTTACTAAAGTGCAAATTTAAAGGGATTAAAGTATATCCATCTTTTGTAAGATAGTCCTTTATTTTCCTTATTTCCCTTTTATTTAAAAGCAGCCTTCTTTCTCTTAAAGGATCGACATTATTTCTGTTACCAAATTCATAAGGACTTACATGCATACCAATTATATATATTTCATTTCCTTTAGTAACATTTGCATAACTATCTTTTAAATTAACTTTACCGTTTCTTATTGATTTTACTTCCGTACCTTTAAGCTCAATGCCTGCTTCATATTTTTCTATAACAAAATACTCAAAATTTGCCTGTTTATTTCTGGCAATTATTTTTTTATCTTCTTTATTTTTATTTGCCCCCATATTCTACCTACATACCTATAATATTAAATAAAATTGCAAAATAATGTAATATTGTGCCTGCCAAAACAAATAAGTGCCAAATAGAATGCATATATTTATATTTAGTCAAACAATAAAATATTACACCAACAGTATACATCAATCCTCCTAAAATTAAAAGAACTAATGTTAAAAGTGAAACAGCTGCAACCAAAGGTTTAATTGCAAAAACAACTGCCCATCCCATAATTAAATATAAAACTAAAGATATTTTTTCAAATTTCTTTAAATTTATTGCATTTAAAACTATACCTACTATTGCACTTAACCATATTATAGCGAATAAAGGCAGTCCTATACTATCTCTTAAAGTATACAAAGTAAAAGGTGTATAAGTACCGGCTATAAGTAAAAAGATTGTACAATGATCAAATACCCTAAAAATTTCTTTAATACGATAATTTTGAAAAGAATGGTATAAAGTAGATGCAAGATATAAAGAAAACATACTTATACCGTAAATAATGCTTCCTATTACAGCCCACATATTAGCATATATTGCACTAAGCACTATTAAAACAGCACATCCTGCAACGGCAAAAAATACACCTACACCGTGAGATACCGAATTAAATATTTCTTCCCCAAGGGTGTATCTTTTTATTATATCTTTTTTTTCTTCACTCATAAATTTTCCTCTTTTCAAATTAATTTTTTCTGCTTGATAGATAAACTGCAAGATTTCTTAAAAAATCAGCACTTTCATCAAAATCTGAAATACTTTCAAGAGCAATATTTAAAAGTTGTTCTACTTTTTCATACGATTTTTCTAATCCATAAACATACGGATATGTCATTTTGTTTCTTTCCTCATCCATCCCTACATTTTTACCTAAAGTTTCACTATCAGATACCACATCTAAGATATCATCAACAACTTGGAACATTAGTCCTATAGAATCAGCATATTTCTTAAAAGATTCCATCTTTTCTTCATCTGCTCCTCCTATAATGGCTCCGCTTAATATACAAGCTCTAAGAAGTGCACCTGTTTTATTATCATGAATAAAATCAAGAGTTTCACCGTTTGGCTCTTTTCCTTCGCTTATCATGTCCATAACCTGTCCAGCAACCATCCCGTTTATGCCTGCAGCATCAGCGATAACCTCCATTGCGTCAACATATCTTGTTATATTATTTGCTTTTTTGCAATTTTTAATCATTGT
Source organism: Anaerofustis sp. NSJ-163 (assembly GCF_024135845.1). Lineage (NCBI taxonomy): Bacteria > Bacillati > Bacillota > Clostridia > Eubacteriales > Eubacteriaceae > Anaerofustis > Anaerofustis sp. NSJ-163. Next base: position 54,525 of record NZ_JAMYJV010000004.1, read on the forward strand.
TTCATAAGCAAGATTTAATAAACTATCTCCCGCAAGAAGAGCTGTTGCCTCTCCGTATAAAACATGATTTGTAGGTTTACCTCTTCTCAATTCATCATCATCCATACATGGTAAATCATCATGAATAAGAGAATATGTATGAATCATCTCTATTGCAGCCATTAAAGGATATGCTTCTTTTATATCTCCCCCAACAGCCTTACAAGATTCAATCAAAAGAATAGGTCTTATTCTTTTACCACCTACAAACAATGAATAATTAAAACTTTCAAATATTATTCCAGGCTTACCTTCTTTAATAGTATATTTATTTAATATATCTTCAACAAATAATTGTTTTTCTTTTAATTCTTTCTTTATATCCATGTTTAAGCCTCTTCAAAATTTTTTATAACAGCTTCACCGTCTTTTTCTGCTACAAATACTTTTACTTTCTTTTCTGCATCCAAAAGTTCTTCTTTTAATTCTTTTATTAAAATTCCGGCTTCATCATATAATTTAACACTATTATCAAGTGTAATCTTGGATTCTTCCATTAACTTACTTATTTCTTCAAGTCTTGATAATTTTTCTTCAAATGTTTTTTTATCACTCATTGTTTTCACCTTCAATACTGTTTATTGTAGAAATAAACTTACCGTCTTTCATCCTTATTTTTATAATATCGTTTATACTTGCTTCACTGACAGAAGTAATTATGTTATCATTCTTTTCAACTACCGCAAATCCTCTATCTATAACACTTTCAACTGAAAGAGTTTTAACTAGTTTTTCCAAAGAATTTAATTTTTGCTTATTAAAACTAATTTTATTGCCAAATGATAAATCAATGGAATCTTTTAAATTATCAACATACTGTTCCATATTTTCAATATATGCATTTGGTCTTTTTATTACAGGTTTATTTATTACATTTTCTATTCTTTGTTTATAAGAATCAATTAAATTATTTAAAATGTTTGTAGCCTTTCTTTGATATTCATCAATTGTAAAAATAATATTATCCAACGGTTCACTTACGATTTCACCTGCAACAGATGGTGTTGGAGCTCTAAAATCTGCCACAAAATCACATATTGTAAAGTCTGTTTCATGCCCTACGGCAGAAACCACAGGAATTTTACTGTCATATACTGCTTGAGCAACTACTCTTTCATTAAAAGCCCAAAGTTCCTCAATACTTCCTCCACCTCTTCCTGTTATTATCACATCAGCAAGGTTAAGGCTATTTATATCGTATATCATTTGAGCAACGTCTTCTCCGCTTCCCTCACCTTGAACAAGTACAGGACAAACAATTATTTCAATATTCTTATTTCTTCTTTTTATAACGCTTATTATATCCCTTACTGCTGCCCCCGTCTTGGATGTTACAACTGCTACTCTACTAATAAATCTAGGTATAGGCTTCTTAATGCTGTTATCAAAATAACCTTTTAACTTCAACTCTTCAAGTAATTTATTATATTCTTCATATAATCTTCCTATACCCTTTTTTTTCATGCTACGGACATATAATTGATAATTACCGTTCTTTTCAAAAACAGACACATTACCCTCTATTATAACTTTCATGCCATCTTTAGGCTCAAAATCCAGAGAATATGTGTCTGCTCGAAACATAACGCAATTTATTTTACCTTTATTATCTTTTATTGAAAAATATAAATGTCCGGAAGAATGTCTCTTATAATTTGAAACTTCCCCCTCTACTTTTAAATTAGACAATAATTCATCATAATCAAGTAAAGTCTTAATATATCTATTTACATCCGTGACGGTTAAAATTACATTATCTATCATTTTAATCCTCACTATACCCAAAACCATATCATCTGGTATTGGATACTATATTATAATATATTCATATACAAGTCAATAAATATTAACTAACTTTTTTATATACACTATTTAATAACCCGTTTACAAAACTTGCCTCTTTTTCATCTGAGTATGTGTGAGCCAAACCAACGGCTTCATTTAAACCTACCAACGCAGGGATATCGTCATTATACATAATTTCAAAAACACCAAGTCTTAAAACGGCTATTACATGATTTGAAAGTCTTTCAAACTTCCAGCCTTTTAAATTTTCTTTTATTATTCCATCAATTTCATCAAGATTATCTAATATACCTTTAATGGTCTTTTTAGCATACTCACCTTGAGTTCCTTTTAAACCATTATCTGTAATCATTTGTTCATATCTTTCATTAAAATCTTCATGGAAACTCATTTGAAAAATAATTTTATATACTAAATCTCTTGCTACGTCTCTTTTCAAAATTTAACCCCTTTAAATTATATTTAACATTCTAATCCTTCAATATATATATTAACTTGAATTACATTGTATCCTGTCATAGATTCAACAGATTGTTTAACTTTTTTCTTAACTTCATCTGTTAAATCAGGTATTATTGCTCCGTATTTTATAATTAAAGAAATATCAATAATAATTTTATTACCACTTATTATTGTTTTTACACCTTTTCCAACATTCTTTTTACCAAATATTTCTCCAATATCTATACCTCCATATAGACCGCTTATACCATCAACTTCTCTTGTAACAAGTCCTACTATTGAAGTTATCACATTATCACTTATATTTAACTCATCACCTTGTTCTAAGGTTTCTCTTAAAGTAATGTTTTCATCAATATTTTTGCTCATAATTGTACCTCCTTTTCGAGAAATAAACATATACATATTAGTAACTCAATTATAACATTATTTTATTTTATTTCAAATAATTAATGAAAATTTAAATATCCATAAAAATTGGTGTATTTAAAGGATTATATGAAAAATAAACAAGTATTATTCCAAGTAAAATAATACTCATTATACTTATTAATTTCACTTTAACTTTATCATTTTGTTCATCAAGCAAAATTTTATAACTAAAACTTTGACTTATACCTACACAAATCAAAACTAAAATAAAATAAAAAATAGTATTCATTACACCAAACATATTTTTAAAAGTATAAAAAAACATTGGAATACTAAAAACAAGAATATATGTACTTATTGCTTTTGCAAGAAAAAAATTATCATTATACTGAATTTTACAAATCATTTCTATAATCATAAAAAACATATAAGAAAAATATACAACTTTCATTTGCTCCAACATACTATTATTTCCTGCACATATAAATTTAAAGAAATCAAACTCAGTAAGAAAATATAAATTTGATAATAAAAAAACAAATAAAGTAATAAAAATAATCCCAAATCGTTCAACTTTTATAAGCTTCATAACATTACCTCCCTTTTATACAAATAATATATAAAAAGATGTATAAAAATAATGTCGTTTTAAAATAGAAATGAAACTTTATTATTGAAAATTTAATAATGTAGTATTAAAATAAAAAATAATTGTGATCTGACAGGAGGGAAAATATGACCAACAAAAAAACATTAAATATTGTTCTTACGGGAGTAATGGCAGCGTTTATATATATTGCAACATATATAAATATAAGACTCCCAATTTCATTTACAGACGGCGGACTTATACATTTAGGAGGAGCAGTTCTTGTTATTGCAACTTTTCTTCTTATGCCTGTTGAAGCAGGACTTGCGGGAGCAATAGGTATGGGGCTTTTTGATTTATTAAGTCCTTATGCTGTATGGGCACCATTTACTTTCGTAATAAGACTTGTTCAAGGAATTGTTGTTTCTAAAATATTACTAAAAGGTGGAATTTCTAAAACAGTATTTGCTATGATTGCTTTTACCATAATAGGAATGGTCGGATATTATATGGCTGAAGCTTTTATTTATGGCAACTGGATTGCACCAATGGCATCAATGCCAGGAGAATTTATTTCTGATATGGTAGCCGTTGTAATTGGCGTTCCTGTAGCAAAAATATTAATGAAATATAAAATAAGTTATAAATAAAAAAGCACATATAATGTGCTTTTTTTATTTACATAATTATATAATATTAACTTTTATATTTTTAGTTAAATAATCCTTTAAAGAAATTTACTATTTTATCCCAAATACCAAGATCAGCAAATTGATTTGAAATATTTTTAAGTTCATCCATTACTCCGCTAAAATCAACATTTTCTAAACTTCTAACTAAATCAAGAAGTTGATCTAATTGTTCATCTGTAAGAGAAATGTTCATTCCGTCAGCAATATTTTTTATTTCTTCTTTTACTTGCTCATCATCCATATTTTTAAAATCATCTATAGATAATTTTAATTCATTTACAAGCTGAGAAGCATCTTCACTTCCAATATCATCAGATAATTCCCCTGTAGTAACAAGTTCTTCAGTAGCAGCTTCTTTTGCTTCTTCTGAAACTGTTTCGCCACTCATTTGTTCATATGCTTTATAAACTCCTGTTAATGCTGCAGTACCTGAAACTTCAAATGGCGCTGCAATAACAATTTTTGCATCTTTAATACCAACAGTTAAAAGTGCATTTTGATATATGTCTTCTGTTAGCCAGTTTATATTATGAAGTTCAATATCTAAACCAGCACCTTCATTTTGTGTTTCAATATAAATAGAAGATATACTGTTTGAACCTATTCTTGATGGGTCAACATCTTGTAAATATTGTTTTTCATCATCATGAGTTACAGTAACTTCATCTACACTTCCTTCACTAACGCCAAAGTAATCATAAACTGTCTTTCTTTGGCTCTCATTTAAATCTCCTCCGATAGCAACCATTTGTTTACCAGATTCTATCGCAAAAACATTTGATAATGGTACCATTATCATCATAATTGATAAAATAATACTTAATATTTTTTTCATATTCTACTCCATTAAATTTTATTTCGATTTCAACATAATATCATAATTTTTATTTTATTGCCATGATTTTAATAAAATTATAATAATTACAATAATAAAGCCTTAACTTGTAAAATGTGAAATCAAGCTTTTTCCTATCATTACACCTATTAAACAAAACAGAACACTTGTTATTATGTATAGTCCTCCTAAAAAATAATTACCTTTTTCAAGTAAATTAAATGTTTCAAGTGAAAAAGTAGAAAAGGTTGTAAAACCTCCACAAATTCCTGTTTGTAAAAATAGTTTACTGTTAGGACTCATATAACTTGTATTTTCGCTCATTGCAAATATTACGCCTATAATAAACGAACCAATTATATTAATAAGAAGAGTATTTAAAGGAAAATCCCAATTTGAAGGAAAAATAATTGTAAAACAATATCTTAAACAAGCACCTATAAACCCTCCAATACCTACACATATAGCACTAAACATTATTTCCCCTCCAATTTCTTTAATGCTTTTTGATAATAATCATAAGTATTATTATCAAAACAAACCATTATTACTTCTTCAATTGAATTATCCTTATTTAGAAAATCCAATATAGTTTTTACTGCTATTTCGCTTGCTTCTTTTAATGGATAAGAATAAACACCAGTACTTATAGAAGGAAAAGCTATTGTTTTTATTTTATTTTCGACTGCAACTTTAAGGGAATTTTCATAAGCATTTTTAAGAAGTTCGCTTTCGTTGTTATTTCCTCCTCTATAAATTGGCCCAACAGTATGAATAACATATTTTGAAGGAAGATGATAACCTTTTGTAATTTTAGCTTCTCCTGTTTTACATCCGTTTAAAGTCCTGCATTCTTCCAAAAGTCCTCTTCCGGCAGCCCTATGAATTGCACCGTCAACACCTCCCCCTCCAAGAAGAGAGGTGTTGGCAGCATTTACTATTGCGTCCGTTGTTTCTTTTGTAATATCCCCTATTTTAATGTTCAACTTTGACATTTTCTTCTCCGATTTCTTTAATATATTCATTTTCATATGCTTCTTTGGATTTGGCTTCATTTTCAAAAGATTTTATTCCTTTTTCTGCTTTTGTTTGAGATATCAAAGTACCCATTCCTCCGACACAACCCCCAGGACATCCCATTCCTTCAAGTAAATATCCGTCTCTCTTACCCATTTTCGCAAGAGTTAAAATCTTTTTACAACCGTTAAGTCCGTCAGCTCTATCATTTGGCACTTCAAGTTCAGGATCGAATTTTTTAATTGCTCCTATAATAGCTTTGCTTACACCACCTGAATATCCATACCCCCTACCTGCTGCTGTTGCATCTTCCATATGTTCACCTTTTAAGTCACTTACTCTTATTCCTTTTGCTTCAAACATTCCATACACTTCTTCAAATGTTAATACATAATCTACATCGCTCTTTACACTTCTTCTGTTAGCTTCCAATTTCTTTGCACTACAAGGTCCAATAAATACAATCTTTGAATCTGGATGCTTTTCTTTTATTATTCTTGCACATGCAACCATAGGTGTAAGAGCAGGTGAAACATAAGGAGCAATATCAGGATAATCTCTTTTTGCCATAACTGCCCATGAAGGACAACATGAAGTTGCAAGGAAAGGTTCTTTACCTGTTTTAACTTTTTCAATAAAATGCTTTGCTTCCGCAACAGCCCCCATATCAGCACCAAGAGCTACTTCAACAACATCATAAAATCCTAGTTTAATTAGTGCTTCTTTTATTTTTTCAGGACTCGCATCACTTCCAAACTGTCCAACAAAAGCAGGAGCAATTTCTGCTATAACTTTTTTATTGTTTTGAATTGATTTTATTGTTTGATAAATTTCTGATTTATCACTTACTACACCAAAAGGACATGAAACAATACATTGCCCGCAAGAAACACATTTATCATAGTCTATTTTTGCATGACCTTCATCATCACTTATATAAGCATTTACTCCACAAGCTGCTTTACAAGGTCTGTCATATTTTACAATGGCATTATAAGGGCAGGCAGAAACACATTTACCACATCTAATACATTTATCTTTATTAATAACACTTTTACCATTTTCAAAATATATTGCTTCAACAGGACAAACTTCACTGCAAGGATGAGCATAACAGCCTCTACAATTATTTGTTACAAAAACTGTATTTTCTTCACACTTCATACAAGCATCAGTTACAACATTTACAAGAGGAAGATTTAATACGTTCTTTTCATTTTTTATATTCTCAACATCTTTTTCTTTATTATATGGATTACTTTCGGTTGTAGCATCAAGCCCAAAAGCAAGTCTTAATCTTTCCAAGATTAATAACGTTTCTCTATTTTTATCAGTTATTTTGTTATCTTCTTCCATGACAATTTTTTTTGCTAAATTTTCTAAATCAATATCTAAATTTTCATATGCTACTTTTGCAACTTCTTTAAAAACTTTTCTTCTAATATCAACGATAGGTGTAAATATTTCTTTCATTACATTTCTCCTTTTTTTCTTATTATAATTTATTTTTAACATTTATTACAAAATTAATAGAAAAAAAATAAAAAAAGAGATGAAATACATCTCTTTTAATTTTTAATAACCATAAGCGAAACCAGAACATTTTCTTCTTTTTTTTCTTTACCAAGTTTCATTTTTGTAAGATAAGTTTTACTTCTTCTTTCATCTACCATAAAATATTCATTTACAACACAAAGAACTTCTTTTTTTACCATTTCCAATTTATCATTTGTTATATTCGTTCTTTCTTTCATTAGAATGTTTTGAAGTCTTTCTTTTGCTATATCTTTACTTTTATTTTCATCTGTTTTATCCCTAAAAAAATCAAACATATCTCCTCCTAAAATCCAAGACTATGAACAAGCCTTTTTACCAAATTTTCTTTCTTTACAATATTTCTTATTGGTATTTCTTCCCCTGTTATTCTTCTTGCTATGTCCATATACGCTTGTCCTGTTATTAAATCTTCTTTTCCCGCCACCGGCTCTCCTCTATTTGAAGAAATAACAATTTCTTTTTCATCAGGAACAATTCCAATAAGTTCTATACCTAAAATATCCAAAATGTCATTTGTATCCATCATCTGACCTTTTTTCATCATATCTTCTTTTGCTCTATTAATTATTAATTTTGTATTTTCTATTCCATTTACATCAAGAAGGGATATTATTCTATCAGCATCTCTAACCGCAGAAACTTCGGGAGTGGTTACAACTATTGCATCTTTTGCACCGGCAACCGCATTTTGAAAACCTTGCTCTATTCCTGCAGGAGAATCAACTATTATGTAATCAAAAGTATTTTCAAGTTCTTTACAAATTTTTCTCATTTGAGTTGGTCTTATTGCCGTTTTATCCTTTGTTTGCGAAGCCGGAAGCAAGTATAATCCATCATAGCGTTTATCTTTAATAAGTGCTTGCTTTAATCTACATCTGTTTTCAATTACATCAATAATAGTATAAACAATCCTGTTTTCAAGCCCCAATATTACATCTAAGTTTCTAAGTCCTATATCAGCATCTATAACAACAGTCTTTTTCCCCAGCTTACTTAAGGATACACCAATATTTGCAGTAGATGTAGTCTTTCCGACTCCTCCTTTTCCCGATGTAATAACCAAAGTTTTTCCCATTTTTATGTTCTTCCTCTTTTCGCTTTTTTATAAATAATATCAATCTTATTTAAAATTTTTTGTCTTTATTTGTTATTAAAATAAAAAAATCAATGTAAGAAAAAATAATTATGAAAATATTATGAAAAAAAATAAATAAATTATATTTAAAATATTATTTAAAAAAAAGAATTTGTGAATTTAATTTTTACATACAAAACTACACTAAAACTATAATAAAAGGCTTGCAATAAAACGCATTTATTACTATAATAAAAACAATAGAATTTATATATCATAGTGTTAAAATAGAGGTGCAAATTTTATCAGTAATTTATTGGATATAGGTAAATATAAGTGAAAATAAATGAAAGGAAAATTTGCCGAGGATTGGCACTTTTTACCGGGTGTCTTTTCGGGCTTAATGTTAAGAGCATTAAGACTGTCATCGACTTTGATGGAGTGCTATTCACTAATACTGATTTATTTACGTATTATGAGTCGCATTGTCGACTTTTATTTTTTATAACACTATAAAAAATATTTAGGAGGATTTTTATGGGAAAATACAATGTAGCTGTTGTTGGTGCAACAGGTGTTGTAGGACAAAAAATGATTGAAGTACTTGAAGAAAGCAAAATTGATGTTAATAACTTTTACCCTATGGCATCAATAAGATCAGCAGGAAAAAAAGTTAAATTTAACGGAAATGAATATACTGTAGAAGAATTAACAGAACATTCTTTTGACAAAGATATCGACTTTGCATTATTTTCAGCAGGCGGAGGAACAAGTTTAAAATATGCACCTATCGCAGCAAAAAACGGAGTTGTTGTAATTGATAACTCTTCAGCATGGAGAATGGATGATGAAGTACCTTTGGTTGTACCTGAAGTAAATCCAAAAGACGCTTTAAAAAACAAAGGGATAATCGCAAATCCAAACTGCTCAACTATCCAAGCAATGGTAGTTTTAAAACCTCTTCATGATGCGTATAAAATAAAAAGAGTAATTTATTCTACATACCAAGCAGTTGCAGGTTCTGGACTAAAAGGAATAAAAGATCTTGAAGAAGGAGTTAAAGGCGGTAAAAATGAATTTTACCCTGTTCAAATCGCATATAACTGTCTTCCTCATATTGATGAATTTACAGAAAACGGATATACAAAAGAAGAACTTAAAATGGTCAATGAAACACATAAAATTCTTGGTGACTACGATGTAAAAGTTACTGCAACAACAGTAAGAGTACCTGTTTTTGTAGGTCATAGCGAAAGCATCAACCTTGAATTTGAAAAACCTTTTGACCTTGAAGAAGCAAGAGAATTATTAAGAAAAGCTCCTGGCGTAATAGTAAAAGACGATATTTCAGTTCCAGAATACCCTACTGTACTTGATGCAGCAGGCGGAGATGAAGTTTACGTTGGAAGAATAAGAAGAGACTTTTCTGTTGAAAGCGGAATGAACTTATGGTGTGTAGGTGATAACATCAGAAAAGGTGCTGCATCTAATACAGTTCAAATCGCTGAATATTTAATTAAAGAAAATTTCTTTGGAAAGGAAAATAATTAATATGTCTATTTTTAAAGGTGTAAGTACTGCTTTAGTTACCCCATTTGATGAAAATAATAAAGTAAACTATAGTGTACTTGAAGAACTTATTAACTCACAAATAGAAAATGGTATTAACGGTCTTGTAATTTGTGGAACAACAGGAGAATCTCCAACTGTTACAGATGAAGAAAAAGACCAAATTTTCAAAGTTTCAAATGAGGTAATAAACGGCAGAGTTCCTTTTATTGCGGGAACGGGAACAAATAATACAGAACATGTTCTTCAATTGACAGAAATAGCCGCAAAAAGAGGTGCGGACGCTGTTTTAATCAATAATCCTTATTACAATAAATCAAGTGATGAAGGAATTTATAAAAGTTATGAATATATAAGTGACAGAGTAGATGTACCTATTATTGTTTATAACGTTCCGTCAAGAACAGGTAAAAATATATCTGCATCACTTGCTATTGAACTTACTAAAATAAAAAACGTAAAAGGTTTTAAAGAAGCAAGTGGAGATTTATCTCAAGTTGCAAGAATAATGAAAGATTTACCTGAAGATGTAGAATTATATTCAGGTAATGACGATCAAATTATGCCTGTTTTATCTCTTGGAGGAGATGGTGTAATTTCAACATGTTCAAACATTATTCCTAAAGAATGTGTTGCATTAACAGATGCATTCTTTAATGGCGATATCAAAACGGCAATTCAAAAACAACTTGATATCTTACCAATGTGCGATGCACTATTCTGTGAATGTAATCCAATCCCTGTAAAAACTGCCATGAAAATAATGGGACTTAATACAGGTGATATGAGACTTCCTTTAACAGAGCTTACAGGAAGCAAAAGAGAGTTTTTAGAAAAAACATTGAAAGAATATTCTTTAATCTAAGAGGCAAATATGATAAAAGTTATGATTAGCGGCTTTAACGGAGCCATGGGACAAAATGTAAAAAACATAGTCGAAGGATATGAAGATATGCAAATCGTATGCGGATTTGATAAAAACATAAAAGGAAATGAAGAATATCCTATATATGATTCCTTTGATAAAATAAAAGAAGATATAGATGTTGTAATAGATTTCTCTCATTTTAGTCTTGTTGACAGTTTAATAGACTTTTGTGTTAAAAACAATATTGCACTTGTATGTGCTACAACAGGTCTTGATGAAGATACAAACAAACATTTAGATGAAGCAAGCAAAACTATACCTGTATTTAAAACAGGAAACTTCTCTTATGGCATAAGCGTTGTAAGCAAAATGCTTGAACTTGGCGCTAAACTTCTTTGTGAAGATTTTGATACCGAAATAATAGAAAAACATCACAACAGAAAAGTAGATGCTCCAAGTGGAACAGCTTATATGCTTGCAGATGTAATAAAAGAAAATTCAAATAAAGAACTTGAATACAAATTTTCAAGATATGGTAAAGATGTTAAAAGAGAAAAAAGCGATCTTACAATACACGCTGTAAGAGGCGGTACTATTGTAGGAGAACATGAAGTAATCTTCGCCGGAGAAGATGAAATAATAGAAGTAAAACATACAGCATTATCAAGAAAAGTATTTGCAGTGGGAGCAGTTAAAGCAGGCAGATACATATATGATAAAGGAAATGGATATTTCCAAATGAATGATATAATTTAAGGAGAAAATAATGGATAACGCTAAATTAAAAGAACAATTTGACTTAACAAACCCTTATGAAATCGCTAAATACATTAAGGCTGCACAAAAAAGTACACCTATCAAACTTTATGTTAAAGGTGATTTAGTAGAAAACATGCTTGAAGGACTTGAATATTACGGGACACAAGGTTCTTATATTGTATTTGGAGAAAAAGAAGAAGTATTTGACTTTATTGACAGCAACAAAGATAGAATAACAAGCTATAGAATGGAATATGATAGAAGAAATTCAGCTATTCCTATGATGGATACAAATGAAGTTGAAGCAAGAATTGAACCAGGTGCAAACATCAGAGAAGGTGTACAAATTGGTAAAAATGCCGTTATAATGATGGGTGCTACAATAAACATCGGAGCTGTTATCGGCGAAGAATCTATGATTGATATGAATGCAGTTCTTGGTGCAAGAGCAACAGTAGGTAAAAGAAGCCACATTGGTGCTGGAGCAGTTCTAGCAGGAGTTTTAGAACCACCATCAGCAACACCTGTTATCGTTGGAGATGATTGTATGATAGGCGGAAACGTTGTAGTTTTAGAAGGTGTAAAAATAGGAAACGGCAGTGTTGTTGCAGCAGGAAGTGTTGTAACAGAAGATGTTCCTGAAGGAGTTGTAGTCGCAGGTGCACCTGCTAAAATCGTAAAACAAAAAGACGATAAAACAGAAGAAAAAACAGAACTTCTTGATGACCTTAGAGGTTAATAACTTAAAAATATAAGACGGATTTAATTCCGTCTTTTTTATTACCTTTATGCAGTATAATAAAAAAAGACCACAATTATGTGGTCTTTTAAAATTATAATCTAAACTATTTAAGTTCGATTTGTCCGCCAACTTCTTCGATTTTAGCTTTGATTTCTTCAGCTTCTTCTTTGCTAGCGCCTTCTTTGATAGCTTTTGGAGCGTTATCAACGATTTCTTTAGCTTCTTTAAGTCCTAAACCTGTTACTTCTCTAACAGCTTTAACAACTTTAAGTTTAGAATCACCAGCAGCTGTTAAGATTACATCAAATTCTGTTTGTTCTGCAGCACCACCAGCAGCACCAGCATCACCAGCAACTACTACTTGTGCAGCAGCAGCACTTACACCAAATTCTTCTTCTAAAGCACTAACTAATTCAGATAGTTCTAAAACTGACATAGATTTTACTTCTTCAATAATTTTATCAAATTTTTCACTCATTTTAATTTTCTCCTATTTATTTTTCTTATTTCTTTAGCTAGACAAAACTAAGCGCTTGCTTGTTCGTCTTCTTCCATTTTTTCTTTGATAGCATTGATAACACATGCAAAGTTTGAAATTGGAGCTTGTAAGCTTCCAAGCATTTTTGCAAGTAATGCTTCTCTTGATGGTAATGTTGCGATTTTTTGTAATTCTTCTAATTTAGCTACACTACCTTCGATTACACCGCCTTTAATTGTTAAGCATTCTAAAGCATTGTCTTTAGCAAATTCGCTAACAACTTTTGCTGGTGCAACAACATCTTCGTCACAAAAAGCAACTGCTGTACTTCCTTTTAATACGTCAACAAGTTCATCATATCCACATTCTTTTGCAGCAAATCTAATGAATGTATTTTTGTAAATTTTGTAATCTACGTTTAATTCTCTTGCTTTTGCTCTAAATGCAGTATCTTGTTCAACATTAATACCTTTATAATCTACTAAAACGAAAGCTTCTGCATTTTTCATTTTTTCAACTATTTCGGCAACAATGGCTTTTTTGCTTTCTAAAATAGCTTCTGATGACACGACATTTCCTCCTATTCATAAAAAATACTCTTTCCGCAAGTTAAGAAAGAGTATTAGATAACTCCACTTCTTAACCTCGGCAGGATTGTTACGGATTATATCCCCCTGCTGTCTGCGGTATATATTAAAAGGTTAAAACCCTTTAATTATCGTGAATAATTAATATTCAATTTTTAGCTAATATATTATACTATATTAATTAGAATTTTGCAACAGAAAGTTTTACTCCAGGAGACATTGTGCTTGATAAAGTAACACTTCTGAAATATTGTCCTTTTGCTGCAGCAGGTTTTGCTTTCTTGATAGCATCGATTAAAACATTGAAGTTTTCTTCGATTTGTTCTTCACCAAAGCTTGCTTTACCAATAGCAACGTGAATAATGTTTGATTTATCAAGTCTGTATTCAACTTTACCTGCTTTGATTTCATTTACAGCTTTATCAACATCAAATGTAACAGTTCCAGATTTTGGGTTAGGCATTAAACCTTTAGGTCCAAGAACTCTACCTAATCTACCAACAACACCCATCATATCAGGTGTAGCTACAACTGCATCAAATTCGAACCAGCCTTCTTTTTGAATTTTGTCCAAATATTCTTCTGCTCCAACATAATCAGCACCAGCAGCTTTAGCAGCTTCAGCTTTTTCACCTTTAGCAAATACTAAAACTCTAACTGTTTTTCCTGTTCCGTGAGGAAGAACAATAGCACCACGAACTTGTTGGTCAGCATGTCTTGAGTCAACACCAAGTTTAACATGAAGTTCAATTGTTTCATCAAATTTAGCTGTTGCCATTTTTTTAACTAATGCTACAGCTTCATTTACATCATATAATTTACCTTGTTCAATCATTTCTTTTTTTGCAAGATAATTTTTACCTTTTTTCATTAATATATATCCTCCTGTGTGGTTACAATTTAAATACTTATTTACCTCTCCCACATATATACGAGATAAATAACCAGTTATTATTCTTCTACAGTAATACCCATACTTCTTGCTGTACCTTCGATCATGCTCATAGCAGTATCGATATTAGCAGCATTTAAGTCAGGCATTTTCATTTCAGCAATTTCTTTAATTTGATCTTTAGTAATTTTACCTACTTTGTTTTTGTTAGGTTCTCCACTACCTTTTTGTAGGTTGATAGCTCTTTTAATTAATACTGGAGCTGGTGGAGTTTTTGTAATAAATGTATATGAACGGTCTTGATATACACTGATTACAACCGGAATTATAAGACCGGCTTGTGATTCTGTTTTTGCGTTAAATGCTTTACAAAAGTCCATGATATTTACACCATGTTGACCAAGTGCAGGACCAACTGGTGGTGCTGGTGTAGCTTTTCCAGCAGGAATTTGTAATTTTATCATTCCAACAATTTTCTTTGCCATTTTTTATTCTCCTACTTTTCTTTCAATTAAAATTTTCTTACTTGTTCAAAATCCAATTCAACAGGTGTTTCTCTGCCAAACATAGATATATTAACTTTTAATTTTGCTTTATCGATATTTACTTCTTCGATAATACCGGTATAATTTTCAAAAGGTCCGGATAAAACTTCAATTTCATCTCCAACCTTAAGGTCTGTCGTCACTGTTTCTTTTTCAATTATGCCAAGATTTCTAAGTTCTTCTTCCGTTAAAGGTACTGGTTTTGACGCTGGCCCAACAAATCCTGTTACACCTCTGGTATTTCTTACGATATACCAAGCATCATCAGTCATGTACATTTTTACCAAAACATATCCGGGAAATACTTTCTTTTCAACAACTTTTCTTTCTCCGTTTTTTGTTTCTTCAACTTTATGCATAGGCACTACAACTTCTTCAATAACATCAGACATATTCCTACGAATAACTGCAGCTTCAATATTTTCTTTAACCTTGTTTTCGTATCCTGAATAAGTATGTGCTACATACCAAAGTGCTTTAGTGCTATCACTTTCAATTTGTTTAACATTTTCACTCATAATTTTTACCTACTACAAAAGACCTCTTAATAATCCTAAAACAGTATCTAAACCCCAAATAAATATTGTAAGTATTCCGCAAATAACAATTACAACAATTGTTTGCTTTATAAGTTCATCTTTAGTTGGCCATGTAACTTTTTTTAGTTCTACACTAACCCCTCTAAAAAATTCAGAGATACCTTTTATCCATCTTAAAAGAAAAAATTCTTTTTTCTTTGTGGCTTTAGCATTTTTTTTACTTTTTGCCATAACCATACTCCTTATTTTGTTTCCTTATGATTAGTATGTTTCTTGCAAAATCTACAATACTTTTTAAGTTCTAATCTTTCTTTTGGATTGTCTTTATTTTTCATTGTATTATAGTTTCTTTGTTTACACTCTTCGCATGCAAGTGTTACTTTTACTCTCATTATTTACAACCTCCGCTGTATTACTTGGTGAAGAATTATATCTACAGGACTAAATATAAAACTTCGATGCAAATCACTCTCTATAATGGAGTCCACATCATTATTAAGAACAAATTTGCAACATTAAAAAAAGGCTTTTTTGCCTTTAGCAATCATAAGTATACCATAATAAGAAGAAAAATCAAGAGAAATAAAGGTTTTTTTTACTTTTTTTATACATAAATGAACAAAAAACTTTTGTAATTAAAAAATTACAAAAGTTAAAAATTTTAATTTATAAAAATAGGATCAACATGCACCATACAATGCTTTACTCCCTCAAATTCTTTTTCAATTGCTTCATGAACATTCATTGCTATTGCATGCCCGTCATATACTGATAACTTTCCGTCTACATAAATTATAATATCAACATATTTTTTACTTCCGAAAAGTCTCGTTTTTATATCCTTTATTGAATAAACCCCATCAATATTTTTTATAACTTCAACCATATCCTTAACAGTATCTTCATCACAAGACTTATCTACCACTTTATCTACACAATCCTTACCTATTTCATAAGCAGCTTGAAAAATCATTAAACAAATTAAAATACATGCAATAGGGTCAAGTATTGTAAACCCTAACCTTGCTCCCAAAATACCGACAAAACTACCTATTGAGGATAAAGCATCAGACCTATGATGCCAAGCATCTGCTTTAAGTGCAGTAGAGCCTGTTTTTTCTCCTGCTCGCATTGTAACTCTAAACATCATTTCTTTTACAACCACAGATAAAACTGCTATATATAAAGCTATGCTTGAAGGAACGGCTATTGTACTGTGATTAATAATTTTTATTATTCCGTCATACCCAATACCAAAACCTATGACTGCTAGAAATGCCGATAAATACATCCCAACCACACATTCTATTCTTTCGTGTCCATATCTATGTTCAGTGTCTGATTCTTTACTTGAGGCATTTATCCCAATCATAACAGCAACAGTACTAAACACATCAGAAAGAGAGTGTATACCGTCAGAAATAAGGGCAGATGATTTCCCAAAGAATCCAACTGCAACCTTGATTATAGATAAAAATATATTTACTATCATACTCCAAAGAGATACCTTCATTGCAAGTTGCTTATCCGTTAAATTGTTTTTCATGATGATAACCTCCAAATAAAAAATATATCCATGAAACCCACAGATATATCAAACTGTTGCATAAAGCCCGGCACTAAACCTGTTAAATTGGATATTAATTTATTAGTCGAATTTTACTACATATTTTATTATATGTCAATATTACTTTTTTTGTAATAAAAAAAGATTGTCCGAAAACAATCTTTTTTATTTTTAATTAATTTTATTCATTAAAAGGTTTCAAAACTACTTTTATTGCTTCCCCTGTTTTAATTGCTTTAATACCTTCTTTAATATCTTTTAAAGGCATAATATGAGTTACAAATTGTGTAGCATCAATTTTCTTATTAACGATTAATTCAACAGCTTTTGCAAATACTTCTGGAGCATAAGCAAATCCGCCTACTACATTAAGTTCTTTATAATGAATTAAGTTACTGTCGAAAAGAACTTTACAATTATCTTTTGGAAGACCTCCAAATAGAACTACAGTACCTCTTGGTTTAACAAGATGAGTTGCTTGTTCTTGAGCAGATCCAACAGGGCATGCAACGATAACAACATCAGCTCCGTGACCGTCTGTTTCTCTCATTACGCAATCTTCCAAAGTTTCTTTATTTGGATTATTAAATACATCCGTAGTTTTAAATCTATGAGCCATTTCAAGTCTTGATTCATTTGGTTCAGAAATAATTACTTTTCTTGCTCCTCTTGCTTTTGCAATAGCACTATGTAGATTTCCAAGAGGACCGGCACCCATAATTACAACATCGTCCCCTTCTTTTACTCTTGCAAATTCTTGTACAGAATAAACACTTGATGTTGTTTCTGCAAGAGGAATTAAATCAACATTAAAATCACTAGGTATTTTAACTATTGTATCATCAGTACAACATTCTTCTGGTAAAGCTGTATATTGTGCATATCCTCCAGGTAAATTTGTACCAAGTGTTATTTTATTTTCACAATGATTTTTTAGTCCATGTGTACAGAAATAACAAGTACCACATAATCCAACAAGTGGATTTATAACAATTTTTTCACCAACAGGATAATTTTCATTATCACTTTCACAAATAACACCTGCTGCCTCATGTCCTAAAATATAAGGAGGTGTAACCGCAAAGTGTCCTGAACTAAAAGTTCTAACATCAGAACCACAAAGTCCTACTGCTTCAACTTTTATTAAAACTCCTCCTTTTGGACATTTCGGTGTTTCAACTTCTTCAAGTCCAAAATCTTCCGGACCTCTAAATACAACTGCTTTCATAATTAAAATCTCCTTTAAAAATTCGTAATGATGTATTTACAATTATATTATAAAACATTATTATCTTTTTTTCAATAATATATTTGAATATTTTTACTAAATAAAGCATAAAAAACCTTTTAAATAAATAAAGATAATGATAAAATAAAACATAAGGAGGTTATCTTTATGAATAATATAAATACAATAAAAGAATTATTAAAAAGAGAAGTCGATGCAGTTAACAATTTAGAAAAAAGTTTAAATTTTGAAATAGTTGAAAAAGCAAGTAATAAAATTGCAAATTGCAAAGGAAATATAATATTTGCAGGATGTGGATCTTCAAGCACCGCAGCTTTTAGAGCAGCAAATATATATAATTTTCTATATATTCCCTCCATCGCAATAAACGTAATGAATGGACTTCACGGAGAATATGGAGTAATAAGAGAGAATGATATATTTGTACCTATTTCCAAAAGCGGCAATACAAAAGAACTTATGCATTCCATTCCAATAGCTAAAAAACTTGGTGCCTACATAATAGCAATAACGGAAAACAAGGATTCTTATTTAGCTAAGAATTCAGATATTTGTATAATGTTTGATTCCTTAAAAGAACTGGATGACAAAGATATGGTTGCAACATCGTCAACTACCTGCACAAGCATAGTTCTTGATATAATTGGTGCAACCGTTATGAAAATAAATAATATAACAGATAAAGATTTTAAACTAATCCATCCTTACGGAGCCGTTGGAGAAATGCTAAAAGACAAATAAAAAAAGAGAGCAAAGCTCTCTTTTTTATAATCCTAAAATTTCATTAATTAATTGATTTACAATACCAGGATTAGCTTTTCCTTTTGTTTGTCTCATAACTTGACCAACCACAAAACCTGCAGCTTTTTTCTTTCCACCTTTCAAGTCTTCAACAACTTGAGGATTATCATTTAGAATTTTTTCTACGATAACTTTGATTTCTCCTGTATCGTTCATTTGTTTCAATCCTTTTTCTTCAACTATTACTTCAGCATCTTTACCGCTTTCAAACATTTCATTTAAAACTTTTTTAGCAGTAGATAAGTTTATATCTCCTTTATCAACAAGGTTTATAAGTTTAGCAAGATTTGCCGGAGTAAATTTAATATCAGAAAATTCTAGTTCATTGCTATTTAAGTATGCTGAAATATCTCCCATTAAGAAGTTGGCAACAGACTTGATGTTTTTAGTATCTTTTATTGCTTCTTCAAAGAAATTACTTATTTCACTTGAACCTGCTAAGAAGTTTGCATCATATTCACTTAAAGAATATTCTTCCATAAATCTTTCTTTCTTTGCTTGAGGAAGTTCAGGCATTTGAGCTTTATATTCTGCAATTTCTTCATCTGTTAAGATAATAGGAACTAAGTCAGGGTCAGGGAAATAACGATAATCATGAGCATCTTCTTTGCTTCTCATAGAGAATGATTTCCCTTTTTCATCATCCCATTTTCTTGTTTCTTGCACTATTTCTTCACCTTTTTCAACGGCTCTAACTTGTCTTTTATATTCATATTCTATAGCTCTTTTTAATGATCTAAAAGAGTTAAGATTTTTCATTTCTGTTCTTGTACCAAATTCACTTGAACCTTCCGGCATAACAGATAAGTTTACATCAAAACGAAGAGAACCTTCTTGCATTTTACAGTCAGAAACTCCTACAGTTAAAAGATTGTTTCTTACTGTTTCAGCAAATAATAACGCTTCTTCCGCCGTTCTGATATCAGGTTCTGTTACAATTTCAATTAAAGGAACCCCACATCTATTATTATCAAGCAATGTCTGATAATCTTCATGAATAAGTTTTCCGGCATCTTCTTCAATATGAATTCTTGTTATATTTATTCTTTTCTTTTCTCCGCTTTCCTTAGTTATATCAAGATATCCACCAAGACAAATCGGTTCATCATATTGAGATATTTGATATGCTTTTGGAAGGTCAGGATAAAAGTAATTTTTTCTATCTAATTTTGAAAAGTTTTGAATATTACAGTTTAAAGATAAACCTGCTTTTACAGCATATTCAACAACCTTTTTATTAAGTACGGGAAGAGTTCCAGGCATCCCCATACATCTTTCACATACATGAGCATTTTCTTCGGCACCAAATTCTGTTGGGCAAGAACAGAAAATTTTACTTTTTGTACCTAATTCACAATGAATTTCAAGCCCTATTACCATAGTATAATTTTTCATTTCTTACCTCCTATAAACTTGGTTTATTTTTATGAAAATCAGTTACTTGTTGATAATTATATCCGGCTTTTATAATATTACCTTCTCCAAATGCTCTTGATGCAATTTGAAGACCTATTGGCATACCATTTTTCGAAAATCCACATGGAATACTAGCAGCAGGTATTCCTGCAAGATTAGCAGTAACCGTAAATATATCATCAAGATACATCTTTGTTTGGTCAGTACTTTTTTCACCTATTTTAAATGCTTCGCTTGTTGTTGTAGGAGTAAGAACTATATCACATTGTTTAAACATTTCATCATATTGTTCTTTAATAATTCTTCTTACTTTTAAAGCCTTATTATAATACATATCATAATATCCGGCAGAAAGAGCATATGTTCCAAGAAGAATTCTCTTTTTAACTTCTTCGCCAAAGCCTTTTGTTCTTGAATTTATTATAATATCTTCAAGAGTCTCTCCTTCTTCTCTAACTCCGTATCTTATTCCGTCAAATCTAGAAAGATTTGACGATGCTTCAGAAGAAGAAATTAAATAATATACAGGTATTGCATAATCAAAACAGTCGAAAGAAATATCCACTATTTCTGCACCCATTTCTTTAAATGTTTCAATTGCATTTTTTATATTATCACAAACATCTTTATCAATTTTGTTTTCATCTAAAAGGCTATAATCAACGCCAACTTTCATACCTTTTATACCATCACTTAAGAAAGAAGTATAATCAGGAACATCAACTTTCATGCTTGTAGAATCATTTTCATCATATCCCGCAATTACATTAAGCACACTTGCTACATCTTTCATATCTTTACCAAAAGGTCCTATTTGATCAAGAGAAGAAGCAAAAGCAACAAGTCCATATCTTGAAACTCTACCATAAGTAGGTTTTAAACCTGTTACCCCACAAAAAGCAGCAGGCGTTCTTATTGACCCTCCTGTATCTGAACCAAGAGAAAAAGCAGCTTGTGATGCACTTACGCTAACAGCACTTGCGCCAGAAGATCCCCCCGGAACTCTTGATGTATCCCAAGGATTTTTTACTGTATGGTAAGCTGAGTTTTCATTTGATGAACCCATTGCAAATTCATCCATATCAACTTTACCAAGAAGTAATGCACCGCTGTTTTGAAGTTTTTTGTATACAGTAGCACTATAAGGAGGTACAAAATTTTCAAGCAACTTAGATGAACAAGTTGTTCTTACATCTTTTGTACACATATTATCTTTAAGGGCATAAGGTATACCATCAAGAAAACTTAAAGGTTCTCCCTTTAAAATTCTTTCTTCGCTTTTTTCTGCATCTTTTCTAGCAACTTCAAAAGTTTTTGTCAAAAAAGCATTTAATTTATCATCAGTATCTTCTATTCTTTGTATATAACTATCAAGAACTTCCTTTACACTGACTTCTTTTTTATCTAGCATATCTCTTAATTGATATACGGTTTTTTCATATAAAGCCATGTTTATTCCTCCATGTTTTATTTATACATTTTTCTTAATTTTTTAACAATTCCATTAATTGTTTTATTATACATTTTTTTCATGATTTTTGCAATGTAAATCCCTTACAAATAGCCATATAAAATAAAAAAAGAGGCATACATATGCCTCTTTTAACCTCTGTTATTTTATTTATTCATTATCTTCTTTAGATTCTTCTTCTTTTTCTTCGGTAGCTTCTTCATCTGTAGATTCGCTGTCTTCAGTTGATTCTTCATTATTTTCTACAACATCTTCTTTTTCTTCTACAACTTCATCTACAGTTTCTTCTTCCTCTACAACATCTTCTTTTGGCTCTTCTTGTTCTTGTGTAGATTCTTCTTGTTCTTCCATATCTTCTGAAACTTCGTCATTTTCTTTTTCTTCACTTGTTTCAGTTTCTTCAACATTTTCTTCTTCAACAACTGATTCATAAACTATATTTTCTTCACTGCTTTCATTATTTTCATCTTCATCAAAAACAACTTCAACAATATTATTTTCTAAAATTCTATATATGCCCAAAAGAATAAGACCTATACCACCTATAATGCATAATGGTTCAATTACAGATGGAAGGAACAATGCACTAAATAAATATTTTAATACTTCACCCATTTCAAATCCTTGTGAAGTATATGATGATAATGTTGATATAAAAGAATATAATCCCATAATTGCATCAAAAATTGCAACTATGATAAATATAACAGAGAAAATTTTAAAAATACTATTTTTGTTTTGTCTTTCCTTCATAAATAAACTCTCTTTCTATAATAATTTCATGAACATCAATATTGTACCAATATTTCATGTAGAAAAAAAGAGTAAATATAAAAAACACAAAACTTTCATAAATTATTCACCGCATATTATTAAAATTATTAAATTTTTTATATATAAAAAACATTTTATTTTTAAATATCTATATCAATCAATATCTATATATTTTTCTA
Organism: Anaerofustis sp. NSJ-163; assembly: GCF_024135845.1. Taxonomy (NCBI): domain Bacteria; kingdom Bacillati; phylum Bacillota; class Clostridia; order Eubacteriales; family Eubacteriaceae; genus Anaerofustis; species Anaerofustis sp. NSJ-163. The sequence continues at coordinate 77,405 of NZ_JAMYJV010000004.1, forward strand.
TTTTGTCTTTTATATTTTCTAAAGTATCTTCCATATAAGAAATTTGCTTTTCTTTTTTTGAATAAACATCTCTTGTTATCGCATCTTTATCATATAAAATTTCCAAATCATCATCGATTAAATCAAGTCTATCTTCTAAATCTTTTACATCATTTTCTAATGCAGAATATTCTTTTTTATCAATTACATCCAATTTATTTTTTAACTTTTTTATTTCATTCTTCAAAGTATCAATCTGATTTATATTTTCCATTCTTTCTATGTCATTATCACTTCTTATTAAAGTATCATTATTATTTACGTCATTATTGCTATTTGATACAGATGATGAACAACCAACAAATGAACTAATGAGAAAACAAATAAAAATTGAATAAAGTAATTTTTTTAACATATTTTCACCTCGTTAAATATTTTTAACCTAATATAATTTTTTATTCAAAAAAAAGAGAGGTTTCCCTCTCTTAATCATCTATTCCAAAAATCAGTTCAATTCTATCTTCGTAATTATCAAGTGTATCATCCAGCCTATCAAGTTTCTTTTCAAAATTCCTGTAATCACTTTGACTTAATGAACCATTTTCATACATCATTTCCAAATCATCATCATAAATATCAATTTTATTTTCAACTTCCTTTATTTTAGACGAAATACTTGAAAACTTTTCAATATCATCTTGTCTGCTGTCTCCTGCTTTTGCATTATTAACAACATCTTCCAATTCATTAACTTCTTTTTCATAAGAAGAAATAACTTTATTTATTTCATCTAAATCTGCACTTGATTTCGTATTTTCTGTTGTTTGATTATCTGTTGTAGAATTAGATGTTATACTTTGTGAATCTGGATTTTGCCCATCACCTAAATTTATATTTATACTACATCCTACAAATAATGCTAAAGAAACAGTTATTACTAAAACCAATAACCCCCTTTTTTTCATTCTACCCTCTCCTTATAATTAATAAAGTGGAAATCTGTCAGTTAAGTTTTTTACTCCTTCTCTGATATAATCAGCTTTATTGTCAAAATCAGTAGCTGCTAAATAAATAAATTCTGCAATTTCTTTCATTTCCTCTTCTTTAAATCCTCTTGAAGTAACGGCAGGAGTACCTATTCTAACACCACTCGTAACAAAAGGACTCTCTGGATCATTAGGAATTGTATTCTTATTAACAGTTATATAAACATCATCAAGTCTATTTTGAAGCTCTTTACCTGTTACTCCTACTTTTCTTAAATCAGCAAGCATTAAATGGTTATCTGTTCCTCCTGAAACCAAATCAATACCTCTTTTAATAAGTTCATCAGCTAAAACAGATGCATTTTTTACAACTTGTTTTGCATATTCTTTAAATTCAGGTTTCAAAGCCTCTCCAAAACAGATAGCTTTTGAAGCTATTACATGCATCAATGGACCACCTTGAGTACCTGGGAAAATTGCCTTATTTAGTTTTTTAATAAGCTCATCATCATTTGTTAAAATAACACCGCCTCTTGGACCTCTTAATGTTTTATGTGTAGTTGTTGTTACAACATGCGCATATTCTACAGGATTCATATGGCATCCCCCTGCAACAAGTCCTGCAATATGAGCCATATCCACAAATAAATAAGCTCCTACTTCATCAGCTATTTCTCTAAACAAATCAAATCTAATTTCTCTTGGGTAAGCACTTGCACCTGCAATAATCATTTTAGGTTTTACTTTTTTTGCAGTATCCCTTACTTCATCATAATCAATCATATGAGTTTTATCATTTACTCCATATGACACCATATTATAAAGAAGACCTGATTGATTAACAGGTGAACCATGAGTTAAATGCCCACCATTATCAAGACTCATACCCATAACTGTATCACCAACATTACATAAAGCTTGATAAACTGCCATGTTGGCTTGCGCTCCTGAATGAGGTTGAACATTTGCATATTTTGCCCCAAAAAGTTTACATACTCTTTCTATTGCAATTTCTTCTGTTTTATCTACACATTCACATCCTCCATAATATCTTTTACCGGGATATCCTTCTGCGTACTTATTTGTAAGAACGGTTCCCATTGCAGCCATAACTGCAGGAGAAACTACATTTTCAGAAGCAATAAGTTCTATATTTCTGCATTGTCTTTGATATTCTTCAAGAATACTTCTGCCTAATTCCTTATCATATTCCATTAAATTTTTTATGTTTTTTTCTACATTCATTAAATCCATCCTCCTAAAGTATGTCATTTTAATTTTACTAAATTTATTGAATTTTGCAAACACTTTTTAATTAATAATAATATACAAACGTTTCCTTTTGTTTTATAAATCTATATTTATAATTATTATTCGTTTAATAAAGTTTATATATTAAAATTTTATTTATATATAAGTTTATTTTTATATACATAAAAAACACTTTTTTAAAAGTGTTTTAAATTATATCTATTATATCTCTTGCACCACCCGTAATGCATTCTCCGCCTTCTTTAGAGACAATAAAAGTTTCTTCAACACCAACAATACCTCTATTATCAACACCACATTTTGGTTCAACAGCCAAAACCATATTTTCTTTTAAAGGTTCATTAAATCCATTTGCAATAACAGGATATCCGTCTAAAAACATTCCAACACCATGTCCTAAAAAAGATACTTTTCTATCTTTATATCCCATAAAGTTTTCTTTTAACTCACTTGAAATATTACTCATTATCTCAGTATAAATATCACTTGGCTTATTTCCCGGTTTTAAAAGAGAAGAAACTTTATTTAAAATTTCCATACATTCATGATGAAGTTCTCTTTCTTTATTTGTTACTTTACCTTTAAAATTATACACTTGAGTCTTATCAGTTTGATACCCCTCAAACATAGGAGAAGTATCTACAAAAACCAAATCTCCTTTTTTCAACTCATATTCACCGCCTACAATAGGAACAGCTGCATTTAATCCCCTCATTCCTCCCGGTCCATCATGATTTGTATTAACAAGGGCATTTTTACCAAAACTAAACTGTCCCAAAGCAACCTCATTATAAGGATCTTTAAATCTTACAACACCTTGTGAACCAAGTTTAATTTTTTCATTATATAATATTCCTTGAAATTCTTTTTCCTTTAGACCTTCTTTTAAAATATTAGGAACAACTTCGTTAAATGCTTTAGAATGAATTTGTCCACATTTTCTAATAAGATTAAGTTCATATTCACTTTTTACGCTTAATAATTTATCAAGAACTCTATCCACATCAAAAATATTATTCATATTTAAATATTTTTTTATTCTGTTTAATACAAGCATTGTCATTTGTGACATTTCTATATATACATCTGATAATTCATTACCAATATATTTTACAATATCCTTGTAAGATCTAATTTTATATACGTCATCAATAGTTGCTTCTGCTTTTGCTCTATCATAGTCTCTTCTAACAAACAAATATGGCTTTCTTGTTTTGTTATTAAAAATTAAAAGAGCATCCTGCATTGTACCGGTAAAGTAATATTGATGGATTCTATTTATAATAATAACATTATCCCATTTACCATTTTCATCCATCATATTTAAAAATTTTTCTATTCTATTTTTGCTTTCTTCTTTTGGAAGTAAATTATACATAATATACCTATCTTTCTATATTTTTTATTACCCAAATTTTTCTATATTATAACTTTAATATTTATTTAATGCAAACAATAAAATTAATATAAATATTTCTATTAACATAGTATAAAACAGTTAACAAAAAAGGACTTAAAAGTCCTTTTTATAATTTTATTGAAAGAGGTTCTACCGCCCTTTGTAAAATACCATTTAAGTATGCAAGAAGAATTCCATAATTTACGATTTCCAAACCTTGATTATTTGTATAGCTAATTCTATGTTTCATTTCTTTTTCATTTAACATACATCCACCACAATGAACTACCAAAGCATACTTATCAAGATTTTTTGGAAATTCTGTTCCGCTTGAAAATTCAAATTTTAAATCTTTATTTGTAAATTTCTTTAACAATTTAGGTATCTTCTCACTTCCGATATCTCCACATTGTCTATGATGAGTGCAACCTTCACTTATTAAAACAATATCGCCGTCTTTAAGCTCTTTTACTTTTCTTACTCCCTTTAATAATATATCAATTTCGCCTTTATATCTTGCAAATAATATAGAAAAAGAAGTAAGAGGAATATCTTTCGGAGTATCTAAATCTACTCTTTTAAATGCTTGTGAATCTGTAATAACAAGTTTAGGTTTTTCTTTCATTAAAGAAATAGTATCCTTTAACTCATCTTCTTTACACATTATAGCAACAGCACCTTTATCCAAAATATCTCTTATTGTTTGTTGTTGAGGAAGAATTAACCTTCCTTTTGGGGCTGCTTTATCAATAGGAATAACTAAAATTACTTTATCTGACGGATTGATTAAATCAGACACAATAACTTTTTCACTCTCTTTAGGAGCAATTTTACCTATTAATTCTTTTAACTCATTAATATTTTCTTTGGTTACAGTGCTTACATAAATATAATTTTCATCTTCTATTTTAGTTTCAATCAAATCAGATTTATTCATTACAACCAAATATGGAATATTTTTATCTTTTATCAAAGAAAGAATTTCTTCATCTTCACTGCTTAGTCCTAAAGAACTATCTACAATAAGAAGTGCTATATCTGTTTTGTTTAGCACTTGATATGCCTTTTCAATACGCTTCTTTCCTAGCATCCCTTCATCGTCAAGTCCAGGTGTATCAATTATTGTTACCGGACCTAATGGCAAAAGTTCCATTGATTTACTGACAGGATCCGTTGTTGTTCCTTTAACATCAGAAACTATTGCAAGTTCTTGACCTGTAATTGCATTTATTATACTGGATTTACCCGCATTCCTTCTTCCAAATATGCCTATATGAATTCTATTTGCCTTTGGAGTTTCGTTAAGTCCCATTTTCTCTCCTATACTCTAAAGTCTCTTTGTCCTTTTTTAATATTTTCCAAGTTTCTCTCAACAACTTCTCTCATTTTGTCACTTGGAATTTTTTTAATTTCTTTTTCAATCAATTTATAACCATCTTCTCTTGTCTTTTCACTTGCATAATCTTCTAAATATTCAGCAAGTGTCATAATTGCATTAGGTTGACAGCAATTTGCAATTTGTTTGCTTTTTACAAGTTGCATAAATCTATCCCCTGTTCTTCCTTCTCTGTAACAAGCAGTACAGAAACTTGGGATATAATCCATTCCTATAAGCCAATCTACAACTTCATCAAGAGGTCTATTATCACTAAGTTCAAATTGTGCTGAATTTTCTTCTTCAGGTTCATCATCTGCATAACCGCCTACACTTGTTTTACTTCCACCACTTATTTGAGAAATACCAAGATTCAATACTTTTTCCCTACATTCTTTACTTTCTCTTGTTGAAATAATCATTCCTGTATAAGGAACAGCAATTCTAAGACAAGCTACAATTTTAGCAAATACATCATCATCAATTCCATTATCAAAATCATCAGGGTCAATATCATCTGCTCTTCTAAGTCTTGGAACAGAAATAGTATGAGGTCCTACCCCTTTATATGCTTCAAGATGTTCTGCATGCATAAGTATACCCGCAAAATCATATCTGTATAAGTTAAGTCCGAATAAAACACCAATACCTACATCATCAATTCCTCCATCCATTGCCCTATCCATTGCTTCCGTATGATAAGCATAATTATGCTTTGGACCTGTAGGATGAAGTTGTTCATATGCTTCTTTGTTATATGTTTCTTGGAACAATATATATGTTCCTATTCCTGCTTCTTTTAATTTCCTATAGTTTTCAACGGTTGTTGCAGCAATATTTACGTTAACTCTTCTTATTGAACCGTTTTTATGTTTTATTGAATATATTGTTTTTATACTTTCAAGTATGTATTCGATAGGATTATTTACAGGGTCTTCACCTGATTCTATAGCAAGTCTTTTATGTCCTAAATCTTGAAGAGCTATAACTTCTCTTTTTATTTCTTCTTGTGTTAGTTTTTTTCTGCATATATGTTTATTCTTATAATGATAAGGACAATATGTACATCCATTTACACAGTAATTTGACAAATATAAAGGTGCAAAAGTAACAATTCTGTTACCATAAAATTCTTCTTTTATTTCCTTTGCAAGTTTAAATATTTCTTCATTTTTTTCTTCAATATCGCAATCAAGCAAAACAGTAGCTTCTCTATGACTAAGTCCTTTTTTCTTTCTTGCTTTTTCTAAAATTTCATCGATTAACTTTTCGTTATGTTTATTTTCATCAGCATATTTTAAAGTTTCCATAATTTCATTATCATTTATGAATTCTTCTGCTTTTGGTGACATAACATCATATTTTATACCCATAACATTTCTCCTTTTCATAAAATGTTTTATATCAATAATAATTTAACTACATAAATTATTTTAATAACTAAAATTAATTATCTAATAAGATACTATCTCCTCTGTCAACTACAACTGTGTATCCTATTTTATTCATGCTTTTTCTTAAATGTTCCAAACTTTCCGCAGCCTCATCACCTGTATTTGCCTTCCCATCATAAAGCATATATTTATTTCTTACTTCTTTTGGAGATAAATTTGGCATTACAACATTTGCTCCCGCTAAAACCCCTTTTTCTCTTCCTTTTTTATCTATTGTTGCAAGAGCCGTTGTAGCAGGAAGTAAAACATGAGGTAACATAAGCCTTATTATCCCAAGTAAATATAAAGTCATTTTGAAACTTCCGTTATTCTTATCTTTAAACGGTGTATCTTTATGAGCAATAAAAGGACCTATACCAACCATATGAGGATTAAGCTCTTTTAAAAACAATAAATCATCTGCCAAATTTTCACTGGTTTGATATGGAGAACCAACCATAATTCCGCTTCCAACTTGATAGCCTATTTCTTTTAAATCAAACAAACATTTTTTTCTGTTTTTTAACGACAAGCCACTTGGATGTAGTTTCATATAATGTTCTTTATTTGCAGTTTCATGTCTTAACAAATATCTGTCTGCTCCCGCATCAAAATACTTTTTATAACTTTCATAACTTTTTTCACCAATTGATAAAGTTATGGCGCAATCATTATATTTTTCTCTCAGTGCAGAAATAATTTCAACCATTCTTTCATCTGTAAAATATGGGTCTTCCCCACCTTGCAAAACAAATGTCCTAAATCCTAATTTATAGCCCTCTTTTGCGCAAAGAAGAATATCCTCTTTTGAAAGCCTGTAACGCATTGCATTCTTATTTGAACATCTTATTCCACAATAATAGCAATCATTTTTACAATAATTTGTAAATTCTATAAGACCTCTTATGTATATATCCTTTTTATAATATTCTTCTCTTCTTTTTCTTGAAAGTTCAAAAAGATATTTACTGTTTTCATCGTTCATATTATCAATCAAGAATATAAATTCATCTCTTGATAAAATTTTGTCATTATATAACTTATTTATTATATCTTTCAATAATACCTCCAATAAAAAATCCCATACCTAAAGCATGGGATTAAATACAAAATAAAACATATAAAAATATTTATTTTCTTTACCCTTAGAAAAACACTTTAGGTTTAGATATTATATAAAGCTTATCATCAGATTTATTCTTTTGACTTGCATAGTGATTATACCATTTTATATTTTTGATTACAACTTAAAATCTAACCATAAATATGGTAAAATAAGAAAAAAATAATAAGGAATAGAAAATGAATAAACAAGAAATATACGAATATTTGGATAAGTTAAACATTAAATATGAAAAATACGAACACAAAAGAGCTTATACAATAGATGAAATAAACGAACTTTCAATCCCAAATAAAGAAAAAATTGCAAAAAATCTTTTCTTAAGAGATGATAAAAAGCTTAATTATTATTTAGTTACACTTCCTCCAAATCAAAAAGCTGACTTAAAAAAATTAAGAAAGGAAATAGGAAGCAGAAGACTTAGTTTTGCAATGGGTAATGATGTAGAAGAAATTCTTAACGTATCTAAAGGAAGTGTTACGCCTCTTGCTGTTATAAATGATAAAGAAAATAAAGTAATATCTGTTTTTAGCAAAGATTTAAAAAATGAAACTATAGGTATTCATCCAATGGAAAATTCTGCAAGTATTTTTCTATCTTTTGAAGATATAATAAAAGCAATAGAAAAATATCAAAATAGAATTATAATATGTAATATTGAAGAATAAAAAAGAAGTACAAAAGTACTTCTTTTTTATTCTTCACTTTCATCTTTTTCTATAAATGTTATTTTTCCATCTTTTATTTCAGCTATATCTCTACCTTCAATTATATGTTCCAACCTTTTATCTTCTTTAATATTAATATTTAAAAGAGGAATTTCCATAATACTTTCAACATCATATTTTTTTCTTGCCAAATAAAAAAACAATTGACCAACAAAAAAACATATGAGAGCATAAAAAATTAAAATAAACAATAAAATAGGATGCGTATCATTAAATATTATATTTTTTAAAGCAAAAATTATTGAAATAAATATACCTGCCGCTTCAAATGAAAATCCAATTCCAAGAATTAAGCTTATCATACTCTCCTCCTTATATAAATGACATTATATCATAAAAAATGACAATACATATATTTTATACAAAAAAATAAAAAAAATACTTTACAAAAAGGTAATTACCTGTTATTATAAAATTACAAAAGATAATGATGTTTATTTCTCGGAGGTTTAAAATGAAAAAAGATTTTGATTTCACAAACATTAACAGAATGGTGGATGTAAGTACGGTTAGAACAGATATAGTAATGGACGAAGTTGATGAAATGATCGATACTGTTATAAAATACAATTGTATATGTGCATCTCCAATGCCATGGGTTACAAAATATACTATTGATAAATTAAAAGATTATCCTGATATCGTTACAACAGGGGTTGTAAGTTTCCCAAGCGGTGCTGCAACAACTGCAAATAAAATAATAGAAGCAAAAGAAAATATTAAAATGGGATGTCAAGAATTAGACATGGTAAGTAACGTAAGTGCTTTAAAATCAGGTAAATATGATTACTTTGTTGATGATATTAAAGCTGTTGTTGAAGCTGCTGACGGTGTTCCGGTAAAAGCAATCATCGAAATTTGTTACTTAACAGATGACGAAATAAAGAAAGCAAGTGAACTTGCAGTAAAAGCCGGAGTTACATATGTTAAAACAGGAACTGGTTGGGGACCAAAACCAACAACAGTTGATACAATAAAAATCATTAAAGAAACAATCGGTGATGATGCATTAATCAAAGCTGCAGGCGGAGTAAAAGATTTAGATACAGTAATAGAAATGATTGAAGCAGGCTGTAACAGATTTGGTCTTGGTGTTAGAACAGCAGGAACAATTTTAGAAGATGCTAAAAAAAGATTTAGTAAATAAATTATAATATTCCTTCTTAATAAAAAAGGGCATTCTATATGAGTGTCTTTTTTTAATCATCATTAAAATATTTAATACAAACATTATTATGTCAAATATTAAACAAACAAAAACACGAGAATAAAATTCTCGTGTTTTTTTATTTATTTAATAATGAATATTTTATATAAATATTTTCATTAACCCTTTAAGTCAAAGATACCATGTTTTTCTTCAACATATAAACCAAATGCATCAAGAGCTTTTTTAAGTTCTGGATATTGTTTTACAGTTTCTTCATCATCTAAGTGACCACCATTCATTACGATATCAATACCTTGTCTGAATGCTTTACCACCGGCAACTGATCCGTCTGGATGTCCGATAACAGCTCCACCGGCTGCGATTACTACATCTGTACCGAATTTTGTCATAACTTCTTCAATGTGACCTTGAGTTGTTCCACCGCCAGGCATTGGGAATGAACGTTTAATGTTATGAAGTGGTGCCAAATGAGTCATACAAATTTGTTGGAATTTATCTTCTATCATTGGGAATTTACCATAAGGACTAAGTACGATACCCATATCAAAACCAGCAAGTCTTGGAAGTTTAGCTTGAATTAATTCAGCTGATAAACCATAATCATGAGATACATATAATGAACCTGTTAGGTCAGGATGGAATAAGAATGGAACATCAAATTCCTTAATAATATCTCTACAAGCATCAAGACCTAAAGTCCAACAGTTAAGCATTAAACCGTTAGCGCCTGCTTTAATAGCTTTTTCAGCATTTCTCTTAGCTTGATCAGGTGTATCTGTAATATTAAATGTAAAGATTGTTTTTTCACCTTTTTCATCATCAGCTCTCTTTAAAGCATCCATTACAGCACTAACTCTGTCTTCGATTTTTGAGTATCCTGCATTTGCAATAAGTTCATCATCTTTGATTAAGTCAACACCGCCAAGAGCAACTTCATAAGCGATTTTTGCTGTTGTTTCAGGAGTAAGTCCACAGCAAGGTTTAATCATATTATTTACAAGTGGTCTTTCTTTTACTCCAAGTAATTCTCTAACACCTTCTACACCATATTTTGGTCCTTCAAATGATTCTAACCAGCATTTTGGGAATGATAAATCTAAAAGTTTAAGTTTACCACCACCTGAGATATTACCAACTGCAGCTGTAAGTAACATTGCGAATTGAACTGAGAAGTTTGCAATTGGGAAACCTATTTGAATAACCCATGCTCTTTCTTTAACATCATCAGGAATACACCAAGCATGATTTGGAACTTCATAAATACCACATACTCTGGCAACGTGTTCTCTTCTTACTTCAGGTGTTTCTTCCGGTACAGGTAACCATGTTCCTGTTGATTGTTCCACTGCTAAAGCAAAGGATTGTTTTAAAGCATTTGTTGTAGTCTTTCCTTGATAAGCATATGTAGCGATAATAAAGTTATCTCTATCTATGTTATCTGATAATTCGAACATTGTTGGATCGTAAGTCATTTTTACTTTTGACATAATTTTTTATCCTCCTAAATCTTTCTATGTCTATAGTATATTATTGCTTTTTAAATCTTTCAATACAGAAAATTTTTGCGTTAGAATGAAAATTTTTGCACTAACAATAATCATTTTATGTTTATCATTCTTGAATTATCTTATTTAATATTTATAATTATATTAGAACATAAAATAAGGAGAATATATGGATCCACAAATTTACAGACAATCTACATCTCTAATGATGAAAACTACATTTTTATATTATGAAAAAGGACTTTCACAAAGTAAAATATCAAAAAAACTTAATATATCAATTTCCACAGTATCCAGACTTTTAAATAATGCAAAAAAGGAAAAAATGGTTTCTTTTGTTGTAGATGAAAAAGTTTTAGAAGTCGCTGATTTGGAAGAAATTATAAGAGAAAAGTTTAATCTAAAAGACGTAATCATTGCAAGATGGATGGAAAAAAGATATGAACCTGAAAAAGATGATATAAAAAAACTTGTTGCTTTTGAAGGTGCTCAATACATTCAAAGAATAATAAAAGATAATGATATTTTAGGTATCACATTTGGAAGAACAATGTACCATATGATAAACTCTTTTAATCCATGTAAAAAAACTGACACTCAATTTGTTACATTACACGGAAGTTTAGATAAAATACATAGAGATTTTAACGTTGATACCCTAACAGAAAGAATGGCAATGTCTTTTGGAGGTAAAAACTACACAATAAAAGCACCGGGACACGCTAACACAGAATACGAAGCAAAAATGCTTATAAATAGAATGGATAATCATGAAGTATTTGAGAAATTTAAAAATGTAAATATTGTTGTATCTGGGGTAGGTTCTTTTTACCCTGACATGACATCGTATTTATGTAATGAAAACTATTTTTCACAAAAACAACTTGAAGAATTAAAAGAACAAAAAGTTTATGCTGATGTTGGTCTTCGCCTTATAAACGAACAAGGTGAAGAATGCAATACATCTCTAAAAAACAGAACAATAGGAATATCTTATGAAGATTTTAAAAATATTCCAACAAAAATTATTATTGTAAGCGGAGAACATAAAAAATATAGTGTTAAGGCCGCCGTTAAAGGTGGACTTGCCGATGTATTAATAATTGATTATGATTTAGCAAAAAGTTTAATTAATATTTAAAAAAGACTGTAAAACAGTCTTTTTTATTTAAACATTTTTACTATTTCATTCATATGTGCGTTTGCTTCCTTATATCCAAGTTCATAAACTTGTTTTATATAATTTTCATCCATTTTTAATTTTGTATCTTCCAAATAGGGATTTAGAATCAAATCAGATGCTTGGATACCAGGGATAAGACTTCTATCTGCCATAATATCAATAGTTGAAAAAATCATATCAAAATATTTTGTGCTGTCTGTCCCTATTTTGGAATATGCCTTTAAATTAATACTTAAAACTTTATCTGCACCTTTATCTTTTAAAATATCAGCCGGCATATTATTTAATACAAGTCCATCAACTAAATGATATTTGTTTGTAATTACTGGAGTAAAAACTCCCGGAATTGCACTGCTTGCCCTTATGGCTGTTGCAAGTCTTCCTTTATCCATAATAATAAGCTTTCCACTTTTTAAATCAACACTTACAGCATAAAAAGGAATTTTTGTTTCATTAAATAATTTATCCCCTGCAATCCCCATAAAAAATTTCTCTATATTTTCAGAATCAATGGCAGGGGAAAAATTTAAACCTTTAAATGAATTTAAGAATTCTTTTGGAGACGCAAAACTTAATTTACTTTTTAAACTTTTATAATTAATTATATCTCTTACTTCCATGCTCAAAGAGTAGTCAAGCATCTCATCAGCACTTACCCCAAGAGAATACAAAGCTCCTACTATGCTTCCAGCACTGTTTCCGCTTGCCATATCAAACTTTATTCCGTTTTCTTCCAATGCCTTAATTACACCTATATGAGCAAAACCTTTTACTCCTCCGCCGCTAAAACATATTCCTTTTTTTTTCTTTTTTATAAAGCTAAACATGACCAATTCACCTCTAACTATATTATACTAAATTATTTTTATTAGTAAATAAATCCCTTGACACTTAATAATAATTTAATTAAAATATAATATTATAAATGGGCTATTATAACTCAGTTGGTAGAGTAACTCATTCGTAATGAGTAGGTCGTCGGTTCGAGTCCGACTAATAGCTCCATTTTTTTTGGTCTTATATTACTCAAAATTTTTTATTAACTAATAAAGTCTATAAATTTCTATATAATCAATATTAATTTTCTTTTCTTTACATTTCAATCTTTTATATATTATACTATTTATATTATAAAACATTTATAACATAAAAATTTTTAATCATACTCAAAATTCAGGAGAAAAAAATGGATTTAATTTGTTTTGGAGACAGTTTAACAAATGGTGAAATAGGTTGTTCATATAGGAGTTATTTAGATAAAAATCACAAAACAATCAATAAAGGTATTGATGGTGATACAACAGAAGGAATGTATTTAAGATTAAAAAATTTCTTACAAAAAGATAATATATATGAATACTACATAATTTTTATAGGAATAAATGACGTTTTATTTTCTTTCAGTAATGAACAACAATTTACATCAATATACGAAAAAATAGTTAAATTACTAAAAGAAAATAATAAAAAAGTTATATTTATTTCACTTCCATTTGTAGAATTTTATAATTTTGATACTAAATCCATAATTAGCAGAAATAAAATCATAAATGCTTTATGTAAAAAATATAATTTTTTATTTATAAATATTTTTGATATACAATATAACGAATTTAAAAAAGAAAAAAAATTGACAATAGACGGAGTTCATTTTAATGAATATTCTGCAAAACTATTAGCTAAAGAATTAAATAAAATAATAAAAGACCTATAATATAGGTCTTTTATTTATTTAATATTAATTTAACATAATCTTTAAAAGTTTTTTTTCTACTTGGTTTAGTAAACCATCTTTTTAATATTTTTTTTACATTATATTTTTGAAGTATAACATTTATTTCACCGCCAAGAAATATAATATACATACAAAAATACAACCAAAGCATAAATAAAATAACAGCACTAAGAGAACCATATATAAGAGAATTTACGCCTACTCTTGTTATATATAAAGAATATAATAACGAAAAAACAATCCACCCCGCAGCAGAAAATACAGCTCCTGGAATTTCATTTCTTATTTTAAATTTTCTCTTTGGTAAAAAGCAAAACATTATTAAAAATATAATACTTAATAATAAAAGACCTCCAAAATAACTGTAATTAATATGAATTGAGCTAATAAAAAATAATTTACTTTCAAGAAATTTAACTATATTTATTCCAAATATCAATAAAATAATTATTGACAAAATAATTAAACCAAAACATATAGTATAAATTAAAGATACTCCTCTTATATGAATATAATTTCTGTCATCATCAGTCTTATATATCATATTAAGCCCTTTTGATATTGCATAAATCCCCTTTGATGCAGACCAAAGAAGAGTTATAAATGTTATAAATAAAACCGTTCCGGAATAATTTATATAAAGACCTTTAAATAAGTTTGTTATAAAACTTGATAGAGCTTGAGGAAATATATGAACAGATATACTTATAAGTTCTGATTGAGAGAAAGGCAAATATTGAACCAATAAAACAATAATCATTATCAAAGGAACAAAAGAAAACATCATAAAAAAGGCTGTCTGCGCAGCAAAAGTATAAATAAGATCATCACTTAATTTTTGTATAAAGCCTTTAATGTCTTTTATTACCTGATAAAGATTCATCTTATCCTCCTACTCATATTTTATACCATAAAAGGATATCTATAAACATCAAATAAATTTATTTTTATAATTTTGGATATAGTAAACCTTTTTTACCTTGTTTTTGTCTTTTAGACATATTATCTTTTGAATATAATTCAAAAAACATATCTTCATTTGTTTTGATTTCTTTTTCCATATTTTCAATTAAATATTCAGGTACATTCTTTATTTCTTTTTTTATTTTGTTTATTATTTCATTTATATTTTCTGAACAAGTAAATATATTATCATAATAATTTAAAATAATATCTTTTATTTCCTTGTAATCATACATTTTATCACTTCTGATAAGCTCTCTTAATAAAATATAACCTATTATTTCTATTCTTCTATCAACATATGCCTTTCTTGGCATATCTAAATTATAATAATTTATATTAAATCTATTAAATATAGGCTGTTCCCTCATTACAGAATAATACCAAAGCATGGAATTAAATATATATTTTTCTCTATCATTATCGAAATTACATACCTGTATATTCGTTAAAGAAGGAATAATATTAAATGGTTTTAATACATCATATGTAGCTTTTTTAGGTATATTCTTTTTTACTAACCTTCCAGCTAATTTTCTGTATGATTTATGTTTTACAAAAGAATTTTCTTTTTTCAAATTAAAGACAAGCAAATCATCACATTTTTTTACAATTTCAGTATACGTATTTATGAACATATCCATATTTCTTGTTGAAATAAAAAGATATACAATAATTAACGAAGGCACAACTGTGAAAATAAAACAATAAAATGCAATAAAAAACATATACATAATATCTAACATATCAATACACCTCATTTTATATCTATAAAAATATTGTATTATAAATATAAAAATTCTTCAATAAAAAAACTCCTCTATGGAGTTTTATACAACTTGTTTATTTTCCCATTTTGAACCTCTGTATCTTATTATAAAGAAAATAGATCTTACTACCCAATCAAGTATCATTGCAATCCAAACGCCAAAAACACCAAATCCCATATACTTACCCAAAATATAACTGAATATAATTCTGCATACCCACATTGATACAATAGAAACAATCATACAATATTTGACATCACCGGCAGCTCTTAATGCAGATGGGATATTAAAAGCAGTAGGCCAAATTATAATCGCACAACATCCATGTAAAATTAAAATTTTGCTTGCTTCCAATGCAGTTATATCAGATAAATTATATGCTTTAAGTATCAAAGGTAAAATTAAAAAAATAAATAATACCAATATAGCTACACAAACATAAGTTATCTTTAATAATTTTCTTGTATAATATCTTGCCTGTTTATATTCCCCTGCGCCAACACACCTTGAAATAACGGTAGTAATAGCAAGAGAAACAGCCATTCCTGATAAAATTTGGAATGAAGCAACTACATTTGCAACGGCATTGGCTGCTATTGCATATGTGCCAAATGTAGATACCAAACTTAAAACTATTATTTTACCAAGTTGAAACATACTGTTTTCAAGCCCGTTTGGAACACCTATGTATAAAATACTTTTTATCATATCAAATCGTGGTTTATATTTAAAACTTCTTTTTATATATAAAGTATTATTTTTATTTAAAAGAAGAACAACAATAACCACAGCTGCAACAATTCTTGAAACCAAAGTTGGTATTGCGACACCGGCAGTACCAAAATGAAAAATATAAATAAGTATTGCATTACCGCATACATTAATCAAATTCATTAACATAGAAACTTTCATAGAAACTTTGGAATTACCCATTGAACGAAATATAGCCGCTCCTGCATTATATAATGCAATAAAAGGAATTGAAGCACTTACGATAAGCAAATATGTATTTGCATGTCCCATAACTTCTGCATCAATACTGCCAAATACTTTAGTTAAAATAAACTGTTTCAATATATACATAAAAATCATAATAAATACAGCCAATATAGTTATAAACCAGACAAGCTGTGTTGATGATTCACATGCGTTTTCTCTATCTCTTTTACCCAAATACTGTCCGCATACAACAGCTCCTCCAGTTGCAAGAGCAGCAAAAATATTTATCAAAAGAATCATTACACTGTCAACTAAAGAAACTCCTGATACGGCGGCTTCTCCTACACTGGCTATCATAATCGAGTCTGCCATACCTACCAAAATAGCCAAAAATTGCTCTACAATAAGAGGAACAATTAAAATCATCAATGCTTTATTTGAAAATAAAAAATCCTTTGTGTCAATCTTTTTTGTGCTAAATATCATATTAAAACCCCTATGCAAATATAATGAAAATATTAATGAAAAAATTTATAAAATATTTGTAAAATTTTGTAACCTATTATACAACTATAATACAAAATAATAAACCCTTTTTATATTTTTTATAAAAAAAGGTAAAGGTTATTTAACCTTTACCTTTTTTACAGAAGAGAATGAAGAATAAACTTTCTTTCCTCCTACAACTTTATATGCTCTAACTTTATAATAATATGTCTTTTTAGATGTTAATTTTGTTTTTGTATAACTTGTACTTTTTGTTGTTTTTGTAAGAACATATTTACCTTTACTGTTTTTCGTATATATTTGATATCCGCTTGCATCGGATACTTTATTCCATTTTATATATGCTTTCTTCTTCCCTGCAGAAACTTTAATACTTGTACTTTTTAAAACAGGTTTGACTTTTACAGTATTATATTTGCTCTTAACAAGTCCATTGGAATTATTATATGCAACAACTCTATAATAGTAATAACTGTTACATGTCAAAGAAGAATTTATATAATAATTATATTTACTGCTTACAGTCTTTATAAGTTTATAGTTTTTGGTCTTTGCATCATATCTATAAATATAATATCCCTGTGCATTGCTTACCTTATTCCATGTAAGTTTAACAGCATTATAATTATAACTTACACCTTTTGCTTTTACTTATGATAAAACTACTTTTGGCTTTTCAACGGTCGTATCATCTTTTGGAGGGTCAACTGTCGTATTTCCGCCTTCTGAAGAGCCACCTTCTCCATTTCCCGTATTTGTATTATCATCTTTATTCAAATACTCGTTATATTTAACCAACGTTTTATATTTTACACTATCTCCCAAATAAGCATATATCTTATCACTTCCTAGTATAAAAGACATAGAACTTGCATTTGAATAAATGTTGCTGCCAACTTTATTCCATGAAGAATCTTTATAACTATACATTTTAGCAACACCATTTGAATCAACAACACCTAAATATAAATCACCATCTTTTATATCAAATGAAATACTATTTACCTTTTCTTCAAAAGTTGCTACTTTATCAGTACTCCAAGATTTACCGTCTGAACTTACTGCAATATTCGTCTTATTTAATGATGTATTATAAGTAAATGCATATATATTATCTTCTGAAACAACAAGCTTCTGGAAATGATTTGCAGAAGAATTCACATTATAAACTTTTTCAAATCCGTTATTTGTTTGTTTATAAAGGATTCCGCCTTCATTTTTATTTTGGAAGTCAGATAACATTACATAAAGTTCATTTTTATACAGAGCCATACTTGGTGCCATTAAATATTTACAATCAGTTATTTTACCAACTGTTAAAAACTCACTTCCATTCCATTTCATAACAGTAACATTGGTATTATCCAAGTCG
Source organism: Anaerofustis sp. NSJ-163 (assembly GCF_024135845.1). NCBI lineage: Bacteria > Bacillati > Bacillota > Clostridia > Eubacteriales > Eubacteriaceae > Anaerofustis > Anaerofustis sp. NSJ-163. The sequence goes on from NZ_JAMYJV010000004.1 coordinate 95,845, forward strand.
TATAAACAGTATAACTCTCCGTTTAAATTTATGGCATATGGAACATTTGCATAACTTCCATTTGTACTTATTCTGCTTTTTTCTATCCAATTACCATTTTCATATTTTTTTAATACAACACTCTCTTTTTTTGATGAATAATCAGCATAAAAAATATAAACTTCATTATTTAAAATAACAAGATTACCATTGTTTACATCACTGTCAACTACACCTAATGATGAATATGAACCATCTTTATATTGATATACTTTATTTTTATTTAAAAAATATAAAGTATTCCCTATTTGTCCAATTGATTTTGCATTATCGCTATCTGCAAAATAATTTGTATTTAAAGATGTATCAGTCAAATCCGACCATAGATTTTCACTTGAATAATCAGGAATTGTTATATCAAATGTAATATAATCATCGCCCTGTGATGTAACTTTAAGTTGAATTCTACTATTAACATCATTTGTATAAACAAGTGCATTATCTTTTATAGTTGCATTTTCATCACTGCTACCTATCTCACTTCTTTTTCCGTCACTCAGTGATAATACAGCATTATTTATATCTCCAGCAAAATCATTTATACCTGTATCATTAGGTCTAAATACATAAATATAATTTTTATTGTTAAAATTACTTTTTTCACTATCGCTTAAAGCATCGTTTACCCTGTAACATACAAGACCCGAATAAGGAATTTGACTATCCACATTATTTGAATCACTTATTTTTGTTTTTTTTCTGTATTCAAAAACAAAATATTCATTATCTTTTAGAGGAGTTTTGACCATTACAGCATTATCTCCCTTTTCTGAGTAAGGAGTATAAAGTGTAACACTTTTTGTTCCGCTTCCCGAAATATCCTTTATTGTATCAAAACCTAACATTTTTCTTGTTTGTGCAAGAGGATAAGCAGGAGCACTACCGACTTTGGACATTACATCATATGGTCCAACAGGTGTTTTACTGCTGTCTTTGCTATATAAATCAAGCACTCCAAGAGAATGTAAAAACTCATGTACCATTGTAGGAATAAAGTTACTTGTTTGATTATTCAAAATATTATAGTTAGATATTTTTTTACCTGCTATGGTAAAATTATAATTATTATTATCTGCCTTATGAGGCCAAATAATATCAGTATTATCCTTAGGTGCATTTTCTTTATCTATTTGTACGACAATGGTTAAATTATCAATATAACCATCACTGTTTTTGTCTACTTCGCTTGAATTAATACTATTTTCAAATTCTTCCATTTTTAATAGACATTCATTTAATAAAGCCTGAGAACTGTTATATTCTGATTTGTTTTTATCAAGAGTAATATATGTTATCTTCATTTTTTTGAGGAAAATAAGATCTTACATTTAATTGTCCGTTTGATAAAATATTTAAATATTTTTCAAATGAATTTGGTATATAGCTATCTGAGTTATCATTAACTTGGTTTTCAAAATAAGTAAATTTCGAATATTTTGCATTATATGTATAATCTTCATTATATGTTTCTTTCGTATCATCTTTAAATTTAACAATAAAGACGAGATTCCCCATTTCTTTATTTGCTGCATTAATGTTTGGTACAAATAAAGATAAACTTACAAATAATATCATTAAAAAAGTTAATATTCTTTTAAACTTCATAATAATCCCCTTGTAAATTATATTCATTCTAACTTATTTCGGATATTCTACTATATATAATATTAAAAAGCAAGTAATTTATAAAAAAACAGCTAAAAGCTGTTTTATATTGATAGATCTTTTTTACAGAATACTTTTATCCCTATACAAAATAATAATATACCGATAACATAAAGTATTATGGCAAATAAAACTCCTAAAATATTACCTTCTATAATCTTTGTTGTATCAAATAATGTAAGTGGAGTAAGGTATTTTAAGTATGAAAATTTTTCTCCAACACCGGAAATCATTTGTATTAATAAAAACAAAACATTTAACCCTATTCCAACAGACAAAGCATATCTGGAATCATTAAATATACAACTTGTTAAGAAGCATATGCCTAAAATAAATATCCAAAGTCCAAATACACCACAATTGACCAAGAGAAATTTAGGTATATCAAGTTCTCCATTAAACATAACCTGACTTAAAATAATAATTAATGAAGATATGTATATAACCAAAATAAGTAACATAAAAATCATAACAAATAACCAAGAAAAAATTATCTTAAATCTACTGTTTGGTGTAGATAAAATATAAGATAAAGATCCTTTATCGGTATATTTTACAATAAGCCTATTGGTTAATATTCCTATAAAAACAAGAGGGAAAGCAATAAACAAGAACCCATATAAATAATTACAAATAAATTCAATTAATGAGGTTCCCGGATTAGACATATTAAAAGCAGAAAAAATACCTGACATACTTTCTGACATCATTTTTAAACTTTCCCCAAGTTTTGGATCAAACATACTTACTATCATCGAAGAATATAGAGTCAAAATAGCCATAAATATAAATAATATTTTATAATTAGATTTTATTTCTTTCTTTAAAAGTACTAAATTAATCATTTTTTTCTCCTTCATAATAATGCATAAATAGTTCTTCAAGACTTAAAGGTTTTATATCCATATCAACGACGTTAAACTTAGATAATAATTTTATTAGTTTATCTAAATTTTGTTTTACGTTAATTTTAACAGTATCTCCTTTAGGGTGAATATTCTTAAATAATGCAGTAAATCTCATAGCTTCTTTTTCATCTGCAAATTTAATAATAAAATGTTTGCTTTTTTGTTTAGTTAAAGAACTTATTTTTTCATTTAATACAAGTCTTCCTTCTTTTATGATAACGCTTCTATCACAGGTTTTTTCAATTTCTTCAAATATATGGGAAGACATTAAAATTGTAGCTCCTCGTTTTTTTTCTTCTAAAATTAAATCGATAAACTTATTTTGCATTAATGGATCTAATCCGCTTGTAGGTTCATCTAAAATTAAAATATCAGGATAATTCATAAAGGCACATATAATTGCAATTTTTTGTTTCATACCTTTTGACATTTTTTTAATACGCCCTGAAGCATTTAATTCAAACATTTCTTTAAGCTGATTAATTCTTGCAAAATCTTCTACACCTTTCATTTTTGCAATAAAATTAATAAACTCATCACCTTTCATGTCATCCATTAAAGTATTTTCTCCGGGTAAATATCCTAAATTGGTATTAATTTTTTTACTATTTAAAAAAGGATCTAACCCATTAACTTCTACACTACCTTTATCCGGTTTAATAAATCCAAGTAATGTTCTTATCGTTGTCGTTTTTCCTGCTCCGTTTGGGCCTAAAAATCCCATTATTTCACCTTTTTGAACGTTAAAACTTAAATCAAAAACGCCTTTATTGTCTCCATAATCTTTAGTAATGTTATTTACTTCGATAATATTCATTTCACTCTCCATAATAAAATTTATTTATAAAAATACTTTTTTAATAATTACATAATCTCATCAAATTCTAAAATGATATCAGAAGATGTAATTTCTTCATCCCTCATTAATTTTTCATGCAAATATCCATCCATAATCCAAATAAAAATTTTATATATCATAAACAAATCATTTTTATCTTTAAATTTTGATACATCTATATTATAAAAATATTTCTCATATGATTCATTAAATTGTTCTACTATAAGTTTTTTTATTTCACTGATGATATTTTTATCACTGCAATAATAACTTCTAATGCAAAAATCAAGTATATATGGATTTTCTTTTACTAAATCTAACTTTATTTTTACGGCATAATTCATTAAATCAAAAGAATCTTTTATTTGAGTTATTTTATCTTTTGATATTCTATTTTCAATTATTTTTATTATATTATCTATTAAAAATAAATACAGATTTTTTTATTTTTAAAATAATAAAAAAGCAAACCTTTTGATATTTCTGCCTTATAAGTAATTTCTTCTGTAACGACATTTTTATAATCATTTTTTGCAAATACTTCAATAGCAGCATTTATTATTTTATCTTGTTTTTCTTTTTCAAGCTCATAAAATTTTTCATTAATCATTTATTACTCCTAATACATATCTAATAAAAGTATATATTATTGACTTTTTTTGTAAAGCCTTGAGATATCTTTTTTATAATATTTTTTTATGCTATAATGATAACAGGAGGATATATGGAACAAAAAGAAATTACAATCAGAAATCTAAAAGATGAAGATTTACCTCAGATAAAAAACTTACTTTACGATACATGGATAAAAAAAGACTATGGAGAAAATGAAAGAGTGGCAAATGAAATTAGTTCAATTTTTATGTATGAACTTCTTTATCGCCAATCATTTTCAAACGTTGCAGTCTATAAAGAGAAAGTCGTAGGAATAATTCTTGGAAGAATAAACAAACATTATAAATTAAAAAACAACATCATATACATAATAAAATTAATACTACACTGTTTAAAAACTATACTTCTTAAAGATGGCATAAAAGCTTTAAAATCAGAAAAAGAAACAGCAAAAGTAAACAATGAACTTTTAAATAGTTTAAGTACAGACACAGATGGAGAACTTATTCTTTTTGCTTTAAACAGGAACATAAAAGGAAGAGGTTTAGGTTCTAAATTATTAAATTCTTTTTATAATTATATGAAAGAAAATAATGCAGATAAATTTTATCTTTTTACTGACACAACATGTGATTATGGGTTTTATGAACATAATGGATTTAAAAGAGAAAGTTCAAAAAATATTTATTTCAAAAAAGAACCTCAAACATATTTTATATACACAAAAAAATTAACTTAAAAAAGGACTTTTAAAAAGTCCTTTTTATATTTCAAAAGAAATAAATCCTTTCTCTTTATTAGAAAAAGTATATAATTTTTTTACGCCGGCAGCTTTTAATCTGCTTATTCCAAGATTATAAAGAAGATCAAGCATTTCCAAATTATGAGTATCAGATGACATAGTAAATTTAATTCCTTTATCATTTGCCATTTTGATAATTTCATTTGATGGATACAAACTTCTTACCCCATGCTTATATCCACCTCCGGTATTAAGTTCAAGTATAGCATCTATTTCTTTTATTTTATCAAGAACATCTGACACTAAATCTTTATACCATTTACTTTCTTCATCAAAGAATATTCCGTCTATATTATTCTTCTTTATTAAATCAATATGCCCTGCAACTTCAGGTTTTAATTCACATAAATTGTTATAATAATTCTCATAATAATCCATTACAAATTTTCTTGCATCATTATCGTAACTTCTCTTTAATGATTTTCTAAAAGTAGAACATAACTCATCAACAGGTTCCATAATCCCGTTTGCATTCGTTAAATGAACAGAACCTACAACATAATCTAGTCTATCTCTAATACTAGAAATATCACTCATTAAATATCCGCTTTCACCATATCTTTCACTTTCGATTCCGGCAAATATTTCGATTTTATCTTTATATTTTTCTTTATATTCATTGATTTTATCAACATATTCATTGTATTTTTCAGGTTTTAAAGAATGATTTTCATAATTATAAGTACAAACATGGTCGGTAATACCAAAATGAGTAAAACCCCTGTTTATTGCTTCAATAATTAATGTTTCCATTTCATCTTTACCGTCACTTAAATTCGTATGATTATGAAGTGATACTTTATACATCTTTTATACCTCCTATCTATTAGATATCTTTTCTACCAATATAATTCCGGCATCTTTTTCACTTATCTCTCCTATTTTTATTTTATAATCTAAGTCTAAACATAAGTCAAGAAAAACGTGAATTTCATTCAAAGAATATTTCTTTGAAGAAATGTTTGCCATTTTAACTGCATATGGATGGAGAGAATAATCTTTTACTATATCATTTTCCGTTTTACCTTTTTTTATATACTGTTTACATATATACATATTTTCAAAATTTCTTACAACAACACCAAGTATCTGCATAAATTTCACATCATTATATTTTAAATTATGCAAAAGTTTAAAAGCATAATCTGAATTTTTATCTCTTAGTGCATCAGTCAATTTGAAAATTTCATCTTGTATATTTACACTTATAATTTTTTTTATTTCATCAATATCTATTTTTTCTTTATTTATACTTGATAATTTTTTTATTTCACCTTCAAAATAACCTAAATCAACTTTACTTTCATCAACCAAATATCCGCTTGATTCTATAAAATATCCAACAGCATCATTTGTAAGAATAATATTATTTTCCTTTAATTTTTTTCTAACCCATGATTCAAGTGCATAAGCTTTAAATTTATCAAAGTCAACTATATCTCCATATTTTTTTATGGTTTTATATAAAGCTGTTCTTTTATCTAAAGACCCCTTCATCCATATTACAACTACTGTAGTTTTAGGAATATCTTTTATATAGTCGCTAAATTTTTTTGATATATCTTTACTTGTTATGCTCTCACTTTTAATAAAAACCATTCTGTAATTATCCAGCATAGGTAAAGTTTCACAAAGTTCAATAGCCTTATTTATATCAATTTTTTTATCATCAAATACAGAATAATTAAATGCTTCATATTCCTTTGAAAGTAAATTATTTTTTAAACTTTCAAGCATTTTTTTTGCAATATAATCTTCTTTAACATTAAATAAATATATATTCTTAAAATTTTTCTTTCTTATATTTTCATTTAATTTTATATAATCCATAATTTTCTCCTATCATCTTTTTTATTATGTCATCATTACCCTGTTTTATGTTTAATTGGGATTTTTATATATCCGCTTAACAACAGAAGAACAAAATAATATAAAATTATAAAAACAACACTCATATTTTCTATACTAACCATCGCGAAAGGAAAACTTGCAAGTATAGAAATAATATATCTAATAATGCTTAAAATTATATTTAAAAAATGAAGAAGGAACATTCCAAACAAGAAATTACCAAATATTCCTCCAACAATACCCATTATCATTATAGGTGCCATTAAAGGTACTATTAATAAATTACCTATAATACTTATGATAGAAACCGTACCAAATGAATTAAGTATAATAGGTATAGTAAACAAATATGCAGATATACTTACAGAAAATAATCCTACAACATTTTTCTTAAACCTGCTTTCTTCATAAAACATTTCAAGAATTTTAAATTGTATTACAGGTGCAAGTAATATAATACCTATTACAGCACTAAAAGATAATAAAAAACTTACATTAAATAAATTTAGAGGATTAATCATAAGCAATATTATTGCTATAATAAATATATTATTAAAAGCATCATTATCTTTTTCATGTTTTAGGGATAATAACTCATTTAAAATACACAAAAACATTGCTCTAAGAGCTGAAACAGACATACCCGCAAGCATAACATACATAAATAATATTGGAGCAACAATTAATGCTCTATATTTTTTATTTATGTTAAACATGGAAATTATAAATAAAATAACACCATAAATAAGTCCTACATGCAATCCAGATACTGCAAGCACATGACTTAATCCAACAGCATTAAAGTCTTCAGTAGTCTCTTCACTTAAACTTTTATCAGAGAACATTATGCCCATAATTAAATTTACATTTTCTTCATCATCAATATTTTTAAGTAAATTTAATTTAAAACTATCTCTTATTTCAAAAATTTTATCTAAATAGAAAATCAGATGCCCGCTTTTATTAAATTCAACTTTATTTGTATTTACATTTATATAATTATAAATGCCTATGGTTTTTAAATATAAATTATAATCAAAATCATCAAAAGCTTTTGGAGTTTTTACCTTACCTGTAAATTTATAATAATCTCCAACATTATATGTATGATAGTCATAATAAACGTTTATTAATACTTTATCTTTTATATGTACAGTTTTTCCTTCATCAAAAATATTTATATCTTTGACATAAAGCTGTGTTTTATCTTCTTTATAGACAGGTGCTTTAACAATTTTTGCCGTGAATGTTATATTTTTCTCAGCATACTTATTTAATTCACTGTTATAATTAAGCTTATAATTTGCATGAATAAAAGTAATAAGTCCAAATATTACACAAATAACAAAAATAGCTCTCAAAGAATTATTAGGAAAAAGTTTAAATAAAACAAGACACGACAAAGCCAGCCCTAAAATATAAATTAAAACAGGGCATTTCAAATACGCTGATAAAATAGAACATAAAACATATAAAAAAAGAACTATTGCCGGTCTTTTAATATCCATAAATATCTACCTTTTTTTAAATTCGTTATTAATAATTTTAACATAAATATTAATAAATTTCTTAAAAAAATAAAAAAGGGTATATAAATACCCTTTTTATATTATGCCTAAAGTTTTTATTATATTGATATTACCCATTACTCCATAAAGCAAGCTTTCTTCATCAAAATTAAAGTTAACACTATGAAGAGGATTTACATATCCTTTATCTTCTTCTCTTATTCCAAGTTCATAAAAGAATGAAGGAACTTCTTCACTGTAAAAAGAGAAATCTTCAGCACTTAAAATAGCATCTCCCAAAATATAATCATCACCAAATGCAGGCACAACTTTATCGTAAAGTTCTTTATCGTTATAAGTTATACCATAAAAAGGTCTCCAATCATATGTGATTTTACATCCATAAGCTTCGCTTAATCCATCTGCTAATGTATGCATTCTCTTATCTATAATATTATAAGTATTTTTATCAAGAGTTCTTATTGTACCTTCCACTTCAACGTGTTCGGCAATAATATTAATTCTATCTCCACCTTTAATAGTACCTATTGTAATAAGTCCTTCTTTAATTGGATTAATATTTCTACTTACAATACTTTGAATTCCATTTATATATTGTGCTGCAATAACAATAGAGTCAACACCGTTATGAGGAGCAGCTCCATGTGAAGCTTTACCGTCTATAAATACAGTAAATTCTGTCGAAGCAGCATAGAAGCCATAAGGTTTTGATGAATATTTCCCTTTTGGGATGTTTGGACTTAAATGAAGAGCAAAAACATTTTTAACATTATATTTTTTTAATTTTCCTTCTTTAATAATAAGTTTTGCTCCCCCGGGACCTTCTTCTGCCGGTTGAAAAATCAACAATATATTTTTTTTAAGTTTATCTTTATTTTCTGATAAATATTTTGCAAATACAAGAAGTATAGCCATATGCCCATCATGACCACAAGCATGCATCATATTACAATGTTTACTTTTAAAATCAATATCATTATTTTCTTCCATACTTAGCCCGTCCATATCGCTACGAAATGCGTAAGTTTCTTCGCTGCCTGCATTTATAAAACATAAAACACCTGTACTAGCTGTTTCTTCATATTTAAAACCTAAGTTTAAAAGATAAGTTTTTATATATTTGCTTGTTTCAAATTCCTTTAATCCTTCTTCTGGAATTTGATGTAAATCTCTTCTTATTTTTGTTATTTCTTCAAAATATTTTTCTTTAATCTGTTCAAACATTTTTTTCTCCAAGATATAAATTATTCTGTCTTTGTTTCATCAGTATTTGATTTTGTATTAGTTTTTGTTTCATCTGTTTTTTCTTCATTTGCCCATGGAAGAGTTTCTGAATATTCTCTATAAACAGTATGAACAGTTCTGCCTTTTGAATCAGTATTATACAAATGTAATAAATTAGCCCCAGGATCATAATTAAAAGTATATTCTATACTCCCATCCCCGCTTGTTGCAGTAAATTTTCCATCAGCTACTCCGCTTATTGTATATGTAGTAGTTGTAGGTGAACCTTCCTTTTTAGTAACGGTAACAACCATTGAAGATTCGTCAAGAACCATATCTGTTTTTGTTTCATCTGAAATCTTTTTCGCATGAGAATCTTGATAAATACTATCAAGAGTCCATTTATTTTCGATATCTGAAAAATCAGTCGAATGTTCTTTAGGCTCTGTACCGCAGCCGAACAGAGAAAAAAATAATAAAGTAGTAATTAAAATGCTTAATATTTTTTTTGTTGTTTTCATATAATCGTACCTCATATTTGTTTGTGATATATTGTATCATAAAGATAAGAATATTTTAAAACATTTTTATTAAAATTTAATTAACTTATCTATTGTTCCTCCACCTAAACATACATCGCCATCATAAAACACACCGATTTGTCCAGGAGTAACACCACTTTGTTCCTCATCAAAAATAACTTTTACTGTTTTTTCATCCAAAACTTCAACCGTTACTTTTTTTAAAGGCTGTAAATGTCTAAATCTTAAATCGCATCTAAATTTCTTAGCAGGAAACTCTCCGGAAACCATATTTACATCTGTGGCAATAAAACCATTTTTATACAATTTAGGATTTTTATCTCCTTGAACAATATATAATATATTATTTTCTAAATCCTTATCAGCAACATACCATCTTTCTCCGCTTCCACATCCGCCTACCCCAAGACCTCTTCTTTGTCCTAAAGTATAATACATCAAACCTATATGTTCACCCTTCTTTTCTCCGGTGTCCATATCAATCATATCACCTTTTTGGTTAGGCAAATAATTTTGTAGGAAATTTGTAAAATTTCTCTCTCCTATAAAACATATTCCGGTAGAATCTTTTTTCTTTGCGTTTCTAAATCCTTCTCTTTCAGCTATTTTTCTTACTTGTGATTTTTCCAAATCTCCTATTGGGAAAATAACTCTTTCAAGCTGTTTTGAACTTAATAAAGAAAGGAAATACGTTTGGTCTTTATGTAGGTCTTTTGCTTTTAAAAGTTTTGTTCCGTTTTCTGTATGTTCAACCTTAGCATAATGTCCCGTTGCAATATAATCTGCATCAAGAACATTCATTGCATAATCTAAAAAACACTTAAATTTAATTTCTTTATTACATAATACATCGGGATTAGGTGTTCTGCCTTTTTTATATTCATCTAAAAAGTAAGTAAATACATTATCCCAATATTCTTTTGTAAAGTTAACGGTATAACAAGGTATGCCAATATTTAAACATACGGCTCTTGCGTCATCATAATCTTCTTCAGCACTACATTCACCATTTTCATCAGTTTCATCCCAATTTTTCATGAATAAACCAATTACATCATATCCTTGTCTTTTTAAAAGATATGCACTTACGGCACTGTCAACTCCCCCGCTCATACCAATTACAACTTTTTCCACTTATACTTCTCCTTTTATAAAACTATTCTATTATAGTTTATACCTAATTCTTTTAAAGCTCTTTCTTCTCTTGTATGACATGTAAACATAATAATTTGTTTTTCATCTGATACTGATGCCAAGTATGACAATACTTCTTTTAACCTGTAATCATCATATTGAATAAAGCAGTCATCCAATATAATAGGCATTGTACTATTAATAAGTAAATTATCTATGATACTAAAACGAAGAGCAAGATATATTTGGTCAATTGTTCCATAACTTAATGTTTCAGCATCAACCATCTGCCCGCTTTCTTCATCAAGCACCATAACGTCCATATTATCATCAACTTTTACAGTAGAATATTTACCATTTGTGATTTTAGACATAATCTGTCCTAATGTTTCGTTAATTTTAGGTGCAACATTTGTATGGATATCTTTTGAAATACTATTAATTGTATCAATAGCCTTTTCAATTGCAAGAAGTTTAAATTCAAATTCTTTAATTCTTTTTTCATATTTATTTATGTCTTCATTAATTACACATAAAATTTCATTGAAAGAATTTGATTCTTCAAGTATTCCGTTTATTCTAGATAGTTTTGCAGATACATTTGTTATTTCATCATTGATCACATCAACATCATCATCTATAATGTTTCCATTATTAGATTTAACTAAGTTTAGAGTATTTTCATCAATATCTTCACCTTCAAATTTTTTAGCTAAAGCATCGATATCATTTCCGTCAATGATATTTAAAAGTAATTTGTTGTTACTTTCATATCTATCTATTAGTCTGTCATATTCTTCTCTTTTTTCTAAAGCTTCTTTAAACTCTTCAACATTTGAAATATTATTTTCTATTAATATTTCATTCATCTTATAAGTATTGTTGCTTATTTTTTCTTCTAATATTTTATTTGTTCCGTCAAAATCTTCTAAGTCCATTTTATATTTTTCAAGCTTATTTTGATTAAAAGAAAATTCTTTAGCAATAACACTTTTTTCTTCCAATATTTTAATTAATTTATGAGGATCTTCTTCACCGTAATCATTAAGAATTTTGTTAATTTCAACTTCATTTAACTCAATCATATTTTGAGTTCTAATTAAAGATGTATCATATTTTTCAAATTTCTTTGATGTTTCTTTATATACACTAAGTATTACAAGCTTCATAATTAAGCATATTACGGTTGCACCAAGTGCTATATAGAAATAAAGTAATAAAGATTTGCTTATTGTAAAGCTAAATGCAAGCATAAATGCAGATATTATTGCCATAACTACACAAACTATATTTATAACTTTATTTGTAGTAGATTTAGCAGAATAATCTTTTTCAACTTTAACATCTTTTTTTTCTGAAAGTCTGCCTTGAAGTCTTTCAATATTACCAAGCCTGTCTTTTAATATTTCTATATCTGAAATAATTTTATTGTAATCTTTACCTTTTGTTTCTTTATTTACTTCTTTATTTTCATCATCTAAACTTTTTAAAGCATTATTCACATATTCTTGTTTTTTTCTTAAATCGTCAATTTGTTCTTGTAAAGATTTGTTTTCACTATATAAATTCAAAAACTTTGTATATAAATCATTATTTATATCTTTATATTTTTTTAATTCCTCAATTTTTTGTCTTATCTTTTCATTATCAGCTTCAACAGATTTATATTTAAAATATGTTATTTTTTCTTTATTTCTTGCAATATCATTTATGTTTCTTAGAATATCTTTTTTCTTATTTAAAAGTTCATTTAATCTTTTTTCAAGTTTATTTGCTTCTAAATAATATTCTCTGTTTTCTTCCATTGCCTTAATGGCGTCTTCTCTTGATTTTTTTAGTTGTTCAAGTTTAATGACACTGCTTCCATATTCTGATTTAGATTGCTTTCTTGTTCCTATTAAAGCTTTTTGTTTTTCTAAATAATCAATGGCTTTATTAACAGAAATTTTATTATTATTTCCTTTTTCATAATTCGCCAATGCTTCGCTTATTTCTCTTTTAAAATCTTTTTCTGTTTTGTTACCAAGTTGAGAAATTGAGATTGTATTATTATATAATACGCTGTTTAATTTTATAACAGGAGAAATAATTCTTTGTTTTGTAGATGCGTCATAAGGAAGTTTATCTGTTAAATCTTCACCTGTTATATTATCAAATAACTTAAATTCTTCATTTTGTTTATCAAAATTTCTTTCAATCCTATATTCTCTTTTACCAATATTAAACTCTAAGCTGCCTTTATATAAATCACTATTCCATGGTTTATATTTTTTATATTCATAAGAATAAATTTTATTTTTACTGTAAGGCTTAAAGAAACCGAAAAATACCCCTTGAATAAATTTATGCGCAGTTGATTTACCTGCTTCATTGTTACCATATATTACATTTAAACCATCTTCAAATTTTATTTCTTTATCTTTAAATTTACCAAAACTTTTAATGCCTAATTTTCTTATTTTCATCTATTTGGACCCCTCATTCAGAAGTGCATCTAGACCAAGATACAAAGCTTCAATATCTATTTCATTTTCTCTTCCTTTTAATGCGTCAATATATAAACCTATAATATTATCCTTATTTTCGGTATAAATTTTAGGTAAGAAATAATCTGCTGAAGTATTGTCTATTATTTCTGCATAATACAATTCTTCATTTAATCTGGTTTTAATGTCATCTATGGTTACAAGTTCACTTAATGTTCCCTTTAAATTTATTCTATATAAGAAATTATCAATGTTTCCATTTGCTTTTTCTTTAACTAAATTTACGATTTCTTCTAAAGAGTCAATTCCTGTTATATCAACATTTAAAACTTCAAATTGTTTAACATTGTTCTTTATTAATTTTACAGAAACTTTTTTATCCTCTATTTGGCCAAAAATATATCCATGATACCCTTTTTCTGAAAAATCATGAGGTTCAAGGCTACCAGGATAAACAGAATTATTTGATAATTTAACAGATTTATGAATATGTCCAAGAGCGCAATAATCAAAACCTGATTTTTCTAATTTTGATTTACTTACAGGTAAATAATTCCCATTTGGATTTAGTAAGTCACAATGAAGTAGTAATATATTAGTTTTTGTTTTATCAAGTTTAGGTATTTCTAAAATATCTTTATTATAATATTTCTTTAAAAAACTTAACCCATAAATACAAGTATTTAAGTCTTCTAATTCAACTTTTTCCAATTTATCACTATTAAAAATAGTAACGTTATTTGGGAAAGGAAGTAAATTATAAAAAGATTTTTCATGCATAAAATCATGATTACCCGCAACAATAAAAACTCTTACTTCTGGAATCATTTTAAATCCATCTATTATTCTATTTACATCACTTGCTCTTACAAGTTCATCTTCAAACAAATCACCTGCAATCAAGAGAATGTCAGCTTCTCTTTTTTTGCAGGCTTTAATAACTTTATTAAATGCTTTAAACAGATCCTCTCTTCTTTCTCTTGCAATGCTTTTATCAAAAGAAGATGAAAGAAAAGAGGTTCCGATATGCAAATCTGCTGTGTGTATAAATTTCATATTATATAGTCCTATCATTCAAAATTTTTATCATATTCCATGCTTTCCAAAGCAGCCAATGCTTCTTTGTACTTATAATCATTCTCTTCTTTTAAAGATTTTATCTTGTTTTCCTTTTGTGTTTCTTTTTCTGTTTTACTTAAAAGAATAGCTTCCATAAGATATGTGTAAAGCCATGAATTATCTTTATCTGAATTTATTAAATATGCTAAATCATTTGCAATTGTATTTATCTTTGAAATTTCGCTTATTCTTTCAATAAGCTGACCACTGACACGTTTGTTTTGTTTTTTTACCTTAATTAAATTTTTTACACAAGTTAAAATATATAACTCATAACTATCATAAAAATCTTTATCTTGTAAAACTCCCGTATCAACTGCAAGATCCAATATACTTCCATCACTGTCTAATTTTTCAAGTATATCAACCTTTGAAAAAGTTTTTCCAAGTTTTCTTTCTGATTTTGTAAGCATGGCTTCTTCTTGTTCAACTGCACCAAACCTCTTACAAATCTCATTCATATCGGAAGTATCCATATTTTGTTCGGAAGCTTTTAAAAGTAGTTCTTCATTTTCTTTAAAAATTTCTTCTTTTATTTTGGCAATACTCTTACCTGATTTTTTATTTGATAAAATTCTTTTTAATCTAATATAATGAAAATCGGCATACAAAGCTTGGTTTGCACAAATATAATAAGGTTTTTGCAAAATTCCTATATCAATATAATGCTTTATCATTCTTCCTGTTATGCTGTATCCGTCAGTTTTTAATCTTTGGATAAGCTCTTTCATTTTCATATAATATTCGCTCATAAATTCTCCTCTTAAAACTATTTAAATAGTTTATCTATATCAATTTTCTTACAATGCTTTATATCAATATTTAAAAGCACTTCGTCGCCTTCTTTCACTTTTTCATGAAAAAGACTTATAGGCAAAACACCTATTTGTAAATTTTCAAATTCTATTACAACTTTATCATTTTCAAATCTATCAATTATTCCCTTTATCATAATCACTTACTCGAATAAACTTCAATACTTCCGTTTTTATCTATAATAAATGCAATATTACCGTTTAAATCGGTTCTATATACTTTAACACCATGCTGTTCAAGCCTATTTAATGTTTCAGTTGAAGGATGAGAATATTTATTATCTTCTCCCACTCCTATCATTGCATATGTAGGTTGTATCTTTTCTAAAAATTCATCACTGGTAGATTTATAACTGCCATGATGAGCAACTTTTAAGATATCAACTTTACCGATCTTATTCATTATTTTTAGTTCTGCTTCTTCAAAAATATCTCCCGTAAATAAAACTTTTCTTCCGTTTGTATTTAATACACAAACGGCATCGGAGTTATCTAAATCATCAAGATCCATATCTTTTGTAGGAGAAATAAATTTTATATTATCAGTATCACTTAATTTTATCTCCACTCCACTTTTTGCTTCAGCAAAATAAAGATTTTTTTCTTCCATTTTAGATACCATATTTTTAAATGAAGTAGTAGTATGAGACATTTTTGGCATATAAACTTTTCCTACTTCAAAATTATCCAAAACATCACACATCCCTCCAATATGATCAGCATGTGGATGAGTAATGATAATATAATCTATCTTTTCAATATCTCTTTCTTTCAAATGGGAAACCAAATCTTGTGCATGATCTGTCTCACCTGTATCTACTAAGATATTTCCATATTCTTCGTTACTTATTAAAAAAGCATCCCCTTGTCCAACATCAATAGCTTCAACCAAAGTACTGCCAGGTTCAATATCTGTTATATAATCATTTCCCATAAAGTTTGATAGATGTTCAAATCCACCCGTAAGAAATGATACAAATATCACTATAAGCAGCACAACTACACTTAAAAGTTTTTTTATTTTTGACACTTCTATTACCTTGCTATATCGTTTCTGAAATAAGCACCGTCAAAAGTAATTTTATTTACTTCGTTATATACTTTTTCTCTTGCTTCGTCTAAAGTTTCTCCAACGGCACAGATATTTAGAACTCTTCCTCCGTTTGTAACAATGTCATCACCGTCTTTTTTTGTTCCTGCATGGAAAACAATAACATCATTACTTACATTTTCAAGTCCTTTTATAACTTTTCCGTTTTCATAACTTTCAGGATATCCTCCTGATACCATAACAACACAAACAGAAGGATTTTCTGACCATACAATGTCTTCTTCTTCCAAAATACCATCTGCAGTATTTAACATGATATTTGCAAGGTCGCTTTCAAGTCTAAGCATAACTGCTTGTGTTTCAGGGTCTCCAAAACGTACATTAAATTCAAGAACTTTTGGTTCTCCGTTATCAACCATTAAACCAATAAACAAAACACCTTTATAATCAAGTTCTTCTTTCTTAAATCCATTAATAATAGGATCTAAAATCTTAGTTCTTATTTTTGTGTTAAGTTTATCATCAAAAATTTTATTTGGTGAATAGTTACCCATTCCACCTGTATTTAAACCTTCATCATTATCGTATGCAGGTTTATAGTCTCTGGCACTTTCCATAGGAATAATTTTATTCCCGTCAACAAAGCATAAAGTAGAAAGTTCCGTACCTGTCAAGAATTCTTCAATAACAACACTGTTTCCTGATTCACCGAAAACCTTATCTATCATAATTTCTTTTAGTGCATTAATTGCCATTTCTTTATTTTCGCAAATAATTACACCTTTTCCAGCAGCAAGACCATCTGCTTTTACAACAACCGGATATCCGAATTTTTCAAGATTTTTAACACCCTCTTCATATGTTGTTACTTCTAAATATTTAGCTGTCGGTATCTTATATTTTTCAAGGAATCTCTTTGTTAAACCTTTGCTTCCTTCAAAAGCAGCACATTGTTTGTTAGGTCCAAACACTTTTAGACCTTCCTTTTCAAATTCATCAACGATACCCATGACTAATGGTAGTTCCGGACCTACAACAGTAAGTCCAATTTCATTTGTTTTTGCAAATTCTTTAAGTCCTTCAATATCATCAACTTTTATATCTACACACTCAGCAATGCTTTCAATACCGGCATTGCCAGGAGCACAGAACACTTCTGTTACAAGAGGACTCTCCTTTAATTTGTAAACTAATGCGTGTTCCCTACCACCGGAACCTACTACTAATACTTTCATTCTTAATTCTCCTTTTACGAATGTTTAAAATGTCTCATACCTGTAAATACCATGGCAATGCCATATTCATTACAAGCTTTTATTGAATCTTCATCTCTTATTGAACCACCGGGTTGAATAATTGCAGTTATTCCCGCTTCATGAGCCGCTTTTACACAATCATCAAATGGGAAGAATGCATCAGACGCCAAAACAGAACCCTTTACACTTTCTCCGCCTTGTTTTATTGCGTTTTCAAGTGCCCAAATTCTGCTTACTTGTCCAGGGCCGTTTGCTACTAATATTTTATCTTTTGCTAAAGAAATAGCATTTGATTTTGTATGTTTTACGGCTTTCCATGCAAATATTAAATCTTGCATTTCTTTATCCGTTGGTTTTCTGTTTGTTACAACTTTAAGTTCATCACTAAGAAGTTTTGTATCTCTTGATTGCATCAAAAGTCCACCCATTACTTTCTTAATATCTTTACCATCTTGATTGAACTTAATATCTGCAAGTTCCAATAATCTGATATTTTTCTTCTTTGTTAAAATTTCAATTGCATCGTCGCTGAAACTTGGAGCAACAACAACTTCAATAAATATATTACTGATTTGTGTTGCAGTTTCTTTATCAATTTCTTCGTTTGCAGCAATAATTCCACCAAAGATAGATTGAGGATCTGCTTCATAACATTTTTTAAATGCATTAGAAATAGAAGCATCACTTGCTATTCCGCAAGGATTAGAATGTTTAACGGCAACTACTGTTGGTTCGTCATTGTATTCTTTTAAGATTTCCAAAGCACCGTTTGTATCATTTATGTTGTTATATGAAAGTTCTTTACCATGAAGTTGTTTTGCTAATGGAAGAGAACCTTTCATAGGTTGTACTTCTTTATAGAATACAGCATCTTGATGAGGGTTTTCACCATATCTTAAATCCTGTGCTTTATCATAACAAAGAGTAAGAGTTTCAGGATATGAATCATCTCCAACTTTTTCTCTTAAATAGTTTGCTATTAATGTATCATAATAACTTGTAGACATAAAGACTTTTTTAGCTAAATTTAATTTTGTATCATAAGAAACTTCTCCATTTTCTTCAAGTTCCTTTAATACAACATCATAATCTTTAGGGTCAATAACAACCGCAACGTCTTGGAAATTCTTTGCAGCAGCTCTAAGCATTGTTGGTCCGCCGATATCTATATTTTCAATAGCATCTTCAAAAGTACATCCTTCTTTTAAAATTGTATTTTTGAAAGGATATAAATTTACGATAATCATATCAATTGGTTGTATTGATAAATCGAAAAGATGCTGCATATGTTCTTCATTATCTCTTTTTGCAAGAAGACCAGCCATGATTCCAGGATGAAGAGTTTTAACTCTTCCGTTTAAACATTCAGGGAAACCTGTAACTTCTTCAACAGAAATAACTTTTACACCTTCATCTTCAAGTGCTTTTTTTGTACCGCCTGTAGATATAATTTCTACACCCATTTCTTCTAATTTTCTGGCAACTTCTACAATACCTGTTTTATCAGAAACGCTTATAAGTGCTCTTTTTATCATTATATTCCTCCGTATTACTCTTTAATATAAACTATTCTGCCTCTAACTTCAAGTTTATCTAAGCAAAATAAACTTACAGCTTTAGGTAAAATCATATGTTCCACTTCAAGAACTCTTTTTTGTAAAATTTCCGGTGTATCATCGTATAATACAGGAACTGTTCCTTGTATTATGATAGGTCCGGTATCAGCTCCTTCATCAGCAAAATGAACTGTTGCGCCTGTTATTTTCGCACCATATTCAAGTACTGCTTGATGAACTTTTATTCCATAATAACCCTTTCCGCAAAAAGAAGGTATTAAAGATGGATGTATATTTATAATTCTATTTTTAAACTCTCTTGCAAATGAAGGGGATAATATTTTCATAAATCCTGCAAGAACAATAAGATCAATATCTCTTTTTACAAGCTCATCTTTTATAGCATCGGAAAAAGCCTGTCTTGAATCATAATCTTTGTTGTTTATAACCATTGTTTCGATATTTGCATTTTTTGCTCTTGTAAGACCGTAAGCATCTTCTTCATCTGAGATTACAACATCAATTATTCCGTCTTTTTTATGAACTTTGTCTATAACAGCTTGAAGGTTACTTCCTCCTCCACTGATTAAAACCGCAATTTTTTTTAAAGACATAATTCAATTTTCTCCTCACCTTTAATAACTTCACCAAGAACAACAGCATCTTCACCAAGAGCTTTTAATTCTTCTAAAGTTTTATCACAGTCTTCATCTCTTACAACTACAACAAAACCTATACCCATGTTAAATGTTGAGAACATTTCTTTTTTATCAATATTTCCCTCTTTGCTTATTAAATCAAATATAGGAAGTACATTTACTTTGTTTGTATCAACTTTTGCACAAAGTCCATCAGGAATTACACGTGGAATATTTTCTACAAATCCACCACCTGTAATGTGGCACATACCTTTAATATCAACTTTTTCAAGTAGTGATAAAATACTTTTAACATATATTTTTGTAGGAGTAAGAAGAGTTTTTCCTATTGTATCACCAAGAGATTCTACATAAGTATCAACATCATAATCCTTTACTTCAAAGAATAATTTTCTAAGAAGAGAATATCCGTTACTGTGAACACCACTTGAAGGTAGTCCAATAATTTTATCTCCTTCTTTTATATCTTTTCCTGAAATAAATTTATCTTTATCTACAACACCTACGCAAAAACCTGCAAGGTCATAATCATCTTCTTTATACATTCCAGGCATTTCAGCTGTTTCTCCACCTACAAGTGCACACATACCTTGTTTACAACCTTCACTTACACCTTTTACGATAGATTCAATTTTCTTTGGATAATTTTTTCCGCAAGCAATATAATCAAGGAAAAATAAAGGTCTTGCACCATGACATAAAATATCATTTACACACATTGCAACAAGGTCGATACCTACTGTATCATGTATATCTTGTTTGTGAGCAAGAATAAGTTTTGTACCAACACCATCTGTTCCGCTTATAAGTACAGGTTTTTTATAACCTTCAGGAAGCTCAACAGCACCACCAAAACTTCCAAGTCCAGTTAAAACATATTTACTGAAAGTTTCTTTTACATGTTTTTTTATTAGTTCAACACTTTCGTATCCGGCTTCTTTATCTACACCACTGTTTTTATAAGTTAATTTTTCCACTTTATTTACTACTCCTTACCTGTTCTTCTCTAAAAGGCACTTCCATTGGATAATCTCCGTTAAAGCAAGCCATACAATATCCTTTATCAAAATCTTTTACAGTTTGTTTTAATTCATCTATTGTTAAGTAATATAATGAGTCAGCTCCGATAAAATCTTTAATTTCTTCCAATGATAATTGAGAAGATATCAATTTTTCCCTATTAGGAGTATCAATACCGAAGAAGCAACTGTAAGATGTTGGAGGAGATGCAACTCTAAAGTGAATTTCTCTTGCTCCTGCTTTTCTTAATTTGTCAACAATTCTTTTTGAAGTTGTTCCTCTAACGATAGAGTCATCTATTAAAACAACACTTTTATCTTTAACGTTTGATTTTAAAATATTTAATTTTATATCAACACCTTCCTCACGCATAGCTTGTGTAGGCTGAATGAATGTTCTTCCAATATATCTGTTTTTAATTAAGCCCACACCGTAAGGAATTCCAGATTCTTCAGCATATCCGATTGCGGCAGAAACCCCACTGTCAGGAACAGCCATAACAACATCTGCATTAATCTTTCCTTTATCAGCTTTAGCAAGTAATTTTCCTGCCATAGCTCTTGATTCATGAACTTCATCTCCGTCAAGAATACTATCAGGTCTTGCAAAGTATACAAGCTCAAAAATACATCTTCTTGGCTTTGCCCAATTTTCTATTTTATAACTTTCAATGTGTTTATCGCTTATAACAATAATTTCACCAGGTTCAACATCTCTTACTAAAGTTGCCCCTATTGCATCAAGAGCACAAGATTCACTGGCAAGAGCATATCCACCATTTTCAAGTTTACCAAGACATAATGGTCTAAGTCCATATGGATCTCTTACACCGATTAACATATCTCCCATTGTAAGAACAAGAGCATATGCACCTTTTACAATTTGTCCTACTCTTTTTAATGCTTCAACTATACCAAATTTATAGTTTCTTGCTATTAAATTTGCGATAACTTCTGTATCAGAACTTGTCATAAAGATTACGCCTTCATCTTGAAGCATATTTTTAATTGCATCAGCATTAACAAGATTTCCATTATGAGCTAAAGCAATTTGCCAATCTTTACAATTTACAGTAAGAGGCTGTGCATTTTTAATATCACTATCCCCAGCTGTTGAATATCTTACATGACCAATTGCAATGTCACCTTTTTGTTTTTTTAATTCTTCTGATGTAAATACATCCCCAACAAGTCCCATACCTCTATGTTGTGTTATTTCAGTATCGTTGTTTACTGCTATACCACAACTTTCTTGTCCACGATGTTGTAGAGCATAAAGTCCTAAATATACATAAGCTGCTGTATTTTCAGGAGTATCTTGCAATACTCCCATTACACCACATTCATCTTTAAATTTATCTAATTGATACCCCAAAGTAAAATCTCCTTATTTTTTTAATTTAATAAATAATAAAGTATTCCTTATTCGCTTATTCTGCCTAAAACTTCTTTGTAAGTTTCTTCTACATCACCAAGGTCTCTTCTGAATCTGTCTTTGTCCATTTTTCTGTTTGTATCTTTATCCCATAATCTACATGTATCAGGAGAAATTTCGTCAGCTAAAACGATTTTTCCGTTACATCTACCAAACTCGATTTTAAAATCAATTAATTTTAAGTTGTGTTTTAAGAAGAAATCTTTTAGTAATTCATTAATTTTAAATGTATATTCTTTAATTGTATCAATTTCTTCTTGTGTTGCAAGTCCCATTGCAAGAACATGATAATCATTAATTAAAGGATCATCAAAATCATCGTTTTTATAACAGAATTCAAATACTGTAGGATTTAGTTCTTTTCCTTCTTCAAGTCCTAAATTTTTACAAATTGAACCTGCTGCAACATTTCTTATAATAACTTCTACAGGTACGATTTCAACAGCTTTTACAAGTTGATGAGTATCGTCAAGAACTTTGATTAAGTGTGTAGGAACACCGGCTTCTTCAAGCATACCAAAGATTATACCTGTAAATTTATTATTTACAATACCTTTGTTTGCAATTGTATCTTTTTTCTTACCGTTAAATGCTGTTGCATCATCTTTATATTCAATAATATATTCATCTGCTTTTTCTGTTTTAAATACTTTTTTTGCTTTTCCTTCATATAACATTTCTAATTTTTCCATTTTTAACACCCCTTAAATTCTTTCTTGTAATTTTTTATCTTTTTCAACTACTTCTTCTTCCATTTTTACTTTGTAGTCTTCAAGTTTTTTATCCAAGTCTTTATCTTTAAGCGCCATCATTTGAATAGCTAATAAAGCTGCATTTTCAGCTCCGTCAACAGCAACTGTTGCAACAGGAATTCCTTTTGGCATTTGAACTATACTTAGTAGTGAATCCATACCACCCATTAATGAAGTTTTAATTGGAATTCCAATTACAGGCAGAGTTGTCATTGCTGCCAAAACTCCTCCTAAATGAGCAGCTTTTCCCGCTGCCGCTATTATTACTTCAAATCCGTTTGCTTTTGCATTTCTTGCAAACTCTTCAGCTTGTCTTGGTGTTCTGTGAGCTGAAATAACTCTTGCTTCATATTCAACACCAAATTCTTTTAACACTTTTAAACCTTTTTCTACAACTCCAAGATCAGAGTCGCTTCCCATAAAAACTGCTACTTTTCCCATTAGTTTCTCCTTTTATTTGAAATATTCTACACCACTTAAGAAAATATTTTGTTCCATTTCTCCATAAATATTTTTATATAAGTTGCTTCCTTTTCTTTCACTGTGTCCCATCTTACCTAAAATTCTTCCATCAGGTGATGTGATACCTTCTATTGCACATACACTTCCGTTTTGGTTAACTCTTGGTGAAACAGATAAATTACCGCTTTCATCTGTGTATTGTGTTGCAACTTGTCCGTTATCTATAAGTTTTTGTAAAACTTCTTCATTACATACAAATCTTCCTTCTCCATGAGATATAGGATTTACAAATGTATCGCCTACATTAACATTTTTAAACCATGGAGATAGGTTTGATGCAACTTTTATATATGAAATATTTGCTATGTGTCTGTTTATTAAGTTAAATGTAAGAGTTGGGCTTGTTTCATCAAGATCTCTTATTTCTCCGTAAGGAACAAGACCTGTTTTGATTAAAGCTTGGAAGCCGTTACAAATACCAAGCATTAAGCCGTCTCTGTTTTTAAGTAAATCCATAACCGCATCTTTTATTCTTTCATTTTTAAATACGCTTACGATAAACTTAGCAGAACCATCAGGTTCATCACCGGCTGAGAAACCGCCGGGTAGGGCAATAATTTGAGAATTTCTTATTCTCTTTTCAAGTTCGATTACAGAATCTTCTATATCGTTTTGAGTTTTGTTTTTAAATACAAATATATCACTGTTTCCGCCTGCTTCATTAAAAGCTTTTGCAGTATCATATTCGCAGTTTGTTCCAGGGAATACGGGAACGATAACTTTTGGAGAAGCAATGCTTGTTTTTCTTGTTATTATACTTCCTTTTGTATAACTGATTTCTTTTACGTCTGTTTCAATTCCGCTGTCAATTGGGAATACGCTAAGCAATGGATTTTCCCATTCTTTTATAAGCATTTCAAGGTCAAGAACTTCACCTTTAACTCTTATTTCTTTTTCGCTTATTGTTTTACCAAGCAAAACAGCATTTTCGTTTTCTATTGTTTCGCTTGTTTCAATGATGATATCACCATAATTTTTAGCATAAATATCATAGTCTGAATCTAAAAATTCAAAACCGATTTTATTACCGAAACACATTTTTGAAACAGCTTCACAAGCACCGCCGACAGTTATTGATTTTGAAGCTTTTACTTTTCCTTGTTCAATTAATTCATGAACCAAATCAAAGGCTTTTCTTACGCTTTCAAACTCAGGAGTGTTATTTTCTGTTTTATTTATTTTAATTACATATACATTATTTCCTGCCTTCTTAAATTCACTGCTTACAACTTTATCGGCATTTACAATACCAACAGCAAATGAAACAAGTGTTGGAGGAACATCTATATCTTCAAAAGAACCAGACATACTGTCTTTTCCTCCGATTGCAGGAGTATTAAGTTCAAGTTGTACTTTTAAAGCACCAAGAAGTGCAATAAATGGTTTTGCCCATCTTGTAGGGTCTTTTCTAAGTCTTTCAAAATATTCTTGGAATGAAAGTCTTAATTTTTTATAATCAGCACCTATTGCAACTGCTTTTGAAACAGAAGAAACAACTGCATAAATTGAACCAAGATATGGATTTTCACTTAATAATTCAGGGTCAAATCCATTTGTCATTACAGTTGCTGTTTTTGTATCTCCTTTTTCAAGAGGTACTTTCGCTACCATTCCGTCAACTTCACTTAACATATATTTTCCGCCGTAAGGCATCAAAACATTGTTTGCCCCGATAGTATTGTCAAAATATTCAACAAGTCCTTTTTGAGAACAAACATTGTGATTTTTAAGTATATTTATAAAGTTTTCTTTATTTGTTTTATTTTTATCAGCTAAGGAAGATATAACATTTGAAGTTTTTCCAACTTTAATGCTTGCATTTTTGCTTGCTCCGTTAGTATCAACAAAACTTCTTTTGATTTTTAATACTTCTTCGCCGTCTTTTGTCATTACGATATTACCGTCATCAGTTACTGTTGCAACTTGAACGGCTTCAAGATTTTCTTTTCTTGCAGCTTCTATGAATTTTTCTTTATCTTCTTTTGCTATTACAACGGCCATTCTCTCTTGAGATTCACTTATTGCAATTTCAGTAGCATCAAGACCTTCATATTTTTTAAGTACACTATCAAGATTAATATTTAAGCTATCAGCAAGTTCACCTACTGCAACACTCACTCCGCCTGCACCGAAGTCGTTACATTTTTTAATCATTTTTGCAACTTCATCAGTTCTAAATAATCTTTGAAGTTTTCTTTCTTCTATAGGATTACCTTTTTGTACTTCACTTCCTGCAGTTAATACTGATTTTTCAGTATGTTCTTTTGAAGAACCACTGGCACCTCCGATACCGTCTCTACCTGTTCTTCCGCCAACAAGAACGATTATATCTCCAGGATCAGATGTAAGTCTTTTTACGTTTTCTTCTTTTGCAGCAGCTATAACTGCACCAATTTCCATCCTTTTGGCTACATAATTTGGATGATAATATTCTTTAACTTGTCCTGTTTGAAGTCCGATTTGGTTTCCGTATGAAGAGAAACCATGACAAGCACCTGTTGTAATCTTTCTTTGTGAAAGTTTACCTTTTAAAGTTTTATCATATGCTACAGTAGGGTCTGCACTACCGGTAACTCTCATTGATTGATATACATAACTTCTACCTGAAAGGGGATCTCTTATTGCTCCACCAAGACAAGTAGCTGCACCACCGAATGGTTCTATTTCTGTTGGGTGGTTGTGTGTTTCATTTTTAAACATGATAAGATATTTTTCATCTTTTCCGTCAACATCTACATCAGCTCTTATACTGCAAGCATTTATCTCATCACTTTCTTCAAGATCCTTTAATAAACCTCTTGCTTTTATTTCTTTTGTTCCTATTACTGCCATATCCATAAGAGTAACAGGTTTATTTTTACCTACATATATTTTTTCTCTAAGAGCCATATATTCATCATATGTCTCTTTGATTTCATCATTTATTCCGCCAGCTTCAATATCAATGTCTGTTAAATGAGTAGAAAAAGTTGTATGACGACAATGGTCAGACCAATATGTATCAAGAACTCTTATTTCTGTAAGAGTAGGATTCCTTTTTTCGTCATTTTTAAAATATTCTCTTATAAGTTTTAGGTCGTTTATATCCATTGCAAGACCCATTTCACTTAAAAGATTTTCAAGATACTCATCATCAGAATCAATAAAACCTTCAATTATAGGAGTTTTTTTAACTTCTACTTTTTCATCTTCCATATCGATTTTACTGTCAACTTCGACTTCTCTTGAATCGACAGGATTTATCAAATAATTTTTAATTTTTAATAATTCATCATTACTGATATCGCCATAAAGAACATAAACTCTTGCATTTTTAACCTTTAATTGTTCATTGTTCATAATTAAATTAGCACATTGCTCTGCAGAATCTGCTCTTTGGTCATATTGTCCCGGAAGGTATTCTATACCAAATAATGTTGCACCGCTAAATTCAGGCAATTTATCAACATAAATATCATCAACGTTAACCTCGCTTAAAACATTGTTAACTAAATTTTCAAAATGTTCTTCGCCATCAACTAAAATATCATATCTGTTAAATATGTTTACTTTAGTTAAAGAAGAAATATTTAAGTTGATTTTTAAATCACTTAATAAATTTGCACCTGAGGTATCAAAACCATCCTTTTTACCTATAAATACTCTTTTTATCATCTCTTACTCCAAATCATGTAATAATATTATTAAAAAAGTTAAACTTTTATGTATTAATTAATAATAACATATTTTTATATATTTTAATTAGTATTTTTATATATTTTTATATAAAAAGTAAAAAAAATTTGTTATATATTCCTAATATATAATACCTATAATATTAAAAAATGCAAATAATAAAAACACAAAAAACTCTCCTTTAAGGAGAGCTTTTATTATACACCCTGCTTATTTAATCTAATAAGCTCTGTAGGTGTAAAGTTATGTTTTGGGGTGTATCCCTCGATTGGCATTATATTTTCATGAAAGGCATCAATAATCCAATCGCTTTGAGGGAAGAAAGTATGATCAAGTTCATGCGCAGGAGTAATCCAGTTTTTAGCTCCCACAACAACAGCAGGTCCGTCAAGATAATCAAAAGCAAGTCTTGTAATATTACTTGCCATATCTTGAAGATATGAACCTCTTTCACATGCATCTGATGCAAGAATAATTTTGCCTGTTTTCTTAACAGATTCTATTACTTTTTCATAGTTAAACGGAACAAGACTTCTTGCATCTATTACTTCTGCACTTATTCCATATTCTTCAAGTTTATCAGCAGCTTCTAATGCTGTATATAATGTAGGACCGATTGTAAGTATTGTAACATCGTTTCCTTTTCTCTTTATGCTTGGTTCACCAAATTCTATTTCATAATAGCCTTCTGGAACACTTTCTTCAAATTCTTCACCTTTGTCATACATTTTTTGACTTTCAACAAATATAACAGGATCTGTTCCTCTAAGTGCTGAATTCATAAGACCTTTTGCATCATAAGGAGTATTTGGATAAACAACTTTTAGTCCCGGAATATGTGTGCAAAGTCCGCTCCAATCCTGAGAATGTTGTGCCCCATATTTATTTCCAACAGGAAGTCTAAGTATTACAGGAATCTTAAGTACTCCGGCACTCATTGCATGCCATTTTGCCATTTGATTAAATACTTCATCTCCACATCTACCGATAAAATCAGCATACATAAGTTCTGCAATAACTCTTCCCCCTGCCATAGCATAACCTACGGCTGTTCCGACTATGGCAGCTTCAGAAATAGGAGAATTGAATAATCTGTGATATGGAAGAGCTTCTGTTAATCCTCTATATACTGCAAAAGCACCTCCCCAATCACGACATTCTTCGCCGTAGGCTATAAGTGTAGAGTCATTTTTATAACCTTCAACTATCGCTTCAAACAAACCATCCCTTATTTGGAAAACTTTGTTTTTAGATACTTTTTTACCATCTTCATCATAAGCACTTCTTACTTTTCTTTCTATTGCTTTTATTCTTGGATTATCTTCAAGATTAATTTCAGGAACTCTGCTTTCATCTCTGTTTGCTATTTTTTCATTAGAAAACATAATATTTTCCATAAGTTCAGGATGATTATCAAGATCCATTCTTGGTGATATTTCAGGATCGATTGAAAGTTTAACAGCTTTTTTAATATCTTCTCTTACTGCAAGTTCTATTTCCTTTAAATCTTCCTTAGTGCATACACCAGCTTCTACCATTTGATTTCCAAAATCAATGATTGAATCTTGTTCTTCCCATGCAGCAATTTCTTCTTTTGTTCTATATGTAGAAGAGTCTGATGGAGAGTGACCTGAGAATCTATAAGTAACAACTTCAAGAAGTACCGGACCTTCTCCGCTTTCAACTATTTTTCTCTTTCTTCTGTATGCATCTATAACAGCAAGAGGATTATAACCATCAACCCTTTCAGCATGCATTTGGTTAGGAGTAACCCCAGCCCCTAATCTTGCAACCATGCCATAAGCCATTGTTTCACCTTTAGTTTGACCACCCATACCATAGCTATTATTAAATACATTATAAATAATAGGAAGTCCGCCGTTAAATCCATCTTCCCAAAGCTCTCTAAATTGATCCATACTTGCGAAGTTCATTGATTCATATACAGGACCGCATCCGATTGCACCGTCTCCACAGTTTGCAATTACTATACCTTTTTTCTGATTTGCTCTTTTATATAATGCAGCACCTGTAGCTATAGGAGCAGAGCCCCCTACAATGGCATTATTAGGATAAAGACCAAAAGGTAAGAAATAAGCATGCATTGAACCACCAAGACCTTTTGAAAAACCAGTTTCTTTTGCAAATATTTCAGCTAAAAATCCATATAAATAAAATTCTCTTGCTATATCTTTTACATCAGTTGAAGTTGTATTTTCTTTTATTATTTTATAGATTTTTCCACCATCAAATTCTTCCATTATTTTAGTTAATTCTTCATCGCTTAATTTTTCTATGGCAGATAAACCTTTCGCCAAAACTTCACCATGAGAACGATGAGAACCGAAAGAATAATCGTCAATGGTTAAATCAAATGCTTGACCTACATACGCTGCTTCCTGACCAATTGCAAGATGAGCAGGACCTGGATTATTATATTCCATTCCTTCATATTCGCTTCTTGTTTTTATTAAGTTAAGCATTGTTTCAAATTCTCTAATATACCACATATCTCTGTATATTCTTTTAAATTCATCAGTAGAGAATTCATCAAGTACATCTTTAACCTTTTTTTGATAATCATTAACTTTTATATCTTCGAATTTTATCGTGCCTTTTTTTCTAACTTCCTTTGGGTCAACATATAAACTCTTAGTCATTTTACTTTCTCCTTATATACTAAATATTGCCTCTCTTATTATTTCACCAACACTTGGATGAGGGAATACTACCTTTTTTATTTCCTCTATATTCATATTACTTTCAACCATTGTTGCAGCTGCCAAGATAATTTCACTTGAGTAATTTCCCATCATGTGAACACCTATTAAGGTATTCCATTTTTTATCTACAATTATTTTTATTATTCCGCTTCCGCCTTCATTTTCAGCTACATATCTTCCGGAATACTGCATAGGAAGTTGTTTTACTATAATATCCAAACCATATTCTTTTGCACTTTGTTCACTTTCTCCCACACTTGCAATTTCAGGATTGGTATAAATTACACTTGGCACAGCATTATATTTCATTCTGTCTTTCTTACCTAAAATATTATTAACTGCAACTTCCGCTTCTCTGTATGCTGTATGAGCTAACATAACGCCACCTACACAGTCTCCAACTGCATATACGTTTGCTATATTTGTCTGTTGTTTTTCATCTACTTTTATACAGCCTCTTTCGGTATATACATTCAAATTTTCAAGACCTATTCCGTTAATATTTGCTCTTCTTCCTATTGATAACAATACTTTGTCTGCTTCAACTTTATTTTCTTCACCATTCTTTTCAAAGTAAACAAATTTATCATCAACTTTAGTTACTTTTGATTCTAAATAGAATTTAACACCTTTTTTCTCATATTCTTTCTTTAAACTTTCAGATATTGTTATATCTGTAGGACCGGCAATTTTACCCATCATTTCAACTACTGTAACTTCACAACCTATAGAGTTAAAATAACTTGCCATTTCAAGCCCGATAACTCCGCCTCCTATAACAACTAATTTCTTTGGAGCTTCTTTCAGTGAAAGAATTTCTTTATTTGTTAAAATAAATCCGCTTTCAAGCCCTTCTTTTACTCCAGGAATAGGAGGTTTTAAACTATCAGATCCTGCCGCAATAATCAGATATGTACTTTCTTTTATCTCACCGTTTACTTCTACTTGAATTTTACCGTCTTTTTTTTCTTTAATTTGAGCATCACCCATAATAACTTCTACTTTTTTTGATTTTAATGCCATAGAAACACCACCAACAAGAGTTTTAACAACCTTATTTTTTCTATCTATTACAGCACTATGATCAATTGTTATATCCTTTGCACTTATGCCGTATTTATCACCGTGTAATGCTCCATCATAAAGTTTTGCAGAATATAATAATGTTTTTGTAGGTATACAGCCTTCGTTTAAACATACTCCACCAATATGCTCTTTTTCAATAAGTAAAGTCTTTTTACCTTCGGCTGATATTCTTTCAGCAGCAAGATATCCGCCTGGGCCTGCACCTATAACGATTACATCATACATAAAAATTTACCTCCTATTTAGCAAGCAAAGCAGAGAAATTTTCAAGCGCTTCGCATAAATCCTTTAATAATCTTGCTGCATCAGCACCATCTACTGCTCTATGATCACATGTAAGTGATAAGTTCATTGCTTTATATGGAACGATATTTCCATCTACAACTTTTATTTTATCAACAAGACCACAAACACCTAAGATACCTGTTTGAGGTGGATTTACTATTGGAGTAAAACTTTCTATTCCCATAGAACCCAAATTACTTACGGTAAATGTAGCACCGCTTAATAAATCAGGGCTTATCTTACCTTCACTTGCCATAGAACCAAGTTCTTTTGATCTTTTTGATATTTCATTTAAAGACATCTTGTTTGCATTAAATATTGTAGGAACTAAAAGTCCTCTCTTTGTATCAACAGCCATACCTAAATGAACATTGTTAAATACTCTCAATTTTTCATCATCATAATGAGCATTAAAGCTCTTGTGATTTAAAATAATTCTTGATACTGCGTACATTATTATGTCGTTTACGGTAATCTTTTCAAGTCCCAAACTTTCCATTGATGATTTTATAGTCTTTCTATAATTCATCATATTTGTAGTATCAAAGCTACGATTAAATGTAAGTTGAGCCATATTGCTTAAAGATGCATGCATTGATTTTGCAATAACTTTTCTTACATTTGAATGAGGAATATCTTCATATTCATTTATTGTATCGTTTACATTTTCATTAATAAAAATAGAACTTTCTTCTTGTTGAATTTCATTATTGATTTTATATCCATTTTTAGCCAAAGTTAAAATATCTCTTTCTATTACCCTTCCGTTTGGACCTGTGGCAACAGCTTTGTCTAAATCTAAATGTTTTTCTTCTGCAAGCATTCTTGCTCTTGGAGAAACTTTGTTTTCACCAGAAACTGAAGCTATAGTAACTTCTGTTTTTTTCACTTCAACTTTCTTTTCTTCTGAATCACTTTTAACTTCTTCTTTTACTTCATTTTCTTCTTTAGATAAAAATTCACTTATGTCTTCACCTTCATTGCCAATCACACAAACGATGTCAAGACAAGGTACATCGTCACCTTCTTCTGCCAAAATTTTTAAAATTGTTCCGTCTACACTAGCTTCTTCTTCAAAAGCAGATTTATCTGTTTCATATTCAAATAAAACATCACCCTCCTTTACGCTGTCTCCTTCTTTTACGTTCCAATTAGTAATAATACAACTTTCTACCGATTGCCCTTGTCTAGGCATTATTACGCCCGTTGCCATAATTACCTCCTTAAAATATTATGTTAAATTTTTATAAAGTTATCTAAAATATAATCAGCAATCCTTTCGGAGCTTTTTCCGTCTTTATATTTAAAATGTGTATCAATAAATTTATCATATTCGCTAAAATCAAAATTACCTTCTTTGATAATATCTATTACCTGATCAGTTTTATATGCTCTTTTTCCTATTACTTCTTTTTTAAAATCTTGATAAAATCCAGGATTATCATTATATTCATCAAGATCATATACATATAGTATAAGAGGCTTTCTCAAAACAGAATATTCAATTATCGCAGAAGAATAATCAGTAATAAAAATATCACAAACCGGCATTATTTTATTTAAAATATCCTCTTTATCAAGATTAATCAAAAATTTACTATCTTCAGTTTCTTCTGATTTTGCACTTAAATGTGGTTTATACAAAAGAACATATCCCAAATCTTTAAACTCTTCTTCCATTTTTTTCATATTTAAATGTAGTTCAGTTTCTGCATCACTTCCTCTACCTCTAAATGTAGGAGCATAAAGAATAATTTTTTTATCTTTAAGCTTAGGATATTTTTCATAAAATTCTCTTTTTACTCTTGATAATATTTCTTCATCAAAAAACAAGTCTGTTCTTGCACTTCCAAGAACCAAAATTTTATCTTCATCCATCCCAAAAGCAGTTGCATAATGCTCTTTTGAAAAATCACTTCCCATAATACAGTAATCGTAATTTTTATGTCTAAATTTATCTTCAACACTTTCCCCTTCGTTTACTGCATCATTACCGAATTTCTTAAGTGCTCCTGCTGCATGCCAAACTTGTATTACAGTTGTTTTCTTTTTATGCTTTATTATATGAACAGGAAAATATGCATTATCCACTATTAATACCCTTGATGTAGCCAAATGATAAACATCTCGTACAAGTCTTAATAAATAAAATATTTTTCCTACAAACGAATAGCTGTATTGTTCAAATAGAAAAACGTATTTTAAATCTTTTCTTTTTTTGTATAAAGCTCTATATATATATTTAATATTGCCATCCAAAACAGTATTTCTTGGTGAAGCAAATGTAATTTTTCGTTTATTTACCGGTATTAGGTAAAATATATAATAAAAGAAATGTAAAAATATATTTGATAAAATGTACTCTGTATAATTCATAAAAAATCCTTTCATACTATTTATATTCACATTATACTTTACAAAGTTTCTTTTGTCAAAGATTTTAAGGATAAAAAGTAAAAATAACTTTTGTTTATTTTTCTTACGAAACTAAATGTAAGATATGTTATTTTTAGTTTAAAAAAATTTAATTTTCAGACAAATTAATAATCACTATACTTTTCTTTACAGTTATGATACAATAATTTACCGTAAAATATAAGAAAAAGAGGTACGATGTATGTTTTATATTGATATGATAATATCTAAATTGATTATCCTGCTTATTAATATTATTGATAAAACCAGAGGAACAGACCTTCCCGGCAAAATAGCTTTAAAGCTTAATAAAAACTTTCCTTTGGGATTTAAGAATATTGACTACAACAAAGTAATATTTGTAACCGGAACAAACGGAAAATCCACAACTACAAATTTAATACACCATGTCTTAAAATCAAACAATTATAGTGTTGCATCAAATCTTGAAGGTGCAAATTTAATTGCCGGAATAACAACAACATTAATCAAAAACTCTACTTTAACCGGAAAATTAAAGCCTGAATATTTTGTTTTTGAAATAGATGAAAGATCATTAAAAAACATTCACAGAGTTATCCCAGCAAAACATCTTGTTATAACAAATCTTCAAAAAGACCAAGTACACAGAAATGCTGACCCTGACTTTATTTACAGAAAAATAAAAGATGTTGTAACAAAAGATATGCATTTATATTTAAACAATGAAGAACCAAGAAGTAAATCATTTGAAGACTTTGCAGATGATATAACATATTACAGCGTAGAAAGAAACGAAAGATCTGTCGTTGATGATGACAGACTTGCAGTTACAATGCCTTGTCCAAAATGCAACCACAAAATCAACTTTAATTATTACAATGTTGACAATGTAGGTAATTTTAATTGTACAAACTGTGGTTTTAAAAGCGAAGACAAACCTGTTTATCAAATGAAAGATGTTGATTTTGAAAAGGCAACTTTTACTTATGACGGAACAACATTCAAAATGCCATATAACGTTCCTTTCATGATGTATAACTATGCTCTTGTTATAGCACTTGCCGACAAACTTGGACTTACAAAAGAACAAATGCAACATTCATTTAATACTTTTGTTAATATTGGCGGAAGAATAGAAACAATTAAGTATAAAGATAAAGAACTTAAATATATAAGAATCAAACAAGAAAACCCTGAAACATTACAATCTGCCATAGATGTAGTGGCTAATGATAAAACAGAAAAAACATTTATACTTGGACTTTGTATAATAAAAGACGAGCCACCTCACTATACAAACACATTCTATGCATATGACTGTAATTTTACACCTCTTGTAAATTCAAATATAAAAAAATATATCGCATTCTCTGAATATGTATGTTATGACACTGCAAACAGATTTATCTATGAAGGTGTTGAAAAAGATAAAATAGATATATTAAATACAGATGATGTAGAAAAAATACTTGAAAAAGTAGATGAAGCTGAATGTAAAAATGTTTATTTAATAACATGGCTTGAAACATTTATAGATATTAAAAATTATGTTAAGAAAAACAATTTATAGGAGAAAAAAATGGGAAAAGAAATTAATTTAGCTTACCTTTATGCCGATATATTAAACCTTCACGGAGACAGAGGAAATGTTCTTGCTTTTGAGAAAATAGCAAAAGAAATGGGTATAGAATTAAAAACTACAAGAATTGACAGCCCAAACGAAAAAATTGACTTTGACAAATTCGATATTATACTTTTATCTCCGGGAGAATTAAAAGTAATGGACACAATAGTAGAAACTTTTAATAATCAAAGAGACGAATTTGAGAAATACGTAAACGAAAATAAATATATGTTTGTAATTGGCACAACAGGTGCAATACTTGCAAAAAACATTAAATTTGAAGACGGAAGAGAAAAAGAAGGCTTAAATGTATTTGATATGAAAGCAACAGAAAGGAAATGGATATATGGTGATGATTTAACATTTAATGCTAATATAGACGGTAAAGATATGGAAATAATATCATGCCAAATTAATTCAATTGACATGACTTTTAACAGTGATGAAATTACTCCTTTTGGAAGTGTAAACTACGGACTTGGAAATGACAAAAACCATAAAGAAGGAGCAAGAAAAAATAATTTAATTTATACAAATGCATTAGGACCTGTTTTTATTAAAAATCCATGGTTAACAAAAGAAATATTACTAGATATAGCAAATAAAAAAGATATTGAAATTAAAAATATCGATTTAGATTTTTCTATTGAAGAAGCTTCAAAAGAAACAATAAAAGACTTTATAAGTAAAAAAGAACCTGTACAATAAAAAAGAACCATTAAGGTTCTTTTTTTATATGTAAAAAAGCCGCTAAAAGCGGCTTTCCTACCAAAAAGAAAAAATGGTAAACATATATAATTATTAAAATAATTATTTACGATATTTTTCGTCAAGCTTCATTACTTCATCAACGTTGCTTTGACTCTTACAACCTTGTTCAAAGTCATTGTCTAACCAGTGTTTTAAAACAACTTTTGCTGTTTCTTTACCAATAACTCTGTATCCCATAGTGATAATTTGTGCATTATTGCTTAAGCTTGCTCTTTCTGCTGAATATGGGTCATGACAAACAGTTGCACATACTCCAGGAACTTTATTGGCAGCAATACTCATTCCAATACCTGTTCCGCAGAATAATAAACCTCTGTCATAATCTTCATCTCTTACGGCTAATGCAACTTTTTCTGCTATATGAGCATAAAAAGTTTTATCATTTTCATCTTTAACTCCTAAATCAGTTACTTCGTATCCTTCGTCTTGTAAAAATTTAACAATTTCATCCTTTAAAAGTAAACCTACTGCATCTGCACCTAATACTATTTTTTTCATATTCTTCCTCCTATTCGTAATCAAAACCTGTACATTTATTCATTACTTTAACAATTGTTTCATATGATGGAGCATCGTTGTATAAAATTTCATACAAAGCTTCCAAGAAAGGAAGTTTTTCTCTTTTTAATACTCCTTTTTCTTCAAGTTGAGCTACAAGTTCCCAAGCAAATTTTATCGCATTATAACCTTCAACTGTTATATCTTCATCTCTCATTTTCTTTATGGCTTTTGTTCCCGGCATCCCGGCACCTACAACTTCACCTAAAATTCTGTTTCTTCCTGCTTCACATGTAATTTCAAGATCTCCAACACCCGGTTGACCTATAACAGAAGCATAACTTCCGCCCATTGCTTTTGTTAAAACGCCCATTTCAGCAACCGCAAATGTGAATAAAGCAGCTTTACAGTTATTATTGTTTTTACCTTCAAGTTCTTTAAAACCTTCAGCCATTCCAAGACCGATTGAATAAGCATTTTTCATTGCCGCACAAATTTCAAGTCCGATTACATCAGTTGTAACACCTACATTATATTTATCTGTTGCAAGAAGACTTCTCATATATTTTGCTGCTTCAATATCTTTACTTGCATAATCTACTGAGTTTGGACATTCCCATACAACTTCTACAGCTTTACAAGGTCCGCCAACAAATACCAAAGGAATTTTTCCTTTTAATTCTTCAGGAAGTAATTGTTCTAAAATATCAGGAAGAATAATTACTTTGTCTTTTTGTTCAAGATCGTATTCAAAACCTTTTGAAACACTACCTACAACCATTCCTTCTTTTAAATAAGGAATTGCTTTTTTAAATACACTTGCAAGACCGTCGCTTGTTATACCCATTATAACTAAATCTGCGCCTTCCATAGCTTGTTCAAGTTCTTCATTGTAAAAATACTTAATTCCGTCTGCAAGTTTACATTTGTGTTTTATATGAGTTCCGTCTTTTTTCAACTGATCGATAATTTCAGTATCAAGATGAGTCCCCCATAAGTTTACATTGTGTCCGTTCTTTCTAAGTGGAGTAGAAAGGGCACTTCCCATCGCCCCTGCACCAAGAATTGTTACATTAGCCATATTATATGTACCTCTCTTTATTTTAATTACTATATTTTATATAAAAAAACCATAACATAATAACACATGTAACATGTGCATTTCGTTATGGTTTCTCTAATTCTCTTCCAAAACTTTCTATTAAGTTATATTTATTATATACGATAAGTGAAAATTTTTCAATATATTTTAATTATATTTAATGATTTTTTTCTCTAAGAATGAAACTAAAAAATACATAATTCCTGCAACAGCTGATAAAATAACCACTCCAGCCATAACAAGATCAAGATTAAAAACTTGTGAGCCATAGACAATTAAGTACCCAAGACCCTCTTTACTTACAAGAAATTCTCCCATTATAACGCCTACCCATGAAAGACCTACGTTTATTTTTAAAGCATTTATTATATTTTCTATACTTGAAGGAAAAACTGCTTTTGAAAAAATTTGCATCTTTGTTGCATTAAAAGTCTTAAGCAGTATTATCTTTTCTTCCTCGACTTGCATAAATCCGGAATATACACCTATTATTGTTGCAACAATTGAAATTGCAAGAGTCATAATTAAAATAGAACCCATTCCTGCTCCGGCCCATACGATTATTACCGGACCTAATGCTACTTTAGGTAAAGCATTTAACACAACCAAATAAGGATCAAGTATCTTTGCAAGCCTATCACTCCACCATAATATCATTGCTATTATCGTTCCAAGAATTGTACCTATGCTAAAACCCATTACAGTTTCAAACGTTGTAATAAAGATGTGATTATAAAGCCCGTTTGTTTTTATTAAATCCACTATTGTTTTAAAAATTCTACTTGGAGAAGATGTAATAAATTGATTAATCCATCCCATTTTTGCACTTAATTCCCAAATCAAAATAAAACATACTAAAATCGCAACCTTCCAAAACAAAACTATAAAATTTTCTTTTTTTATATTTTTTAAGAAATTTTCATGTTCTTTTTTCTTTAAATCATCATATATGCACATCTAAATCCCTCCATATTTTATCATAATAATCAGCAAATTCCTTTGCTTTACGCCTTTCAACTGGACTTAAAGAATCAACGGAAAGATTAATTTCATATATATTTTTTATATTTGCCGGTCTTTGAGAAATAACAACCACCCTGTCAGCCAAAGAAATAGCCTCTGATAAATCATGAGTAACAAGTATTGCAGTTTTATTACTTCTTCTTATAGCCAAACTTATATCTTCACTTACGGCAAGCCTTGTTTGATAATCGAGAGCTGAAAATGGTTCATCAAGCAAAAGTATATCGGGTTTTAGAGCAAGAGTTCTTATTAAAGCAACTCTTTGCCTCATTCCTCCTGATAATTGCTTTGGATAAGCATTTATGAAATTTTCTAAACCATACATTTTTAAAAGTTCCATTACATATTTTTTATCTTTATCATCTATTTTTCCTCTTGATCTTATTTCAAGACCAAGTAATGCGTTATTTAATATGGTACGAAAAGGAAAAAGCTCATCTTGTTGCAGCATATAACCTATTGTAGGGTCTTGTTTACTTATGGTAAAAGTACCGCTGCTTGGCTTAATCAAATTAGAAAGCATCGATAAAATAGTACTTTTCCCACAACCGCTTGGACCTACCAAAGCTATAAATTCACCTTCATATACATCCAGAGAAAACCCTTCTACTGCAGTTATTATGCTGTTTTTCGTATGAAAGTTTTTCACCAAATCTCTAATTTCCAATAAAGGTTTTCTCATTACTCATACTCCTTTATCTATTTTGTTTTCTCTGCAAATGTAGTATTTACCAAATCTTCATATGCAGCTTTTTCATCAAGCTGTCCAGCCATTGTCATAATTTCTTGAAGTCTGTTAAAAGCATCTTCTGTTATAACAGGTGTATCATTCCATGCATCAATACTTTTATATCTGTCAATTACTTTAACTAAAGTATCTTTATCTGTATCAGGGAAAAATTCTGCTATGTTATCTGCAATTTCTTCACTGCTTGCACTTTTTACGTATTTTAAACCTTTAGAAACAGCATTTGTAAAACTTTGAATAAGATCGGGATTTTCCTCTATAAAACCTTTTCTTGCATTATATACTGTATAAGGAACTTCACCGCTTTCTTCACCTATTGACTTAAGAACATATCCTTGTTTATTTTCTTCAACCTCTGTTGCACTAGGTTCAAATAATGCTACATAATCACCTGTTCCACCTACAAAAGTTCCAGCCATAGCTGCAAATTGTACAGATGTATCTAATGTAACATCTTTTTTAATATCTAAACCGTTCTTTTTAAGTACATATTCAAGAGTCATTTCAGGAACACCGCCGGCTCTTCCTGCAATAATATGTTTTCCTATTAAATCAGAATATTTAAAATTACCTTTACTGTCTTCTCTACCAACTAAAAATGATCCATCTTTTTTTGTTACTTGGGCAAAGTTTATTAAATAATCTTCTTGACCTCCCTGCATAACATAAATAGTTGCTTCAGGACCGCAAAATCCAATATCACTATCTCCGCTTAAAACTGCAGCAGTTACTTTATCCGCTCCTTGTGCCGTTGTAAGTTCTATATTTATTCCTTCTTCTTCAAAATATCCAAGACTAATCGCCGCATATTGAGGTGCATAAAAGATTGAACGTGCAACCTCGCTGACTTTTACGGTTGTAAGTCCTTCATCTTTATTGCTTCCACATCCAACAAAACAAGACAGACAAACTAACACACTAACTAAAAGTCCAATAATCTTTTTCAAATTACTACCTCCCAAATTGTTATTCACCATTATAGTATGCTGATTTATTTAATTTTGTACTTATATAAAAAGTCTTTTATTGAAAAACAAAAATTTTAATAGTAATATATTAGATACAAATATTAATTATGAAATTAAAACAATCAATAACTTAATATGGCAAAGAGGTAATAAATGGGAACAATAGTAAATGTTATTGCAATTTTATTTGGAAGTACCATAGGAATGCTTTTTAAAAAATTTATAAATAAAAGAATAGAGAATAATTTAAAAACCGCTCTGGGACTTTCTACTGTAATAATAGGCATACTTGGAATAATCACTTCAAGTATTACAGTAGATAATAATGGAGTACTACAATCAAATAATGTATTATTACTTGTTTTAAGTTTGGTAATAGGAACTTTTATCGGTGAAATCTTAAATATAGACTATAAGACAAATCAGATAATAAAAAAATTAGAAAATAAAC
This sequence comes from Anaerofustis sp. NSJ-163, assembly GCF_024135845.1. Lineage (NCBI taxonomy): Bacteria > Bacillati > Bacillota > Clostridia > Eubacteriales > Eubacteriaceae > Anaerofustis > Anaerofustis sp. NSJ-163. The sequence continues at coordinate 137,013 of NZ_JAMYJV010000004.1, forward strand.
TTTCAATACAAGGATTTTCAGATGGATTTATTCCTGCTTCGGTTTTATTCTGCACAGGGGCAATGGCAATAATAGGCTCTTTAAATGACGGTCTTATAGGAGATCATACAATTCTCTTCACTAAATCAATACTTGACGGAACAATAGCAATATTATTCGCTTCAACTTTAGGATTTGGAGTATATTTTTCAAGCTTAACCGTTTTAATTTATCAAGGAGCAATAACAATTCTTGGAATATATTTATCTCCTTATTTGTCTGATGCACTTATAAATAACATATGTCTGGTTGGATATGCAATGATTGTATGTATCGGTCTTGACTTAATGAAAATAAAAGAAATAAAAGTTTTAAATATGCTTCCGGGACTTTTAATCCCTATTTTATATGCTTTAATTTTTTAAAAACAAAAAAGAAGAGTACAAACTCTTCTTTTTATTTTAAAATTTTTTTTATAAGATTTTCTTTTTTCTTTGTATAAGGCTGATATCTTAGATTAATATCAATTAAATTGCTTCTTTTAAGTATACTTTTTTCATGAGAAAAAGTATTAAACCCATATTCCCCGTGATAACTTCCCATACCACTGTTACCTACTCCTCCAAACCCCATATATTCATTTGTAAGATGAACAATGGTATCATTTATACATCCACCCCCAAAATTAACTCTTGATAAAATATAATCTTCTAAAGCTTTATTATCAGAAAACAAATATAAAGCTAATGGAGTTTTGTTATGGTTTATTATTTCTACAATATCTTCTTTTGTTTTAAACGTCATTATAGGAATAATAGGCCCAAATATTTCTTCCTTCATACAAGCGCTCTCAAATGTTACATTATCTATTATTGCAGGCTCAATTCTTAAATTCGCTCTGTCAACTTTCCCTCCCCAAATTATATCTTCATTTTCTAACATAGATACAATTCTGTTAAAATGCTTTTCATTTATTATTTTTACATAATCTTTATTTTTAAGAGGCTTTTCTCCGTATTGAATTGATATTTCCTTTTTTAACAATTCTATAAAATTATCTTTTATATTTTCTTTTACAATTAGATAATCAGGAGCAACACAAGTTTGTCCTGCATTTAAAAATTTACCAAATACTATTCTTTTTGCTGCAAGTTTCAAATTTGTATTTTCATCAACAATACAAGGGCTTTTCCCTCCAAGTTCCAACGTTACGGGTGTTAAATTCTTACTTGCCTTTTCCATAACCAGTTTCCCAACGCTTACACTACCTGTAAAAAATATATAATCATATTTTAAATCAAGTAAAAAGCTATTTACTTCTCTTCCTCCTAAAGAAACACTTACTACTTCTTTAGGCAAATATTTTTCAAGAAGCTTTTTTAATACTTCACCTGTATATTTTGAATAAGCACTTGGCTTTACAACACAAACATTTCCCGCACTTATTGCATCTACTAAAGGAGAGATCGTAAGCATAAAAGGATAATTCCAAGGACTCATAATAAGAACTAAACCATAAGGAACCTTTACCTTGTAACTTTTACTGTAAAACTGTGATATCGGCGTTTTAACTTTCTTTATTTTACTAAATTTCTTTATATGTTTTATCATATAGTTTATTTCAGTTAAAACCATTCCAATTTCACACATATAACTTTCATAATAACTTTTACCTAAATCTTTTTTTATAGCTTCACAAATTTCTTCTTCCATTTCAAGAATACCTTTTTTTAAATTTTTTAAAAGTTCTATTCTAAAATTAATATCTAAGGTCTTGCCGCTATTAAAAAATTTATTCTGAATTTTTATTTTTTCTTTTATTTCCATATTATCACCGCTATTTTATACAAAAAAATATACTTAAATATATAAGTATATTTTTATAATTTAATATTAATTATCGCTATTTTTATTAGCATTATTCTTTTTTTCTTGTTCTTCTTTTTTAAGCTGCTTTGCTTCTTTTTTTCTTCTAAGTCTTTCTCTTTCTTTTTCCTCTCTTTGTTGTCTTTTATTTATTTTCTTAATTCTTTTTTCTTCTTTTTTATTTTGATACTCTTCAATTTGTTCTTTTGTAACACTCATGTTTTTTGATTTAAGTTTTTCTTCATTTTCCTCATCATATCCCATAAAACCATTTAAAAGAAGAGTTTTCACATAGTTTCTATTATAAATAAAAGCAAAAACCAAATTTATTACAAACCATATACATAACAAGGTAAAAGACCTATTTAGTAAAATTAAATTAAACTTATCTTGAATATATCCCACAACAAAATAAGTGCAAAGCATTATTAATGTCCAGAAAAAATCTGCTCTTAACAAAGGTACAAATGGACCAAAAAACAAAGTTGTAAAACTAAATCCTAATTTTGATTTTTTTATTCTATTTTCATTATTTTTTAGAAATATTTTCATTCTACATTACGCCTCCGTTTTGACATAAACATATATTAGCACAAAATTTGTAAAATTTTTATATAATTTGTTATTTTTAATATAATTATAAGATTCTAACGACATTCTAATAATGGCTATATTAATATATATGCATTAAGCAAAAAAATAATAAAAAAGACTGATTATCCTCAGTCTTTTTCATTAAATAAAATTTTAATAAAATCATCATTTTTAATATTTATAATATAATCAGATATATTTATATTACTTAAAAGTTTAAATACATCTTCTTTTTTATATCTTATCCCTTTTAAATTATCTTCAAGCTCTTTTGTTTCTTTAACAGAAAAGTAATCTCCGCTTATATTAATATCATTTATAAGTCCGTCTTTTATATCAAGCATGATATCAATTATACCTACGCCCTCTATTTTCTTTTTATTTTTTATTGTAAATTTAGGCGAATATCCATAGTTAAAGTCCCAGGTTCCATACTTTTCTTTAACCAGTTTTTCTATATTTTCGATATCTTCCTTTGAAAGTATGTATTCATCAATATCCTCATTGTTATATATTTCATTTAAAATAAAATCCTTAAATTCATAAATATCCATATCTCTGTTTATCATATCTTTAATATTCAAAACCCTGCTTCTTACGGATTTTATTGCCTTTGAAGTTATCTTTATATCACTGACATTTAAAGCATTAACAAGTGCTTCAACATTAACATCAAACATTATAGTTCCATGATGTAACACTTTCTTTTTGTTCATACACTGCGCATTTCCACTTATTTTTTTTCCATCAACAAGTATGTCGTTTCTTCCGCTTAATACAGCATCAATTCCCAGTTTCCTTAATGCTTTTATTATAGGAGTAGTATATTTTTCAAAATCAATTTCTTTTATATCATCTTTTTTTGTTGTAATGAAAGAAAAATTCAAATTTCCTTCATCATGATATACTGCTCCTCCTCCTGTATTCCTTCTTGCAACAATAATATTATTCTTTTCTACATATTCACTGTTTATTTCTTCGATTGTATTTTGATGTTTCCCAACTATAATTGAAGGAACGTGAATATAAAAAAAGAAATAATCATCATCGAACTTATCATTATTCATTACATAATTTTCAAAAGCCATGTTATAGTAAGGTACTTTAAAGTCAGTTTTTATATATTTCATAATCTAAATAATCTCTCCGGAAAATAATATATTTGTATACACTTCGTCATTTGGTCCTTTTTTAGTATATATTGTAATATTACCTACACAAGTATCATATCTTGCAAACTTATTTACAACACCGTTTGTTTCAATCATTGTAAACTTTACAAGAGCATTTAAAAGGTCATCTAAAAATTCATCATTGTATTTTTCAAGTTGTGTAAATACATCTTGACTACAACCAAGAACGCCAAGTTTCTTATTGGCAACCAATATACCTTGCAAATAATCGTCTTTCATAATCTTACCTCCTAAGAAAACAATATAATAATATTCTTTCCCAAGATATTATTTTTTATTTTGTCAATTCTTCTAATACTTTTCTTACATTTTTTTGAGCATCTTCTTGTATCTCTACAATTTTTGCACCTCTGCTTTTTGCTACTTCTCTTAAATCACAAGCGATAGCTGTATGATAAGAACAGCCTATAACAAGAAACACATCGCCAGGTTTCATTGTAGAAACAAGTTCATAAGCCTTTTGGTAATTTGGTGCAGGATCTCCATATAAAACAGGCTTATTACGTAATTTATATGCTATATCCATTTCGTCATCTTCAGGCAGCCCCCCATGAAGTTCTAAAGGTTCACTTCCCGCTTTTGTATGGAGTCCATCTATATTCATTGTAATAATTGGAATATTGTATTCACTTAAAGCATAATGAGCATCATTAGGCTCAGCTCCATTCATATTTGCTTTTAATTGTCTGATTGTTTCGTTATATTCTTTTGGATGTAATATGGCAAAATCTCTAAACAGTTTTTCTCTTACATCAGGTCTTTCCATAAAAGTTGGAATATTACTTTGTTTTGATATACCTGCTCCGGTAAACGCTATAATCATTTTTATCATCCCTTATCTTAAAAATTTATTATATAATTATACCCTTTAAATTATTCAAATTCAAGAAGTTATACTTTAGTAATAAATCTATTTAGTGTATAATTATCTATATAAAATATGAGGAGATAGTAAAATGGTTAAATATGGGATATTAAGCACAGCGTCGATAGTTCCAAGATTTGTAAAAGGTGTAAGAGAAAGCGAAAACGGAGAAGTTGTTGCAATAGCTTCAAGAGGAGAAGAAAAAGCAAAACAAAAAGCAGAAGAATTAAATATAGGAAAATACTACGGAAGCTATGAAGAATTATATAATGATGATGAAGTTGATGTAATATATATAGCAACTATAAACTTTGCTCATTATCAAAATATTAAAGATGCATTAAACGCAGGCAAACATGTAGTTTGCGAAAAACCATTGGTTTTAGAAAAAAAACAAGCAGAAGAATTATTTGAACTTGCAAAAGAAAAAAATCTATTTTTAGCAGAAGCACAAAAAGAAGTATTCCTTCCTGTTACAAATAAAGTAAAAGAAATAATCAAAGAAAAACAAATCGGTGAAATAGGTCTTATGGATTTTGCGACTTCTTTCCCTGGAGATTATAATGCCTGGACTCTTGATTTATCAAAAGGTGGTGGAGTATTTTTTACAAATGCAGTATATTGCATAGAATATATCGAATATGTTTTAGGTAAACCAATAAGCGAGTACTTTGGAATGAGACTTAAAAGCGAAGAATTTGGTGGAGATAAAGAGTGTACACTTAACTTTAAAATAGGAAATGATACTCTAGCTACAAGCAAAATATCAGGATATGTTAAATTATTAAACAAATTGTTTATATACGGAAGTGAAGGTTACATTGAAATGGATAACTTCTATAAAGCTGATAAAATGACAATACACTATTATGACGACAGAGAAGATGAAGAAATTTATCATCCTGCTACATGTGAAATGACATATGAAATTAATCATTTTAATAGTTGCATTATGGAAGGCAAATTAACAAGTGATGTTATAACAAAAGAAATGACAATACATAACGTAGAAATACTTGAAAACATACAAAATTCATGGAAATAAAAAAGACTGTTTAAGCAGTCTTTTTTTGTTTATCATTTCTTCCCTGTTTCAAAAGACTATTTTCTTCCACAAACAAGTCTTTTGCAAGTTTTACGATTTCAGAACTTACCAAAGGAACTAGAGATAAAGTTAAAACAAAGTCCCACTTATTTGGATCAAGTGCAGATAATTCAAATATTTCTCTAAAAAATGGAACTATAACAATGATTATTGCAAGCAAAGCTGAAACTATATTTGCAAGTATAAGAACCTTATTTTTCATTGGAGCATTATCAAACAAGCTTTCATTCATTGCCCTTACATTAAATGTGTGAAATAACTGAGATAAGCAAAGTATCAAGAAAGCAAAGGTTCTTCCCGTCTCAAGAGAATAATAGGTATTACCAAACCAAAAACCAACCAATGTAACGAAACCAATTAGTAATCCTTCAAATATAACTCTTATGCTAAAACCAGGAGTAAATATATTGTTATCCTTCTTTTCAGGTTTCTTTTCCATTATATTTTCCTCTGAAGGGTCAACTCCAAGAGCAAGTGCAGGAAGCGAATCTGTAACTAAGTTTACCCATAAAATGTGTATAGGAAGTAGAGGCATAGGATAATTAAGTATTGTTGCAAAAAACAATGTAATAATTTCTCCGATGTTACAAGAAATCAAAAAATGTATGGCTTTCTTTATATTTTGGAATACCCCTCTACCCTCTTTTACTGCCATAACTATTGTTGAAAAATTGTCATCACATAAAATCATGTCAGAGGCACTTTTTGCAACATCCGTCCCTGTTATTCCCATTGCACATCCTATATCTGCTTTTTTAAGTGCTGCAGCATCATTAACGCCATCTCCACTCATTGCAACAATATTACCACTTTTTTGATAAGCTTTAACAATCCTTACTTTATCTTTCGGTGTAACTCTTGCATAAACACTTATATTATTTATTCTTTTCTCAAGTGCTTTATCACTTAAATGTTCAAGTTCCAATCCACTTATACATTCTTCATCATTTTTCAATATTCCAAGTTTTTTTGCAATAGCTTCAGCTGTAAGTTTATGATCTCCCGTAATCATAACAGGTTTTATTCCTGCTTTTTTACAAGTTTCAATTGATTCAAATACCTCCTCCCTTGGAGGATCAATCATAGCCGTAAGACCTACAAAAATGAGATTATCTTCTACATTTTCTTTATCAGGTAAATTATCCAAAACTTTATAAGCATACCCCATAACTCTATATGCTTCCATTGAGAGCTTGTCCACTTGAGATAAAAAATCTTCTCTTAAATCATCAGTTATTTTCTTTACATTAGATTCACAAACATAATGAGAGCATTTATTTATCAAAACATCGCTAGCCCCTTTTACATACACGATATACTTATTATCTTCCCTATAAATGCAGCTCATCATTTTCCTTTTAGAATCAAAAGGAAGTTCGTCAAATCTAATTTTCCTTTCTCTTTCTATTCCACTTTCTTTTGCAAGTCTAACCAATGCAACCTCAGTGCTATCCCCTATTTTAACTTCTTTACCTTTTTCATCATAATAAAGATTTGCATCGTTACAATCATACGCAACATTAATAAGCATTTTAAAAGCTATGCTTTTATTTGTAGAAAACTCATCTTTATCTATAATTCTATTTGCAATATAAACTTTTTCCACACTCATTTTATTCTGTGTTAATGTTCCTGTTTTATCTGAACATATTACGTTTGCACTTCCGAGCGTTTCAACGGCATGCATTTTTCTTATAATAGCACCTTTTTTACTAAGCCTTGTTATACCTATAGAAAGAACAATGGTTATTACACTGGGAAGACCTTCTGGTATTGCGGCGACAGCAAGAGAAACACTTGTCATAAACATATTTAAAGGTTTATTACAATGAATAAAACCTATAATAAAAATAGCAATACAAATCCCTAAACATCCAAGAGAAAGAACAGTTCCTATTTCTTTTGTCTTTTTTGCCATTGGAGTTATATTCTCCCCTTGCGATGTAATCATCTTGGCAACCTTGCCTATTTCGCTGTCCATACCTGTAGCCGTTACAATATATGTACAATTTCCATAAGTTACAATTCCCGAAGAATATACCATATTACGTCTTTCAGCAAGAGCAACTTTCTCTTCTTTTATAATTTTATTATCTTTGTCTATTGGGATACTTTCTCCTGTAAGAGAAGATTCATCTATTTTCAAATTATTGCTTTTTATAATTCTTCCGTCTGCGGCAATTAAATCACCGCTTTCGGCATAAACTATATCTCCCACAACAACTTTATTAAAAGGAACTTTTATAACTTGTCCATCTCTTATTATTTTTGCTTCGTTAACACTAAGCTCTTTTAATGCCTCAAGTTCATTATCTGCCTTATATTCTTGGAAAGATGCTATTAACGCATTTACTATTACTATAACTAGTATCATAATTGCATCTCTTCCCTCTCCTATAAAAAAAGAAACAGCAGCAGCAATTAAAAGAACAATAATAAGAAAATCCTGAAATTGAGATAAAAAGATATCTAAAAAAGTATTTCTTTTTTCCTCAATTAAAATATTTTCTCCATATTTTTCAAGCCTTAAATTTGCTTCTTCTTCGCTTAGCCCTTTTTCTTTATCACTATGTAACATTTCTATAATTTCATCAACCTCTACATTAAAAAACATAATACGCCTCCTTTTATAGAAATTATATTTATATAAATGTGTATAATTTATCGGTTTTTGTTTATGAATCAATAATAAAATTTATTCGTTATCAATTTTGAACTTTACAAAAATAAAAACTATACAAAAAAACACAACGAATGGTTATAAAAAAGAACTCAGATTTTGTCTGAGTTCTTATAATATAAAATTATAGATTAAATAAAAATGCACAAAAATTATCAAATATTAAAAAAATTCTTTATAAAGCTGCTTATAAAATAATATAAAAGCAATTATAACGGTCAAACCATCAGAAATTGCCTGTGACATAATTATACCCATATATCCTGCAACATGATAAGATATAATTAATACAGCTAAAAAGATAATACCTTGACGGCTTATTGATAGAATAAAAGAGCCTACAACTTTACCCATAGATTGAAATATTATAGTCATTAAAAGTATTAGCCCAACAAAAACCATTGTTATAACCTGAAAACGAAGCATTATAGTTCCCTGCTCAATAATACTTTGATTATTCATAAAACATTTAATCATCATTGGAGCACAAATGAATATAACAGCTGTAATGGCTATTGCGACAATGCTTATAAAATAAAGACAAAATTTTAATAACTTAACAAGACGTTTTTTATCTCCTGCACCATAGTAATAACCAAACAGAGGCTCTCCTCCAAAAGCAAGTCCTGTTAAAAGCAAAAGAGCAATCATGCTTACTTTTAATACTATCCCCATTGCGGCAATTTTGTCATTTCCATAAGGAAGAAGAAATTGATTCATTAAAACCACACTTACGCTCTGCATAAGATTTACAATAGCCGCAGGAATACCTATTCCAAGAATTTGCCATACATGTTTTAATGGTATTTTTAATTCTTTAAAATTAACTGATAATATTTTACTTTTTTTCAATACTATAAATATAAAGAAAATATCCGTAAATATATAACCTATTACTGTCGCAATTGCGGCACCTCCTGCACCCCATCCAAAATAAGATATAAAAATAGGATCCAAAATTATATTTACCAATGCACCGATTATTGTCCCTGCCATTGATTCTTTAGACATCCCCTCAGAACGCAAAAGATTTGAATGAATAAACGAAAGCATTATTGCAGGAGCACCGATGGCTAAATAAAAATAATAATTTGATGCATGAAAAAATGTTTCTTCATTTGCTCCGATTATATAAAGAAGGGGAATACGAAATATAAGCATTAATAATGTTATTATAAGACCTGTTATAATCGTAATATAAAAACAAAAAGAGCTTACTTGTCTTACTGATATTTCATCTTTTCTTCCAAGAAGTCTTGATATTAAAGACGCTCCGCCCTGTCCAAAAATATTACCAACAGCCATCAACAATGTAAACAACGGCATACCCAGAGACACACCTGCAACAATATTCGTATCGTTAGTTTGAGCAACAAAAAAAGTATCCGCTAAATTATATATAAGTGTTATTACCATACTAAAAACAAGTGGTAAGGATAATTTTATATATGCTCTCGATACTTTTTCATCATTAAATATCTTACTATCCATAATAATCTTAAATTCTCCTTAATTCAATTTCAATTTATTTTAATATATTAAGTTGATTTTTTCTGTGCCATATGTCACAATAGCTAAAGGAGATAGTAATTAAAATGAAAAAAATAAACGATCTAAAACAAATAGAAAAAATACTTAAAAAGACAAATATAAAAAAATATTTTTCTACCGAAAATTTAAAATTCGTAATATATAAATATGATAAAGGCGAACAAATAACATCACCAGACAAAAAACTCGATGATATATTATTCATAACCGATGGAATAATCAGAATATATGGTTTAAGAGACAACGGAACAATCTCTCCTGTAAACCAGCAAAAAGCCCCTATAATAATAGGTGATATAGAATTCACAAACCAGGGAAATCCCCCTTTTTTTACGGATGCAGCAACAGATGTGACTTGTCTTGCATTATCAATAAAAAAATATAAGAAAGAACTTGAAAATGATATTCCTTTTTTACATTTATTACTCCGTTCATATAGTGAAAAATTACAATTTTTTGCTTTTGTGGAAGCTGCAGCAGAAACCGTTGAACAGAGAGTTTTATTGTACCTAAAAAACATATCGCCCTCAAATAAACTTGAAGGAATAGACGCAAGTGCTTTAAAACTTCGATGCAGTAGAAGACAACTACAAAGAGTATTAACAAAACTTTGTCAAAGCGGACAAATAGAAAAAACAGGAAAAGGAAAATATAAATTAAAATAAAAAATAACTCAAAATATGAGTTATTTTTTATTCTTCACTTTTATAATCAAATATCCTATAATATATCCTATAATTCCTCCTATTATGGGAAAGAAAATAATATCAACTGCATCCAAAAAACTATTTAATAAAAATCCTATACAAAAGAAAATAATCCCCGTATAAAGAGCAAAATTAAAACAAAAACTTTCATCTAATGTATCAATTTCCTCTTCATCTCTAACAAGTGAATCTATTGTTACATCAAAAATATCAGCTATTAATTTTAAATTTTCTATATCGGGCATTCCATTTCCATTTTCCCATTTAGTAACAGCCTGCCTTGAAACATTAATCATTTCTGCTAAAGTTTCCTGAGAGTATTCATTTTTAATTCTAAGACTTTTTAATTTTTCTCCAAAATTCATACTTGCCTCCTTTTTTATAATCATATAAAAAAGCATATTAAAAGTCTGCTACCCATTATTATAATAATGCAACTTTTCGTTTCATCGGTGTTTTTAAATCATTTCTTTGATTGATTTCATATATTTTCTAGATTTATATTTTGCATCTTTCACAGAACTTCCTTTTGATAAAATATATAATTTTATTTTTGGTTCAGTTCCGCTTGGACGACAAATTATATCGCATCCATCTTCAAGTTCAAAAAACAAAACATCAGAAGTAACTTCATTAAGCTTTTCTTTTTCTCTTGTTTTTAAATTTGTAATGATATGGTTTTGATAATCTCTTACTCTTATTACATTAGTACCACTAAAATTTGTAGGAATATCTTTTCTTAATTTTACCCCTATGTTTTTTATTCTCTCTTCCCCATCTAAACCTTCCATATAAATACTTTCCGTTAGCTCATCGAAGTAACCGTATTTTTCATATAAGCAGTTTAGAGCATCAAATAAATCCATTCCTTTATCATAATAGTAACAAGCCATTTCACAAACAAGCATCGAAGTAACTATTCCGTCTTTATCCCTTGCATAACTTCCCTTTAAATAACCTATACTTTCTTCAAATCCATATATAAATTTGTATATACCTTCTTCTTCAATTTCTTTTATTTTCTTACCTACAAATTTAAAGCCTGTTAAAACTTCATAAAGTTTAACGTTATTCTTTTTACATATTTCGTCAACTATATTTGTAGTTACAATACTTTTTGTAATTGCAAAATTATTTTCAAATTCTGCCTTTTCTTTCTTTGCCATTATTATATATTCAAGAAGCAAAGCTCCGACTTGATTACCGGTTATAACTTTATATTCTCCGTCTTTATCTTTTGCCATAACCCCTACTCTGTCTGCATCAGGGTCAGTTCCTATTATTATATTTGCATTATTTTTTTTAGCAACCTTAATAGCCTCATTAAACCCATCTGCATTTTCCGGATTAGGAGATTTAACCGTTGAGAAATTTCCGTCTAAAACCATTTGACTTTCAACTTTTATAATATTATCTAGCCCTATTTTTGAAAGCACATATGGCACAAATTTATATCCACACCCATGAAAAGGTGTATATACTACTTTAAAATCATCTTTATGCTTTATTGTATATTTTGAATACTCGCTTTCTGATAATACTTTTTCCAAATAAATATTATCAATATCTTCTCCAATAATTTTAAGTAGTCCCTTTTTTACAGCTTCGTCTTTTTCCATAATTTTAATATCACTTAAAACATCTATCTTTATCATATTCTCATGAACTTTATGTGCCATATCTGGAGAAAGCTGAGCTCCGTCTTCCCAATAAACTTTATATCCGTTATATTCCTTTGTATTATGTGAAGCTGTTATATTTATTCCTGAAATTGCTTTAAGATGCCTTACCCCAAAAGAAAGCTCCGGAGTTGGTCTAAGGTCATCAAACAAATAAACTTTTATACCCATATTACATAGAGTAAGAGCTGCTTCAAGAGCAAATTTATCAGAATTATTTCTCGGGTCATGGCAAATAACAACGCCTCTTTTTTCTTCTCCTTCATTTAAAATAACTTTTCCAAGAGAAAATGTAGTGTGCCTTATGGTATATATATTCATCATATTTATTCCAATACCCATAACACCTCTAAGTCCCGCAGTTCCAAAATCAAGAAGTTTTGAAAATCTATATTCAATTTCAGTATTATTATCTTTAATGTTTAATAATTCTTTTTTTGATTCTTCATCAATCAAATTACTACTTAAAAATCTATTATATTCTTTTATATAATCCATAATTTTCTCCTTATAAAATTTTTATATATTTAACCATCTATTGCAAAAGCCCTAATTGGAGAAGCATCTAACTTATTTAATTTAAGAGCTACAAAATGGAATTCATATATTTTATTATCTTTAAGCAAATCCAAATTATTTAAATTTTCTACAATTAAAATATCATTTTTTAATAAATTATCATGAGCCGCCCAATCAGAAGGATTAGATGTAGAATCTAAACTAAAAGCATCAATTCCACATATTTGAATATTATTTTGAATTAAATTTAAGGCAACCTCTTTTGATAAATAAGGATGATGAATATATTTTTCACTGTTAAAATATTTACTAAATCCCGTTCTAAAAATAACAAAATCTACATTACAAATATTATTCTTATATTCTTTCAACTCTTCTAAATTAATTATTTCACCTTCTTTTTTATAACTTACATCTATAACTATTCCTTTACCAATAAATTTAGATATAGGATATTCATCAATTCCTTTTCCATCTTTTATAAAATGATTTGGAGCATCTATATGTGTAGCGCAATGTGTCGATATACTAAGTTCATTAACCATATATCCATCTTTGTCAAAAGTACAATGTTTTCTTATTTTTGTCTCAGGATCTCCCGGATAAACTTGTAAATTATTAATTATATTATGAGATAAATCTATTATTTTCATTTTTATTCTCCTAAATAACATATAATTATATTTAAATAGATTATACTCTATTAACATATACTTTACGTATTATTTTATATTTATATTGTAAAAAAAAAATAAATAATATAAAATAAAAATGAAATAACAATATATTAACTTTTTGAAAGAGAGAAAAAAATGTATAAATTAATAGCAACAGACATCGATGGAACTTTAATTAATTCAAAAAGAATTCTAACAGAAAACACAAAAGAAGTTCTTAAAGAAGCTTCTGACAATGGAATTGTGGTAATGTTATGCTCGGGGAGAGCTCCGGTAACATTAGACCTTATAACAGATCAACTTGATATTGATATGCCTCTTGCTTGTTACAATGGAGCACAAATATTAAGCGGAAAAAACGGTAAAGTTTTATATCAAAAAGGTTTAGATAAAGAAGATGCAATTTTAACTTATAAAGAAGGATGTAAAAGAAATGTCGGAGTAATAATTTGGACATTAGACGGAAAAATTGCATTTAATGAAAAAAACAGACACACAAAACATTATCTTGATAATTCAAACTATAAAGACGATGTTTTATACATAGGTGATGATTTAAGTTATTTTGACGATAAAGACAACAAAATTGCCAAATTACTATGGCAGGATGACCCTGAAAAAGTAGAAGAGCATATTCCTTACAGTAAAGAACTTTTAAAAGGTACAAATGCCATAAGTGCAACGAGCCAAAGTTTTTTACTTGAATTTACTCATAAAAATGCAAATAAAGCAGAAGCTATAAAACAAGTGGCAAAAGCTTATAACATAAAACATGAAGACACAATAGGCATTGGAGACGGATTAAACGATATACCAATGATTGAATATGCTTCCCTTGGAGTTGCAATGAAAAATGCACACAAAGAAGTATTAAAAATTGCAGATATAGTTGCACCAAGCAATGATGAAGAAGGCGTTGCTTATATAATAAATAAATATATGTTAGGTAAGGAATAATGAAAAGAGCATCTTTAGAAGAATTTTGTAAGAATCTTGAAGGCGAAATATTATACAGCGATTTTAGGAAAAATATCAAACTAAACACACCATTTTTAACAAGACCGGGAATACAATTAACGGGATTTTTTGAATACTTTGATAATGACAGAGTACAAATAATTGGAAATACAGAAAATGCTTATTTAAAACATCTTACACCTCAAGTTAGAGAAAATAGAATAAGAGCATTATTTAAGCATGACATTCCATGTGTAGTACTAACAAACGGTGTTAAAGAATATGATGAATTTGTTAAAATTGCAAGAGAAGAACACGTTATACTTATAAGAAGTAACTTCAATACAAACTTAAGTATAAATAAAACAGTAGCATTTTTAGAAGACTTATTTGCTCCTAAAATGCAGCTACATGGTGTTCTTGTTGAAGTTTTAGGTGTAGGTATATTACTTGAAGGTGAAAGTGGTATAGGTAAAAGTGAAATAGCACTTGAACTTGTTCAAAGAGGTCACAGACTTGTATGCGACGATTTAGTAGAAATTAAAAGACTAAACATCAATACTTTGGAAGGTTCTTGCCCTGAAATATTACAATATTTTATGGAAATAAGAGGAGTCGGTATTATTGATGTAAAGGCTTTATTTGGAATGGGTGCAATAAAGGATAAAGTTGATATAGAATTAATAGTTAGACTCGAACATTGGAACAATGAAAAACATTATGAAAGATTAGGTACAGAATATCAAAAAGAAGAATTACTTGATGTTTCTCTTGACAAATTAACAGTACCTGTTAGACCTGGAAGAAATATGGCTGTAATAATAGAAACGATAGCAAGAAATTATCGTGTAAACGAAATGGATTACAACGCAGGTAAGGTTTTCTGTGAAAGAATAGAAACATTTAATAATGCAAATGCAAAAAAAGTAAAAAAATAAAAAGACTTACAAAAATGTAAGTCTTTTTATTTTTTAATACGAATGAATAATTGCATCATCTAGTATATCCATATCATTATTAAAATCATTCAATGAAATTTCTTTTCTTTCATCATAAACCGAATAGAAATAAGGCATTTCTATTTTATCCTCATTTTCATCAAATAAAATTATTGATAGTTCCAAAGAAAATAAATATGGAAGTATTTCAAAAAAGTATTCTCTATAATTGTTATATAACGATATTAAACTTTCCTTATCAAACTGATTCAGATTATTTTTAAACCCGCTTAATTGTGATATCACATAGTTTAAGTGTTCACTTCTTTTAAATATAAACCCATTTACAATAACACATAAAAGTAACAAGTTAAGTTGGCAAACAAACATAATACCAATATTACTGTAATGAATTGAAAAGTAGGGAACTGATATATTACCGCAAAGTATAAATATGCTTGTAACAAGCACCGCATATTTAACATAAGTACTACTACTGGTTTGATATGCAACAATTAAATGGGACAATAGATAATACATAAATCCCGCTAAAATCAATAATAATATTGTAAAAGCAACTCTAAATCTTAATGCTCTAAAAGCAAAGTAAGAATATATTATGAATGACGCAATAAGAAGAATTGCAAATAATACACCTGTCAATCTTCTAAAAAATCTTGATGTTTTATCTTCAATATTACTATCTTTAGAATAAGAATTATTTATAATATTTTCCATTCTAGAAAAATAATGTCCTTCATTTTCAAACAATTCCTTGCTGCTAACAGAATTTCTATTCCCTTTAAAAAGAATTTTATATATAAATCTTTCAAACTTTGTTGTGTATTTATCTAATTCTTTTATTTTCTTTATTATAATTTTTCCATCTATATCTTTAAAAATACTAATATATTTTTTTATTGCAAGGGATAGTATCAAGGATACATAATGATTACTTTGAACTTCTCCTGTATCTAAATATCCTGCAACAAATCCATCCATACCACTTGGAGGATAAACAGCTTTTTCTTGATTAACCTTTTTATCTTTACCCCATATAAAATAAATTATTAAATTTAAAATAAGTAAAGCCACAGCACAAAGTAAAAGTATAGTTAATATATTTGGAGGAAGCTTTTTACTAAAAAGCTTCTGTGTTACATAAATAACAACTCCTATAACTATGGCTAAAATTAATAGAATTACACCTTCTTGAACTTTTTCTTTTTTCCTATCCATAATTTCCTACCAGCTTCCGCCGCCACCGCCGCCGAAGCCGCCTCCAGAGAAGCCTCCTCCACCGGAAAAGCCACCGCCACCACCTGAAGAAATATCGCTTACTTCTACTGCACTTACAGTGCTATTCATAAACAACATTCTATCATATAGACGTGACATCATATAATAATCCCAAAATGTAGGAGAATTATAAGAACTATACCATGTAGGAGGTTCCATTGTTATATCTTTAAATTTATCCATCCACTTTGAACTTATTCCAAGTACAAATGTATAAGGCATTATATCATAAAAATATGAAGGATTTTCTTCAACCAATGCCTCAAGTTTATCTTTTTCAGTAACAATCAAAAAGTCTTTAAATCCAAGTATCTTTCCAATAATACTATCTAAATATTTACTTCTTTTATATGTCATACCTGTTAAAAATACACTTATGGTTAAAATAATATTTTGTAATAAATAAAAAATCACGCTAAAAGATAAAATATTTAAAACAAAACACATTGCTCCCATAAGTAAAGCATATAAAATCAAACAAAATACTATCCCAAAAACTTTACTTTTGTTACTTCCGGTGTGTATCTTACTTATCAAATAAATAATTGATATATAAATACCGCCTATTAAAACAGTTGATGCAAATCCTAAAATTAAGCTTATAAGCATACTATAAAATATTTGATAGAAAGTATAAGTATAGCTTATAAATGTAAATAGACAGACTACACCGGTCATTATACGCTGCATTTTTAAAGCAACTCTATCACTTAAACTCTTTTCTCCGCTAAACTCACTTTGCAAATCATCTCTTGCAAGTGTTAGTGCTGAAGAATACTTATATTTAAGTGAAGATAATTTCACTTCATCAGAAGAAGCAAACAAATTATCAAACAAACATTTTTCATAAAGTTTTGCATCTTTTGGTAAATCTTTCACCTTTATAAAAGTAAGTTCTTCTTCACTTTCTTCTCTTATTTTAAGATATCCTTTAGATGCAAAATATATTATCATTGATGTTAGATTTTTATCACTCCAACTGTCCCCTGCAATATATCCAACCTCTGCCGGAGTCATGTTATTTGGAGGATAAAATTCAACTGTCTTTATTATTTTTTCATCTTTCCCATGTTTTGTAAATACAAATAAAGATAATATTAATATTAATACTGAAACTATAAGAAAGATAACATCAAATAATTTATTATTTGAAGATGCATTTACAAAATATCCATCAGGAAGCTCTATTCTAACTGTAACACTTTCATGATTATAAAGTTTAGAAGTTGTATATCCTTTTATTACATTATTATCAACACTATACTCTACATTACTGTCTGTATTGCCATAAGAACCTGATGTAAAATTAATTAAGTTTGTATCAAAATCTTTTGGCATTTTAATTGTAAAGGTTACTTTATCAATGGTTGTATCCCAGTCGTTTCCTATAAGGTTAAAATAAACATCATCAAACTCATTTATTCCGTCATTACCGACAACATAAGTATATTTAATTTTATAAGTTTGCTTACCGGTTACATATTCGTCACTATCCCCTATTTGCAATACTATATTATCAAAATTTCTTTCTGTAGAATAATCACTTCCAACTACATCAATATCTTTTACTTTAATTAAATGTGTTTTCTTTACATCTTTTCCATCAATATTTCTTGTAGCAGAAGAAATTGTAGGGATTGTTCTGAATATACCATGTTTTTGATTATATCCAAAATCTACATCTATTGTTTCTTCTATTGTATAGCTGTTATCATCATTTACTACCATGTTTATTTTGTAATTATCTATGGTAAATGCTTCCGATGCAAAAACATTTATTGATGGAAGCAAAAGTAAAAGCGATAATAATACTAAGCCTACAATTTTTTTTGTTCTTTTCATATTAATACCTAAATGTTAAAATTCGACTTTTACGTTTTCTCTTTCTTCTTCACTGTTTACTTCAAATAAAGGTTTGGTAGAAAAACCAAACATATTTGCTATAATATTAGTTGGAAAAACTTCTGTTTTTGTATTAAAAGTATTAACTATAGCATTATAATATTTTCTTGAAGAAGCAATCTCTTCTTCCATTCTGTTTAAATCATTTTGAAGAGAAACAAAATTTTGATTTGCTTTTAAATCAGGATAATTTTCAGAAAGAGCAAATAATGATTTTAAAGTACCTGAAAGAACATTTTCACCTTCGATTTTATCTCCAACATTAGAAGCATTCATTGCCATGTTTCTTGCACTTATAACTTTTTCGAGAGTGCCTTGTTCATGTTTTGCATAGCCTTTAACTGTTTCAACTAAATTAGGAATAAGGTCATATCTTTTCTTTAGATAAACATCCATAGTTGCAAAGGCTTCTTTTATTTTGTTATTTAACTTTACGAAATTGTTGTAAGCTGATATTAAGTATAGAATAATTACAGCAGCAACAATTAAAATGATAATTAATGCAATCATAACTTTCTCCTTTAAAAATATTTTTATTATATTTTATCATATAAACTCAAATCTAATTATACTTTTATATAAAAATATTAAAATAATTATGAAAATATTTACCTACATTATTATTTACAAAACAACAAAAAGGGTATAAAATAATAAGGAATTTTTCAAATACAAATAAAAACAGTTTACATTTATTAGGAGGAAATATATTAATGAAAGTTCTTGTAATTAACTGCGGAAGCTCTTCGCTAAAATATCAACTTATTGATATGGATAACAACAATGTTTTAGCTAATGGAGTAGCTGAAAGAATAGGTTTAGAGGACGGAATTTTAACACATAAACAACCTGAAAAAGATAATGTAGTATTTAATGAAGACATGCCTACACATAAAGAAGCTCTTCAAATTTTAGTAAAGGCTCTTGTTGATAAAGAATATGGTGTTATTAGCAGTTTAGATGAAATTTCTGCAATCGGACATAGAATAACAACAGGCGGCGAAAAATATAATGAATCAATCAAAGCAACAGATGAAGTAATCGAAGGATTAAAAGAATGCAGTGAGCTTGCACCTCTTCACATCCCTGGACAAGTAATGGGTCTTTTAGGATGTAAAGAAGTATTCCCTGGAAAAGAAATGGTATGTGTATTCGATACATCTTTCCACAGAACAATTCCAAAACAAGCTTATATGTATCCTATTCCTTATGAATACTATGAAAAATATAGTATAAGAAAATACGGTTTCCACGGAATCTCTCATCAATTTGTATCACAAAAAGTAGCTGAACTTATGAATAAAGATGTAAAAGATTTAAAAGTAATTGTATGTCACTTAGGTAATGGTGCTAGTATTTCTGCCGTAAACAAAGGGGAATGTATTGAAAACTCAATGGGATTCACTCCTCTTGATGGTCTTGAAATGGGAACAAGAAGCGGTTCTATCGACCCATCAGTAATTCCATTCCTTTGCGAAAAAGAAAACAAAACACCAAAAGAAGTTGAAGAAATTTTAAACAAAGAATCAGGTTTACTTGGAGTTTCAGGAGTATCTTCAGACTTTAGAGACATAACAGATGCTATGGAAAAAGGAAACGAAAGAGCAAAACTTGCGTTTGATATATTTGTATATAGAGTAAAAACAACTATTGGAGCTTACACAGCTGCAATGAATGGAGTTGACTGCATCGCATTTACAGGTGGTATTGGCGAAAACTCAACAGATGTTAGAGCTGCAATATTAAAAGATATGGAATTCTTCGGTATCGAATTCGACGAAGAAGCAAACAATGTAAGAGGAAAAGATCAAGTTATAACAAAACCTTCTTCAAAAACAACTTGCATGGTTGTTCCAACAAATGAAGAATTAATGATAGCAAAAGAAACAATAAATATATTAAAATAGCCAAGAATTAATAATAATATATTGACAAATTATAGCTAAAGATATATAATTGTTCTTACTGTGACGCTAGGAGGAAAAAAGTTGATTATTAAACTTAAAAAAATATTAGATAGCGATAATCAGTGTCTTTTAATTGATGAAAACCTTGAAGATTTTTCTTATAAAGATTTTCAAATTTCAAACATTAATGTAAAAGGTGAAGTATTTAAGCAGTCTGATATTTTACAGTTAAGTTGTAAAATACTTTTTACTTATTTTACAACCTGCGACAGATGTTTGGAAGATATCCAAAAAAATGAAGATTTTCCTTTAGAAAAACAGTATGATATCAAAGAGATTGAAAACAGTGAAGCTGAAGGAATCGACCTTAAAGAAGCTGTAAGAGAACAAATTTTATTAAATATGCCGAATAAAGTTTTATGCAAGGATGATTGTTTAGGCCTTTGTCCAGATTGTGGTATAAACCTAAACAAAGAAAGCTGCGATTGTGGTAAAAATAAAATCAATCCAAAATTTGCAGCACTTAGTAAACTATTAGAGGGCGAAGGTGAAAACTAGGAGGTGAATAATCATGGCAGTACCAAAGAGAAAAATTTCTAAAGCAAGAAGAGACAAAAAAAGAGCTAACAGTTATAAAATCGCTATGCCTGCATCTAGCGTTTGTCCAAAATGTGGAGAAGTAAAAGCTCCTCACAGAGTATGTAGCGTTTGCGGAACATATAAAGATGTAACTGTTATTGATGTTGAATAATAAAGATAAATTAAAACACTGTACTAAGGTACAGTGTTTTTTATTTATTAAAAAATGTGACCAAAAAGTGACCAGATACTCTCATATTATTGACAATGAACATATGTTCTACTAATATTAAATAAAAGAAATAATATAGAGGTAATAAAAATGTTTAGTAAATTATATTCAGGAAGCATTATGGGAGTTGACGGAATAATCGTAAGTGTAGAAACAGATATTATTAACAAAGCGCTTCCCTCAATGGCAGTTGTAGGACTTGGAGATATTGCAGTTAAGGAATCAAAAGAAAGAGTTTTTGCAGCAATAAAAAACAGTTCTTTCCAAATACCACTTGGTAAAATAACAATAAACTTAGCACCTGCAAATATAAAAAAAGAAGGAACGTTTTATGATTTACCAATAGCAATTGGTATACTTCTTTCTTCAACACAGATTTTTTCAAATATTGATTTAAATAAGTATTTATTTATCGGAGAACTTTCACTGGATGGAACACTTCGAGGAGTAGATGGAGTTCTTCCAATGGTTATGGAAGCAAAAAATAACGGAATAACAAATATTGTAGTTCCTGTTGAAAACGCAAAAGAAGCTTCAATTATAGATGGTATAAATGTTTATCCCGCAAGAAATATTTTAGAAGTAGTTTCTCATATTAATAACAGAAAACCAATAAACAAGATAGAATTTAACAATAATTATTTTGAAAATGATGATATATTATCAGAAGTTGATTTTGCAGATGTAAAAGGACAAGAAAGTGTTAAAAGAGCAATGGAAATAGCAGCTGCGGGAGCACATAACATTCTTATGATAGGACCTCCGGGAAGCGGAAAAACAATGCTTGCAAAAAGATTTTCAACTATTCTTCCTAAAATGACATTAGAAGAAAGTTTGGAAGTTACAAAAATATATTCTGTATCAGGACTTTTAAAGAAAGATGAACCACTAATAAAAACAAGACCATTTAGAAGTCCTCATCATACAATATCAGATGTATCTTTAATTGGAGGAGGAAGAATACCAATTCCGGGAGAAGTAAGCCTTGCACATCTTGGAGTATTATTTTTAGATGAATTTCCAGAATTTCAAAAGAAAGTATTAGAAGTTTTAAGACAACCCCTTGAAGACGGAGAGGTTAATATTTCAAGAGTATATGCTTCCCTATCCTATCCTGCTGATTTTATGCTTCTTGCAAGTATGAACCCTTGCCCTTGCGGATATCTTGGAGACAGTAAAATAGAATGTAAATGCACAGATAGTCAAAAAGAAAGATATAAAAACAAAATATCAGGACCTTTACTTGACAGAATAGACATTCAAGTAAAAGTTCCAAGACAAGACTATGACAAATTAAGAATAAATAGTACTAAATCAGAAACAAGTGCACAAATAAGAAAAAGAGTAAATAAAGCAAGAGAAATCCAGCTAAAACGATATAAAGGAACTAACATTCTTTTTAACTCCATGTTAACTCCAAGTAAAATAGAACAGTGGTGCAAAATCGGAGAAGAAGAAGAAAAACTTATGAAAATGGCTTTTGATAATTTGAATTTATCAGCAAGAGGCTATCATAGAATTTTAAAACTTGCACGAACAATAGCAGATCTTGACGGAGAAGAAAATATAAATTCATCCCATATAAGCGAAGCATTACAATATAGAGGAATGTAAGTTGTTTTATCATAAAAAGCAGTATAAAATATACTGCTTTTTATATTGGAATGTTTTTAAAAACAAAATCATTCCCATTATAATTAAATGATATTGTAATACTTTTTACATTTTCATTAAAAGGAAGGAATCTAAAATTCAAAGTTTCTTTATATTTTAAAGGCTCATCAACAGGATAATCATCAAAATAAAAATTTATGGGTTTATATTCCATTCCAAGATTATCAACAACTTTTAAGTTATTAATTTTATGATTACTTATGGGATTTTTATTTTGATTTTCTACTAAAAAAACTACATAAAAAGAGCTTTTATTTCCACTCATCCAAGAATAAGTAATAAAATAATTTTCATTTAACACCCTTTCTATATCTATACTTACTCCTCCTTTTGATAGATAATACTTACTTTTCCCATAATCTTTCTTTAACAAGTCTTTTATGTTATAAGGAACATTTGAATCCATGTTTGAAACAGAAAAAGACATTCCGTTAAAAACAAACGTAAAAATAACAAGACCTATGAAAATAATTAATAATAAATACATTATACTTTTTAATGTTCTTCTTTTTTTCATACTAAAATATATGAACTTTAATTTTTTATATGATTAAACAATTAATAAGTTAAAAATAAATATTTAAGTTAAAAATTACCTCAAAAGCCTTTATAGCCTTAATTTTAGGTAAAAAAACATAAAAAAATACATATATTATCTTGCATATAAAATCCCCTTATGATATCATAAACAAGGTTGACAAAAAAATCACAGATATGCTTTAAATTCTTTGGTTCTCGTTTATGAGCTGAATTGGCATATCAAGGAAAAAACCAAGGAGGAAAAAGAATGAGTTACATTCAAATGAAACAATTATTAGAAGCTGGTGTTCAATTCGGACATCAAACAAGAAGATGGAATCCAAAAATGAAAAAATACATCTTCACAGAAAGAAATGGTATTTATATCATTGACTTACAACAAACAGTAGGATTAGTTGACGATGCTTGCAAATTTGCAAGAGAAATCGCTGAAGAAGGCGGAGAAATCTTATTCATCGGAACTAAAAAACAAGCTCAAGAAGCTATCCAAACTGAAGCAATTAAAAGTGGAAGTCACTTCATTAACCAAAGATGGTTAGGTGGTACACTTACAAACTTCCAAACTATTTCTAAAAGAATTAAAAAATTACACGAATTAAATCAAATGGAAGAAGACGGTACTTTTGATGTACTTCCTAAAAAAGAAGTTATCTTACTTAAAAACCAAAGAGATAAACTTGAAAAATTCCTAGGCGGAATTAAAAACATGGAAAAACTTCCATCAGCATTATTCGTAATCGACCCTAAAAAAGAAAGAATTGCTATTTCAGAAGCTAAAAAACTTAATATTCCAATTATCGCTATTGTTGATACAAACTGTGATCCTGATGAAATTGATTACCCAATTCCAGGTAATGATGATGCTATAAGAGCCGTATCATTAATCGCTTCTACTATTGCTAATGCTATTTTAGAAGGTAAACAAGGCGAACAAATGGAAGATGCTGTAGTTGAAGAAGCTACAACAGAAGTTGAAGAATAATATTATCAAGGGGATATAATTATGGCAATTACAACTAAACTTATTAAAGAACTAAGAGAAAAAACAGGCGTTGGTATGATGGACTGCAAAAAAGCACTTGTTGAAACAGACGGTGATATTGAAAAAGCCATCGTATATTTAAGAGAAAAAGGTCTTGCTGCTGCAAGCAAAAAAGCAGGAAGAATCGCTGCTGAAGGTGCTGTAAAAGTAGTAGTTAAAGACGATAAAATTGCTGGTATCGTTGAAGTAAACTCAGAAACAGACTTCGTTGCTAAAAACGAAGACTTCCAAAACTTTGTTGAAGATGTTGCTGAACAAGTTTTAGTAAGCGATGCTAAAGATTTAGATGCTTTCTTAGCTGAATCATGGGCAAAAGAAGCAGGAAAAACTGTAAAAGAAGTATTAAACGAAAAAATCGCGGTAATCGGTGAAAACTTAAACATCAGAAGATTTGAAAAAATCGTAAGTAACGGATGCGTTGCTGCTTACATTCACGGAAACGGAAAAATCGGTGCTGTTGTAGAAGCAGACTGTGATGAAGTAAACGATGCTGTTAAAACTTGCCTTAGAAATGTTGCTATGCAAGTTGCAGCTATGAATCCTAAATATGTTTCAAGAGAAGAAGTTCCAAGCGATTATATTGAATCAGAAAAAGAAATTTTACTTCACCAAGCAAAAACAGAACATCCTGAAAAACCTGACAATATCATTGAAAAAATGATTACAGGACGTTTAAACAAAGAACTTAAAGAAGTTTGTCTTCTTGACCAATCATATGTTCAAGATCCTGATTTAACAGTTGAAAAATACATTGCTCAAGCCGGTGCAAACATCAAAATCAACAAAATTGTTCGTTTTGAAACAGGCGAAGGTCTTGAAAAGAAAGAAGAAAACTTTGCTGAAGAAATTCAAAAACAATTAAATGCATAATGACAAAACAAAAGAACACAATTAACTCAGTTGTGTTCTTTTTTTATTGTTTTATTTAAGTAAATATTGTATTATATATAAAGAAAAGATAAATGATAGATAGGAGTATTTTATGGAACCTAAATACAAAAGAATTATATTGAAAGTAAGCGGTGAAGCTCTTGCCGGAGATAAGAGATTTGGTTTAAACACATCTGTTATAAATAAAATAAGCGAACATATAAAAAAATGCCACGACATGGGAGTTGAAATTGCCATAGTTGTAGGAGGAGGAAACTTCTGGAGAGGAAGAACAGGCGAAGGCATGGACAGAGCAACTGCTGATTATATCGGTATGCTTGCAACTGTAATGAATGCATTAGCTCTTCAAGACAGCCTTGAACAATTAGATCTACAAGTAAGAGTTCAAAGCGCAATAGAAATGAGACAAATATCTGAAAGTTATATAAGAAGAAGAGCAATAAGACATTTAGAAAAAGGAAGAATTGTAATATTTGCATCTGGAACAGGTAACCCATTCTTCTCAACAGATACAGCAGCATCTCTAAGAGCTGCAGAAATAGAAGCTGAAGCTATTTTATCTGCAAAAAATATAGATGGAGTTTACAATAAAGACCCTAATTTATATGATGATGCAATAAAATATGACGAATTAACTTATCTTGATATTTTAGATCAAGGATTAAAAGTTATTGACTCAACAGCAGCATCACTTTGTATGGACAATAATATTCCATTACTTATATTTGCAATAGATCCACCTGAAAATATTGAAAAGGTAGTATGTGGAGAAAAAATCGGTACAATAATAAAATAAAGGAGAAAAAAAATGAGTAACGAAATAAAAGCCCAAACAAAAGAAAAAATGATTAAAGCAGTTGAAAATCTACAATCAAACTTAAATGCATTAAGAGCAGGAAGAGCAAACCCTGCAATGCTAGACAGAATTGTAGTTGACTACTACGGAAGCCCAACACCGGTAAACCAAATGGCAAGTATATCTGCGCCAGAACCAAGAACTTTAACAGTTCAACCTTGGGATCAATCTGCTCTAAAATTAATCGAAAAAGCAATAATGAATTCTGATTTAGGTTTAAATCCTTCAAATGATGGAAAAGTTATAAGACTTTCTATTCCTCAATTAACAGAAGAAAGAAGAAAAGAACTTTGCAAGCTTGCTCAAAAAGAAGGAGAAAATGCAAAAGTTGCAGTAAGAAACATCAGAAGAAATGCTATACATGACTTAAAAGCAGCACAAAAAAATGGTGAAATTACAGAAGACGGATTAAAAGATTTTGAAGATGAAATTCAAAAATTAACAGATGAATACGTTAAAGAAATTGACGGAAAAATCAAAACAAAAGAAAAAGAAATTACAACAATATAATTATTTATTTAAGGAAAACATAAAATGGATAATTTTGAATTAGATAAAAACAATATGCCTGCCCACCTTGCCATTATTATGGATGGCAATGGAAGGTGGGCAAAGCAACAAGGGAAAATCAGAAGCTTTGGTCATAAATTTGGTGCAAAAACCGTAAAAGATATAATAAAGGAAGTAAATAATCTAAAAATAAAACATCTAACTTTATATGCATTTTCTACGGAAAATTGGAAAAGACCAAAAGATGAAATTAATACTATCATGAACCTTGTTATCGAGTATCTAAATAAAGAAACTGATGATTTAGTTAAGGAAAATGTTAAAATGGACTTTATAGGAGATATTGAATCTCTACCTGAAAAAACATTAAATAGCATGAAAGATACAATTGAAAGAACTAAAAACGGTACGGGACTTCATGTCCATATTGCCCTTAACTATGGAGGAAGAAAAGAAATAGTAAATGCTACAAAAAGGATAATACAAGAGGGAATCAATGCTGAAGACATTACGGAAGAATTATTCAGCAAATATTTATATAATAACGAAAATACAGACATTGATTTATTAATAAGAACAGGCGGAGATATCAGAATAAGTAACTTCCTATTATGGCAGATTGCATATAGTGAGTTGTATTTTTGTGATACACTTTGGCCTAATTTTAATGTAGAAGAATTACATAAAGCCATTTACTCTTTCCAACATAAAGAAAGAAGATTTGGAGGATTGGTGAAATAAATTGACAAAAAGAATAATAAGTGCAGCCGCATTAATATTATTACTGATTATTGCGTTAATAATAGGAAATAAAGCTTTTTTAGCTTTGGGTTTTATTGTAAATGCAATAGCACTATATGAATATATCAATGTGGTTGACAATAACAAAAAACATTTAGATTTATCTAAAATAATATATATTCTGCTTGGAACTATAATGATGTTCTTTGCAATTATTATGCCAGAATTATTGGTTCCTGTTCTGCCTGTTATTGTAATACTCATTACAATAAATAATATATTAAATAAAAAATACCATTCTGAAACAACGATTTATTCTGTATTTGGAATAATATATATATCTTTAATACTTTCATTTATGGTTATAATGATTAATTATTTACCAAATAATCAAGGATTAGCACTTATTACTTTCGGAATTTTAATCGCAGTTGCAACAGATTCTTTTGCTTATATTTTTGGAGTTAAATTTGGCAAACATAAACTTTGTCCTGCAATTAGCCCCAAAAAAAGCATTGAAGGCAGCGTTTATGGATTAATATTTGGTATTATTGCAGGAATAATATTATATTTCATTTATACAAAATATAATATTCTTGATCTTTTTTTAATAGACTTTATAATAATGGCAATAATAGATAGTATACTTTGTCAATTTGGTGATTTAACTGCATCAATGATAAAAAGAACTTTCGGTGTTAAAGATTATGGCAAATTAATTCCGGGACATGGTGGGATACTTGATAGAATTGACGGAATGCTTTTTTCACTTGCTGGAACGTTCTTTTATGTATATATTGTTATAAATATACTTACTTTTTAGGAGACGATTAATTTGAGCATATTATTATCAATTATTTGCACCCTGATAATATTCGGGGTATTAATAACAACTCATGAATTTGGTCACTTTATTGTGGCAAAAAAATGTGGTGTCATCGTAGAAGAATTTTCTATTGGGATGGGACCACTTCTTTTTAAAAGAAAAGGAAAAGATGATACTCTTTATTCCTTAAGACTTCTTCCGGTTGGCGGATACTGTAAAATGTATGGAGAGGATGAAGATGAAAATGAATTTGGAGAAGGCTCTTTAAATTCAATTTCCCCTTTTAAACGTATTTTGGTTTTAGCTGCAGGGGCTATTATGAATTTAATTACTGCAATCATAATTTTAATGATTGTATACGCTATGGCAGGTACAGAACCTACAACAACAATATCAAATGTACTTGAAAATTCCCCTGCGTATACTTCGGGACTTAGAGCCAGCGATACTATTGTAAAAATAGAAGATACAAATATAAATAGCTGGGAAGATCTTTCAAATGCAATTACATCATCAAATGGTAAAAAAATAAATGTAACTTATAAAACATCTGATAACCAAACAAAACAAACTACAATTACACCTACTTTAGATGAGTCAACTAATTCTTACAAAATAGGAATTAATCCTGAATA
This sequence comes from Anaerofustis sp. NSJ-163, assembly GCF_024135845.1. Taxonomy (NCBI): domain Bacteria; kingdom Bacillati; phylum Bacillota; class Clostridia; order Eubacteriales; family Eubacteriaceae; genus Anaerofustis; species Anaerofustis sp. NSJ-163. The sequence goes on from NZ_JAMYJV010000004.1 coordinate 165,957, forward strand.
TTCAAGGAGTTTTATAGGAACAATTACTAATGCTTTTAAAGCGTTCTTTATGTATATATATTTAACATTTGAAGCTATTGTAAGTTTAATTAGAGGTGTAATAGGTATTAACCAATTATCAGGACCTATAGGCGTTGCAACAATCGTAAATCAAGCGATGAGCATGGGTAGCATAATTGTTTTAAACATAACCGCACTTCTAGCAATAAATATTGGTATATTTAATTTACTTCCAATACCAGCCTTAGATGGAAGCAGAATCCTATTTTGTATTATAGAAATGATAAAAGGGTCCCCTATTAATCGTGAAAAAGAAGGAACTATTCATTTCATTGGATTTATTCTTTTAATGGCACTTGCGGTATTTGTAGCTGTACAGGACGTAATAAAACTTTTTTAGGAGAGTTATAAAATGAAAAAAACTAATGTAGTAAAAATTGGAAATAAAGTTATAGGCGGAGGAAATCCTGTATTAATTCAATCTATGTTAAAACTTCCTCCTACAGACTATAAAAGCATTATAAAAGAAATAAATGACCTTGAAATGCTGGGATGCGATATAATAAGAGGAACAATTCCCAATATGGAAGCAGCAGAAGTTATTCCGGAAATAATAAAAAATACAAATATACCTTTTGTTGCAGATATTCATTTTGATTATAAAGTTGCAATTGCAGCAATCAAAAATGGCGTACATAAGGTTAGAATAAATCCTGGCAATATTGGAGGCAAAGAAAAAGTAAGAGAAGTTGTTAAATGCTTAAAAGACTATGATATCCCTGTTAGAATCGGTGTAAATTCAGGTAGTCTTGAAAAAGATTTACTTGAAAAATATAAACATCCTACAGCAGAAGCCTTAGTGGAAAGTGCTTATAGAAGCATATCTTACTTTAATGAATTTGACTATGATAATATTGTATTATCAATTAAATCAAGTGATGTAACAACAACAATAGATGCTAACAGATTATTTAGTGAAAAGTATAACTACCCACTTCATCTTGGTGTTACGGAAGCAGGTGCTGAACTTACCGGAATAGTAAGATCCAGTGTTGGACTTGGAACACTTCTAAAAGAAGGTATAGGAGATACTATTCGTGTTTCTCTTACAGGCAAAAGTTCAGATGAAGTCATTGTAGGAAAAGAAATTTTAACAAGTCTTGGTTTAATGGAAGAAGGGGTAAGAATCGTATCCTGCCCTACTTGTGGAAGATGTAAGACAGACACACTATCAATTGTAAAAGAGATAAAGAAAAAAACAATGTACATTAAAAAGCCTATTACAGTAGCTGTTATGGGATGTGCAGTTAATGGACCTGGAGAAGCAAAAGAAGCTGATATGGGGGTTGCATGTGGTAACGGTAATGCTGTTTTCTTTGAAAAAGGAAAACAAATTACAAGCATTAAAACTAATGAAATAGCATCTTTCATCTTAGAAAGGATTGAAGAAAGAATAAAATAATGAAACTTACAGCAGAAATTCATTGCCACACAGTATATTCTCATGGAAGTGGTACAATAGAAGATAATGTATTAGCGGCAAGAGAAAAAGGAATAAAAAAAATTATTATAAGCGAACATGGCCCAGGACATATGGTTGCAAAGCATAATACAAATGAAACCTATAGAAAAATGAAAAATGAGATTATTTCATTGAGAGAAAAATATCCTGACATGGAAATCATAATGGGACTTGAAGCAAATATAATTTCAACAAAAGGCGAATTAGATGTTGATGATGAACTACTAAACATTGTAGAAGTTTTATACTGTGGAATCCATTTAATGTCTATACCAAAAAATTTAAGTGCACTATTTAACCTTCAATTAATGAATACTTTATATTGTAAGTTTGGTATTTTTAAAAAAAGACAAACTAAAATTAATACAAATGCAATAATAAATGCAATGAATAAATATCCACTTAAAATGATAACTCATCCAGATACGAGAGGACCTGTTGATATAATAAAAATTGCAAAAGAAGCTAATAAACATAATATAATGCTTGAAATAAATGATACACAAAGTAAATTAAATTCCGAAGATATTAAGTCAATTGAAAAAGAAGGAATTAACGTTATGTATGCAGTAGGAAGTGATGCACATTCAAAAAATGACATTGGAAAATGGAATAATGCAAAAAAAATTATCGAACAAAGCAATATAAGTTTAGAAAAAATATGGAATGTGGAGTAAAAAATGGAAGAAGAAATAATAATCAGAGAATTTAAAAAAGATGATATAGAAGATATGATTGACATTTGGAATGAAATTGTATCACAAGCAAATGCTTTTCCTCAAATTGATTGTTTAAATGAAGAAGACGGATTTGAATTTTTTAAAAGTCAAAGTTTTACTGCTGTTATAACTATTAATGATAGAATTGTTGGGCTTTATATATTACACCCAAATAATATAGGAAGATGTGCCCATATCGCAAATGCAAGCTATGCAGTAGATAAAAATATGAGAGGAAAACATATAGGAAAAAAACTTGTAGAACATTCTCTTTTAAAAGCAAAAGAACTTAATTTTAAAATACTTCAATTTAACGCAGTTGTAAAATCAAACAAAGCAGCAATTCATTTATATGAAGAACTTGGATTTAAGAAACTAGGTACAATCCCAAATGGATATTTAAAAAAAGACAATTCTTATGAAGATATTATTTCTTATATATACGAACTATAAAAAAGACACCAAATGGTGTCTTTTTTATAATCTAATTAAAATATTATAAATAATAAGTGCTAAACCTACTATCCAACAATAAATTGAGAAATAATAAAGTTTTCCTTTCTTAACAATGCTGTTAAGTAAAACAATAGAAAAATAACCAATAACAGCCGCACATAAGAAACCTACTATAAGTGGAACAAAAGAAGTTGAAGCTCCTATTGCTAAAATATCTTTAAATTTTAAAAGTAAAGATCCAAGTACGGCAGGTATAGACATTAAGAAAGAAAACTCAACAGCTTCTTCTTTTTTAAGACCTGAAAGCAGTCCCCCTACGATAGTAGAACCAGATCTTGAAATACCTGGAGTAATTGCAAACATTTGAAATATACCAATTATAAAAGATTTCTTTGGCCCTAACGCCTCTATATGTTTGCTATTATTCTTTCCAAGTGCATCTCCAAGAACAAGTAAAACACCTGTAATCATAAGAGTTATTCCAACAATGACAAGTGAACCGAAATTTTCACTTATAAAATCTTCAAATAACACACCTACTATACCGGCAGGAACTGATGCACATAAAATATATACTATGTATCTTCTGTATTTACTTTTATCAAGCATTGGACCTTTCAATGTAATAATATCTGCAAGCATTAAGAAGAATTCTTTAAACATATTCCATATTGATCCATAATATGCTATAACAACAGCAAGCAAAGTCCCTAAATGAAGTACAATAGTAAATTCTAAACTACCTTCCCCTATTCCCATAAAATTTTGTAAAATTACCAAATGTCCGGAACTACTTACAGGTAAAAACTCTGTAAGCCCTTGAACTATACCTAAAATTATGGCTTGAATTGTAGTCATAATATCCTCCGTTATATATCTATTTATATGCTTTAAAAGCGAAGTTAACACCCCGCTTTTAAATTTTTATTCTTCTGTTTTTTTATCTTCGTTTTTATTTTCGTCAATCTTTTTTTCTTCTTTTTTAGGTTTTGGAAGTAATGCTTTTCTTGATAAATTGATTCTTCCTTGTTTATCTATTTCGATAACCTTAACATTAACTTCATCACCTACATTAAGAATATCTGTTACTTTATTAACTCTTTCATGAGCTAATTTTGAAATATGAACAAGTCCTTCTTTTCCACCAGGAATTTCAACAAAAGCACCAAAGTCCATAATTCTTACTACTTTACCTACATAAGTATCGCCTTCTTGAACTTCTCTTGTAATATCTTCAATCATTTGAACAGCTTTTTTAGCTGCATCTAATTCAACAGCACCTACATAAGTTTGTCCATCTTCAAGAATATCAATTTTAACACCAGTTGCATCTATGATCTTGTTAATCATTTTACCGCTTGGTCCAATTACATCTTTGATTTTATCTTCGTCTATTTTAAGTGTTAAAATTTTAGGAGCATATTTGCTTACTTCTTCTCTTGGAGTTTCAATAGCAGTACTCATTTTATCTAATATGTGATATCTACCTTTTTTAGCTCTTGCTAAAGCTTCAGTTAAAATAGCTTTATCAATACCTTTGATTTTGATATCCATTTGAATAGCTGTGATACCTTTTCTTGTACCGGCAACTTTAAAGTCCATGTCTCCGTAGAAGTCTTCTACACCTTGAATATCAGAAAGAACAGACACTTTGCTTTCTTCTTTTATAAGTCCCATAGCAATTCCGGCAACAGGAGCTTTAATTGGAACACCTGCATCCATTAATGAAAGAGTAGAACCACAAACACTTGCTTGTGATGTTGAGCCGTTTGAAGCAAGAACTTCAGATACAACTCTTATTGTATATGGGAATTTATCTTGTGAAGGAATTACAGGAAGTAATGCTCTTTCAGCTAAAGCACCATGTCCAATTTCTCTTCTTCCAGGACCTCTCATTGGACCTGTTTCCCCAACTGAATATGATGGGAAATTATAGTGGTGCATATATTTTTTACTTGTTTCTTCTCCGATACCGTCAATAATTTGTTCATCACTGATAGCACCAAGAGTAGCCATAGACATAACTTGAGTTTGTCCTCTTGTGAAAAGGCCTGAGCCATGAGCTCTTCTTACTTTTCCTACTTCACAAGTAATTGGTCTTATTTCATCAACCTTTCTACCGTCAGGTCTGATTCCTTCGTTAGTAATCATATCCCTTACTATTTGTTTTAAAATCTTAGTAAAGATTTCATTAAAGTCAAGCTCATTATCAGGATACTCTTCTAAATATTTATCAAGGATTTCTGCTTTTACTTCTTCAACTCTGTCTTCTCTTGCTTGTTTTTCATGAATATTATAAGCTTCTCTAAATCCTTTTTTAGCTTCTTCATAAATTTTTTCTTTAATTTCTTCACTTGGTCTGTAGTAAGGAAGATCAGCTTTTTCTTTTCCTACTTCTTTGATGATTTCTTCTTGGAACTTAATAATTTCTTTAATATGTTCATGAGCTCCCATTATTGCATCAATCATAGTTTCTTCGCTTACTTCGTTTGCACCAGCTTCAACCATTAAAACAGCTTCGCTTGTGCCTGCTACAGTTAAGTTTAAATCACTTTTTGCTCTTTGTTCACTTGTTGGATTATAAACAAGTTCACCATCTATTAATCCAACTTGAACAGCACCAACAGGTCCTTCAAAAGGAATATCAGAAATTCCAAGGGCAAGAGATGCACCAAGAATACTTGTTATTTCAGGTGAATTATCTTGTTCAACACCCATAACTGTTGCAACTACTTGAACTTCGTTTCTAAATCCTTTGTCAAATAATGGTCTAAGAGGTCTATCTATAAGTCTGCAAGTAAGAGTTGCTTTTTCGCTGGCTTTACCTTCTCTTTTTAAGAATCCACCGGGAATTTTACCTACAGAATACATTTTTTCTTCATAATATACACTTAATGGGAAAAAGTCTATTCCCTCTTTTGCTTCCTTAGCCATACATGCATTTACAAGTACTTGTGTATCTCCATAAGAAATAAATACACTGCCATTTGCCATTTGGGCAAGTTCGCCAACTTCAACGCTTAATTCTCTGCCAAGGAAATCAGTTGTAAACACTTTCTTCATTTAAAATCTTTCCTCCACATATCATAAAAAAAGGCGAAAAAAATCCGCCTTTTTAATGCTAAATTATTTTCTTAAGTTAAGTTCTTTAACTAATTCTCTGTATTTTTCAATATCTTTTTTAGCAACATAATCTAAAAGTCTTCTTCTTTTACCTACCATCATAAGAAGACCTCTTCTTGAATGATGATCTTTAGGATTCTTTTTGAAATGTTCATTTAAAGTATTGATTCTGCTTGTTAAAATAGCGATTTGGATTTCAGGAGAACCTGTATCCTTATCATGTTTTTGAAATTTGCTTATTACTTCTTGTTTTTTTTCTTTTGTTATTGACATTTATCTGTCTCCTTTATATTAATTTTATTCGCCTATAACCTAGCTTAAAGTCGGAGATTCCATAAACTAAGCCTAAGGTACATAGCTTAAAAATTATATCATAAATGAAAATCATTGTAAAGCATTTTAAATGCATTAATAAAACAATTTTCATCAAGTTTTTTATAAAAAATTATGCATTAAATATTATATATGATATACTTAACAAAAACTATAATTTATATAAATTTTTGGAGAAAAAAATGGATAAAATTAAAATAGAAATAATAAATAAATCAAAATATCCCCTACCGGAATATGCAACAAGTGGAAGCGCAGGAGTAGACTTATATGCAAATATTGATAATGATATTACTATAAATATGGGAGAAATTAAACTTATACCTACGGGAATATTTATAAAACTTCCTTTAGGATACGAGGCACAAATAAGAGCAAGAAGCGGACTTAGTTTAAAACATGGTATAACTTTAGTAAACGGAATAGGAACTATTGATTCTGACTACAGAGGAGAAATTGGAATAATACTTACAACATTAAAAAACGAACCATTTACAATAACACCTGGTATGAAAATAGCTCAAATGGTTATTGCTAAACATGAAATTGCAGAATTTATCGAAGTAGAAAAACTTGATGATACCAAAAGAGGGGATGGAGGATTTGGTCATAGCGGAATATAAAAAAGAAAGCAAAATGCTTTCTTTTTTATTTTTCATCGGCTTCTATTGTGAAATAAATATAAGAAGAACTATATTCATCATAATCTTCTTTTGTTTCAGTAAAGTAATCTATATCAACATTTTCATTAATACTATAATTTATTTTTTCATAATATGAACCTTCCATAAATTTATCACAAAATTCTTTAGGTAGTTCATACTCTTCAAGAAGTTCATTAGACAATGCTTTTACATTTGCATCATTTAACATTACATTTAATTTTAAAATATCTAATTTAGCTTTTTCTAAATTTTCTTCTTTGCTTTTATTTATATCAATATCAATACTGTAAGTTATCTCTTCTATTAATCCTTCATTATTTACACTTACATTTATATTTGAATTATACTCTTCATCATAATCATATAAATATCCACAAACATCATATCCATGAGAATTATATTTTTCAAGAGGATCATCAATTCTTACATTCACGCAATCTGTTTCAAATGAGCGTTGTAATGCATATACAGATTTTGATGCAAGCAGAGCTTGATTATTTGCATTATTTGCGGAAAAAATAAAATGAGGAATATATGTAGCTACCAACAAAATAATCGGAATAAATACTATTGATAAAACGTATTTTCTTGCTTTAGGAATTTCAACATCAAAAACTCTTGCGACTGTTTTTGCATTAGAACTTAATTCATTTGTCATTGAAGCAACCATTGCAACACTACCTATGGCAGAAGCAACATCTAAAGCATCAGAAGCGTTTCTTAAACTCTGATTATCAGACATATCAAGTAAAGTTGAAACTCCTCTTGCACCTAAAAGAGCGCTTATACTTTTTGAATAATCTTTATTTGATAATCTAACATCTGCATACTCTACAATTTTAGTCCACTTTTCTTTTCTCATTCCAAGCTTTGTGCATAAAAAACAATAAATAAAAAGTATCAAATAAACCAATACAATACCAATATACACCCAAATACCTATAGTATAAACTGTAGTAGAATTAAAAACCAAATCTCCAAGCATGTTTAAAATTAACCAAAGAATTCCAATTGTTAAACAAACAATTAAAAATGTTAATGAAATACTTGGATAAAGGCAGTATTTTTTTACCAATTTTTTTTGTTCTTCATCTAACATTTCCCTCACATCCTTTCATACTTTATCATAATTTAATTATATATATAAATGCAAACAATTTCAAGAAAATAAAATATACATAAAACTATATATTTACATAAACTTTCATTAATATTCCATAGATATTTTCATATACTTAAAAGAGGTGATACATATGAATTTGTCTGATTTAAAGGATAGAATAATTGTAAATATAAATAACGGTGAAAAAATGGGGGTTTTAGGCAATTGCGACTTGAAAATTAATGAAAAAGAAGGTAAAATAGAAGCAGTATTAATTCCACAAGGAAAGGTCAGAACCTTCTTTTCAGGTGAAGTACAATACCGTGCAATAGCTTGGGAAAACATTGTAAAAATTGGAATGGATACAATAATGGTAGATATAAAAAATTAAGTATACAGAGGTTTAAAACATGAAAATTATTGTGCAAAAATATGGTGGAACAAGTGTAAATACAGCAAAATCAAGAAGTATGATTATAAAAAACATGATCGATGCAATCGATGATGGACTTAAACCTATTATTGTAGTTTCGGCTATGGGAAGAAAACCTGAACCATACGCCACAGATTCTCTTTTAAGTTTACTTCCCGATACAAAAAATGCTAACTTAAGAAACAAAGATTTACTTGCAAGCTGCGGTGAAATTATTACAACAGTTGTTGTAAGTGAAGAAATAAGAGCAAAAGGAATAAACGCAAGAGCTCTTACAGGTGGACAAGCTGGTATTGTTACAAACGAAAATTATGGTGATGGAAAAATAGTAAAAATAGATACAAGCAGATTATTAGAACTTCTAAATCAAGATATCGTTCCTGTTGTTGCAGGATTCCAAGGAATGAGCAAAAACGGACAAATCCTAACTCTTGGAAGAGGCGGAAGTGATATTACAGCAACAGCCCTTGGTGCAGCTTTAAATGCTGAACTTGTTGAAATTTATACAGATGTTGACGGTGTAATGACAGCAGACCCAAGAGTTGTTGAAAATGCAGAATTAATTGAAACAGTAGACTACGATGAAGTATTCCAACTTGCAGAATATGGTGCAAAGGTTATTCACCCAAGAGCAGTAGAATATGCAATGAAAGCAGATGTTCCTATTGCAATTTTAAATACACAAAAAGGAAGATATTACGGAGGAACAAGAATCGAAGATACTCCTCAAGATATTTTCAGTGACAAACATTTCTCTGCAGTTACTTCAATGGATGGTTGTAGCCAAGTTGATATTAAATTTACAGATATTAAGAAAGAAGATAAATTATTCGAAGTTCTTGCAGATCAAGAAGTTTCTATTGATATGATAAATATTTTCCCTGACAGAAAAACATTTATAATTGATACAGATAAACAACATATAGTTGATAGAGTAATGACAAAATTAGGTCTTGAATATACAATAACAGAAGGATTTACAAAAATAACAATTATGGGAAGAATGAAAGGTGTTCCGGGAGTTGTTGCAAAAATAATTGCAGCTTTATACTCAAACAATATTTTTGTTCATCAATCTTCTGACTCAAGTACAACAGTATCAGTACTTGTTGATACAAAACAAGCAAAAGATGCGGTTAACGTATTACATACAAACCTTATTAAATAGTAAAAAAAGAACGGTTACCCGTTTTTTTTTTATTTTATGCAAAATATAACACATATTTTTTTCATTAACAGACAAAATAAAACAGAACAAAGTTCCTTCTTATTTTATTACTTTTGAAAGGATAGAAAATGAAAAAAATAAATAATGAAATAGAGTTTGATATGTCTCATGAAGAAAATTTTGATGAGGAAACCATAAACAAGTTAAAAGAGCTTGGACAAACAAATGACTTTTATTCAAGCGGAATTCAAACTATAACGATAATCGGAGAAATTGAAGGGCATGTTGAAGCTTCTTCTCCTAAAAAATCAACAAAATACGAACATATTATTCCGATGATTATGGATGTTGAAGAAAAAGAAGAAATAAAAGGAGTTCTTCTTATTTTAAATACAATGGGAGGAGATGTAGAAGCGGGGCTTGCAATATCAGAATTAATCTCCGGAATGAGTAAACCTTGCGTAACATTGGTGCTTGGAGGAAGTCACAGCATTGGTGTCCCATTAGCCGTAAGCGGTAACTATTCTTTTATTACACCTTCTGCAACCATGATGATACACCCTATAAGAACAACAGGGCTTGTAATAGGAGTTTTGCAAAGTTTCTTATATTTCCAGAAAATGCAGGAAAGAATAACAGACTTTGTAATAGAACATTCAAATGTAGATAAAGATGTTTTTACAAAAATAATGTTAAATACAGATGAGCTGGTAAACGATATGGGTTCTGTTTTAGTGGGTGAAGACGCAGTTAAAATTGGACTTATTGATGAAGTAGGATCTCTTAAAGATGCGAGAAATAAACTGCTTGAATTAATTAAAGAATATGAGCATACGGGAAAAAATAAAAAAAGCAAGGAAAAATAAATCCTTGCTTTATTTTCTTTTATTAATAAATCCCTTTATTTTACCAACCATATATGCATATGCTTCAAGTTTTAATACATGACATCCTAAAACATAAATACATACACCTAATAATATTTGAATTAATAACAAAATGATATTATTTACGCTTAAAACAAGACTTATACCATATACAATAACGCACATTACTATTGACACCAATAAATATGGGAAAATATCTCGCCATTGTTCTTTTATTGAATAATTAATAAGCTTTTTATTTGGGAATCCATTTACAACTGTTGCAAGCAATGAAAATACTATTTCACTTCCAACAATTGCATAAACACCAAACGGGAAACTAAGTCCTATTAAACATAGCCCCATAACTCTCTTTATAACTTCAAGCTTTAAAGAAACATCACTTCTTCCTATTGCATTAATAGCTTGTAGATTTGCAGAATGCATTGGATAAAAAGCATAGGCTATACAAACTATCCTCATGAAAGGAACAGCAGGAAGCCATTTTCCCGTAAATAAAATTACTATTAAAGGTTTTGCAACGGCAACAAGACCAAACATAACAGGAAAAATAACAAAACAGTTTATAGACATGGTTCTTCTAAGCATTTTCTTTAGCTCATTTACCCTGTCCTGCTTCGTTGAAAGAACAGGTAACATTACTGATGAAATTGCACCTGTAAGTCCGTTCATAAGACTTGAACCAAGCATGTCCCCCCTATTGTAATACCCAAGTGTTTTTTGATTAAAAGCCTTACCTATTATTAAGGTTCTGATATTTGTATAAAAGGTGCTTACAAGAGATGAACAAACAAGTTTCCAGCTAAATGAAAATAATGTTTTTACTCTTTTTGCAGAAAAAACGAGCTTTGGTCTCCATTTTACGCTAAACCACAATACAACCGTCAAAACAAAATTATTAACTATTGTTGATATTGCAAGGGCCCAAATCCCCGCTCCCGCATATGCAAGAGCTACGCCTGAAATCCCGGCAGAAATACAACCAAGTAAACTTGCTCTGAAGTTTTTTCTAAATTCAAGATTTCTTGCCATAATTGCCTGTTGTACTGTATTGAATGCCCCAAATACAAGTATTATTCCTTCCGCTCTAAGAAGATATTTTAAAATTTCAATATTATAATAAGCAGAAACAAGGGGTGAAATAAAATATAACACAACATATAATACTATTGAAGCGGTGATGCTAAAATAAAATATAGAAGAACTGTCAATTTCATCTATTTCCGCTTTTTGAATTAAAGCCGTTCCAAAACCGCTTTGAACAAATATTGTAGCAATGTTTATAAATACAGTAATAATAGCCACTGCCGCAAAATCTTCCGGAAAAAGTTTTCTTGAAAGAAGAATTTGAATAATTAAATTAATGGCTTGTACACTGATACGCTCCATAAACTTCCATATTAGATTTATCACAACATTCCCTGAAGATATTTTTTGACTCATATTACTCTCCAATTTACTTTATACATTATTTCAATTAAATATCTAAATATTTCTTTTTGTTAAACAAATACCCTATTATAAAATAATAAAACAACGAAACTGCACTTATATATGGATAATATACTGACGATAAAACCATTGTTATCTCACAGCTTATTAACATACCACCTAAAAATAAATATTTTTCATCTAAATATCTTTCTTTTATTCCCTTAAAAAGAATTCTGAGTAGATAGTATGCAAACATTAAATTTAAGACAATAAAGCTTATTCCTGCTATTATACCTGCGCTATGTGCTATTTGCAAATATGTATTATGTGCATTTGCTTCTATATACCCACCTTGATACAAAACTTTAAGTTTATCTGCATTATGACCTGTAATATTTAAATCATTTAGATAAGTTCTCCATATTTCAGCTCTTCCTGAAGACAAAGAATCGCTGTTTCCTATTCCTTTTTTTCCTCTATCGGCAGCACTGGAAATTTGACTTCCCAAATCTGTAATTTCGTTATAACTGCTATGAGGATCAAACACAACCTTAAAGGATGAGCCAAGGATATTTTCTTCCATTTTTAAAATAAATCCATTTACATATGTTAGACAAACAAATATTATTACTGTGCCTAAAACAGCAGAAATAAAAATCTTTAATATTTTCATTATTATATTTTTTATTGTATATCTTTTGTTTATAAACAAATATATTAAATATACAATAAATGAAAATCCCAAACATAAATAAGTCGTTCTTGATTTAGTGAATATTGTAAAAGCAAATATACTTCCTATTAAAAACATATTTATTATTTTATTCTTTTTTCCTTCTTGTACTTCATATAAGTAAAGCAAAGAAGCAAATATCACAGAAACAAAAGCTCCCAGACCATTTGGATTACCTAAAAAAGATGCATACTGTCCATCTGATAATGGAGAAATAATAATTGAAACAATTATCATTAAAATATAACTATACTTTGCCCCTTTTGAAAGTAAGATTAAAAATTCATTATAGTTTTTCTTTGCATTAAAAATTATGTAAAAAACAGGAAATAAAAACAAAAGTATCAATGCAAGCAAAACAAAAGCAACAACTTTATGCAAAATTGCTGACATTAGAAAACAAAGTCCAACTATATAGTATAAAATCATTACTGCTTTGTTAAATTCAATTTTATCTATTTTATGTATACTTAAGCACATTATTACAAAAGTAATAACTACACCTATAAATGCTGCTATTGATGTACTGCCTTTATATACACCCGATGTAGAAAGCATCATATTGACAAATAATAAGAAAAAGCTAAAAACAAGTATTTTAGCTTTATTCTCATTTGATACTCTTTGATTCCAATTACTTATTTTATTAATAACGTTAATTAAAAGGTTATTCATAACTTTACTCCAATGTATTAACTATATAACTTTAACCAATCTTCTTTTACTGCTTGCCATGAATATTTATCATATAAAAGATTGACTTTATCAGAATTGTCTATATCAACTTTCCCCTCAATAATATTATTTATATATTCTCCTATTTGTTTATAAGAATTATATGTTAAATAATCTATTCCAACATTATCAAATTCTTTATACATTATCCAAGATGGATTTATAAGAATACTTCCTCCATATACACATTCTTGTATTGATGCAGAAAATGCATCACTTTCCTGTGCATGAACAAAAATATCAGTTGCAAGTCTTAACATTGCTGATTTTAATTTATCCAAGAAATCATCTATTACAACAAATTCAACATCTATTTTATTTAATTCATCTAAAATTTCTTGTCGATATTCCTCACTTGAAAGCCCATAACTTAATTGAACTATCAAGCATACTTTATCCAATGTTTCTTTATTTAATTTTGCAATCTCTTTTATTACATCTAAGTGATGTTGTCTTTTGTTACCATTATACCCTATTGCAACACTTATTTTATTTTTATTTATCCCTAAAAATTCTTTACATTCTTCTTTTGTTTTTTCTTTTTTTACTTGGTTTATAACATCATAAATTGATATACCAAACTTAGCACGTTGAATTTTACTATTATAAATATCTCCAAATACATCATGGAAATATTTATCCATTCCATCAGAAGAATAAGATATGTACTTAGCTTTTTCAAGGCAAGGTATGGCATTTTCTAACTGTTCCTTGCTTTTTGATAATAAATCAGATCCCCAGTATGTGCAAATTAGGCTCTTACCATATTTTATTATTTTCTTACTTAAGAATTTAATCATAAAATTGCTTGGAACAGAATGAATATGAATCACATCAAACATTCCTCTTTTGAACTCTTTTTTTACTTTTTTTCTCATATTTACAAGAGTTCTGATTTTGGGGATAAAGTCAATTAAAAATGTTCCCTTATCTGTATTTAAAATTTGAACAGAACTATTTGAATAAAAATACTTAAATTCCTTATTTGTCACCGGTTTTGATACGATGAAAATATCATTTTCCTCATTTAAAAGTACATATTGTACATATTCTTTTATCCAAAAAGAATTTGCATTCCCTATTAATAAAATTTTCATTTATTTCCTGCCACTGAAAAATTCTTTGATTTTATCTGCAACAAAATCAATATCTTCATCTTTTAAATAAGGATGCATTGGAATTGATAAAACACAATCGCAAAGCATATTTGTGTTTTCAAAATCTTCACCTTTATAATCTAAATAATCAAATGCTTTTTGTTCATGCATTGGTTTTGGATAATATATCATCGTAGGAATACCATTGTCTTTTAAGAAAGCTTGAAGACCTTCTCTTATTTCTCTACTTTCCAAAGTAAGAGTGTACTGAGCATAACTTGAATAAAACCCATCTTTAATTACAGGAGTTTTAACAATATCTTTTAATGCTTTTGTATATTTTTTTGAGGCATCATTAACATCTTTTAATTCATAATCTTTAAATGCTCTAAGTTTTATTTTTAAAATTGCAGCCTGAATTGTGTCTAATCTTGAATTAACACCAATTCTTACGTTATCGTATTTCATAGAACCTTTTCCATGTACTCTATAAGATTTTAAAAGTTCACAAATGTTATCATCGTTAGTAAATACAGCTCCACCGTCTCCGTAACAGCCAAGAGGTTTTGCAGGGAAGAAAGAAGTTGTACTTATATCCCCAAAACTACATGCTTTTTTACCATCTTGTTCACCACCAAAGCCTTGTGCTCCGTCTTCAAGAATAAATAAACCATATTTATCAGCTATTTTTCTTATTTCTTTATAATCTGCAGGAAGTCCAAATAAATCAACAGCAACAATAACTTTAGGAGTTAGTTTTCCCTCTTCCTTAATTTTTAAAATAGCTTTTTCAAGCTTTTTAGGACAAATATTAAAGCTGTCTTTATCTACATCTACAAATATAGGAGTGGCCCCTATATGTGATACTACTTCACCTGAAGCAAAGAAAGTAAAATCAGGAACAAAAACAGCATCTCCCTTACCAATATTCCAAGACATTAAAGCAAGAGAAAGAGCATCTGTACCATTTGCACAAGTTACACAATGTTTAACACCTACATATTCTGCAAGTTCTTTTTCAAGTTCTTCAACTTGTTTTCCACTTATAAAATTGCAGTTTAACATTACTTCTTCACATGCTTTGTCTATATCATCTTTCAATACTCTGTATTGAGTTTTTAAATCTCTAAATTCCATATCTATCCTCACTATTTCAATATATCTAAATATAAATCATATAAAACTTTTTCATCTACACTCCAATTAAAATGTTCTTTAATTGCTTTTCTTCCGTTTTCACCCATTTGTTTTGCAATATCGGGATTATTACTTAAATAAGTTATAGCTTTAGCAATTTCATCACTATTACTTGAATCAACAACCAAACCAAATTTATATTCTTCCATTACTTCTCTTGCGTATGGATAATCATTACTTATAACAGGAAGCCCCATAGACATAAATTCATATATCTTGGTAGATAAATTTGAAAGAACAGAATACTGCCCAATATTTAAAAGAACATTTGCGCCAATTGTAGATTCTTCATACATATTCAATACTTCATCTCTATTTAAATATCCTCTAAAGTCTACACATTTATATTCTTCCTTTTGCTTTAATTCTTCACCATATGAGTTAGGAACAAAATTTCCTCCAAGAATTAATTTAGCATCGGCTTTATAGCTACCTTCTATTAATTTTGTTATTCCTCTGTTTACATTAAGTCCTCCGGCATAACATACAACAGGTTTAGAATAATCTTTATCTTTTTCATTATATTTATCATATAATTCTTCAAGTATAGGAGTATTATTTATATATACACATCTTTTACTTCTACCCTCAAAAGGATGCTTTCCAAACATTGGACAAGGAAAGATGACAGCATCTATTTTTTTCGTTACTTTGCTTTCATAACTTTTAAATACTTTTGAAATAAATCCTCTTAAAATCTTTGGAATATAATACTTTTCCTTTATTTGTTCACTGTAATTTTCATGACTGTCAAAAATTACCTTCTTACCTTTTTTCTTTAATTTCAAACCGTAAGGAAGAAGCTCAGGGTCATGAAAATGATATATATCAGCATCTACTTCAAGAGCTTTTTTATAAATATCCTTAGCTGTAAAAAGCATTCTTGATATTCTGCCTCTATTTATTTCACCTATTCCTACAATATTTACATTTTTACTTTGATAACTTTCACCTTTTGCAACCAGATACACATCGTATTCTTCTTTTTTTGCCAAAGAAACACATTCTTTTTCAAAAATTCTAATATCATTAGGTTTATGTGCGCTGGTCATATGACAAACCTTAATCATTATTACTCCTTACAAGACCATTACTTTCTTTTCTATACTCTCTTCCACAACTGCATTTCAAATCTTCATTTAGTACATTTCCACATTCGCATACATATCCAATTTGTCTTGCAGGAACACCTGCATAAAGAGCATGATCTGGCACATCTTTTGTTACAACAGCACCGGATGCAATCATTGCCCATTTACCGATTTTATTTCCACAAACGATTGTCGCATTTGCACCTATACTACAGCCTGTGTCAAGTAATGTTTTTTTATAACCACTCGGTCCTTTTGGATATTTTGCTCTTGGTGTTAAATCATTTGTAAAAACCATTGAAGGGCCGCAAAAAACATAATCTTTAAGTTCTACACCTTCGTATATTGATACATTGTTTTGAACTTTACAACCATTACCTATTTTTACGTTATTTGATACATTAACATTTTGACCGAAAGAACAGTTATCACCTATTCTTGCACCCTTTTGAATATGACAAAAATGCCATATCTTGGTATTTTTACCAATTATGACATCTTCATCTATATAGCTGGATTCATGAACGAAATATTCACTCATTAAAATTCACCTTTCATATCAGTACTTGCAAAATCATCTAAAGGAAGTTTTACGGCTTTACCTTCTTTTTGTGATTTATATATACTTAAAACAAGTTCAAGAGCATTTCTTCCTGCAACTGCATCAACATAAGGTTTTCTGTCTTGTTCAATTGCTTCTATAACATCTCTGAATAAAGATGTATGCCCGTTTCCGTAAACATTACTTGTTTGTTCTTCAAGACCTTTATTTTTATTGTCTTCATCTGTTTCATCTGCAAAATCCCAAACATCAATATTGTTTGTAGATTTTCCGCCAAGTTTAACAGTTCCTTTTTCTCCGAATAAATATAAAGTTTCTTCAAGATTTTTAGGATATACATTTGTTGTTCCTTCTATTGTTCCAACTGCACCATTTTTAAATTTCACTACAGCCATTCCAACATCTTCGGCTTCAAGATAGTCATGAAATTGTTGTTTTGTAACTCCGTAAACTTCTTCGATTTCATCTCCCATCATCCATCTAAGCAAGTCAATTCCATGAATACATTGATTCATTAAGGCTCCGCCGTCTTCTTTCCATGTTCCTCTCCATAGTGCTTGTTCATAATAATTTTTATTTCTGTTCCATCTAACATGAATTGAACCATGAGAAAGTTTACCGAATCTTCCGCTTTCAAGAGCCTTTCTCATTTCTTGAACTGCAATATTAAATCTGTTTTGATGACAAGCAGATACTTTTACACCTTTTTCTTCTGATCTTTTTATTATTTCATCAGCATCTTTAATGCTCATCGCCATAGGTTTTTCAATTATTACGTTTATTCCTTTATCTATTAAATATAAAGCTATTTCAGCATGAGAACCACTTTCTGTTGCAATACTAACAAGCTCAGGTTTAACTTCTTCAACCATAACCTTATAATCATTGTATCTTTTTATACTTTCATCATTTTGTAAATCATGTTTAGAAAGAAGCTCTTCCATTCTTTCATCTAAAATATCGCAAACAGCGACAATTTCCAATTTATTGTTTACGGCTGCTTTTATATGATTTGTTGATATTCTTCCACAACCAATTAATGCATATTTCATTTTCATTCTCCTAATTATAAAACTTCAATATTATCTCTGTTTTCAATTTCTTTCATGGCATTTTTTGTATCAAAAATTGCCTTAGCATTTTTACTTACCATTTCATAATCAACATTGCTATGAGATGCAGTTATTACTATTAAATCATATGAAGAAATAATTTCTCCGTCAATTTTTTCAATACCTTTTTTTACTTTTCCTTCGTGTTTGTATTCACTTATATATGGATCATAAAACTCAGTATTAGCACCGTTTTGTTCAAGTATTTCAATTACATCTATTGCCGGAGATTCTCTGTAATCGTCAATATCTTGTTTATAAGCAACCCCAAGAACAAGTACATTTGATTTGCTTAAAGCTTTTCCATGTTTATTTAATATTTTCATTGCTCTTTCTACACAGTATTCAGGCATTTTATCATTAATCATCATTGAACTTTCAATCATTGATGTATGAAAACCATATTCTCTTGCTTTCCATGATAAATAATATGGATCAAGAGGAATACAATGTCCACCAAGACCTGGACCTGGATAAAAAGCTTGGAAACCATATGGTTTTGTTTTTGCAGCATCAACTACTTCCCATAAGCTTATTCCCATTTCATGACAAAGCATTGCAAGTTCGTTTACCAAACCGATATTAATGTTTCTATATGTGTTTTCAAGAATCTTTTCCATTTCTGCAACAGCAGGAGATGAAACTGTATAAATATCACCTTCTAAAACTGAACTATACATTTTTGCAATTACTTCTGTTGCATCTTCACCTATTGCTCCAACAACTTTAGGTGTATTCTTTGTTTTATATATTAAGTTACCTGGGTCAACTCTTTCAGGAGAGAAACCTAAATAAAAATCTTCTCCGCATTTTAATCCGGAACCTTCTTCCAAAATTGGTTTAATAAGCTCTTCTGTTGTACCAGGATAAGTTGTTGATTCCAATACAACCATTGTACCTTTTGTTAAATATTTTGCTATTTCTATGCTTGAATTCTTTACATAAGAAATATCAGGTTGTTGATGTTTATCAAGAGGTGTTGGAACACAAATCGCAATAAAATCAACATCTTTTACAAAACTAAAATCAGTTGTTGCAGATAACATCTTAGATTCAACAAGCTCTTTTAAATCGCTGTCAACAACATCTCCAATATAGTTTTTTGCTTCATTTACCATTTGTACTTTGCTTGCTTGAACGTCAAAACCTATTGTTTTATATCCTGCTTTTGCCTTTTCAACTGCAAGAGGAAGACCTACATATCCAAGACCTACAACACCTACAACTATTTCTTTGTTTTCAATTTTCTTTAAAAGTTCATTTTTCATACGTTTCACCCTACTTTACTTAATAATATAATTTATCACATCAATTAATTTATCGGTTAATTTATCAAAACTAAACTCAATGCTTGCGTTTTTCGCATTTTCACAAAGTTCATTATAATTTTCATTATCTAAAACAATTTTTTCTATATCGTCACAGTACTGTTTTAAATCAGTATACTTCTTACAAATTCCTACTTTATTATCCTCTATTAAATTAAAATCTCCAAGATTATAATTTGCACATATAGGTTTACCGCTTGCCATGTATTCAAAAAGTTTATTCCAACTTACGCCATAAGCACCTATATTACCGGAAATACCGCTTATTAAATTAAGATTACTTTTTGAAAGAATAAATGGAATATATTTCTTTTCTACTCTTCCTTTAAATACAACATTGTCAAGTCTTAATTTTAAAGCTAAATTTTCAAGCGGTTCTTTTCTTGGACCGTCTCCGTAAATTATAAATTTAATATTGTTTATTCCCTTTTCTTTATAGATATCTGCCATTGACAATATTTCATCAACATTGTTTACATCTCTGATTGAACCTGCATATACGATTTTAAATATTTGATCATTTTCTAAATCCTCATCATCTAACTGATAAGTTTGTTTATTATATTCAAATTCTTCAAGATCAACGCCGTTATTTATATAAAATATTTTACTTAACGGAATATCTAATATCCAGTTTCTGTCAACAATATATTTTTCTCCACCGGGAATTGTAAAAAGTACTGCATCAGATTTTTTATAAATCCATTTTTCACCTTTATAAAGAATCTTTGCAATAAAACTATTTCTATTTATTATACCATATTCTATAAGACTTTCGGGCCAAAGATCTCTTATTTCATTTATACATGGTATATTAAATTTTTTCTTTAATTTTATTCCAGCAACAAGTGCAAGAGGATGAACAGACGAAGCATATATTACATCAGGTTTTCCTTCTTTTTGTATATATTCACTTACAACTTTTTTTACATTTTTGTAATAAGAATACATATTTTTTATTCTTGAAACACCGTTACCTTTATATATAGATGTATCTACAAAAATGTAAGGAACATTATCCATACCTTTTTTTTCAATATATTGTCTGCCACCAAGATCAACAACTTCATCGCTGTTATGAACCGTACTGGCACAAAATATTTTTACTTCATGTCCTTTTTTTATTAAGTATTTTGCAAAACTTTGATGTCTGCCAAGTCCGTCAAAATACATATTTGTAGCATAATGGTTTAAAATCCAAATCTTCATTTATTACTCCATACACTTGTTTAATTTTTTAGTAGGACAGCCGATATAAACACCTTTTTCTTTTATATCTTTAACTACGACACTGCCTACACCAACAGTAACATCTTCGCATATTGTAATATTGTTTTTTACACTGCTTCCTACACCAATCCAGCTTCTTTTACCTATTTTAACAGTTCCTCCCATATGAACTCCGGGAGAAAGATGAGCAAAATCATCAATTTTGCTGTCATGGTCTATTGAAACTGATGTATTAACAATAACATGATCTGATATTACACTACCACTGTTTATTACTGCTCCTGCCATTACTACACAACCATCACCTATCTTTACATCTTCAGCGATTATACTTTTGGGATGAATAAATGATGTATAGTTAAATTTATATTCATTTGCTATTTTTTCTCTTACTTTATTATTTCCAATTGCAATAATAAACTTTGTATCTTTGGGAAATTGAATACAATCTTTAACTTTTCCCCTTACTTCTACATTTAGAATTTTTGTTCCTATATTCAAATTATCATCTAAAACAGCTATTTCATCATCTTTATAACCGTTTTTCTTTATAATGTCAATAACAACCTTAGCATGTCCACCGCCGCCTATTACAACAACTTTATTCATTATACAACCTCTTCAGCTTCTCTTGAACCTTTAAATTCTTCCATTGTTACAGAAGTATCACTGCTTATTCCTTCTCTGTCAAAAACCTTTTTAATGGTTTTAAAGAATATCATTAAATCCACCATAAAAGAAGAATTGTTTACATAAAATATATCAAGTTCAAACTTTTCTTCCCAGCTTATCGCATTTCTGCCATTAACCTGTGCATAACCTGTAAGCCCCGGTCTTACATCATGTCTGTGAGATTGTCTTTCACTATATAAAGGAAGATATTTTACTAAAAGAGGTCTTGGACCTACAATACTCATATCACCTTTTAATATATTAAACATTTCCGGAAGTTCATCAAGACTTGATGATCTAAGGAATTGACCGAATTTTGTAAGCCTAACTTCATCAGGAAGAAGCTCTCCGTTTTCATCAGTCTCATTTGTCATAGTTCTAAATTTATACATTTTAAAAATTTTACCATTTAACCCAGGTCTTTCCTGTTTAAATAAAATAGGAGAACCTAATTTTGTTCTTACCATAATAGAAACAATCAATAAAACAGGACTTAAAATAATTATCCCGATTAAAGAAAGTAAAAAATCTATAATTCTTTTTATGTACTTGTCGTAAAAGGTTCTTTTTCTAATCATAATTATTCAAAAAGAGTCTTTATTATGTCGCTTACTCTTTGCATATCTTCTTTCGTCATTTTTGTATCAGATGGAAGACATACACCGTTATTAAAGATATACTCTCCTACTCCTCCGTTATCAATATAATCATATTTTTCAAAGAATGGTTGTTTATGCATTGGATTCCAAATATGTCTTGCTTCTATATTGTTTTCTTCCAATTTTAAAATAATATCAAGAGGTTTAACTTTTGATTTTTCATCAATAAGTATTGAAGATAACCAGCAGTTACATCTTGTATTTTCGTCATCAATAGGCATCATTTTTATTTCTTTAATATCTTTGAAAGCATCTTTATAATGGAAATATATTTCTCTTTTTTGTTCAACTCTTTTATCTAATACCTTAAGCTGACCTCTTCCAATACCGGCAACAATATTACTCATTCTGTAGTTATATCCTGCTTCTTTATGATAATAATATCTTTTATTTTCTCTTGCTTGTGTCGATAAAAATCTTGCTCTTGCTGCTTTTTCACTGCTATCAGGAGTATTTACAAGAAGCATACCTCCACCTGAAGATGTTATGATTTTATTTCCGTTAAAAGAAAGTATTCCATAATCACCAAAAGTTCCTGTCATTTGACCTTTATAAATACTTCCTAAACTTTCAGCAGCATCTTCAACCAAAGGCACATCATATTCTTTACAAATTGATACTATTTCATCTAAATTAGCACAAATACCATAAAGATGAACAACTATAACAGCTTTTGGTTTTATTCCTTGTTCTTTATATTTTTCAAAAGCTTCCCTTAGTGCTTTTGGACTCATATTCCATGTTTCAAAATCACTGTCTATAAAAACAGGTGTTGCATTTTCATAAATTATTGGATTAGCACTTGCTGAGAAAGTAAGACTTTGACAAAATACAATATCATCTTTACCAATGTTTAAAAGTTTAATTGCAAGATGAATTGCAGATGTTCCGCTAACTAAAGCAGCTGCATCTTTTGCACCTGTGTAATCACATATTTCTTTTTCAAAGTTATTTACATTTGCACCAAGAGGAGCTATCCAGTTTGTATCAAAAGCCTCTTTAATGTATTCTTGTTCATATCCTTCATCACTCATATGAGGAGATGCTAAAAAAATTCTTTCATTATTTCCCATTTTTAACTCCTATTAAAAATATTATATATTTTAATTTTTTATTTTCTACACTTAAAATTTTCCTTTTAAGTTGATTTATCAAGATTCAAATTATCATGTTCCATACATGATATAAATAAAAGTATCAAGAAAAACATAAATGGAATTATATTTAAAATTGTATTTTCAAAATTTGAAACAACAATCATAAAAATAATCGGTAAGTAATATTTTCTGCACACTTTATCATCTATATTTTTTATTTTACTTATAATAAAATATAAAAACAATGCTAAACATATTATACCATTTCCGGCAATAAAATCTAAAAATCCATTATGAGCATTTAAACTTTTATATTTATTTGCATAGTTTGCATCTGCTCCGAGTCTAACATCAACAACTTGAGGAAAATGTTCCATTAAATATTCATATCTTTTTTCTCCCGTATATTTAAAAGAACCAAACCCAAGAAGAAAATCATCTTCCAAAGATAAGATAGTATACTTATCAAGCATATACCTTGTTGAGCTATAATGATTCCAGCTTTTTTCAAAAGGTGTAAAAACAATTGTGTCCTTATTTATCATAGTGCAGGTAAACAAGCTCATTAAATATATAAATGAAAATATCAGCATTGAAAGCATTATTTTATTGCAATTAATATTTTTATATTTTTTATAAATAAACATAGATATTAAAACAGCAATTATTCCAACACATGCACTTCTACATCCACAAAGAAGTAAATATGCAACAAGTGATGTTAAAAATAAATATATATATATATTCTTTTTCTCTACAAAAGAAAGTAAAAAGGCACATACAAACATAACTAGTATACCCGGATCATTCGGATTAACATCAAAAACACTTCCTGATATATTAAAAGTAAGGGATTTTAAAAGTGCATCAAATAAGCTATTTCCAATCACAATATAATAAAATGCCCTTAAAACAAAAAATACACATACAACAGTAATGATTACCATACATGGATATAGTATTTTCTTTGGATTATTACCATTAAAATTAATACCTCTAAAAAATATAACCAAAAGAAAAAACTCAACCATAATACTGTTAAATGTGATTAAATCGAATCCTTTTATTACAAAAGTAAAAAGTCTTATAATAAAATATAATATAATAACAATGTTATTTTTTATTATGCTCTTTAAATTTAAGGTATCTACGGTTTTAGAATAATTTATTAAGAATAAAACAATACACAAAAAAAAGCATAACAAATTAAAGCTTATACTAAAAGCATTGTCAAGCTCAGATAATAATGTATTTCTAAATACGAATACAATCATTGTAATGATTAGCATAATATTAAAAAATAAATTACTTTTTTTACTTATACTATCCACAGATTTTCTCCTTATTACTAAATACATATTATACACCTAAATATAATATTTTGACAAATTTTTAATCGTTTATTAATAAAAAGTATCTTAAAATGATAAAAATCACTTTAAGATACTTATATTAATCATTTTTTGCTTCATTATATGTAGGACAAAGTTTTTTTATTTCTTCCCTAATATTATCCGGATTTTTATATGCAGTATCAATAAGATTATCTAAATCAACAAAAAACTTGTCTATATCTATATCAATAGGTTTTGCAATATAAATCATATGATTTTTTGTTCCTGTAAGACCTTCTTCTTCCATAAGAATTTCTTCATACATTTTTTCTCCGGGTCTTAACCCAACAACTTCTATTTTTATGTCTTCATTTGGAACATAACCTTTTAATTTAATCAAGTTAACCGCCAAGTCATAAATTTTAACAGGTTTTCCCATATCAAGAACAAAGATTTCGCCGCCTTTTGCAAGAAGTCCTGCTTGAATTACAAGAGAAACAGCTTCTCTTACAGTCATGAAAAATCTTGTAACTTCTTTATGAGTTACGGTAACAGGTCCCCCTTCTTCTATTTGTTTTAAGAATAAAGGAATAACAGAGCCATTACTTCCAAGTACATTACCAAATCTTACAGCAACAAATTCTGTCTTAGAAATTTTATTATAGCTTTGTATAATTTTTTCACATATTCTCTTGGTAGCCCCCATAACGTTTGTAGGTCTTACAGCTTTATCTGTAGAAATTAATACAAATCTTTTAACTTCATATTTATCCGCAAGATTAACAAGATTTAAAGTTCCCTTACAGTTATTTTTTACAGCTTCGTTAGGAGAATATTCCATTAAAGGAACGTGCTTATGTGCAGCTGCATGATAAACAATTTGAGGATTATATTTTTTAAATATACACTCCATTCTATCATAATCTCTAATGGAAGCAATAAGCACACGTACATCAATCTCAGGATGTTTTCTTTTAAGTTCCATTTGAAGTTCATATGCCGTATTTTCATATATGTCAACAACAAGCAACTTATCAGGTTTATTTGCAGCAATTTGTCTGCAAAGTTCAGAACCGATAGTTCCTCCACCCCCTGTAACCATAACGGTTTTTCCGTCAATAAAAGTCCTAAGTTCTTTATTTTTTATATCTACAGCAGCTCTTCCAAGTAAGTCTTCATAATTAACTTCTCTGACCTTTTGAGTTAAAGATGTAGTAAGGCTTTTTGAAATTGCTGGTAATATTTTAAGTTTTACACTAGTTTGATTACATATAGTAATAATATCTCTTATTGTGTCAACAGATGCAGAAGGCATTGCTATAATTATTTCATCTATGTCATATTTGTTAATATTAAATAAAATATCATCTCTTCCGCCAACAATAGGGATATTATGTATATATTTCCCTTTTTTTTCCTCATTATCGTCTATTATACATACTACTTCATAGTGTTTCATACCGTTTCTGATTTCTTTAATAAGCAAAGAACCAGCAGAACCGGCACCTATAATCATAACATTTCTTTTTAATTCGCTTTTATTTTTTCTTATAATGATTCCTTTATAAATTCTTACAGATAAACGAGAAAGTGCAATTAATACAAAAAGAAAAGTAAAATCAAAGAAATAGTAACTTCTTGGCATCCCAACATCTAAGTAAACATGATAAATAATGTAAATAATTTCAATTACAACAGCAGATTTAAAAGCAGAAACGACTTCATCCATAGATGCATAAGTCCATACTCTGTTATACATTTTGAAAATAGCAAGAACAGCTATTGCAATTACAATATCAAGTGGTAAAAATCTTAGTGCAGGATATAAAAATCTTGAAGGTATTATAAATAAATCAAACCTTAATAAAAGTGACATTATCATACTGAATGACACTATTAAAATATCTATTAATAATAATATTATTAATCTTTTTTTCTTCGTCAATTTTTTTCTCCCCAAATAATAAAAAAATGATTGATTTTACATAATTAAACTTTGACATAAAGTATACTACGAACCCAATAAATTGTCAAACTTCGAGCTTTTTCTACAAATAAATATAATATGAAAAAACTATCTTATTTTCATTTTAAATATATTATGTTATAATTAATTGTTATTAATTATTTAAGAAGGTAAAAGAAATGAAAAATTATGGTTTTATAAAAGTTGCAACAGGAGTTCCAAAGGTAAAAGTTGCAAATCCCGAATACAACAAAGAACAAATAATTGAATTAATAAATAAAGCAAATGAAAAAAATGTAAAGATACTTATAACACCCGAGTTATCTATAAGTGCATATACATGTGCAGACTTATTTTTTCAAGATACGCTGTTAGATCAATGCGAAAAAGCTTTATTAGATATATTAAAATACACAAAGCAAATTGACATTGCAATTGTTGTTGGCATGCCTATTAGATATAAAAATGCTTTATATAACTGTGCTGTTATGATGCTTAGAGGTGAAATTTTAGGCGTAATACCTAAACAATATATTCCAATTCATAATGAATTTTATGAAAAAAGATGGTTTGCAAGTGGAAGAGATGTTTATGATGAAATAAAAATTGCAAATCAGACAGTTCCTTTTGGTCAAATGCTATTTAAACTAAGAAAAGACTTAACAGTAGGAATAGAAGTATGTGAAGACTTATGGGTTCCTATCCCTCCAAGCAGTAATCTTGCATTAAGCGGAGCAAATTTAATTTTAAATATATCTGCAAGCAATGAAGTTGTTTCAAAGGATGAATACAGAACAAGCTTAATAGTATCTCAAAGTGCGAAATGCTTATGCGGATATGTATATGTTTCCGCCGGTGTTCATGAATCAACTACAGATTTACTATTTGGCGGCAGCAGTGTAATTGCGGAAAATGGTATTTTATTAAATAAAGGCAAAAGATTTGAAAGAGAAAATGAACTTACTTATTCATATATAGATATGGGAAAACTAAATTTCCAAAGACGTCAAAATATGAGTTTTAATGATAATAAGAGAGAATATGATTTAGAATATGATGTTATTGAAAGACATTTTATTGATAATGAAATATCTGATTTTGATAGATATATTGATCCTCATCCATTCATTCCAAGCAATGAAGAACTTAGAATTGAAAGATGTAATGAAATATTCAGTATTCAATCTTCTGCCCTTGCAAAAAGACTTGAACATACAGGGCTTAAGAAATTAGTCGTTGGAATATCAGGGGGACTTGATTCTACATTGGCTTTACTTGTTGCAAGTGAAACAATGAAACTTTTAAAACTTCCAAGTGAAAATATAATTGGTATTACAATGCCCGGATTTGGAACAACTGATAGAACTTATACTAATGCACTTGATTTAATGAAATCCCTTAATGTAACTATAAAAGAAATAAGCATAAAAGAAGCTGCAACTCTTCATATGAAAGATATTGAACATGATATAAACATACATGACATAACATATGAAAATACACAAGCAAGAGAAAGAACACAAATTCTTATGGACATGGCAAACAAAAATGGTGCAATATTAGTTGGTACTGGAGATTTAAGCGAAATGGCACTTGGCTGGTGCACATATAACGGTGACCATATGAGTATGTACGGAGTAAACGCAAGCGTTCCAAAGACATTGGTTTCTCATTTGGTAAGAACAGTTGCTATGATAAGCGATAAAAAAACAAAAGAAATATTACTTGATATTTTAGATACACCAATAAGCCCTGAACTTTTACCACCAACAAAAGACGGAAAGATAGAACAAAAAACAGAAGATAACATTGGTCCTTATGAACTTCATGATTTCTTCTTATATAACTTCATAAGATGCGGTGCAAAGAAAAACAAACTTCATTTCCTTGCAAAACAAGCATTTAAAGAAAAATATTCAGATGAAGTAATAGAAAAATGGTTAAATAACTTTATGAGAAGATTTTTCATTTCTCAATTTAAACGTTCATGTACACCGGACGCTCCCAAAGTTGGTTCGGTAAGTTTAAGTCCAAGAGGAGATTTTAGAATGCCAAGTGATGCAGATTTTTCTTCTTGGTTGGAAGAATAAAAAAAGATGACATTTAGTCATCTTTTTTTAATATCTTACACCGTTAAAATCAATCTTTAAAGGATATAAATCATATTTATCTTTTAATTTTCTTAAATCAAATCTTAATTTTTTAAGATCAATGTTTCCTTCATAGACACCCATAATGGTAGGCCCTGCACCGGATAAATATGTTCCCACAAAACCATATTTTTTAGTTAAATTTACCACATCATCATATCCGTTTATTAAGTCTTTTCTATATGGTTCATGAATTTTATCTTGAAGTGCATCTTTAACAAATTCACTGTCCCCTCTTTCTAAACTAAGAGGAAGTAAAGATGCTCTTTGTATGTTAAATACAACATCTTCTCTCGAATATTTTTCCGGAAGAACATTTCTTGCTTTTTTTGTTGAAAGCTTAAAACGAGGAATAAACGCACATATCCTATATTTTTTATTTGCATTTATTTTATAATATTTAAACTCATCATCTTGTTTATAAGAAAGCGTAGTACCACCAAAAATACAAGGAGCTACATTATCGGGATGTCCTTCTATACTTGAGGCAATATTGAACACATCATCAATATCAACCTCTACATTAAGAACTTTATATGCCATTATTATTCCTGCTACAACACAAGTTGCGCTGCTTCCTAGTCCTCTAGTTGAAGGAACATCGCTAAAAACATCAACTTTTACAGGAACCGGTTCTTTATCTAAAAATCTACAAGCAGTAAGCATACTTGTTAAAATAAGATTGTTTGTATTGTTAATGTCTTCTACTCTTCCGTCAAATATGTATTTATCACTTTTTTCTACTTTAAAAGTATTGTATAAAGTTACTGCAAGTCCAAATGTATCAAATCCACAACATATATTGGCACTTGTAGCCGGAGCTTTTATTTCAAACATTATTTTCTACCTTCTATATATTTTATTATTGAATTTCTCATATCTTCTTTTGTAATAACTTCTTCTTCTCTTCTTTCGAAGTTTTCGATATTATCAACGGCTTTTGGGATTTTTACATTTGTTTTTTCGTTTAATTTATACATATACTCAACATCATCACTTGCATTAACTTCATCATCAAAAATTGAGTGATATACGTCTTTAGAGAATTTATAAGCTGACGCTGTAGATAATAATACAGAATATGTATCATCTTCTTTTGTATCTTTATATACTTTATATCCTGCAGCAGTATGAGTATCCATTAAGTAATCGTCGTTTTCATAAACGTATTTTATAGCTTCTCTTATTTCATCTTCACTTGCGTATCCTCCGATGAAATTGTCAGCATTATCCATATACTCTTTATCAACTGTATATTTTCCGTCCTCACTTAATTTAGTCATAAGTTCTTTTACTTTTTTATCATCTGAGTTATACATATGATATATTAATCTTTCAAGGTTTGAAGAAATTAAAATATCCATTGAAGGAGAAATTGTCTTTTTAAATTCTCTGTTTTTATCATAAACACCTGTTTTGAAGAAATCGAAAAGTACATTATTGTCATTTGAAGCACATATCAATTTATTTACAGGAAGACCTGTTAAATAAGCATAATATCCAGCTAAAATATTTCCAAAGTTACCTGTTGGAACTATAAAGTTTACTTTATCTCCTTCTTTAATTTTTCCTTGTTCTATTAATCTTACATAAGCATGATAATAATAAACAACTTGAGGAAGAAGTCTTCCTATATTAATTGAGTTTGCAGAAGAAAGTTTTACTCCGTATTTTTCAAGTTCCTTTGCAAATTCACTATCATTAAAAATTTCTTTTACACCATTTTGAGTATCATCAAAATTACCTTTTACCGCATAACTTTTTACATTATTACCTTTTTGAGTAAGCATTTGAAGAAGTTGAAGTCTTGATACACCTTTATATGGATAGTAAACTATAACATCAATACCATCTATATCATGAAATCCTTCTAAAGCAGCTTTTCCAGTGTCCCCGCTTGTAGCTGTTAAAATAAGTACATCATCTTTGTCATTTACATTGTCTTTTGCACAATTTAATAAAAGAGGTAAAATGGAAAGAGCACAGTCTTTAAAAGCGATTGTATTTCCCGTAAATAATTCAAGAACAGAAAGCCCATCTTCTACATCAACAACGTTAAAAATATTTTCATTTTCAAAATTATCTAAACTGTAAGCTTTATCTACACAATAATCAATTTGTTCCTTTGAAAAATCTAAGAAAGAACCTAAAATTGTTTTTGCTATGTAATTATAAGATTTACCTATAAACTCTTTATAATCAAATTTTACTTCATCTAAAAATTCAGGAACAAATAAACCACCATCATCACTAAGACCTTTTATTATAGCTTTTGAAGGTGTAAGCTTATTGTTTTTGTCTCTTGTACTGTTAAATAATTTTTCCATACCAATTCTCCTATTTTAAATCTAATTTTAAATCACCTGGTTTGATGATATTTTTCTTTCTAAATACTTCACTTATTACAAGGGTTATAAAAGCCGGAAGAACAAAATGCATTAAAATCATCATTGCAATAACACCGGTTGAACTTCCCATAGCTTCAATCATACCAAACTGACCTACAAGTCCGCTTGTTCCCATTCCCGCACCGTATGCCGTATTTGTCATTTTAAATACAACAGTAGACACAGGTCCTAAAATTGCACTTGTAATTATAGGTGGTAAGAAAAGCACAGGCTTTTTCATAATGTTGCCTATTTGAAGCATACTTGTCCCAAGTCCTTGTGAAATAAGACCTTCAATTTTATTTTCTCTAAAACTCATTACCGCAAAACCAACCATTTGGCAAGCACATCCCACACACGCTGCTCCTGCAGCAAGTCCGGATAAATTAAGCATTATACCAAGAGCTGCGGAAGATATTGGAAGTGTTAAAATAATCCCCATAATTACACTTACCAAAATTCCCATTACAAAAGGTTCTTGCTCACAGGCTTTCATTATTATATCACCTAAAAATGCCATAAAATCCTGCATTATAGGTCCTACATAATATCCAACTATACCTGCCGCCAATACTGTAACAATCGGAGTTACGATTATATCTATGCTTGTCCTTTTTGAAATAAGCATACCTACCACGGAACCACTTATCCCGCAAAGAAGAGCACTTATAGGGTCTCCTCCTATTAATCCTGCACCCCCACATGCAAATATTACAAGAGGATCAGCCTTAAGTCCGTATGAAACACTGACTGCTATAACAGGTGCTGTCATTGTTTTTAAAGCCGGATACAATGTATCAGTTAAAAAACTTATATGAAATACAACACCTATTTGATTTAATATACTTCCTATAATTAAAGTAGAAAACAGTCCAAGTGCCATACTTGACAATGTATCAATAAAATATTTTTTAAAAAAATCTTTCAAAGGTCTTTTCTCCTAGTCTTCTCTTTCAAGTGCTTTTAATTCTTCATCAAAATGTTCTTCTGTTTCTTCATGTTTTGAATGGTTAGGACAATTTTTATTGTCACATTCTTTATTGTTACAATGTTTTTTCTTTCTCTTTATAACTTTTACTTCATCGTTTTTATATTCTTTAAAAGCTATATCTCCATCATTTTCAAATTTAACAAGTAAAGTTTCTTTTAGTACATTTAGTCTTTCTATTGTACCCACTCCATCTTCGGTTTTAACTTTATCAGAAACTCTTGGAAGTCTTGCAAGAGCATCTTCATAGCAATTATGCTCATATTGAAGACAACAAAGAAGTCTTCCGCATATTCCAGAAATTTTTGAAGGATTAAGAGATAAACCTTGTTCTTTTGCCATTTTTATTGAAACAGGTTGGAATTCTCCAAGCCATTTATTACAACAAAGTTCACAACCACAAGGTCCAAGCCCTCCAAGTATTTTGGATTCGTCTCTTACACCTATTTGTCTAAGTTCAATTCTAATTCTAAATATAGCAGCTAAATTCTTTACAAGTTCTCTAAAATCAATTCTGCCATCTGCGGTAAAATAAAAAATTACCTTTTGAGCATTAAATGTATATTCTGCTCTTATTAGCTTCATATCAAGACCTTGTTTAGCTATTTCTTTTTTACAAATTTCCAAAGCTTTTTCAGCTTTAACAAGATTTTCTTCGTGAATTTTAGTATCTTTAGCTGTTGCTTTTCTTATTACGGGTTTTATAGGTTTTGTTACTTCTTCATCTTCAACATACTTAACCTTACCGGCAACAGTTCCATATTCAAGACCTCTTGCTGTTTCAACAATAACATTATCCTGTAATTTTAAATAAATATTTTCAGGATCAAAATAATATATCTTACCTGCGGGTTTAAATCTTACCCCCACTACTTTTTGCATTAAATATCCTCCTCAATATACATAAACAAACTTAAAAATGCCAATGAGGCATTAACATTATAATTAATCATTAAGTTTATGTTTAACATTTTATCAATGATTTTTTTTAGTTTGTGTTTTGTAACAAGTTTATTTACTTCTTTAACATAATTTTTATAATTATTTTTATCTTCATTAAAAGTAATATCCAAGTTGCTTTCCTTATATATTAACACATCTGATAAAAATTTCATTATAAAAACTGCATAATTTTCAACTTTATTTCTATCCTTTACAAGTTTTTTGCTAATATTTACATTATTTAAGTTATTTCCTCTAAATATAGAAAGTAAATTTTCAAGCAAATATGCTTTCTCTTCATCAGAAAGAGTAACATTTTCATTGCTGTCATTTACCTTAATTTCTATACACCTTGAAAGAATAGTTGGTAAAATCATCTCTTTTTTTGAAGAAGATAATATTATAATTGTATCTTTTACAGGCTCTTCCAGTGTTTTTAAAAATGCATTTGCGGCTTCAACACTCATAGCATCAGCACCATGAACAACAAAAATATTATATTTGTATTCACTGCTTGAAAGAGAAACTTTATATTGCATCTGTCTTATCTGCTTTATTTTTATGCTTGCACCATCTTTATAAATATTAGTAATATCTATATTATTATTTGTATTTATTTTTAAGCAATCATCGCACTCATCACAATAATACCTACTGTTTTTACAATACAAAGTTTTTAAGAATTCTAGTATGGTATTATCTAAAACTTCTTCTTTTGCACCATAAAACAAATAGGCGTGAGCCATAGTATCATTATTTATATGATTTAACAAAATATCCTTTTCGGTTTTTAATAAATTATCAAACATAATTAATATTTTTCAAATCTAGCAACATCTAAGATAAATACAGTTGCCCCTCCAACTTCAACACTTGCAGAATAAGTAGTAAGAGGACTTTCCATAAATGAAGCATCAACAGGAGTAGAAACAACCTGTTCTCTTTTTTTACATATTTTTTTCATTATTTCAAGAGCTCTTTCAACCTTTTCATCTTCGGTTCCTATCATCAATGTAACATTTTTTAATTTTAAAAATCCGCCCATTGTGCTTAGCTTAGTTACTTGGTAACCTTCATCTGTAAGTGCATCTGATAAAATGAAAGCATCTTCATTTTGAACAATCGCTATTATTAATTTCATTGTATTACCTCCTAAATTATTTTTAATTCTTTTGTATAAATCATTATTAATATCTTCAATACTTTTTAAATTATTATCTTCTACACACTCAATTCTTTCAAAACCATAATTTTTTATAAGAAAATTTACATTTTCATAAGCAGACATTAAATATTCAAAATTACTTTCATGAATATCTTTTTCATGCTCATTTGTAAATTTATTATCTCTGTCTTTTATAAGTTTTTGAGAAACTTTAGGGTCAATATCCAAGAAAAATATTTTATCGGGAGTAGGAATTTTAAACATATTATATTCATAATCCAACAGCCAATTTAAAAATTCTTCTCTTTTCTTTATATCTTTTATTTTACAACCTTGATGAAGCATATTTGAAGTTACATATCTGTCTGCAATAATTATTCCACCATTATTATAAAATTCTTCATAATCCTTTTTATATGTTGCATATCTATCAACGGCATAAAATGTAGAAGCAACCTTTGGGTCTATATCTTCTGCATTACTTCCAAAATCACCGTTTAAATACATTTTTACCAAAGCCGAAGAATCACTTTCATAATTGGGATAACTTGCCCTTAAAACATTGTATCCTTCTTCTTTTAGTCTTTTAACTAAAAGTTCACTTTGTGTTTGCTTTCCACTTCCATCAAGCCCTTCTATTACAAATAGTTTTCCCTTTGCCATTATTTCTCCTTAATAACATTTATAAATCCATTTTCTATTCCTAGAATTGTTTGTTTATCTTTTATTTCTTTTATATAATCTATTATTTCTTTATTAATTATTTCCCCTGGAGTAAGTATAGGATATCCCGGAGGATAAGGAACTATAAAATCATAACTTACACACCCTAAACTATCATCTATTTTCACTCTTTCTTTTTCAAAAGATAAAGTTTTTCTCATAGAAAATTTTATTATAGGTTCATTATGTTTAAAAATAATATCCTTTTTTTTGCCTACATTAGTTTTATATGTTTTATTGATATCTTTTAATGCACTAATTAAACTATCAATATCGCTTTTTTTACTAAACAGTCCAAGATATACCAAAACATATTTTTCTGTTGAACATTCTGTAAATATATCATACTTATTTTCCAGTATTTCTGATAATGAATATCCATCAAAAATAGTATTATCAACATTTATACATATTTTTGTATAGTCATGTATATCACTGTTAAATTCCTCTAAATAAAACTCTGTATTTTCTTCTATTTCTTTTTTTGCATCAGTATACCATTCTTTTATTTGAAGTAATATACTTTCTCCTTTTTCCTCTGCAAAAGATACTGCTTCTTCTACACTTTGCAAAAACAAAAATGAAGGAGATGTTGAAGTTGTCATCTTGAAAAATAATTTCAACCTTTGAATATCAATTATATCACTGTTTATATGTAAAAGTGAAGTTTGAGTTAATCCCGTTAATGTCTTATGCATAGATGTAATTACTATATCACTTTGTGCATTAAGTGCTGAAGCAGGATATTCATTACTAAAAGAAAAATGAGTTCCATGTGCTTCATCTACAATTATAATAATTTCCTTATTTATTTCTTTTATTCTTCTGCATAAACTCTTTATATCAAGTGCATATCCAAAATAACTTGGATATGTTATAAAGACTGCTTTTATATCTTTATTTTCATTTAATACAGATATATATTCTTCTTCACTTATTCCGATATCATTATTCTTTGGATAAATATAAATAGGATTAGCATCACTTAAATATAAACCATAATATGATGAAATATGACTATTTCTTGGAATCAATATTTTATCATTTTTTTTTAAGGAATATAAAATGGAACTTATAATCCCTCCTGTGCTTCCATTTACTAAAATAAAAGAATATTTTGTATTAAAAATATCAGATATTTTATTTTGCAAATTTAGAATAACATCACTTGGAGATAATAAATTATCATTAAAAGAAAGTTCTGTTAAATCTTTTAAATAAAAATCATTTATTCTTCCTTTATGTCCCGGCATATGAAGTCTTACGGGATTTTTATGTATATATGTTCTTATTCTTTCATTAAGTTCTTTTTTCATACAAGCCTTTTCTTTTGATATATTTTAAATTATTATATCATAAAATAAAATGATAAATTTAATTATTAATATTTAATTTTAATAAAATATATAAATATTCATAATAAGGTGATATAATATCATAAAATGTAAATAATGAATTAAAGGAGGTCTATTATGGCTAATCAAAATATCGTGACAATAACAAATGAAAATTTTGAAACTGAAGTTTTAAATAGTGATAAACCTGTTATGGTTGATTTTTGGGCAACTTGGTGCGGTCCATGTAGAGGTCTTGCTCCAACAATAGATGAAATTGCTGAAGAATATTCTAATAAAATTAAAGTATGTAAACTTGATGTTGATACAAATCAAGAACTTGCAATTCAGTTTAGAGTAATGAGCATTCCTACAGTTATCTTCTTTAAAGGCGGAGAACAAGTAGCAAGAGAAGTAGGAGCTTATCCAAAAGAAAAATACGTTGAAATAATAAATTCATTATAAAAAAGCACCTTAAGGTGCTTTTTTTGGTATTTCCTATTTATCATTTCAATATAAATTTTATTATAACCTTATTATTAATATATTAAAATTCATTGTAAAAAAAATAAAAAAAAGAAGGATATCTCCTTCTTTTTTATAAAACTTTATTTAAAAAGTCTTTAGTTCTTTGATTTTGAGGATTTCCGATTACTTCTGAAGGTGGTCCTTGTTCGATAATAATACCTTCATCCATAAATATAACCCTATCCGCTACTTCTCTGGCAAAACCTATTTCGTGAGTAACAATTACCATTGTCATCCCTTGAGCAGCAAGTTCTTTCATAACACTTAAAACTTCTCCAACCATTTCTGGGTCAAGGGCAGAAGTAGGTTCATCAAACATCATTATGTCAGGCTCCATTGCAAGCGCTCTTGCTATAGCAACTCTTTGTTGTTGTCCACCTGAAAGTTTCTTAGGATATACGTCTGCTTTTTCAGCAAGTCCTACTCTTTCAAGAAGTTCCAAAGCTTTTTTTTCTGCTTCTTCAGGTGTTTTTAATTTTAAATCTACCGGAGCAAGCATAATATTTTTTTTAACAGTTAAATGAGGGAAAAGATTAAATTGTTGGAATACCATTCCAATATTTTCTCTCATTTTATTAATATCGTTTTTCTTATCTGTTATCAACTTACCGTCAATTTCGATTTCACCTTTAGTTGGAACTTCCAAAAGATTTAAACATCTTAAAAAAGTACTTTTACCTGAGCCGGAAGGACCGATTATGCAAACAACTTCGCCTTCTTTTATTTCAAGATCTATTCCTTTTAAAACTTCTAACTTTTTAAAATATTTATGTAGATCAGTTACTTTTAATTTACTCATTGGTTACTCTCCTTTCAATGTAATTAGAAATCATAGAAAGTATAGTAATCGCTACCAAATACATTATACCTACAATAGTCCATGTAGCAAATGAATTCATTGTTCTTCCGATATAAATATTGGCTTGATATACTACCTCACCTAAACTAATAACAGAAATAATAGATGTATCCTTTAGAGTAATAATAAACTGATTTACAAGAGAAGGAATACATATTTTAATAGCTTGAGGTAAAATTACCTTTATCATAGCTCTGCTTTTAGGTAAGCCCAAACTTCTCGCTGCTTCCATTTGACCTTTATCAACAGCTTGAATACCTCCTCTAAAAATTTCAGACATATATGCACCGGCGTTTAAAGAAAGAGTTATTAAACCGGCTGCATAAGCAGTAAGTCTAAAATCCATACCAAAAGATTGTATTAACTGAGGAATACTAAAGTATACAAAGAAACATTGTACCAAAAGCGGTGTTCCTCTTATAATCCATAAATAAAATTTAGATATAGCTTTAAAAGGTTTAAAACTTGATAACCCCATAATACAAGAGATAAGCCCTAAGAAAAACGCTATTATTAATGATATTATTGTTATTTGTATTGTCATTGCAAACCCTTCAAAAAGTAATGGGGCTGCTTCAGTAAAAACCTCTATTAAATTCATTAAATCACTCCAACTATTTTTTTATTTCTATTTATCTGCAATATATTTATCTAATATTTTTTGATATTCTCCACTATCTTTAATATTTTTTAAACCTGCATTGAACATTTCAATTAGTTCTGAATTTTTACCTTTTAATACAGCAAAACCATAAGAAGAACCTTTTTCCATGTCTGTTACCATTTTTAATCCGTTTCCTTGAGAGATACCATAACCCATTACAGGATAATCTTCAAAACAAGCTACAGTATTTCCAGTTTTAACGTCTTCGTACATTTTTGGAGAATCTTTAAAATATGAAATTTCAAATCCATATTGATCTTTTATAGATTCAGCAAAAGTAGCACCTTCTGTACCTGTTTTACAAGCTACTGTTTCACCTTTTAAATCTTCATAGCTTTTGATTGTTGTGTTATCAGCTTTAACAGCCATAACTACACCAGAATCATAATATGGTTCAGAGAAATCATATTTTTCTTTTCTTTCATCTGTTATACTCATACCTGCAATTACTGCGTCAGCTTGATTTGATTCTAAAGCTGCAACAGCTGCATCAAAACCTAAAGATTGAAGTTCATAATTAAAACCTTGATCTTTTGCTATTGCATCAAGTAACTCAACATCAATACCAGTGAAATTATTGTTTTCATCTGTAAATTCAAATGGTGCAAATGTTGTATCTGTAGCAATTATATAAGTTTTTTCTCCGTTTGCAGAATCATCACTAGATCCACAAGCTGTAAATCCTATAAGCATTCCTACAACTAACAAGCATGCTAATAATTTTTTTCCTTTTTTCATTTTCTTCCTCCTTTAATCTAAAATGATAAAATACTAGTTCTATTATAACTTATTACGTTAAAAATACCAAACACTTTTATAAAATAAAGCTAATTTTTTTAATTTTTAAATTAAATAAATTATATTTACTTTATTTAATTAAACAAATTTAATAATTAAGTTTATTTTTTACGTAATTTTTACCAAATTGTATACTTTTTTGAATAGTCGTTTTTAATTCTTCAATAGAATCAAAAGCTCTTTCTTCTCTTTCAAATTCTAAAAACTCTACTTTTATTTTTTTACCGTAAATATCTCTATCGAAATCAAATATGTTTGTTTCTACTCTTGGGGTTTCTCTAAATGTAGGATTTACACCTACGTTGCTTATTCCATAAAAGACTTCGTTATCTATTGTAACTCTGCTTACATAAACGCCTCTTTTAGGCATAGCTTTTATTTCATCAGGAAATATATTTGCAGTTGGTATTCCTATCTGTCTTCCAAGATGTTTACCTTCACAAACTATCCCCTCAACCATATAAGGTCTGCCTAAAAATTTATTGGCTTTTTGTATATTGCCATCTTTTATATAATTTCTTATAGCAGTAGAACAAACTCTTTCATTGTCAATTTTAAATTCATCTACAACTTTTATTTCAAAACCTTTTTCTTTTGAAAGTTTTTTAAGAAGTTCACTATCTCCGCTTCCGTTTTTCCCAAAATGATAATTAAATCCGACTTTCATTTTTTGCATGTTAACATTGTCTAAAACAAGATTTACAAATTCAGTATCTTTTAAATTCATAAAATCATAATCAAAAGATATAATAAATAAATAATCAATTCCCATTTCAGTCAAATACTCTATTTTTTCATCCATTGTCATAAGTCTTTTAGGAGCTTTTTGTTTATTTATTAAATCCATTGGATGTTTATCAAATGTAACAACGCAGTTTTTTAGACTTTTATCTTGTTCTTCTATAATTTTCTTATGTCCCAAGTGTATTCCGTCAAAATAACCAAAGGCCATAGATAATTTTTCTTTTTTATCAGCTTCACCAAACGAATGAAATATTTTCATTATTTTTGTTCCCCGTATAAAATCTTAATTGGTCTTATTAATATATTTTCTTCTTCTACTCTTTTGCCTACACCGATAAACTTATCATCTAAATATAACCTTACCAATGAATTCTCTTTAATTTCACTGACATTTGTTAAAATATTTTTTCTAATCAAAGCATTACCGTTTAATATGATTTTACTGCTTCTCGGATTAATATCTACTCTTTCCAAATCCTTTAAAAACAAATCATCATTTTGCAAAACATCTTTTAATTGACCGCTAACTACTTTTTCTTCAAGTTCACTTAATGTAATGCTGTTTTCTATTTTTAGCGCTCCGTTCTTTGTCCTTATAAGACCGCTCATAACAGCTCTTGTTCCAAGTTCTTTGCCTATATCGCTTATTAAGCTTCTTATGTAAGTCCCTTTTGAACAGGAAACTTTTATGGTAGCATATCTTGGCAAATCGGTATCAATAACTTCAATATCATTTATATAAACTTCTCTGGATGGAATTTCAACTTCTTTTCCTTCCAACGCATATTTATATAACGGTTTACCTTTTACTTTTATGGCAGAATATATAGGAGGAGTCTGAGTAATATTGCCTTTAAATTTATTAATTGCAAAAATAAACTCATCCAATGAAAAATCAGGAAGAGAAAATTCTCTTGTAGCCGTCCATATATCATAACTGTCACTTTCTTTTCCAAATTCTATATTTGCAATATATTCTTTTTCAAACGCAGTAATATAACTGGAAAGTTTTGTGCTTCTACATACAAGAACTCCCATTACTCCTGTTGCCATAGGATCCAGTGTACCACTATGCCCAATTTTTTTTTCACCAAGAATCTTTCTTACCTTAAAACAAACATCATGACTTGTCATGTTTTGCTCTTTGTTAATGCAAATTACACCGTTTATCAAATTAAACCTCTAAATCAATATCTTTAAGTATTGTTAAAATTTCGTTTTTATCTCCTTCAAAAGTAAATCCGGCAGCTTTAACATGTCCTCCACCGCCAAATTCTTTTGCTATTTCAGCAGCATTAACATTTCCACCACCGCTTCTTAAAGAAACTTTAAAAGAGTTTTCATCTGCTCTTTTTACAAGTGCAGCAAGTTTACATCCTTTAATATATCTAATAGCATCAATTAGTCCATCAGTATCAGTATTTTCATTTATACTTTCATCATCAAGCACCATAACCAAAATTTGATTATTGTTAAAAGCATAAATACTTTCTAAAGATTTTTTTCTTATAATCAAACTTTTTAAATCTTTAAGTTTAACCATTTCATTAATCTTACCTTGATCAACACCAAGTTTTAAAAGTTTACTTCCAATAATATGAGTTGTAGGAGTAGTGTTTGAATAAGAGAAATTACCTGTATCAGTTGATATTGCTACATATATAAGACTTGCAATATCTAAAGGCAATGTCCCAAGTATTTTAGAGCTTATTGCAAAAACAAGCTCTCCGGTTGCAGCGGCTTTTTCGCTTACAACATTTATATCTCCATATTTTGCATTTGTTACATGATGATCTATTACTATTGTTTTATTGCATAAGTTTCTTAAATCATTTCCGAATAAATAATCTTCACTACTTGAATCCATTGAAAGACAAACATCATAGTTTGCTTTTAAATCATCTAATTTTGCAACTTCCTCTTCCAAAATCATATCTTCTAAATTTACAGGAATAGGCGTTTGAACATATAAGTCAACATCTTTACCTATAAGTTTAAGTGTTTTTTTCATTGCAAGTGATGATCCTAGAGCATCACCGTCAGGATTTTTGTGAGTAAGTATTAAAAATGTATTGTTATTTTCAAGAATTTCTATAAATCTATCTATCATTTTATTCATCCTCTTCAAGATTTAAACCTGCTAAAACTTCGTCTATATGCATCGCATAATCCAAAGAATCATCAAGTTCAAAAATAAGTTCAGGAGTATTTTTTGTTTGTAAAACTTTTGATATAGACTTTCTTAAAAAGCCCTTAGCTTTATCAAGCACTCCAATAATTTCTTCTTTCTTATTATTTTCTCCCATTATACTTACATATACTTTTGCATATTTTAAATCGGGAGTTGCTTTTACTCTTGTTACACTTATTATTGCTTCTTTTAATCTTGGGTCTTGAAGTTCAAGCTCGATTAAAAGCGATAATTCGTTTTTAATCAGCTCGTTTACTCTTTCTATTCTATATCCCATAAGGTTTTTTACTCTCTTTCGATTTCTTCCATTTTGAATGTTTCAAAAACATCTCCAACTTTAATATCATTAAAGTTTTCAACACCAATACCACATTCATATCCTGATTGTACTTCTCTTACATCATCTTTAAATCTCTTAAGAGAAGCTATTTCACTTTCAAATATAACTACACCGTCTCTTATTATTCTTATCTTGTCATTTCTGTTAATAACACCTTCAGTAACATAAGAACCGGCTACCAAACCAATATTTGGAACCTTAAAGGTTTCTCTTACTTCAGCCATACCAACAATAACTTCCTTAAATTCAGGATCAAGTAAGCCTTTAAGCGCTTTTTCGATTTCTTCCATTACATGATAAATTACATTGTAACTTCTTATTTCTACTTCTTCTTTTGCAGCTGCTGTCTTTGCATTTGCTTCAGGTCTTACGTTAAATGCAATAATAAGAGCATTTGAAGCAGCGGCTAATGTAACGTCACTTTCTGTAATAGCACCTACACCACCGTGAATTACGCTTACTTTAACACCATCTTCATTATCATTTAATTTTTCAAGAGATTGTGTTAATGCTTCTAATGAACCTTTTACATCGGCCTTAACAATAAGTTTTAATTCCTTAAGTTCGCCTTCGCTTATTTGATTGAATAAATCATCTAAGCTTACAGGTCCGCTCTTCTTAAGCGCATTTTCTCTCATTATAGCTTTTCTTCTTTCGGCAAATTTTCTTCCTTCTCTTTCATTTTCAGCAACAAAGAATTTTTCACCGGCATTAGGAACTTCATTAAATCCTAAAATTTCAATAGCTGTAGATGGTCCTGCAACTTTTATTTTATTACCTTTATCATCCATCATAGCTCTTACTTTACCGTATACATCGTTACATACAACTGTATCACCGTCATTTAAGATACCTGACTTAACAAGAAGTGTTGCAACAGTACCTTTTTGTTTATCAAGTCTAGCTTCAATAACAGTACCTACGGCAGGTTTGCTTGGATGAGCTTTTAGTTCTTCCACTTCTGCTACAAGAAGTATCATTTCAAGTAAATCTTCGATACCTTGTCTTTTCTTTGCAGAAATTTTAACGCAAATTGTATCCCCACCCCAATCTTCACTTACAAGTCCATACTCAGTAAGTTCTTGCATTACTCTATCAGGGTTTGCACCAGGTTTATCTATTTTATTTATTGCAACAATAATAGGTACCCCTGCATCTTTGGCATGGTTTATAGCTTCAACTGTTTGAGGCATAACCCCGTCATCAGCAGCTACTACAAGTACTGCTATATCTGTAACAGATGCACCTCTTGAACGCATAGCTGTAAAAGCTTCATGTCCAGGAGTATCAATAAATGTGATTTTTTCATTATTGATTGTAATTGTATAAGCACCAATATGTTGTGTAATACCACCGGCTTCCCCTGCAATTACGTTTGTATGTCTTATTGCGTCAAGTAAAGATGTTTTACCATGGTCAACATGTCCCATTACTGTAATAATAGGTGGTCTTTTTACAAGTTCATCTTCATTTTCATAGTGAGAATCAAATAAATCATCAATTGCTTTATTTTCATCTTCAAGATTACATGTTATTTCAAACTCTTCACAAACAATAGAAGCAGTATCAAAATCAATTGATTGATTCAAGTTTGCCATTACTCCATAGCCCATTAAGATTTTTATAACTTCTGTTGGAGCTTTGTTTATTTTAGCAGCAAGTTCACTTACAGTAATTCCATCCGGAATTGTGATTTCGCTAACCAAAGAATTTTCTAATTGTTTTTCTTCTCTTTCTTGTTTGTTTTTCTTTTTATATTTTGATTTAGAAACCTTAGATTTCTTTGAATTATCAATAAATTTAGGAACTACTTCTTTTTTATCTTTTTTATTTTTCTTATTTTTCTTTGAACCGTAGCTT
Source organism: Anaerofustis sp. NSJ-163 (assembly GCF_024135845.1). Lineage (NCBI taxonomy): Bacteria > Bacillati > Bacillota > Clostridia > Eubacteriales > Eubacteriaceae > Anaerofustis > Anaerofustis sp. NSJ-163. The sequence goes on from NZ_JAMYJV010000004.1 coordinate 210,285, forward strand.
TTTTCATTCTTTTGATTTCTATTATCATTTTTTTTGTTTTTAAATTTTTCACCTTTTACAACATTATCATTTTTATCATCATTACTGTCATAATCATAATGTTTGTTACTTTTCTTAGGCTTGTTTTTATTATTCTTCTTTTCTTCATTATATATTACAACAACTTCAGGTTCTTTTTCTCCCTTATTGTCAGATTTAACAAAACGAGTATTTTTATTGTTTTTCTTATTATCCTTTTGTTTTTTATCAATAGGATTTTTTCTTTCTTCTTTTTTATTTGTCTTTTCATCTTCGTTTTGTTCTTGTGTTTTATCAACAGGTTTATTTCCTTTATTTTTTAAATAATCCTCTTTATTAAAATTATTTCTAAAATATTTTTCTTGTTGTGCGCTTACGGCACTCATATGATTTTTTACGGGAATACCCATATTTTTCATTATTTCAGCAAACTCTTTACTTGGAAAGCCATATTCTTTAGCCATATCGTAAACTCTCATACTAAAAAACCCTCCTTACTTTATTTTATATACTTTAAAACCTCTTCTTTTAGAGGAATAATATCATCATTAGTAAGATTCATATTAAGAGAATTGTTTATTATTTTTGCATTTACCATTTTTTCTATGCAATCGGGATTTTTACAAATATAGGCTCCTCGCCCGTTCATTTTACCGCTTTTATCAAAAACAACTTTGTTGTTTTCTTTATCCCTTACAATTCTTAATAAATCTCTTTTGTTAAATTTTTCTCTGCAAATCAAGCATGTTCTAAGTGGTGTCTTTTTCATTTTCCACCTCTTAAATTATTCTTCATCTTCTGAAAGTAAAACTTCTTCAACGCTGTCTAAAATATTTATTTCACTATCGGCATTTTCACTTTCAAATTTGCTTTTGCTTTTAATATCAATCTTCCAACCTGTAAGTCTTGCAGCAAGTCTTACGTTTTGTCCGTCTTTACCTATTGCAAGAGAAAGTTGAGAATCATCTACAACAACCATAGCAGAATTTTTCCCGTCGTTTTCTTCTGTTTGTAAAATATCAACTTTTAAAACTTCGGCAGGAGCTAATGCATTTTTAATGTATTCAACAGGATCTTCACTCCATTTAATAATATCAATTTTTTCTTCACCGATTTCATTTAATACATTTTGAATTCTGATTCCTTTAGGTCCAATACATGTTCCAACAGGATCGATTTGTTCATCTTCAGAATAAACAGCAAGTTTGCTTCTACTTCCGGCTTCTCTTGAAATTGATTTAATTTCAACCACTCCGTCTGAAATTTCAGCAACTTCTTCTTCAAATAATCTTTTAACAAGTCCCGGATGTGTTCTTGAAAGAATTATTTGAGGTCCTCTTGTTGTTATTATTACATCTGCAACATAAACTTTAAGTCTCATTCCAGGATGATAATGTTCACTTTTTACTTGGTTTTGGCTGTTCATTATACCTTCAGCCTTACCTAAATCAATATGGATAATTCTGTTTTGTTCAATTACAGTTTCTCCATGAATCATTTTCTTTACTTCTTTATATTCTTCTCTTTGAATAACACCGCTTACCATTTCATCTTTTTTCTTCATGAATGTATTGCTGATGATATTTCTTTCTGATTCTTTAAGTTTTTGAATAATAAGTTGTTTTGCGTTTTGTGTTGCAATTCTACCAAAACCTTTTGGATCAATATGAGTTATAACACTTCCCCCAAGAACAGCGCTTTTATCAAGAACCAATGCTTCATGAAGTGAAATTTCCTTATCTTCATCTTCAACTTCTTCTACTATTTCTTTTGAATAAAAAGCATCAATAGCCCCAGTTGTTCTGTTTATATTTACAACCAAATCAACATTGCTTCTTGTGTCTTTTTTGTAAGCAGCAACAAGAGCTTGCTCAACTGCTACTATAATTTCTTCTTTATCTATACCTTTTGATTTGTTAATCTCATCTAATGCTTCAATAAAATCTTTTAAAGAATGATCTGCTTCTTGTTTTTTCTTTCTTGCCATTTTTTTACTCCTTAATTAAAATTTAAAATCAAAACTTAAATTAACTTTACTTATATCTTCTTTTGGAATTGCCATATGATCATCATCTACCAAAACTAAAACTTTTCCGTCTTCATACCCTTCCAAAATACCACTGAATTTTTTTCTTCCATCCACTGACTTAAAAAGTGCTACATCTATCTTTTTACCCGTAAACTTTATAAAATCTTTTTCTTTTTTTATAACTCTGTTTACTCCGGGAGAAGATACTTCCAAAATATATTCTTCTTCTATTATGTCTTCTTCATCAAGCATATCTGATATAAGTCTTGTTACATTACTTATATCATCAAGGTTGACTCTCCCTTCAATTCTTTCAATATATAATCTTAAAACTTTGTTGTTTCCTTCTTTTTTAAATTCTATATCAACAAGTTCAAGCCCATTTTCACTTAAGATATCTTCACTTAAAGCTTCAATTTTATCTGTAATTTTCAATATAAAGCCTCCTAAATAAAACAATATAAAACAATGAGTGGACATACGCCCACTCATCTAGCCTGAATTATTATACACCCTAAAATCAAAAAAAGCAATAAAAAAGCCTCATTTTTATGATTAAACCAGTGTTTTAAGGTAAAAAAACATGTAAAAACATAAAAAAAGAAGCATAAAAATGCTTCTTTAAAATTAATCTTCAATTATTTTTACATAAAATCTTCTGTGTCTTGGACCATCAAATTCAGCAAAGTATATACCCTGCCATGTACCAAGCAACAATTCATTATCTTTAACTATAATAGTTTCGCTACACCCTACAACACTGGTTTTTATATGAGCAGTACTATTACCTTCATAGTGTCTAAATTCTCTCATATCAGGGAAAAACTTATCAAAAGCAAATATCATATCACCAACCACGTCAGGATCCGCAGCTTCATTTATTGTTATCCCTGCAGTTGTATGAGGAGAAAATACAATGCATAAGCCATTTTGCACCTTACTTTCCTTAAGAGCTCTTTTAACCATACTTGTTATATTATGGAAATTTTCATTATCGGTTCTAAGATCAAATTCAAAAATCATAATAAACTCCTTTATAATATCTTTTTCTTATATATATTATAACATTAATTATTAAAAAAGTTATCGGAATCATTATAATGTTCATTAAAATTAAAATCATGGTTATTATTAAAAAGATTATAATGACTTGTTGTTGTAAAGTAAATTGTTCCAGCAAACATCAATACAATCATAACAGCTAAAACGGCAGCTCTGATTTTCTTACTCTGATATAAAAGAAACAATCCAATAACAACCAAGAATAAAGGCCACATTAAATCCACTGATTTTATAAACCCTGAAAAAGAGAGAATATATATATCAAGTAAATTTAATATACACCCGACACCAATTACAATTAAAAGTATCCCAAGTATTATTTTTAAATTTCTATTCATGACTTTCACTACCTTCTTCTCTCATTTTTTTTATTTCATCAATGGTAAACTCACCTTTATCTGAATCATTTTCTTTTTCTTTGGTTTCTTCAACTGCATTTGAAGATACGTTAACAAAAGATTTTTCTTCCTTTACTATTTTTTCTTCTTTGTCTACATTTCCCTCTTTTACAATATGTTCTGCTTTATTAATGTTTTGTTCTTTTTGAAACTCATCTTTTTTATTAGTCGAATCATTAACATTATTATAATTAATATTGTTCATAGTGTCATAGTCAATATTTTTATTTTTTTGTTTAAATGGAACACTTGATATTATCAAAAGAAGTCCAACAATCAATAAACACACAGGAACAATAAAATCTGATAAAGATTTAGGTAGAATATTCCCAAGAAATAAAATAACACCTATTACAACTAAAAATAAACCTATCTTTTGTTGATTTTTATTTTTGTTAATTTTATCATCCTCAAAATTATATACTCCAGCATTAAAATTTGTATTATAATCATTTACACCAGAACCATTAGAATAAAAAGAAGAAAACTTTTTACTATGCATTGTATATTCTCTTATAGGCTCATAAGGAATTAAAAAACAAAGTAAAAGATATATAAAAATAAGAATACCACTTGTAACAATCCCTAAAATTATTGCTACTATTCTTATTATTATAGAATCTACATCAAAATACTCTCCTATACCCCCGCATACTCCCCCAAACCATTTATCATCTCTGCTTTTATATAGTTTTTTTTCATTCATATCAAAGATGTCCTCCAAAGCAAATTTATATGTTTATATAATATATAAATATTATTAAATTTGCAATTAATCTAACATTAAAAACCCATTAAAATATTTTATGTTATAAAGCATATTGTTTTTGCTTTTAATATAACCCCATGATATAATTTAGTTAACTTTAAGCCTTAAGAATGGAGATTTTATGAATAAGCAAGAACAAATTTTAAATGACTTTTTAGTTGAAATATTTAATGAGATACTAAAAGTTGAAGGTAATGCTTTAAAAAAAGGTAAATTCAAAAACCTTTCAATAAGAGAAATGCACGTAATAGAAGCCGTGGTAAAAAACGAAAAAGCCGGAAATAATACATCTTCAAACATTGCAAAATCATTAAATATTACTCCTGGAACATTAACAATAAGCGTTAATGCTCTTGAAAAAAAAGGTTATTTAAAAAGAGAAAGAAACGATGAAGACAAAAGAGTCATAAAAATTTATGCAACAAAACTTGGACACGAAGTAGAAAAAAATCATGCACAATTTCACGAAAATATGGTAAGAGAAATGCTTAATTTTTTCCCAGAAGAAAAAAGAGAAGTTCTTATTCAAGGCGTTGTAGAACTTGAAAAATTCTTTACAAATAAAAGCAAGGCAGGTGAATAAAATGGTAAGAATAATTGTAGACAGTACATGCGATTTAAGCAAAGAAATTGTAGAAAAACTTGATATTACGGTAGTACCTTTAACGGTAAGATTTGGCGATGATGAATTTTTAGATAGTGTTAATATTTCTAATGATGAATTTTATGAAAAGTTGCTTTTAGCACACGACAATCTCCCTACTACATCACAACCAAGCCCAATAAAGTTTAAAGAAGTATTTGAAAAATATATAGCACAAGGTGATGAAATAGTTGCAATAATGGTATCTTCAAAATTAAGCGGTACTATGCAGTCTGCAACAATAGCAAAAAATGAAGTAGATGAAGACAAAATTTATATTGTAGATTCAAAAATTGCAAGCTTTGGAACATATCTTCTTATAAATGAAGCCGTAAAGATGAGAGACGAAGGGAAAAGCGCCAGTGAAATTGCAATAAAAATAGAGCATTTGACAAAAAATTTGAGACTTTTCGTATGCTTAAATACATTAAAATATCTAATGTATGGAGGAAGAATATCCAAAACAACAGCAGCAATAGGCGAGATGTTAAATATTAATCCAGTATTAAAGGCAGTTGACGGAGAACTTGAACAGGAAGGAAAAGTAAGAGGGAAAAAATTATCTTACAAATTTATGCTTGAAAGAGTAAAGGGTAACATTGATTATTCTTATCCTGTAACATTTGGTCATTCTCATGCACACAAGGCAATTGAAAACTTTAAAGATTTCATGTATAAACACCTTCCAATAGAAGAAAGCGAAATAATATCAATAGGCCCGACAGTTGGAACCTATGCAGGACCAGGGGCAATAGGCATTGCCTATGTCCAAAAAGAAAATAATGAAGAAAACAAATAGACATAAAAACACATCTTTAAAGATGTGTTTTTAGTTTAATTTAAAATGAAAGTTTGAATCAGTTTTTTAAACATATTCAAAAATAAAATTATATAAATATCAAGCAATTAAAAAATAATTTTTCAATATACAAAAAGAATATTAAAAATTTAACGAACTTTTTTATATTTATAAATACTTAAACCTGCTATTCCCACAACGGAAACCAATACACCTATAATATAATAAACCATGTTGTTTTCGTCTGATGTATCAACCGATGAAGAAGGTTTATCCGTTGAAATGTTATCTGATTTACCTTCACTCTTTACACTTTCATTATTTTTATCATCATCGTTTTGAATATTATAATTTGAGTTATCATATCCGCATACACTGCATTTTCCGTTTACATACTCGTGTTCTTCAAAAACCGCCGTTACAACAACATCGTTTTGAGGCATCGTAAACGATGTTTCCTTCGCATTTTCATCCTTAAAGCTTATCTGAGAACTATCCGAGCTCCACTTTAAAAAGTGTCCGTTTTCATCATTGTCATCTGCTTTCACCGTTACGCTTTGTCCGATACCATAAGAACCGCTTCCCGTTCCCTTCACTACCGTAAGATTTTTCTTCTCAAAAGTTATATAATCTGCATACCCCATCCAAACCTGTGCGTTCTTATAGCTTTCCAAGCTTCCGTAAGGAACGTATATTCTATTAATATTATGACAATACTGAAATGCCGTAACATTAACAGTAGGAGGAATTTCACTGTTTAAATAAATAGTTTCAAGTGGAGAACAAAGATAAAAAGAATTCAAACCAATTGCCTGAAGAGTATCGGGTAATGTTATTTCCTTTAAAGAAGAACAATTTGCAAATAATCCTGTTTCAATGGATGTTATCTTTCCAAAAATAGTTACTTTCTCTAAAGATCGACAACGATTAAATACCCCTCCATCCATTGAAACAACACTTTCTGGTATAGTTATTTCCTCCAAAGCAATACACTCTTCAAATGCAGAAGCACCTATTGAAACAAGAGTGTCCGGAAACGTTATTGTTTTTAAAGAAGCACATTGAAAAAACGCCTTACTTTCAATGGAAGTAATTAAATACTCGTTCCCATTAATATCTGCTATTTTTCCCGTTAAATCCAAATTCGTAAATGTTGCACCATCGTTCTTTCCTATGGAAAGTTCGTTTCCCGATGCCGTTACGTTTCTTATTACCAATGTATCATCTTCACTGTTCGTTAAAGTTTCAGCATTGACATCATATGTCCAATCTCCCGTTGCCGCAAAACTTATATTTGGCATAAAACAGAACATAAACGTAAAACATACCACAGCCATTAAAATATATTTGAGTATTTTTTTCTTCATTATTTTTCTCATTTAATTTTAATGTTATATGTTATGATTATTTTACCATATCGGCTGTTTATTTGTATATCACCCGTTTTTCATAAAAAATGGGTATAATGACTACACACACTTTAAATACAAATTTTATTACTGTATCTCATAAAAAATATTTTATAAATCAAAACTTCATTTTAATTTATAAAATATAAAAAAGAGTTTTAGAAATATCTAAAACTCTTTAAATATTTATGCATCGACAGTTTCAGCTTCAAGAACTTCTTTTAAATTCATATTTGCTTGAGAAAGCATAAGCTTGATTCTGTTAAGCTGATTAACTTCACTTGCTCCAGGGTCGTAGTCTATTGCAACAATATTTGATAAAGGATACATTTCTCTTATTTTCTTAATTACCCCTTTACCAACGACGTGGTTTGGAAGGCAACCGAAAGGTTGTGTACAAACAACATTGTTTACGCCTGATTTAATAAGTTCTAAAATTTCACCTGTTAAGAACCAGCCTTCTCCTGTCTGATTACCAACAGATACAACATCATTTGCATAATAAGCAAGTTTATTTATTTGATTTGGCGCATTAAAGTGTACGCTCTTTGCACATTCTTCTTTATAAACTTTCCTGTATGTTTCTATAAAGTTTATTCCTAAATTGGATATTGTTGCGCTGATTTTCTTCATACCAAGTTTATCTGATTTAAAGTTATTGTTATAGAAACAGTATAATAAGAAATCAAGAAGATCCGGCATAACGGCTTCCGCTCCTTCTTTTTCAAGTAAGTCTACCAAATGATTATTTGCTCCGGGAAGGAATTTAACAAGAATTTCACCTACTATTCCAACTTTTGGTTTAACTTCATTTGTAATTGGAAGTTCATCAAACTCTCTTATAATATTTCTTATGTTTTCATGGAAAACTTTTTTAGAAGAACGAGGTTTTGATAAATCTTTTATACATTTTTCTTCCCATTTTTTATGAAGTAAATCTGCAGAACCTTTTACTACTTCGTAAGGTCTCATTCTATATAACACTCTCATAAACAAATCGCCGTAAACAACAGCCTGCAAACCTTTGTTTAAAAGTTTAGGTGTTATTTTAAATCCTTCGTTTGTTTCTATTCCGTTTGCATTTAGGGAAATTACAGGAATATGTCCCATTCCGGCATTTTCAAGAGCTCTACGAATAAATCCGATATAGTTTGTCGCTCTGCATCCTCCACCTGTTTGAGTTATCATTATGGCAACTTTGTCAGTATCGTATTTACCTGAATTCAATGCTTCCATAATTTGGCCAACAACAATCAAAGAAGGATAACAAGCATCGTTATTTACATATTTTAGCCCTATATCAACAGCTGTTTTACTATCATCTTGTAATGCTTCATACTTATACCCACAAGCATTAAGAGCAGCTTCAAACAATGAGAAATGTATAGGAGACATTTGAGGAGAAAGAATTGTATAATCTTTCTTCATTTCCTTTGTAAATTCAACTCTTTCATAGCTTGATTTTTTTATTTTTCTCTTTGTTTTTTTCTTATCTCTTATTTTAAGTGTTGCAAGAAGTGAACGAATTCTGATTCTTGCAGCTCCTAAGTTATTTACTTCATCAATTTTAAGTACAGTATGAATTTTTCCTGCAGAAGATAAGATATCTTTTACCCCGTCAACAGTAACAGCATCAAGACCACAACCAAATGAGTTAAGTTGTACAAGATCAATATTATCTTTTGTCTTTACAAAGCTTGCAGCTTTATATAATCTTGAATGATACATCCATTGATCCATTACAATAAGAGGTCTTTCAACTTCACCAAGATGAGAAACGCTGTCTTCGGTTAATACTGCAATACCATAAGAGTTTATCATTTTATCAATACCATGATTTACCTCAGGGTCTACATGATATGGTCTGCCGGCAAGAACAATCCCTCTCTTTCCTGTTTCATCAAGATATTTTACTACTTCTTCGCCTTTTTTCGCTATTTTTTCTCTTACGTTTAAAAGCTCATCCCAAGCTTTATCAACGGCTTTTGAAACATCATTTTTATCTAAGTCAAAACCTGTTTCTCCACCTTTTGTAAATTCTCTAATTATTCCTTCTTTTATTGTATTTTTATTTGTAAATGCAAAGAAAGGATTTAAAAATTTAACATTTTCACTTTCGATTTCTTCGACATTATTTTTGATGTTTTCTGCATAAGATGTAACAATAGGACAGTTATAATGGTTTCCTGCTTCAGGTGTTTCATCTCTTTCATAAGGAATACAAGGATAGAATATAGTTTTTATTCCTTGTCTTATTAAATATGTAACATGTCCATGAGAAAGTTTTGCAGGATAACATTCTGATTCACTTGGAATTGATTCAATTCCATATTCATAAAGTTTTCTCGTTGATACAGGAGAAAGAACAACTCTAAACTTAAGCTCTTTAAATAAAGTAGCCCAGAAAGGATAGTTTTCATACATATTAAGAACTCTTGGAATACCTACAGTTCCGTTTATTGCTTCTTCCTCACTCAACGGTTCATAATCAAAAGTTATTTCATTTTTATATTCAAACAAGTTTATATCAGTCGCCTTATCTTTATGTATTCCAGCCCCTTTTTCGCATCTGTTTCCTGTTATAAACTTTCTTTTACCACCGTCAAAACTATTTATTGTAAGATAGCAGTTATTTGTACATCCCTTACATCTTGTTGTAACAGTAGTATATGTAAGTTTATTTATTCCTTCCAAGTCAAGCATGGAAGTTTCTTTTCCTTCTTCATATCTTTCTTTTGCTATCAAAGCAGCACCAAAGGCTCCCATAATTCCTGCAATATCAGGTCTTACGGCATCATGTCCCGAAATTTTTTCAAAGGCTCTTAAAACAGCATCATTATAGAAAGTTCCACCTTGAACAACAACGTGTTTTCCAAGATCATCAGGATTTGTTAATTTTATTATTTTATATAATGCATTTTTTATAACTGAATAAGCAAGTCCTGCAGAAATATCGCTTACCGGTGCACCTTCTTTTTGAGCTTGTTTAACGTTTGAATTCATAAATACAGTACATCTTGTTCCAAGGTCTATAGGATTTTTTGCAAACAAAGCTTCTTTTGCGAAATCTTCAACGCTGTAATCAAGAGATTTAGCAAAAGTTTCAATAAATGAACCACATCCTGAAGAACAAGCTTCGTTAAGAAGTACATTATCAACAGAACCATTCTTTATCTTTATGCACTTCATATCTTGACCGCCAATATCCAAAATACAATCAACTTTTGGATCAAAGAAAGATGCAGCATAATAATGAGCTATTGTTTCAACTTCTCCTTCATCTAGCATAAGAGCTGATTTTACCAAATCTTCCCCATAACCTGTTGAACATGAATAAACAATTTTTGCATCTTTTGGAAGTTTTGAATAAATATCTCTCATTGCTTTCATGGTAGTTTCCAAAACAGAACCATTATTACTGCTGTAGAAAGAATATAACAAATCTCCCTCTTCACTGCAAAGTGCAAGTTTTGTTGTTGTAGACCCCGCATCTATACCAAGATAACAATTTCCTTTATAGTTTTCCAAACTACCTTTTTTTACTGTATGAACAGCATGTCTTTTTGTAAAATCTTCATAATCTTCCTTACTTTCAAAAAGACTTTCCATTCTTTTTATTTCACTATTTAGCTTTATCTCACTATTTAATCTTGTTTCTAATTCTTCTAATGTAATATTTTCTTTTTCTTCACTGCTTAAAGCTGCCCCTATGGCTGCAAACAAGTGCGGATTTTCTGGAGATATTACATTTTCATCTTCTAAATTAAGAGTTCTTATAAAAGCTTTTTTAAGTTCACTCATAAAATAAAGAGGACCACCTAAGAAAGCAACATTACCTCTTATTGGTTTACCACAAGCAAGCCCGCTTATTGTTTGATTAACAACAGCTTGGAAAATAGAAGCTGCAAGATTTTCTCTTGTTGCGCCTTCATTAATAAGCGGTTGTATATCACTTTTTGCAAATACCCCGCATCTTGCGGCAATAGGATATATATTTTTATAATCCTTCGCAAGTTCATTAAGTCCGTTGGCGTCTGTTTTTAACAATGAAGCCATTTGATCAATAAAAGAACCTGTACCTCCTGCACATATACCATTCATTCTCTGTTCTATTCCACCGTCAAAATAGATAATTTTGGCATCTTCTCCACCAATCTCTATTGCTACATCGGTATTTGGATGAAATTTTCTAAGAACAGTTGAAACCGCAACAACTTCTTGAACGAAAGGAATATTTAAGTAACTTGATAGGCTAAGCCCACCTGAACCTGTTATAACCGGGTAAATTTTACAATCCCCTATTTTATCTAAAGCCTCTTTTATCATACTTAAAAGAGTATCTTGAATATTTGCAAAATGTCTTTCATATTTTGAATATAAAATATTATTATCAATGTCCATAATGACTACTTTAACAGTAGTCGAGCCAATATCTACACCTAATTTATTAATTGATTCCATTACACCCATCCCAAATAATTATCATTTATTATAATTCTTTAAATTTTAAATAGCAATAAAAAAGCCGAAAATTAGAAGCAATTTTCGACTATTTTTCATATTTATTTCATTTTTATATCAAAAAATATTATCTTTTACATGAGCATACATAACAACAAATGTTTCTGTTGTTCCAAATTGTTGTGCTCCTTCAAGAAGCTCTGCAAGGTGAGTTGTACTTGTTACATAAGCTTTTATTATTAGAGAATACTGCCCCGTTAAATAATAAAATTCGCTTATTTCACTTGTATTATTTGCAAACTCCTTAAATTCATCATACTTACTTGCGGGCATATCTATGGTAATAAATACGGTTATCCCTTGACCAAGTTTTTCTCTGTTTATTATAGCTTTATAAGCAGTAATTATTCCTTTTTGTTCTAATCTTTTTACTCTTTCAGCAACAGCAGGAGCAGATAAGCCAAGCTCGTTTGCCAAATTCTTCATTGTAATTCTTCCGTCAACATTTAATCTTTCTAGTATTTTTCTATCAATTACATCCATTTTTTTTCTTACTCCCCGGTAATAATTTGCTACTTATAAAATATATTACAACATTTAATTAAAATAATAAAGAATTTTTTTTAAATTACTTTATTTTATAAATATTTTTTTAAATCTTCTACTTTATCTAATTTTTCCCAAGGGAATTCACTTCTGCCAAAATGTCCATAAGCTGCTGTTTGTTTATAAATAGGACGTCTTAAATCAAGATGTTCAATAATTTTTGTAGGTCTTAAATCAAAGTTTTCATTTATTATTTCAACTATTTTATCATCACTTAATTTTGATGTACCATAAGTATTTACATATATACTTACAGGTTTTGCAACCCCGATTGCATATGCAACTTCAATTTCAATCTTTTCACATATACCGCTTGCAACAATATTTTTTGCAATGTATCTTGCCATATATGAAGCACTTCTATCTACCTTTGTAGGATCTTTCCCTGAAAAGGCCCCGCCGCCATGTCTTGCATATCCGCCATATGTATCTACGATTATTTTTCTTCCTGTAAGTCCACTGTCTCCTTGAGGTCCGCCTATTACGAATCTTCCTGTAGGATTAATAAAGTATTTTGTATTTTCGTCTAAAAGATTTTCATCTATAACTTCTTTTATAACATACTCTATCATGTCATGTTTAATTGTATCTAAAGATACTTTTTCATCATGTTGTGTTGATATAACAACTGTATCAACTCTTACAGGCTTATCGCCTTCATACTCAACAGTTACTTGAGTTTTTCCGTCAGGTCTTAAATATTCTAAAGTTTTATTTTCTCTTACTTCTGTTAATTTTAAAGCAAGTTTATTTGCAAGCGAGATAGGAAGAGGCATATATTCTTCTGTTTCACTGCAGGCAAAACCAAACATTATACCTTGATCTCCTGCTCCGTTTTCTTCTTCATCTTCTTTAGCATCAAGAGATTTATCAACGCCCATTGCAATATCGCTTGATTGCTCATCTATTGATGTGATAATGCCACATGTATTTCCATCAAAGCCAAATTTGGCTCTTGTATACCCAATATCTGTAATTGTTTTTCTTACGGTTTTGGGAATATCTACATATCCGCTTGTAGTTATTTCTCCCATTACAAGAACAAGTCCCGTATTTATTGCACATTCACATGCAACTCTGGCATTTGGATCTTGTTCTAAAATAGCATCCAATACGCTGTCACTTATTTGGTCACATATTTTATCCGGATGACCTTTTGTAACAGATTCTGATGTAAAAAAGTGTTTATTCATTATTTCCTCCCATTTGTGACCTTAAATAAAAAAATTCTCATAGGAACCTATGAGATTAACTGCCTTCCTCATCATTCGGAAAAATCCCGTAGGTATTGGCACCGTACAAACTGTCGGTTGCCGGGTTTCATAGTGCCTATTCACTCCACCACTCTAAATAAGGTCTATTATTTTACAATTGGAATATTACCATATAAATAATATAAAAGCAATAATTTATTTTATTTTATTATAAAATATAAAAAAAGCTGTTATTAAATACAGCTTTTCTAAAATATATTTAATTAATTCTTTATTCTAATATAAAAAATTAAAATTTATTTATTGTTTTACATTCGTTAACGGCAGTTTTTACTCCCTCAATATCTCCCCCGCTTTGAATTGTAACAGCTGCGGCAATACCACCTTCAACAATTGGTCCATCTATCATATAAGCCTCGTTCTCACACATATCAAGTGCCATTTCCGTTGTCATTACGGCACTTCCAAGATCCATCATTATAATAACACCATCTCCGCTGTCAGCTTCAGCAATGCCGTTCATGATTTTTTCCATATCAGTACCGATACTTCCGTCACTTAAACCTCCCGCAGCAACAATTTTTACATCTTTTGCCATTTGTGCAGCAAGTTCTTTTACTCCAAGAGCAACTTTTTCACTGTGAGAAACAATAACCATACCTAACATAAGAATATCCTCCATTATTTTATTTATAGTATTATATCATAATTATTAATATAAACAAAAAAATAAGAGGAAATCCTCTTATTTTAAAGCCATAAAATTATAAGTCCACCTCTGCCTGAATTTACAACTCTTGTAAGTGCTTTTTGAACTTTTATTTTATTGTCATCTTCAATAGATGTAAGTTTATTTTGCATATTATCGCTTATCATATTTTTTAAATTTCTTCCAAAGAATTCACTTTCCCAAATTTTTTCTTGATCATTTTTATATTCATCCATTATTTTATCATAAAACACCTGACATTCTTCCTCTGAACCTATTGTAGGACTTATTGATGTTTCTACATTTGTACATATAATATGAAGTGCAGGAGCAGAGGCTTTTATTTTCACCCCGTGTCTTGAAGATTTATTTATCATTTCAGGCTCATCTAATACATAATCTTCAAACTCAGGTGTAACTATTCCATACCCGCTGTTTCTTGCAACATCCAAGGCAGATGCTATTTTTTCATATTCTCTTTTTATATTAGTAAGGGATGAGATAAGCATAAATAAATCGGATTCGTTTTCTATAGTAACTCCGTTTTTTTCGTTTAGCATTCCATAAAATACGCTGTTATTTATATTAACATCAATATGTATAACACCAAGACTAAGATCTATATTTGATATATTCATTTCAAAATTATCAAATTTCGATTCTTTAATTCCCTTTAAAACTTTATTTAAAGTATCATTCTTATTTGAATTTGATAAAATAAAATTATATATTTCCTTGTTTATTTCATCTTCTTTATCTAATAAGTCTGTCCACAAAGGAAGAGAATAGTTAATTTCTTTAACAGGGAATTCAAACAAAACATCCAAAAGAAGATTTTCGATATCATCAAGAGTCATATTCATAACATCTAAAATAATAACTTTACACCCATACTTTTCTTCCATACTCTTACAAAGTTCTTTAGACTTACTGCTTGAAGGATTTTTTGTATTAAGAATTGTAACAAAAGGCTTATTAATGTTTTTTAGTTCATTTATTACTTTTTCTTCTGCTTGAACATAATTTTCTCTATCTATACCGCTTATACTACCGTCTGTTGTTACAACAATCCCTATTGTAGAATGTTTTTCTATAACTTTTTTTGTTCCTATTTCTGCAGCTTTTTTAAAAGGCATAGGATTTTCGTCCCATGGGGTTCTTATCATTCTTTCTTCATTTTCGTCCATATCCCCAATAGCTCCTTCTATTACATATCCTACACAATCAACAAGCCTTACATTCAAATCAATTCCTCCCCCAAGAGAAATATTTGCGGCAGTATTCGGAACGAACTTAGGCTCACAAGTCATTATTGTTTTTCCCGAACCGCTTTGAGGAAGTTCATCTATGGCTCTTTCCTTTTTAAACTTATTATCTATATTTGGTATTACAAGTTCATCCATAAATTTTTTTATAAAAGTGGATTTACCTGTCCTAACGGGTCCTACCACGCCCAAATATATATCTTTACCCGTTCTTTTTGATATATCTTCGTATATTCCCAAATTCATAAGAAAACCTCCAAACTCATGTATCTTACTTATACATATTCATTTGGAGGTTAAAATATAATTATTTTTTTAATTTTCTTGTTTTCTTCTGTATATTAATTTTATAGGAGAACCTAAAAATGTAAAAGCTTCTCTTAATTTGTTTATTAAATATCTTGAATAAGCTTCTTGTTCAAGTTCTGGGTCATTTACAAAAATAACAAATGTTGGAGGTGAAACCGATACTTGAGAAAAATAGAATATTTTCATTCTCTTTGTACCTTTTGCAGGTGGATTGTTCATCATTACTGCATCCCCCATTATTTCGTTTAAAAGACCAGTTGTAACTCTCTTTGAATATTCTTCAAGAACCTGTTCAATTAACGGCATTAATTTATGTGTTCTCTTTTTCTCAGTTGCACTTATGAAAAGTATAGGAGCAAAATCAAGGAAATATAAAGAACTTCTTATTTTCTTTTCCATTTCCTTCATCGTATTTGTTTGCTTTTCAACTAAATCCCATTTGTTTATTACAATAATAACAGCTTTAAACCTATCTTTTATAAGTCCGGCTATTTTTACGTCTTGTTCTGTTACGCCTTCCATTGCATCAATCATAAGAAGACATATATCACTTCTTTCTATTGCCCCTATTGCTCTGATTGTGGAATAATGTTCTATATCATCATATATTTTTGCTTTCTTTCTTATACCAGCTGTATCAATTAAAGTATAATTTTTACCTTCATAATTAAATACTGTATCTATGGCGTCTCTTGTAGTTCCGGAAATGTTACTTACTATAACTCTGTTTTCTCCAAGAAGAGTATTTACAAGACTTGATTTTCCTGCATTTGGTTTACCTACAACGGCAATCTTGGTTCTTTCTTCTTCATCTATTCCCTTTTTATTTTCAGGGAAATGAGCAACAACTTCATCAAGTAAATCACCAAATCCAAGAGCATGTTCAGCACTTATAGCTATTGGCTCTCCTAATCCTAAATCATAAAATTCATATCTTAAATAATCTATATCAAAAGAATCAATTTTATTTACTGCTAATACACATGGTTTTCCGCTTTTTCTTATCATATTTGCAACATCTCTGTCAGATGCTGTAACTCCGCTTCTTCCATCAACGACAAGAACAATAACATCAGCCATATCAATTGCTAGATTAGCTTGTCTTTTCATTTGTTTTAAAATTATGTCATCACTTTTTGGCTCTATACCGCCTGTATCAATCAAGAAGAAACTATTTCCGCCCCATGATGTATCAGTTATAATTCTATCTCTTGTTACACCTGGTGTATCTTCAACAATAGAAATTCTTTTTCCTGAAATCTTATTAAATAAAGTTGATTTACCGGTGTTTGGTCTTCCTATTAACGCAACAAAAGGTTCTCTCATTTTTCTCCTCCTTTTAACTACTTAATTTATCTATCATTTTAATGTCTTCATCACTTAAAGTAACCTGTACTGTTTCATTATCTGTATAAATTACTTTTCCTTCTTTCATTCCGCTTGGTTTCTTTACATATTTTATATATGTGTAATCAACTGGTACATTTGAAGAATTCTTTGCTTTTGAATAATAAACACAAAGTTTACAACCAAGCTCTAATGCTTCATTGGAATATTTACCATTGTTTGTTCTTATTATAACATGAGATGAAGGAATATCTTTAGTGTGAATCCATAAATCTGTTTTAAAAGCAAATTTTCTTGTTAAATAATCATTATCAAGAGAATTTCTTCCAACATATATCTCATATCCATCACTGCTTTTAAATACAAGTTTCTTTACTTCTTTTAAATTTGACCTTTTTTTCTTTTTCTTTATATATCCAAGCTGTTCTAATACTCTTTTTATTTCTTCAACCTCAGGATATGTCTTTGCTCTTTCTAAATATAAAGACTGTGATTCAAGGAAATAAACATTCTCTTCCCCTTCTTTAATAAGTTTTTGCAAATATTTCTTTGAATTTTCAAGTTTTGAATACTTTTTAAAATATTTATTTGCATTTTCACTTGGCGATAAGGCAGGATTTAGGGAAATAGTCATTTCTTCATATGGTTCTTTAAAGAAATTTAAAACTTTTACGCTTTTATCTCCTTTTTTAATATTATGAAGATTTGAAAGAAGCAACTGACCTTTGATGTTATATTTTTCACTGTCTTCTGCTTTTTGCAAATCTTTTTTTCTAAGTTCAAGTTTATGTTCTTCTCTTGATAAAGTCCTGTTTATAAGATTATATACATCTTTATATACAACCTTTAATCTGTTCATCCTATCAATTTCATGATAATATTCGTCTATCATTTCAGACGGAGATGAAAAATTCTCTTTGTCAAGATTATCATAGGCTTTTATGTCAATACAAACATAGTCTTTATTTTTACCGTCTTTTTTATATAAATTATAAGTAAGCTTATTATCAAGACCTTCAAAATATTTTTTTATTGAACTTACTACATTTTCTATATCATTTTTTTCCAGATCATTTAAACCTACGTTTTTATCTATATTAAGACCATCTGTTACTTCATCAAAAATAACGGGACTTATACCATTAAATGTTGCCATTAAAGCTTTTTTTAATGTAGTATCCCCCTTGCTCATTATATTGTCTATCGCTACAAATTCATTAAAATTCATGGGATTTAATCTGTCTTTTGTAGGATATTCATAGTCAATCTTAGGAACAACTTCTCTAAGTAAAG
This sequence comes from Anaerofustis sp. NSJ-163, assembly GCF_024135845.1. Classification (NCBI taxonomy): domain Bacteria; kingdom Bacillati; phylum Bacillota; class Clostridia; order Eubacteriales; family Eubacteriaceae; genus Anaerofustis; species Anaerofustis sp. NSJ-163. The sequence continues at coordinate 228,616 of NZ_JAMYJV010000004.1, forward strand.
GATTATCAGGTTTTATGTGTTTTATTGAATCTATTATCTTTTTACTTTCATCATCAACCAAAATTAAGTTTGAATTTCTTCCCATAATTTCAGCTATTAAAGTAAGATTTTGATAATCCCCAAGCAAGTTTATACTTTCAAAATGAATTTTAATTATTCTATCAAACTCATAACCGTCAATATCCGTTATAACAGCTCCTGAAAGATATTTTCTTAGAAGCATACAAAAACCGTAAGGCTCATTCATCGAAGCATTATAAGTGTTTATAAAATGAACTCTTGGTGTAGAGGAGCCTGCATTTATAAGTAACATTTCTTTTTCATTTCCAAAAGTATGAAGTACTACTTCATACTTTGTAGGCATATATATTTTATTAATCTTACTTCCTATAAGTTTATTTTTAAGCTCTTTTATTAAAGCATAAGTTGTAATTGAATCAAAAGGCATTTTTATTTTCTCCTTTATTTGTTTAACAGAGTAAATTATATATTAATTTTATTTTATTAGCAAATATATAATAATAAATTTTTATTAAAAAATCATGAGGGGTTCTATGGGGTTTATAAGTTTGTTTTTAATAGCCGTTGTGCTTTCCATGGATGCATTTTCAGTTTGTTTATGTATTGGAATGAGTAAAAATATAAATACAAGACAAGTATTAAAGGTTTCTTTGTTCTTTTCTTTTTTTCAAGGTTTAATGCCTATTATAGGTTATATGTTAGCAATAAATTTCAGTACAAAAATAAGTCATATTGATAATATTATAATTTTCTTTTTGCTTTCTTTTATCGGAGTAAAAATGCTTTTTGAATCTTTCAAAGAAAAAGAAAATAAAAAATATTATTCTCTTCCACTATTAAAGATATTGTATTTATCATTAAGCGTAAGTATTGATGCCTTGGCAATAGGAATTTCATTTGCGTTTATGAATATAAAAATTATTCCCGCAATAATATTAATTGCACAAACAACTTTTTTAATGTCCATTATTGGAATTTTATCAGGAAGTTTTTTAGGAAAAATACTAAAAAACAAAGGAGAAACTTTGGCTGGAATTATACTTATTATTATTGGAATAAAAGCATTATTTGAATAAATATACATATATATCTCATATGTAAAGATAATTTTATATATAAGAGAACCTTTTATATATGAACTATTATATAAATTCCATATAATAATATAAATCACTGTAAAAGTCAAAATGTTGACCATAAAGAATATATTTTTAAAAGATAAAACAGCAATTAAATTTCATTTTAAAAGTTAAAGAAATTTAATTGTTCTTTTTTTTTCAAAAAAAATAAGTAGATGAAAATTTATAATTGACAAATAATTTTATTTTTGTTACATTAGTTATGTAAAGGTTTATATTTATATTTGGAGGAAAAAATGTATAAAGAACAAAGGCAAGAAACAATTCTTCAATATATATACGAAAAAAAAGAAGCAAGTGTAAAAGAATTATCAAAGATGCTTGGTGTATCAAACGTAACAATTAGAAAAGACTTAATAGAACTTGCAAATATGGGTAAAATTTTAAAAACTCACGGAGGAGCAACATCCGTAGAAAGTATATTATCAACAGAAACTCCTCATTATCAAAAAGATAAAACATTCAGAGAAGAAAAAGAAAGAATTGGAAAAGCTGCCGCAAAATTAGTCGAAGAAGGTAATACTATTATAATAGATGGAGGGTCAACACCTTATCATGTAGTACCTAATATTTTAGATAAAGAAGTCATGGTTATTACAAATGATGTAAAAGCAGCATATAAACTGGCGCTAGATTCAAAAGCTAAAGTTTTAGTTTCAGGAGGCTACATAGAAAAATCTGTGTTTTCTCTTTTAGGCTCTACTTCAGAACATCTATTCCAAACGACACATTCAGATATTGCTTTTATAGGTTTAGATGGCATGGATATAAACTACGGAGCAAGTGTAAAATCATTTACGGAAACACCTGTAAAACAAGCAATGATTAAAAATGCAGAAAAAGTAGCTGCTGTAATTGACCATTCAAAATTAAATCAAAAAATGCTTATTAAATTTGCAGATATAGAAGATTTTGATTATATCATCACAGATGAAATGAGTGATGAAGGCATAAAAGCTTACAAAGAAAGAGGCGTAGAAGTAATCATTGCAAAATAAAAAGACCAAAAGGTCTTTTTTATTAAAGTAGATATAATTTTTTTCATAACTTTTAACTACTATGATATAATTCCATAAAGGAGGTTTTTATATGAAAAAATTTATCAATAAACCTGAAAACGTAGAAAACGAAATGTTAAGCGGAATTGCAAAAATGCATCCGGAATATGTAAAAAGACTTGAAGGTCTTGACGTAATCGTAAGAAAAGACAAAAAAGAAGGAAAGGTAGCATTAATAAGCGGAGGAGGAAGCGGACACGAACCTGCTCATGCAGGATATGTTGGATACGGTATGCTTGATGCAGCAGTTGCAGGACCTGTATTTACATCTCCTACTCCTGATCAAATTTACGAAGCTATTAAAGCAACAGATGCAGGAAAAGGGACTCTTCTTATAATTAAAAACTATACAGGAGACGTTATGAACTTCGATATGGCTGCTGAAATGGCTGCTATGGAAGATATTCAAGTTGAACAAGTAATCGTAAATGATGATGTTGCTGTAAAAGACAGCCTATACACAACAGGAAGAAGAGGCGTTGCGGGAACAGTATTTGTTCATAAAATTACAGGTGCAGCTGCAGAAGAAGGAAGAAGTCTTGATGAAGTAAAAAAAGTTGCAGAAAAAGTAATTGCAAATGTTAGAACAATGGGAGTTGCAATTTCTCCATGTACTGTACCGGCGGCAGGAAAACCGGGATTCGAAATAAACGACGACGAAATGGAAGTAGGTATCGGTATTCACGGTGAACCTGGAACTCATAAAGAAAAACTTACATCAGCTGATGAAATAACAGCTCATCTTCTTGATTGCATACTTAAAGATTTAGACTTTGAAGGAAGCGAAGTTGCCGTAATGATAAATGATTCAGGAGCAACACCTCTAATGGAACTTTATATTGTAGGAAACAAACTATCTGACATTTTATCACAAAAAGGAATAAAAGTTTATAAGAGCTTCGTAGGACATTATATGACATCAATCGAAATGGCAGGTTTTTCAATAAGCTTACTTAAACTTGATGATGAACTTAAAGCACTTCTTGACAGCAAAGCTGATACACCTGCTTTTAAAACACTATAAGGAGAAAGAAATTGACAAAAGAAACTTTAATAGAATTAATTAAAAATATAGCAAAAAAAATTGAAGAAGAAAAACAATTTTTAACAGATCTTGACAGCGAAATCGCTGACGGGGACCATGGAATAAACATGGCAAGAGGATTTGAAGCCGTAGAAGCAAAGCTTGATACCGTTAAAGATAAAGACTGTGGAACAATATTAAAAACAGTAGGAATGACTTTAGTTTCAACTGTTGGAGGAGCAGCCGGACCATTATATGGAACAGCCTTTATGAAAGCCGGAATGGTTCTTGCAGGAAAAGAAGAATTAAACGGCGAAGATTTCATAAAATCTATGGAAGCAGCAATTGAAGGCGTAAAACAAAGAGGAAAATCAGATAAAGGTGAAAAAACAATGCTAGATTCTATGATTCCTGCTTATGATGCATTCAAAGAAAACATAGATAAAGATACAAAAGAAGCAATGAAAGAAGCCTTAGATGCTGCAAAAGAAGGAATTGAATATACAAAAACAATAATTGCAACAAAAGGTAGAGCTGCCTACATTGGAGAAAGAAGCATCGGACATCAAGATCCCGGAGCTACATCTTTTACATATATGATTGAATGTTTATATAATATTTTATAAAATAAAAAACCTGACAAAATGTCAGGTTCTATTTTAAGGAAAAGACCGCTTATGCGGTCTTTTTTATTAGAATAATCCGGAAATCTTTCCATTTTCATCAACATCGATATTAAATGCAGCAGGTTTTTTACCAAGACCCGGCATTTTCATAACATCACCGGCAAGAGCAACTATAAATCCGGCACCGGCTGATACTGTTAAATCTTTAATTGTAATTCTAAATCCTTCAGGTCTGCCTAACTTGCTTGGATCATCAGATAGAGAATATTGAGTTTTTGCAATACAAATAGGCATTTTATCAAAACCAAGTCTTTCAAAGTTTTCAATTTCTTTTTCTGCTTTCTTTGTATAGTCAACACCGTCAGCACCGTAAATCTTTGTTGCGATTGCATTAATTTTTTCTTTAATTGGTAAATCTAGATCATAAGAGAATTTAAAGTTATTTTCTTCTTCACAAAGCTTGATAACTTCTTTGGCAAGTTCTTCTCCGCCTTCTCCGCCTTTTTCCCAAACTTCACTTAATACTACATTTACACCTAATTTTTGACATTCGTCTTTAATTAAGTAAATTTCAGCATCAGTATCGTTTACGAATTTATTTATTGCAACAACACATGGAAGACCAAATACATTTTTGATGTTATCAACATGTTTAATTAAATTTGGAAGTCCTTTTTTAAGGGCATCAAGATTTTCACTGCCCAAGTCATTTTTGTTAACCCCACCATTGTATTTTAAAGCTTTTACTGTTGCTACAATAATTACGGCATCAGGTTTTAAATCTGCTAATCTACATTTAATATCAAGGAATTTTTCAGCACCAAGGTCAGCACCGAAACCTGCTTCCGTTACAACATAGTCACAGAAGTGTTTTGCCATTTTTGTTGCAATAACACTGTTACATCCATGAGCGATATTTGCAAAAGGACCACCATGAATAAATGCAGGTGTGCCTTCTAATGTTTGTACTAAATTAGGTTTTAAGGCATCTTTTAGAAGTGTTGCCATAGCACCGTTAGCTTTTAAATCTCTTGCAGTAACTGGATCTCCGTCCATGTTATAAGCTACAACTATATTACCAAGTCTTTCCTTTAAGTCAGTGATATTATTCGCAAGACAGAAGATTGCCATAACTTCACTTGCAACGGTAATATCAAAACCATCTTCTCTTGGAGTACCGTTAACTTTTCCTCCAAGACCGCAAACAATATTTCTAAGTTGTCTGTCGTTTATATCAACTGCTCTTCTCCATACTATTCTTCTAACATCAATATTACATTCATTGCCTTGATGTATATGATTATCAATCATAGCAGCAAGTAAGTTGTTAGCAGCTGTTAGGGCATGAATATCTCCTGTAAAGTGAAGATTAATATCTTCCATTGGAACAACTTGTGCATATCCGCCGCCTGCTGCTCCACCTTTAATACCAAATACCGGTCCCAATGAAGGTTCTCTAAGAGCCATGATTGTTCTATAACCAAGTCTTCTTATTGCATCCGCAACACCTATTGTAGTTGTTGTTTTACCTTCCCCTGCTGGAGTTGGATTTATGGCAGTAGTAAGAATAAGTTTACCGTTTTTATCTTCAGTTCTTTTTAAAACGTTATAATCAACTTTAGCTTTATATTTCCCATAAAGTTCTATATCGTCTTCTCCAAGACCTATTCTTTTGGCAACTTCTCTTATGTCTTCCATTTTTGCTTCTTGAGCAATTTCAATATCACTTTTGTAACCCATTTTTATTCTCCTTAAATCTTAATTTTATTTTTGGTGTTTTTGTATAAAAAATACAAAATAGTACTATCAAGAAATATCATAATAACAGCTTTTAAAATTCTTTGCGGAATCATTGCAATTGTTGCATAACCGTAAAGCTGAACAAGAAATACAGTGTTTAAAATCATTGAACACATTACTTCACAAAAAAACATAATAAGCAAAAAGTGAAAATAATTCATTTCAATGTTTCGTTTTTTCAGCCACATTGCAATAAGTCCCGGAATAACTCCATACATTGCACTTGTAAGAGTAAATCCCAAATGAAAAGCTCCACCATCAGGCTTTAAAACAAATTGTATAAAATCTGATAAAAAACCAATGGCAAATCCATAAAATGGACCTAAAACAATACCAGAAAAAATAGTGGGAACAGTTGTAAAACCGATTCTGAAATTTTGAGTAACAGAAATTTCAAACATCTTAAGAACCATCCCCATTGCAATAAACAATCCTGCATAAGCCAATTTTCTTGTACTTACCAAACTAGAGCTTGCTCTATTCATACTTTTACCTCCTAAGTATTACTAGACAAAGCTCCGCTATGAAACATATTTAATTAATGTTTTTTTACAGCGGACGCGACAAGACACCGCAACCAATAAGGTTTTCGTTTAAAGGCAACTTCCCATCCTTTAACACTTAACGCATCTTATCTACTCTGTATATATTTTTACATAACGATTATATCATAAAAAACTTTATATTCTGCTATTTTATAAAAAATATATTAAATAAATTGATATTTAAATATAAAAATAGTAGAATGGAGTAAAAACAATCGGGGTGATATACTTTTTATGGAAATAACTTTTGATAATAAGACATTAAACGGAAAAGTATCGGCAAAACCTGTCTTTGAAGATTTAAAAAGATATTTGATATGTTCTTTGTTTTCAAATGATACAAGCACTATAAAGAATGTATTATTGGATAAACAAACAAAAAATTTACTTAATATTTTAAGCAAACTTGGTGCAACCATAATTGTAGACGAATATGAAGGAAAAAGAAAAACTCTTAAAATAAAAGGTTCTTATCCTTTTGATGTAAATATAAATCAGCTCGATCTTAGAAATAATATAGATTTATTAAAAACAATAGCTCCGATACTTCTTGTTTCCAAAAAGAAATTTAACATTAAATATCAAAATATTTTAATTTCAAACCCGATAAATTCTTTTTATAGCTTTTTCTTCAAAAGAGGATTTACAAAAATTCAAAAGGAAAAAAGAGAATATCCTATAAAAATTAAAACAAGCATAGATAAATCTGTATTTTTTATAAGAGCAGATGTTGAAAAAGAATACCTTTCAACGATGCTTTCAATTATCCCAAAAGCTTACAATAATGCAAAAATCATTATTCATTCAGGAGAATTAAAAGACAAAGAATATATTCTAAAAACAATAAAAATACTTGAAAGCTTTAATATTAAAATTAAAAATCATAATTTTAAAGAATTTGATATTATAAATACTAAATATCAACCATGTGATGTTACAATAGAAAATGACTTTACGTCTGCCAGTGTTTGGATAACAGCAAGCGCTCTTGGACATAAAATAATGGTTAAAAATCTAAATTTAAAAAGTGAACAAAAAAACAAAAAGATTTTAGATATTTTAAAGATAATAGGTTTCAATATTCTCGTAAATAAACATGGAGATATTATAGCAAAACCAAATAAAATAAATGCTTTTAATATAGATATAACAAAAGTGCCTGATTTACTTCCGTACCTTTCAGTTATTGCCAGTGTTGCCGATGGAACAAGTAAATTAAGACATGCAGATGAAATATATATCAATAATACTCCAATAGCAGAAGAAATGTCACGAGTAATAAATGAAATAGGCGGTGACAGCTTTGTTTTCGGAGGAGATCTTATAATAAGAGGCAGAGAAATATTGAAAGGTGGAGAAATAAAAGAACCTGTTGCCCACGAAATTGTTTTTTCACTTTGTGCCATTTCAAGACAATGCCAAAATCCTATTAAAGTAACTCTTCCAAATTCAAAACCACGATATTATAAAGAATTTTACCGTGATTATAACAGACTTGGAGGGAAAAGATATCTATAAAGCCATAAAATTTATAGCTTTTTTTGTATGTTTTTATTATATTAACAAAAACTAATATAAAAAAAGAGGATACAAAATGGATATTTCAAAACTAATATATAACAGAATAGTACAATTACTAAAAAATAAGAATATGACAATAAATAAATTTGCAAAAAAGCACAATCTACCTGCAACTACAATATACAGCATAGGTCATGGGAAATCAAAATCACCATCAATAATAAACATTGTAAAAATATGTAATGCACTTAATATAAGCTTATATGATTTTTTTAATACAGAAGAATTTAAGTCAAAAGAATACAAATAAAACTACCTTTTATGGTAGTTTTATATTGTAATATTCTCAAATTCTTTTTTTATTTCTTCTTCACTCATTTCATCAAGAGATGTTGAAGCAATTTCTTCTTTGACAGATTGTTCATTATAAGTTTTTATATTTTTTTCTTGCTTTTCTATTTCAAGTTTTAATTCATCTATCTCTTTATTTATATCTTTATGTCCGCTTCTTTTTTCAATATCACTTAACTCTTTATTAACAGCCTTTTCCAATGCTTCAATTTTACTGTAAGTTTGCTCAACTTGCTTTATTATTTTTTGTAGGTCGCTATTTTTACTTGAACTTTCTGTTTTTTCTTTTTTTACATATTCATTTAATTTTTCTTTTTCTTCTTTTTGTATATTTGATTTTATATCATTATTTTCTTCAATATAAGATATTTCTTCACTATCAAGCAACTCATCATTTTCTTCATATATTTCAGAAGAACTATCTTCATTGTTCTTAGTATTTATGATATTATCATCAACTTGAAAACTGTTTATTTCATCAATAATATTTTCCAAATCTCCTGTATGCATCATATCTTCTTTACTATGTTCATTTTCATCATACATAGGAATATCAAATTCATTCTCTTCTATTGTTTCTTGTTTTAAAGGGATAACTTTTTTTAATACTTTTTCTTCACCTTTCTCACTCAAAACAACAATGCTATCTACTTTATTTTGTAATTTTTCGTTTACAATAGGAGATTTATCATCAATATGACCAAATATCTCATTTTCTTTATAATACTCTTCTATTTTTTCATCTTTATGGAATCTTACAGAAAGCTTATGTAAATTATAGTATTGCCTTAAACCAAAATCATAAACAATACAAAAACCAATAAGTTCTAATGTTTCAACAAAATTATAATTCTTGCCTATTGATATTTTATCTGTAATAACAAGAAGTATATTTTTTAATATATCAAAAGCTATATATAAAAGGATAAATAATAAAAATTCTTTTATGCTTATAACCTTTAAAAACGCCAAAACAAGAGAGAATATTATTATCGGAAGTTCCAAAATAGGATTTAAAACCGACGATAAAAATTCATAAAATTTACTAAGCCCCATAAATGAATTTATTGCATTTTGGTTTTTTGCATTAATATAAGTTGAATACATTTCATTAAATAAATAAGGCTTAAAATCTTCTTCTTGTTTAAATGCAAGAGCTTCATAGTCTATATTATATCTATCGCCAAACTTCTTAGTCAAACGATTCTTTAAGTCGTTATTTGGATTTATACAATTATCAGAAAATCCTCCAACATCTTTAACTTTGTTTTTATTATATAAAGTAAAGTTATTACCGCTTTCAAAACCACTGCAAAATTCTTCATTAAAAGTCTTTAGAAATAATTTATTCTTTATGCTCTTTATAATAACACTTCCAAGTAAAAAGTTATGTGTTTTTATACCTTTGAAACTTAGATTTTCTTCAGAAGCATAAACTCTGCTTTTTATTATTCCCATAGAAAATAGATTGTCGTCAAAAAGCATAAATTCCCTTGCAAGTTTACTTAAAGAGGTTCTTTCTATATCAATATTTTCTTCCAAAAACATAAATAAATCACTGTTTATATTATCTATAACAGCATTTATATTATTCCATTTACTGCTTTTTTCCTTAATTAAAAGGTTAATTTTCCCATTAGAGTAAATAGATATTATCTCTTCTTTATTTATATTGTAAATAAAAGATTTATTTTCTTTTTGAAGTTTAAATGTTGATATAATTTTTTTTGATAAGAAAATATTATTACTTGAAACAACGATAAAAATATCATAATTTTCATAATCAAGTTTTGTTAAATTATTTATTTTTAAAATAAATTCATTAATATTTTTTTCTTCATTTAATATTAATGTTATTTTTTTCCCTTCTTTTTCAACTTCTAAATATTTTTTCTTATTTTTCATTAAATTGTTAAATACCATAATAGACGGAACAATAGCACTAAATAATGAAACCATTCCATACATTATCGTATAAACAATAAAAATAATAAAAATAACATATAATATACTCATAATTACTCCCGTTATGCCAAATATTCTTTTACAATATACTTAAGTCTGATATTTTCACTTTCTTCTCTTAATTTAACAAGTACACTGCGTAACATTTTTTTATCCTTAAATTTATCCAAAGCATCATATATTTCCATTTGAGTAAAATCAGAAAGTCTTTCACAAGCAACAACGAATGCTTTTGTAAAACTTGCAATATTTCCCCTATTGGCTATTGCATTCATTGCTTGAAGTCTGATTTTCTTTGAAGAAGAATGAAGGCATTTTAGTAGAAACTCATCCACTTTTTTATTTTCTCTCCAAAAAGAATTAGTTTTCACAATAAATACTTCCAAATCTTTTGAATAAGAATATTCAAAAGAAATGTCTTCACTTGTTACTATACAAGAATTTATTTCCTCTATAAATTTTTGTAAAATTTTATCGTTTATATTTTCTTCAATAAGTTCTTTTACAGCAAAATAATATTTTTCTTTAATCCTATTGTCTTTTTGAAGAATATTTTTTAATTCGTCAATATCTTCAACTTTTGGATATTGACCTACTTTCAAGTCTTTAGAAATTTTATTTAAAAGTAAATTAAATTTTTTTAATTTTAAATTATAAAAAAACATTTTTATTTTTGTAAATAACATTCTAAAAACGAAATATAATATTACAATTAAAAATATTGATAATAAAGCACAAAGTACAATTAATTCAAATTTATCCATACTTCCTCCTTAGATTCATTTAAGTATATCATATATTAAGTAAATTTACAAAAATACAATAAATTTGAAATAAAAAAAGACACTAAAAAGTGTCTTTTATACAAGCATTAAACTTGGATTATTAATAACCGATTTAATTGTTGATAAAACATTTGCACATTGTATGCTACTCATTAAATCTTCACAAGCATTGATATATACTTTTACATAATCTTCTTTGATTAAAACTGTTATATCAACCTTTTGTTCAAAAGCTTTTGGATAATAATAGTCAATATTTAACGGAGTTATGTCTGTAATAATATAATCAATATCTTCTCCATCTTCAATATCTACCATATTTTTATCCATTTGGCTTACAGTAAGTTCATTTACACCTTCAATTTTCTTTTCTGTAAGTTCATTATTATGGAATTTACAAATTTTTATTTTTCCTGTAAAAGAATCTATTTTTACTTTATCAAGAGAAAATACGATAGATTTTACTATTGTATTAAAAACTTTTCTTTCACTTAAATCAGAGTAAGAAGCTAACATTTCTTTTACTAAATTCAAATGTGCTTTTATTCCCATACTTACAGAATTATGTGTATGAGTTTCAATTACAACTTGATTTTGTTTTGTATCTTCTTCTTCAACATCTACAGGTTCTTTATTAATTACAACAGAACTGCTTGTGTCATCATTTAATGTTATTATTACTCTTCTTCCAAAACTTTCATTTATTTCTCTTTCAGTATCAGGATAATCATCAGGATCTTCTTCAAAAGGAACAACAACTTGATGAACTACATTATTTTCAACAGGAACAACAGGAATTTCTTTACCTTCCTCATCAAATTCTTTAGAAACAACTTCTTCAATTATTGGAGAATACTGAGCTTGTTCGTCTCTGTTCATCTTTTCAATACTATCGCTTTTTTCTTCTCTTTCTTCTCTTGTTTCTTCAGGTGTTGTATATTCACTTGTTATAGTATTTGAATTTTGATCGTAATTTACAATTATATCTTTTGGAGCTTCTCCCTCATCATCATAAATATCATTTTGATGTTTTATCATAAATTGAATTATATCAGAATCTGCATTGTCTATTTCTTTTGAAGGTTTTTGTGTATTTGTATTTGTATATATAGCGTTCGATTCTTCATCAAAGTTATCTATATCTTCTTCACTATTTATCATATTTATTCTTTGTTCCAAAATCTTAAACTCATCATCTTCATTCATTTTTTTTACAAAAACATCATCAGATATTTCATTATCAACTTTCTTTTTATCTCTTAAATATTTTTCAATATCACTAGCTTCAATACGTCCGTTTTCGCCGCTTCCTTCGATATCTGATAAATCAATTCCCAAAGCTTTAGCTAACTTTCTTGTTGCGGGACTTGCTTTTTGTTTTGAATTTCCTAAGTTTGTCATATGTATACCCCTTTCTGAATTAGTATTCAACCAATTGCATTATTTTTTCTAATAATTTTCCTGAACTTGGGAGAATTTCTTTTGCTTTCTGTGGATTAAAAGGAAGGAATTTATCATCACTGCACATTCTTACTATTGGAGCTTCTAAATAATCAAAAGCTTCTCCTTCTGCAAGAGTTGCTGCAATTTCACTTCCAACAGAACAGCTCTTATAACTTTCAGATATAATAATCACCCTACCGGTCTTTTTAACAGATTTTATAATTGTATCAAAATCGATAGGTTTTATTGTTCTTAAGTCAATCACTTCAACTTTTACATTACTCATATACGCAACGTCACTTGCTTTCATTGCTTCCTTTACCATACTGCCGTAAGTAATAACTGTTATATCTGTTCCTTCTCTTGTAATATTAGCTTTACCCAAAGGAATTTTTTCTTCTTTGGTTTCGCTTATTTCACCTTTTGTATCATATAGATTTTTATTTTCAAAAAATATTACAGGTTCGTGTTCCATAAAAGCACTTCTAAGCATTCCAATAGCATCTTTTGGATTTGAAGGATAAAGAACTTTTATTCCAGGAAAATATGAAAGAACAGACTCAATAGATTCATTATCTTGTATACCCGTATAACCGCTATAACCAATAGGACATCTTATAAGAAGACTTCCCGGTATATTAGTTCCCATTGCAGGAAGTTTTGATGCATAATTTACGATTGGATCAAGAGATCTAAGTAAAAATTTACATCCCGGAACTTCTGTTATTACATTAAATCCATTTAAACTAAGTCCAACACTTGAACCTATATAAGCATTTTCACTTACCGGAACTTCTATAATTCTTTCTTCCGGAATTTGAACATCAAATCCCTTACTAACTTTGTATTCTCCCCCAAAAACACCAATATCCTGAGATACAAAAACACTATTTCTGTTTGTTCTTAATTCGTAAAGAAGAGTATTTTTTATAGCTTGTTTAAAAGTTAATTCTATCATTATTTATCCTCCCCAAAGAAATCAAATTCAGAGTCATCATCTGTATCTATTTTAAGCATGTTATGAAGTTTGGAGATATTATTTGAACTGTCTCCGTCACTTATATCTATTATGTTATCATCACTATTATCAGGCATACTAAAAGGTTTGGATGGAATTTCTTCTTTTTGATTTATACTGTCATTTACTCTTCTCATGTATTCATTGATTATTTCATCGTCAACATTATATTCAAGCAAAGCTTTTTCCTCATCAAAAGGTTCTTCTTGTTTATTTTCTATTACCTCTTCATTATAATTGCTTTCATGTTGCGTTCTAAGGCTTTCATAATCTTCACTATCATCATAAGAAGAATTTACATATTGGATATCCTCATCTTCATATCCATCTACAATATTATAAAGTTCATCATCTTGTCCTGCACTGTTTTCATCTTGATATTTTTTTTCTTCTTCGTCTATTTCTTTAAATATATTATCAAGAACAGTTTCGGCGTCAGCAATATATTTTTTCTCTTCTTCTGTTACAATATCTTCCTCTTCGTATTTTGCATTTTTCTCAGCTTTTTTCTTTAAGCTGTCTCTAAAATCAACATCTGCAAAACCATCAGTATTTGATATTAAAGTATGAGTATGTCCATTTTTTAATATATCTTCAACCTTAATTTCTTCTTTAGGAGAATCATCTCTTTCAGGGAAAATATTTTTAAGCTGTCTTATTTCTTCAAACACTTTATCATTTGCTCTTATTTCTTCTTCATCACCAAATAACTCTTCATCATCAAATTGAATTGAAGATTTAAGTTTTGGTTCTTCTATCATAACAGACGTATCGGCTTGTTTTAAAAATTCCTTTTGTTCTAGTAAAGCTTTTAGTTCCTCTTCAATTTGAGTTTTCTTTGATATTTTTTCTTCTTCTTTTTCTTTTATTTCTTCTTTTTTAATTTCTTTTTCGCTTAATATTTTATTTATGATACTATCCATTTCATTGGAAATGCTGTCTTTCATCATTTGAAGATCATCGTCAACGCCTACCATATTGTTAAGCATATAATTACTTAACTGCTTTATAGGACATTTTTCAAACCAAGCTCTAAGTTCTTTTGAACTTCTGTATAAAGCTTTATCTGCCAAATGGTGACCACTGAAGCGATAAGTTTTAGCTTCGAGGATAATAGGTCCTTTCCCTCCTCTTACATAACTTGCCGCTGTAAGCATTGCTTCATACATATCAAGAACATTATTTCCGTCAACAATAATTCCCGGAATTGAAAAACTACTGCCACGAGATGCAATATCTTTTACTGTTGATGTTTTTGCAAAACTTTGTCCTTTTGCATAAGCATTATTTTCAACAAGATAAATAATAGGAAGTTTGAACATTGAAGCCATATTTACACTTTCAGAAAATACACCTTCATTTACTGCGCCATCTCCTATAAAAGATACTACAATATTATTTGTATGGTGTATTTTTTCTCCCATTGCAACACCAGTTGCAACAGAAACATTTCCTGCAGGAAGAGCAGAAGCTCCATAAATATCAGACTCTGTATCTGCAAAATATCCGGGACCTGCTATACCATCAGTATATCCTCCGTCAACTCCCATTATCTCTCTAAACATTTTTTCTATATCCATTTCAAGACATATTGAAGCAGCAAAGTTTCTGTGAGAAGTAAAAACTTTATCTTTTCCGTTTATTGCTGCCATAGCTCCTGCGCTTACGGCTTCTTGCCCTATGGATAAATATAAATTCGTATGTATTTTTCCTTGTTCATATAAATCGGCAAGTTTTTCTTCAAAAACTCTAACCTTTAACATCTTATAAAATAACTCAACAATTTTTTGGTTGTTTATATTCATCTTTACCCCCTATTTTCTGCTGGATAAAATCTCTTGAGCATAGATTAAATCTTCCGGTGTTGTTATTTTTATATTATTATAAGAACCTTTGATTATCTTTACTTTCAAGCCATATTGTTCTACCAAGTATGAATCATCAGTTCCCAGTATTCCTTTTTCTTCAGCATTTTCAAAAGCTGCTTTTAAAATATCAGCTTTAAAAACCTGTGGTGTTCTTATATTATAAAGTGTACTTCTTTCTACTGTTGCAGAAACAAAACCCTTTTCATCAGCTTGTTTTACCGTTTCTTTTACAGGTACCCCTAGTACACAGCCTCCAAATTTTTTTGCACCTAAAACAGTGTTAATTATTTCTTTGTTTGATATAAGAGGTCTTGCTCCATCATGTACAGAAATAATAGTACATTTTTTATCTACTTTTTTTACTGCATTGTATACAGAAGCTTGCCTTGTACTTCCTCCAACAACGATTTTATATGGTTTCTTTATTTTATATTCTTTTAAAACTGTATTTTTAAATAATTTTTCCTCATTTGCGGCAACAACAACAAGAATTTCATCAATATATGGACAATTATCAAAAGCCATTATTGTATGGGTAAGTATGGCTTTATTATCAAGTGAAATATATTGTTTATTGATACTTTTCCCCATTCTGGTTCCTCTGCCTGCTGCGGGAATAATTACACTTACAAAATCTTCGTTCATATCTTACTCCAACCTTAGAATAAATAATATATTATTATATCATATTTTCTTCCATAAAGGAAAAGTAATTATCTTTACCTATTATTACATGGTCTAAAACCTTTATTCCAAGAAGCTCTCCTGCCTCACAAAGCCTTTTTGTCAAAACTTTATCTTCATTTGATGGCATAGAATTCCCGCTTGGATGATTATGTACAAGTATAATAGAATTTGCATTCTTTTTTATTGCATTTTTAAATACTTCTCTTACATGAACCAAAGATGTATTTATCGTTCCCACAGAAATTAAAATACTATCTATAATCATATTCTTTGTATTAAGAAGAATTACCTTAAAATGTTCTTCGTTTAAAAATGACATCTCATAACTTAACAAATCTAAAACATCTTGGGTACAAAAAATATATTTGGCTTTTTCTTTTTTTAAATAAGTTCTTGCGCCCATTTCAATGGAACATAAAAGAGTTGTTGCTTTTAAATCTGTCATCCCAGGATTATCTTTAATCAATTCTTCTTTGGTTATCCCCACTAAATCGCTTAAGGATCTACCGTATCTTCTTATTATATTTTTCGATAACTCAATCACACTTTTGGTTGAATCACCTTTCCTTATTAATAAAGATAAAAGCTGTTCATCACTTAAACTGACAACTCCTTCTCTATTCATTTTTTCTTCTATTTCATTAATAATATTTTTATCATCTTTCATATCTTAAAACTCTTTTAATATATCATAAAGTGTACTTATGCTTAGCCCAACAACATTAAAGTAATCACAGTTTATTTCTTTGATAAACTTGCTTGCAAGTCCTTGTACGGCATACCCTCCGGCTTTATCGTACGGTTCAGACGTATTTATGTATTCTTCTATTTCTTCATTTGTCATTGTTTTAAATGTAACAACTGTCTTTGTAAAAGTCTTTACAACTTTGTCTTTATTCATAACACAAAGACCGCTTATAACATAATGAGACTTACCTGAGAGTTTTTTTAACATATTTCTTGCATCATCTTTATCTTTTGGTTTTAAAAGTATTTCGTTATCTAAATAGACCACCGTATCCGCACCTATTACAATGCTGTCATTATGATTTTTAAATACGCTTAAAGCCTTTTGATATGCAACGTTTTTTATATTCTCTTCAATGGATAATAGTGAATCAAATTCTTCATCGCAATCAGAAACAATAACATCAAAAGGAAAGTTTAGCATACTTAAAATTTCTTTTCTTCTCGGTGATTTTGAAGCTAAAATAATGTTTTTCATAAAAATCCTCACTTGTGATAACTATACCAAAAAACAAGGCTTCTTTCAAGCATTATGCTTTTATTAAAGTGTGTTTAAACTATATGTTTTACAAAGATTTTATAGTATAATTCCTTAAAAGCGTAAAATAAAATTAAAATTAAATAAATTTTATTTTGTGGACTTTCATATTCTTAAATGGTATAATAACTCGTTGTTAAAATTTGAAGAATTTTATATCTTAGAGGTAAAAATTTATGAAAGCTGTTGTTCAAAGAGTAAAAAATTCAAAAGTAAGCGTTAATAACAAAGTTATTTCCGAAATTGGAATAGGTTTTAATGTTTTATTTTGTGCAGAAGAAAATGATACATTTGAAGATGCTGATTATTTAATAAAAAAAATATCAAATTTAAGGATATTTGAAGATAATCAAGGTAAAATGAATTTATCAATAAAAGAAGTAAACGGAAGTATGCTTGTTATATCTCAGTTTACTCTTGCCGCAAGCACAAGAAAAGGAAACAGACCAAGCTTTACAAAAGCAATGGAACCTAAAAAAGCAAATGAACTTTATGAATATTTTATGAATGGAATAAAAGAAGAAGGTATTGAAGTAAAAAAAGGCGAATTCGGGGAGGATATGCTTGTAGAAATAAATAACGACGGACCCGTTACCATTATATACGATACTAACAACAAGGAGTAACTATTATGGGTGAAGAAAGATTAGACGTTCATGAATTTTTACAAAACGATTTAATGATAGATAATATCTGTAAAACAAAAAGAATTCTTGGAGTATTTGAAGACGAGATATATTGTTATTTCAAGGGTGATATAGCCGATACAAAATCTGTTACTTATTTTATAGAAAAAATAAATAATACATTACCAATAAAAAAAGTAATAGTAAGCGAAATGACAGATGATGCAATTCAAACTTATTTGGTCGAATATTTTACAAAAAACAACATATCTTTTAAATTTGTTACAGATTACAGCGATGAAGATCAAGCTTATATGATTGTAATATGTGAAGAAGACATTCAAAGAGAACCTTTATTATACGAAACAGATATTCCTAAAGGATATCTTGAAAACTACGGAAAAACTCTTTGTAAAAAACATATGGCAATTTTACAAGAACTGGACCCTGATATGGTAAAATATTATAAAAAAGAAAGCTTTCTTACAAAAGGGAGCTGTATTCTATGTAAACTTGAAGAAAGGAAAAAATAAAATGGATATTAGAGCTTTTCAATTAGGCCCTGTAGGAACAAATTGTTATATTGTAACAAAAAATGATAAATCAATCATAATAGACCCCGGACATAACGATACAAGACTTATTGATTATATAAAAAAAGAGAACTTAAACATTGAAAAAATACTTTTAACACACGGGCATTTTGACCACATTGCAGGAGTTGATATGGTAAGAGAGGCAACGGGTGCCAAAGTATATATTCATGAAAATGACAGCGAAATGCTTTCTAACCCAAATAAAAACGGTTCAGCTCTTATGATGGGAATGAATATCACAATAAAAGATGCAGATGAATTTGTTTTTGACAAAGAAAAAATAGACTTTGAAGGAAGCACAATCGAAGTTATTTTTACTCCGGGACATTCTAAAGGCGGGGTTTGTTATAAAATAGATGACGAAAACGTAATTTTCTGTGGAGATACTTTATTCTACCGCTCAATCGGAAGAACAGATTTATATGGTGGAAGCATTACTGAACTTGAAAGTTCAATTAGAAATAAAATTTATACTCTTGATAAAAATTACACTCTTCTATCAGGACATGGAGAACCTACAACAATAGAAGACGAAAAGAAACTAAACGGATTTTTCAGAGCATAAATGAATATAACAACAGACAATAACATAAAAGAAATTCACGTTCGTGAAATATTACAAATGTTTTACCCTGAAGAGTATAAGAATATCTATATGAAATTATACTCAAAGGGTAGTTTTGTTTATTTAGAGTATAAAAACAATATCTATAAAGAAGAAATTAAAATATCTGAAAAAAATACCACCAAAAGACTCGTTTATAAAGTCTTAAAAGAAGAAACAAAAAAATCATTCCCTTACGGAGTTTTAACAGGAGTAAAACCCATTAACATTTTAAATATGTATAAAGACAAATTAAAGGAAGAAATAATACATATCCTAAAAAAATACTATTTTGTAAGGGAAGATAAAATAAAACTATTAATTAAAACAAAACAAACACAAAAAGAACTTATAAACGATGATTTGGCAAGTTTATATATCCATATTCCTTTCTGCCCTAAAAGATGCTCTTATTGTTCTTTCCCTTCAACAATATTAAAAGAAGAAAACAGCATTCTAACAGATTATACAAAATGCTTAATAGAAGAAATAAAATCCATAAGCAACATTTTAGATAAAACACAAACCAAACTAGATTCCATATATATAGGAGGAGGAACTCCCGGAATACTAAACGAATATAATCTTAAAATGTTAATGGAAAATATAAATAAATATATAAATACAGATATTGAATTTACTTTTGAACTTGGAAGAGCAGACCTCGTAAGAGAAGAAAAGCTAAAAATATTAAAAGAAAACAACGTAAAAAGAATTTGCCTAAACCCGCAGTCATTTAATGAAGATGTTTTAAATTTATGTAACAGAGGAATAAAAAAAGAAGAATTCTTTAAATCTTTTGAACTTATAAAAAAATACGACTTTATTACTAACTGTGATTTAATCATGGGATTAAACAAAGAAGATATTATATCCTTTTTTGATGAAGTAAAAACACTTGTAGATTTAAATGCAGACAATATAACAATACATACACTTGCACTTAAAAGAGCAAGCGAATTAAAACATATAAAATTTGAAAATGAAAATTTTTATTCTATTCAAAAGAAATGCTTTGATTTGCTTGAAGAAAATAAATATAATCCATACTATTTGTACAAACAAAAGCAAAGTTTATGTATGGGAGAAAATGTTGGATTTGCAAAAAAAGATAGAGAATGTATATACAACATAAAAACAATGAAAAATAAAAGTAGTGTAATTGCTCTTGGCGCCGGTGGGGCAGGAAAAGTATATGTAAAAAATGAAGATAAAACATATAGAGTTGATACAACAAAAGATACAAATATATATATAAAAGAAATATCAAAAATAATAAAAAGAAAAGAACATGAATATATTTCTTTATTAAAAAAATAAAACGCCTAAAAAGGCGTTTTTTTTATTCTACTACCACACTGGTATCGCTTAGCGAATTTGTTATAGTTACTTTTGCACCTTTTCTCAAGGTTACTTCAGCATTTGTTACGGCATCAAATTCAACAACTTTATCATTTATTGAAAGTCTTATTTTTCCCGTACCGCCTTTTTTGGCTTTTATATCTTTGTAAACCAAAGCTTCTAAACCAACCGTATTTGCAGAGAAAATAGCATCATGTTTAACCATTAAATCAACAGCATATTCAACAAGAGCAAAAATAACAAGTCCTGTAAAACCAAGCAGTACACTTATAACAAAACTTGGCTTCATTGTGATGTTATTTTTAAGTGTCTGCATTCCCATAAATCCAAATACAAGTAAGAAACCTGATATAGTAAAAATAGAAAAGTATCTTACAGTTAAAGATTTACTTAACTTATTAGAACTTAAGGTTAAAATTGAAGGGTTATTATTTTGAACTATATTTTCATCTAAATTCGGTTTACCCTTATTTATTTTTATTCTTCTTATTTTAAGTAAAGCAAAAATAATTATTCCAACCAAAGCCACATACACACAACATAGATATATTGAATTAAGAATCTGTGGCGACATCATAAAATAATCCATAAAACTCACTTCCTATTTAAAATTCATATTCAACCAATGTATGAACATCGTATGCTTTTAATTTATCTCTTGCATTTAAACCTGTAAGTTCCATTAATGCAACTATTGCAACAACTTCTCCCCCAAGCATTTCAACAGCTTTTGCACTCGCTTCTAAAGTTCCACCTGTTGCAATAAGGTCATCTATGATTACAACTTTATCACCTTTTTTTATAGCATCTTTGTGAATTTCGATTGTATCAGTGCCGTATTCAAGGTCATAAGTATAACTTAATGTTTCAGCAGGTAATTTACCAGGCTTTCTTACAGGAACAAAACCTGCACCTATTTTATAAGCTACAGCAGTTCCGAAAATAAAACCTCTTGATTCTGGTCCTACAATTAAATCTACATCACTTGGAATATAGTCACAAAGTCTGTCTATTGTTTCTTTTAAAGCATCTTTATCTTTTATAAGTGTTGTTATATCTTTAAAACTTATTCCTTCCTTTGGAAAATCTTCAATTACTCTAATTTTACTCTTTAAATCCATTAATATGTCCCCAATCTAAAATTTAATTTTTTCATTATATTAGTATTATTTATGTCTGATTTTTTTGTTATCTTATTAAACGACAGACTAAGTTTATCATTTTTAAGAGAATAATTCAATATATTCATTTCTTTCATTATATCAAGTGCAAGTCTTACTGTAAAATAATTTATTTCAACATCACTTTCATTTCTAATATTTTCCATAAACTCGTAAATATCATTTGTAGTATACATCAATATCTTAAATTTCTTATACAAATATAAGAAAAATTCTCTTGTAATTCTTACACTTTTTAAATTCCTTGATGTTTTCAAATATTTATATGAAGTATTTTCAAATACATCATTGTCAAAATCATTAAACTCGGGTCTATCAAGTATTATAACATCTTCACCTATATTTTCTATAGGTAAAACCAAAATATTAATCTTTCCCTCTATCTTATTTAATTTATTATAAGAAATATTATAATCATATTTTTTATACTTTAAAAATTTATTAAGTCTGATAAATGTATCTTTAGAATATACTACAAACACTTTATCTTTATATTCTTCGATAGCTGTTTCAAAAGGATACTCTAAAGCATTTTCACATGGATAAAAATATTCTTTTAATTTAAGATTATTTATAAAGTAATAATAATTAGCTTTGTCAAAATCCCTTAAATTAATATCGTGATAATCAATATCTTTAAGCTCAAACTGAAGTTTTTCTATTCCCTTATATGAATTTATAGATAAATTAAACACAATATCAAAGGTCTTTGTAAAATCATACTCGTTTACATAGTGTCCCATAGAAAAACCTATGGCATCATAATAATTCCCGTTATATAAAATACTTAATTTTAAGTGGTCAAAATTTTTACCTATTGCCCTTGCATGATTAATTACTACATTTCTAAGGCAAAGCACACTTCTTGAGTTACCGATTCCAAAAGGAGCAAACCTTTCAAGCTCCATAGCTGATGGAATATTCAAATTAGATGGTATTGCCGTTGTATCATAATATACTCTTTTATAAAATAGATTTTCTATTTTCTTTTCTTTTGCATAATTGTTAGATTTTTTTATAAGTATTTCAAGATTTTCATCTTTTATGCTAAATCCAGCAGCAGCAGAATGACCGCCAAATTTTATAAATAAATCCCTGCTTTCATTCAAACAATCAAATATATTAAAACCTGTTATACTTCTACATGAAGCTTTAATAACTCCCTCTTCTGATTTTGTCATAATCACAACAGGACGGTTATATTTTTCCTGTATTTTACTTGCAGCAACACCCATAACCCCTTCATTGAAATCTTCACCTAAAATAAATAAAATAAGGGAATTATTTAAAAGGTCGTTTTTTTCTATGTACTCTTCACTTTTAGCAAATATTTCCTCTTCGATATCTTTTCGTTCATTATTTAATTCACATAATTTAGAAGATAGTATATCTACTTCGTTGTCATCATCCGTTAAGAAAAGCTTGCAAGCAAGATTTGCATCAATAAGTCTGCCGGCAGCATTTATTCTCGGACCTATTTGAAAACTTACATTACCACAGTTTATATTATCTATATTCAAATCAGCTTTTTTTATTAAAGATACAAGCCCTTTATTTTTAGTATTTCTTAGTGCTTTTAATCCAAGAGATGCTATTATTCTATTTTCACTTGTTAAAGAAACTATATCGACTATTGTTCCAACCATTGCAAAAATAAGAATTTCACTTATATCATAATCAAGCTCAAAATATTTTTTTATTCCAAGAGCTATTTTAAAAGCAACCCCTGCCCCACATAATTCACTAAAAGGATAATTATCTGATTCAACTTTAGGGTTTATTATTCCATAAGCCTTTGGGAGTTCTTTTGGTGGAGTATGGTGGTCGGTAATAACAACATCAATACCTTCACTTTTTAAAATTTCAACTTCTTTAACAGACGTAATTCCGTTATCAGTTGTAATAACTAAATCAGGCTTAATTGAAATTATTTTTTCAATACTTTCGGTATTTAATCCATAACCGTTTGTAAACCTATTTGGTATAACTATTTGCACGTTAATTTTCATAAAAGTCAAAATTTTATAAAGTATTATGCTTGAAGTTACCCCATCACAGTCATAATCTGAAAATATAACAACACTCTCATTATTTAAAATTACTCTCTTTAATCTTTCCATGAATACTTTCATATCCTTAAACATAAAAGGATCATACAAGTCTTCAATTTTAGGATTTAGATAAGTTTCAACTTCTCCAAATGTAGTAAACCCCTTCATGTTAAGCAAGAGAGCACTCAAATAAGATATATCAAATTGTTCTTTTAAATTTTCTATAAAATCATAATTTATGTTTTCTGAACTTTTTTGTTTAAAAATTTTATATTCCAATTCTAAAACCCCTAAAAAAATATAAATAAATTTTAACATATAATAAACAAATATTGTAATGAATTAAAAAATAAAATAATAAATATTTAATATAAAATATACGAAAGGATTAAAAATCATGACAAAAAACAACAACATAAAAAAACTTCTAAATGGAGTAATGATAGGGTGTGTATTCTGCGTTATCAGTGTTTTTGTATTTTCTCTTTTTATGTATTTTTTTGATTTCCCCGTAAGTGTGGAATCAGGGGGACTTTATATTTTACTTAATTTGGGGCTGTTTATTTCAAGTCTTTACGCAGGAAAAAATGTATCAAAAAACGGTTATCTATACGGTATTTTAAACGGTATAATTTTCCTTTTTATTATGCTTGTTTTAAATATTTTTCTTAATCAAGGTAATTTTAACTTTTTTAATTTTCTTTTAAAAATACCTTTATTTATCCTTCTTTGTGCCGTAGGAGGAATATTCGGTGCAAATCTAAAAAAATAACAATTTTACGACAATATAATAATTTTTATCCATTTTCCCGATAATTTTAAATACTTCAAATTTAGCCTTTTTGCATGCAGTTTTACCGAAATTGCATGCAATATGTTAAAATTTGCATGCAGTTTTCAACAAAGTAAAGTAAAGAAAAGTATAGTAAAGTAAAATATAAAAAAGACATTGCAGGCAATGTCTTTAGGAAAGCAAATCAACAAGCTCCAAAATATTTTCAAAATCTTTATTTCCTTTAAAATCTTTTTCTTTATTATTGTGCTCAGCTAAAACATTAATTTTTTCATTTTCATTTTTATCAATATTTTCAGGAAGAAAAACACTTTTTAATTCTCCCATACTGCTAAGCAAAGGAAGCATATTTATCATTGATTCTATCTTATTAAAATCACTTCCAAGAGAATGCTTTAAACTTTCCATTAAAAATTTATTTGTTCCTTGTTTTCCCTCTTTTTTTATTCTTAAAGTTTTATTTTTTATATTTTGTGCATGAGAAAAGTAATTATCAACATATTTCAGCTTTTTTCGCACATTATGTATATTAAAATTATCTGTAAATAAATGCTTGTTTTTATGGTATTTATTTGTAGCTTGAATAGAACTGTCATTATCCCTGGAATTTTCAATTACATATTTTGCTTTTACGTAAGATGTATTGTTTCCACCCCCAAATGCAGAGTAAAGCAAAATTAAAACCAGAATTTCACCAAATGATATGTTTTTTGGGCTATCCATATTTAATCTCCTTTAAAAGGGGCCAAGGCCCCTTTTTTTAACACTCATCATCACAGAAAAGTAAAAATAATACTAAAATAATAAGAATTATGTTGTTTCCATCAAATATGCCTCTTAGGAAACCTCCCCCGCAGCCACAATCATTATTATTATCACCGCATAAAAATAGCATTGCAAGAATGATTAAAATTATTAAATTATCATCTTCACACAAACAATCCAAAAAATTACCTTTCAAAAGAAAGTACCTCCTTTATATTAATAGGATAAAGATATCTATCAGCTGATTATTCAGTAAATAAAACGATTAATAGTAAGAAGAAGAATAGTAATGAACAAGGGTCGTCGCCGAACATTTCACAGTCATTAAATAAAACTACCAAAAGTAAGAAAAACATTAATAAACATTCACAAGAACAATCATCTAAAAAATTACACATATAAATTACCTCCGAGTAATAGATTTTAATAGGTGCTTTTTTTAAGCTCCTAATTCATAGTACGCGGCTATATAAGATTGTGTGATGAAATAATTAAAGTTATTTCAAAATTAAAATTAAAGGAGGTTTAAAACTTGAAAGAAAAAGATGTTTCAAAGATGATAAATATGGCAAACAGCCTAAATATCAACGAAAGTTCTTTTGAAAAGTTAAAAGATGAAGCAAACAGAAAAGGAGTAATGGAAAAGGCAGAAAGACTTGAAGAAGAATACGCTCCGAAATTTAGACAGTTTTTAAAAGAAAACGGAGATTTATCGAATTTAAGCAACGAAGAAAAAGCAAGAGTAATTCTCGAATACAAGGAAAAACTACCAAAGAAAGAGCAGGAACAATTTGAAAAAGTTCTCTCTCTTTTAAAATCTTATGTAAAGAAAAACAAGTCAAGGTAGAAAAAATGAAAAGAAGAAAATTAAATAATGAGAATAATATTCAAAATGATGAGAATTTGAATTTATCAAACGTACATAATAAAAGACATAAAAAAAGAAAGAGGAACAGAAAAATGGAAAAGAAAAAAGTAATTGTAAATAATGACGATACTGTAAGAGAAGTCATAATAAAAAATAACAAAAATCATAATATAAAAAACGAAAAAGATAACGATAAAATATTAACAAAAGAACAATTTTTAAAAGGAGAGGATTATTAATCCTCTCCTTTTCCTTTTTGGTTAAATAACATATAAATAAGTAAAGACCAATATGCAAATATAATCAAACATATAAAAATATCAAATGTAAAATGTCTTATCATACATGCACTTCATTAATTTTAAAATATAAAACATTAAAAGAAGAAATAATGTTTATTTCATGGTTTTTAAAAGTAAATTATGGTGCATTTTATAAATACTTATGCTATAATATTTAATTGATTAAAATTATAAAATGTAGGAGAAAAAGAAAATGGGTAAGAAAAAGAAAGTAGAAGCTATAACCCCAATGGGTGAAGATTTCGCTCGTTGGTACACAGATGTAATAACTAAAACGGAAATGGTAGACTATGCCCCCGTAAAGGGATTTATGGTTATTCGTCCTTATGGTTATGCACTATGGGAAAACATTCAACAAGCTTTTGATAAAAGATTTAAAGAAACAGGACATCAAAATATGTATTTCCCGTTACTTATCCCGGAAAGCTTTTTAAATAAAGAAAAAGAACACGTTGAAGGATTCGCACCTGAAGTTGCATGGGTAACACACGGAGGAGAAAACGAATTAGCAGAAAGATTATGCGTTAGACCTACAAGTGAAACAATTATATGTAGTATGTATGCAAAATGGTTAAAATCTTATAGACAACTTCCTTTCCTATATAACCAATGGGCAAACGTTGTAAGATGGGAAAAAACAACAAGACCATTCCTTAGAACAAGCGAATTCTTATGGCAAGAAGGTCATACAGTTCACGCAACTTTTGAAGAAGCACAAGAAGAAACTTTAAAAATGATTGATATTTACAGAGAAATCTGTGAAGATTACCTTGCAATGCCTGTTGTTGTAGGTCAAAAATCTGAAAAAGAAAAATTTGCCGGTGCTCATGCTACATACACAATCGAAGCATTAATGCATGACGGACAAGCTCTTCAAAGCGGAACAAGCCACAACCTTGGAGATCACTTTGCTAAAGCTTTCGAGATTAAGTTTTTAAATAAAGAAGAAAAAGAACAATACGCATACTCAACATCTTGGGGAGTATCAACAAGATTAATCGGTGGAATAATAATGGTTCATGGTGATGATTACGGATTAGTACTTCCACCAAAAATTGCACCAACACAAGTTGTTATCATTCCTATTGCACAACATAAAGAAGGCGTACTTGATAAAGCAAACGAATTAAAAGAAAGATTGAAAGATTATAGAGTAACACTTGATGATAATGACTCATATTCACCTGGTTGGAAATTCAATCAATGGGAAATGAAAGGTGTTCCTGTAAGAATTGAAATCGGACCTAAAGATATTGAAAACGGTGAGTGTGTAATTGCAAGAAGAGATACTTCAGAAAAAATATCTGTTTCTCTTGATGAAGTAGAAACAAAAGTAAAAGAACTTCTTGAAGAAATACAACAAAATCTATTTAACAAAGCTTTAAAACACAGAGAAGAACATACAAAAGTTGCAAAAGATATGGACGAATTCAAAAAAGTTCAAAGTGAATCTCTTGGTTTTGTAAAAGCTATGTGGTGTGGATGCAGAGAATGTGAAGATAAAATCAAAGAAGAAACAGGCGCAACACTAAGATGTGTACCTTTCAAACAAGAAGATATCGGAAGTGATAAATGCGTATGCTGTGGTAAAAAAGCAGATAAACTTGCGTACTTTGCAAGAGCATATTAAGGAGAAAAGAAAATGACTTTATACGAAGAACTGGTTGAAAGAGGTTTAATAGCCCAAGTAACCGATGAAGAAGAAATAAAAGAACTTATTAATAACGGAAAAGCCACTTTTTATATAGGATTTGACCCAACAGCAGATAGTCTTCATGTAGGACACTTCATGGCTCTTTGCCTAATGAAAAGACTTCAAATGGCAGGAAACAAACCTATCGCTCTTGTAGGAGGCGGTACTGGTATGATTGGCGACCCATCAGGAAGAACTGATTTAAGACAAATGATGAGCGTTGAAACAATAAATGAAAACTGCGAAAAATTCAAACAACAAATGAGCAGATTTATTGATTTTTCTGACGGTAAAGCATTAATGGTAAATAATGCTGATTGGTTAAGAGACTTAAACTATATAAATTTCATAAGAGATATAGGTTCTCATTTCAGCGTTAACAGAATGTTATCATTTGAATGTTATAAACAAAGAATGGAAAGAGGCTTAAGCTTCCTTGAATTTAACTACATGATAATGCAAAGCTATGATTTTTACAGACTATACAAAGATTATGGCTGTAATATGCAATTTGGCGGAGACGACCAATGGAGCAACATGCTTGGCGGAACCGAACTTATCAGAAGAAAACTTGGCAAAGATGCTTATGCAATGACAATTACTCTTCTTCTAAACTCAGAAGGAAAGAAAATGGGTAAAACAGCATCAGGTGCTGTATGGTTAGATAAAAACAAAACATCTCCATTTGATTTTTATCAGTACTGGAGAAACGTTGCGGACGAAGATGTTATCAAATGCTTAAAAATGCTTACATTCCTTCCTCTTGAACAAATCAAAGAAATGGAAAAATGGCAAGGAAGCGAACTTAATAAAGCTAAAGAGATATTAGCATATGAATTAACAGAACTTGTTCATGGTAAAGAAGAAGCCGACAAGGCAAAAGAAGCTGCAACTGCACTTTTCAAAGGAGGCGTAAGCAGTGAAAACATGCCTTCAACAGATATTACAAAAGATGAATTAAGTGAAGAACCTACCCTACTTGACATAATGTTAAAAGCAAAATTAATCCCTTCAAAAAGCGAAGGAAGAAGACTTATTAAACAAGGTGGAGTCAGCGTAAATGATGAAAAAGTAACAGACGTAAACAAAGCCATAACAATGGAAGATTTTAACAATAACGAAATGATAATAAAGAAGGGTAAAAAGGTATATCATAAAATAAATATTGTATAATAAACGTTGACATAAATAACAATATTTAGTATTATTGACTTGATGTAAATAAGCTATTTTAAACAATTAATAATTAAATTTTTAAGGAGAAAGATAAAAATGGCAAGAGAAAAATACGAAAGAACTAAACCACATGTAAATATTGGTACAATCGGTCACGTAGACCACGGAAAAACAACATTAACAGCAGCAATCACAAAAGTACTACAT